>NZ_CDQL01000006.1:0-370643 GCF_000940515.1 Mannheimia massilioguelmaensis
CTTTCTATCAAACAATCTGTGTGAGCACGTGCAAGTCGGTCTTCGGTAAGGAGGTGATCCAACCGCAGGTTCCCCTACGGTTACCTTGTTACGACTTCACCCCAGTCATGAATCATACCGTGGTAAACGCCCCCGTTTCCGTTAAGCTATCTACTTCTGGTACAACCCACTCCCATGGTGTGACGGGCGGTGTGTACAAGGCCCGGGAACGTATTCACCGCAACATTCTGATTTGCGATTACTAGCGATTCCGACTTCATGGAGTCGAGTTGCAGACTCCAATCCGGACTTAGATGCACTTTCTGAGATTCGCTCCCCCTCGCAGGCTCGCTTCCCTCTGTATGCACCATTGTAGCACGTGTGTAGCCCTACTCGTAAGGGCCATGATGACTTGACGTCATCCCCACCTTCCTCCAGTTTATCACTGGCAGTCTCCTTTGAGTTCCCGACCATGTCGCTGGCAACAAAGGATAAGGGTTGCGCTCGTTGCGGGACTTAACCCAACATTTCACAACACGAGCTGACGACAGCCATGCAGCACCTGTCTCAAAGCTCCCGAAGGCACTCCCGTATCTCTACAGGATTCTTTGGATGTCAAGAGTAGGTAAGGTTCTTCGCGTTGCATCGAATTAAACCACATGCTCCACCGCTTGTGCGGGCCCCCGTCAATTCATTTGAGTTTTAACCTTGCGGCCGTACTCCCCAGGCGGTCGATTTATCACGTTAGCTTCGGGCACCAAGCTTATTGCCCAATCCCCAAATCGACATCGTTTACAGCGTGGACTACCAGGGTATCTAATCCTGTTTGCTCCCCACGCTTTCGCATATGAGCGTCAGTACATTCCCAAGGGGCTGCCTTCGCCTTCGGTATTCCTCCACATCTCTACGCATTTCACCGCTACACGTGGAATTCTACCCCTCCCTAAAGTACTCTAGCTGTCCAGTCTGAAATGCAATTCCCAGGTTAAGCCCGGGGCTTTCACACCTCACTTAAACAACCGCCTGCATGCCCTTTACGCCCAGTTATTCCGATTAACGCTCGCACCCTCCGTATTACCGCGGCTGCTGGCACGGAGTTAGCCGGTGCTTCTTCTGTGATTAACGTCAATCAAGTATTCTATTAAAATACTTGCCTTCCTCATCACCGAAAGAACTTTACAACCCGAAGGCCTTCTTCATTCACGCGGCATGGCTGCATCAGGGTTCCCCCCATTGTGCAATATTCCCCACTGCTGCCTCCCGTAGGAGTCTGGACCGTGTCTCAGTTCCAGTGTGGCTGGTCATCCTCTCAGACCAGCTAGAGATCGTCGGCTTGGTAGGCCTTTACCCCACCAACTACCTAATCCCACTTGGGCTCATCTCATGGCAGGTGGCCAAATAGTCCCACCCTTTAGTCCGTAGACATTACGCGGTATTAGCTACAGTTTCCCGTAGTTATCCCCCTCCATAAGCCAAATTCCCAAGCATTACTCACCCGTCCGCCACTCGTCACCCAGGGAGCAAGCTCCCCTGTGCTACCGTTCGACTTGCATGTGTTAAGCCTGCCGCCAGCGTTCAATCTGAGCCATGATCAAACTCTTCAATTTAAAAAGTTTAATCGCTCAAAATACTGACTTTAATCGCTAATTAAATTAACTTTGTTCAGCACCTTAAGACTTCATATTTTTTTCAAAACCAAATCTTACAAGTGCCCACACAGATTGTCTGATAAATTGTTAAAGAGCAAAAAATAACGACGCACAGTGTTTTCTTATCGTTTCACAACAGTGCGTCGTTGTGTGCTGCGTATTATAGGGATTTCAGAAACCTTTGCAAGCGCTTTTTTCAAAAATTTAAAATTTTTTTTGCTTTTGCATATTAATCAACCAATTTAGATTGTTTTGTGCACAGATTACCAGTAAAGTAATTCATTATTTACTTTATAATAGGTATAAGAAATGAAATATAGAAATATTATTGGCTTAGGTGTAGCTGGGAATTTTGCTGGCCATTTAGAGCAAGCAGGAGAAGCTGCGGACTTTGTTGCTGTAAAAACTGATGAAAAAATCCAACCTAAAGCAATCTTCCCTTTTTATGTGCCTTCTGAAAAAGCAGGTTTCTTATCCATTTATCCTTTAAGTTCAGATACGCTGTCCCACCCTGGTAGTGACTCAGATAATCTTCAAATTGAACCTGAATTGGCGATTCTATTTGATATCGTCTATGAAAATAATAAAGTGGTTAATTTAATACCCTGTGCATTTGGTGCTTATAATGACTGTTCTATTCGTCGTCCAAATGCAAATAAGATTTGTGAAAAGAAAAACTGGGGGGCAAATACTAAAGGTCTATCAAACACTTTATTCCCATTAACAAGTTTTAAAACAGGATGCGAAGTAGATCAATATCATATTGCCTGTTTTCACGAACGTAATGGTGAAACTAATGTATATGGCGTGGATAGCCCTGTGACTGGCTATAGTTATTTTCACGAAAAATTACTTAATTGGATGATAGATCGTATGAATATTCAGCCAGATCAGGGACCAATGAATAATATTGCTGAATTAATCGCTTTGGCTAACTATCCTAAACAAGCGATTATCAGCATAGGCGCAACTCGTTATACTAAATTTGGTGAAACATATTATTTACAAAAAGATGATACCAGCATTGTTGTGGTGTATAACGCTAATAGTTATACGGCACAACAAATTGAAGATATGGCTAAAACTCAAACTTTCCCGAGTGATGTTTCTGCATTGATCCAAAAAGTTATCTAATCTTCAATAAAAAGTGCGGTAAAATTTTTTAAAATTCCGCCGCACTTTTAATTCTCTATAATATAGTAGCTAACTACCTTTTCTCAACGACACTTCACCGCCATTAAATTTCATGATTTCGCCAGATTCTGTTTTAATAACAATGTAACCTCTCTCATCAATGCCTTGATTGACTCCAACAATAATCTGTTTATCCGTAATAACATTAACGAGTTCATTAATAGCAAAATCCATTTCACTCCATTTTTTACGAAAAGTTTCGTCAATTCCATCCCGTTCAAACTGGTCTAAATACTGATATAGTTTATTAACAACCTGAATAACTAATTGATTGCGATCTAAGTGCGGTAGAGATTCGCATAATTCTGCCCAAGGTTGATCAATCAGATGCTCTTGTTTAGGCAAAGACAAATTAATACCGATTCCAACAATTACATTTAATAAGCCATTTTTTCGATTAGCAATTTCAATTAGAATTCCCGCCAATTTACGCCCCGATAAATAAAGATCATTGGGCCATTTTAAATTTATTGCATTTGCCCCCGCACTTTTTAATGCATCCGCAATCGCCATACCAATCACAAGGCTTAACCCATCTAAAGATTTTCTAGGATCAAAGGTCCAATAAAAACTCATAATTAACTGACCGGCAAAAGGTGATAGCCATTGACGACCTCTTCGACCTCGCCCAGCGGTCTGGTGTTCAGATAAACATAAATCGCCTTTTTTTAATTCATCCAAATGTTCAATAATATATTGATTAGTCGAATCAATAATCGGTTTAATAATCACATTGCTTGGTTTTAATGCCTCAGATAAACGGTGTTGATCTAATAAATCTAATTGAGGAATTAATTGAACATCATTTAATGAACTATGAAAATGGAGACCTTGAAATTGTAATGTTTCAAGTTGATCGAGTAAGTCTATTTTTGAAAGGTTTAAAAGTGCGGTAAGTTCTTCAAAAGAATGTGGCTGCCCATCCGCTAAAACTTCTAATAAGGTAGACATAAATTCCCTCAGTAAAAATTTAATTTATCTTTGTATCATACTTTTAACAGAAACTGAATTTTTTTTAAATTTTATTTTCAAATGATTTTGAACCCTGTATAATACGTCCGCAATATTTTTTAACTTAACCTTATAACAAAGAGAGATATTGCAATGTTACGAATCAAACAAGAAGCCCTCACTTTTGATGACGTTCTTCTCGTCCCTGCACACTCAACTGTGCTTCCAAATACCGCGGACCTTTCTACTCAATTAACCAAAACCATTCGTTTAAACATTCCTATGTTATCAGCGGCAATGGATACAGTTACTGAAGCAAAACTAGCTATTTCTTTAGCACAAGAAGGTGGCATCGGTTTTATCCATAAAAATATGTCTATTGAACGCCAAGCAGACCGAGTGCGTAAAGTGAAAAAATTTGAAAGTGGTATTGTTTCTAGCCCTGTTACTGTTCGTCCGACTGCAACATTAGGCGAATTGGCAGAAATGGTGAAAGAAAATAAATTTGCAGGTTATCCTGTTACCACTGAAAATGGTGATTTAGTAGGAATCGTAACTGGCCGTGATACACGTTTTGTGAGCGACAAAGATACATTAGTTGCTGATGTTATGACACCTAAAGAACGCCTTGTTACCGTTAAAGAAGGTGCTGCTCGTGAAGAAATTTTTGAATTAATGCACCAACACCGTATTGAAAAAGTATTAGTTGTTGATGATGCATTCAAATTAAAAGGTATGATTACCCTAAAAGACTTCCAAAAAGCGGAACAAAAACCTAATGCTTGTAAAGATGAATTCGGTCGCTTACGTGTGGGCGCTGCTGTTGGCGCGGGCCCTGGTAATGAAGAGCGTATTGAGGCATTAGTTGCTGCGGGCGTAGACGTACTTTTAATTGACAGCTCACACGGTCACTCCGAAGGTGTGTTACAACGTGTGCGTGAAACTCGTGCTAAATATCCTAATTTACCAATTGTAGCGGGAAACATCGCTACTGCTGAAGGGGCAATTGCTCTTGCTGACGCTGGTGCAAGTGCGGTGAAAGTAGGTATTGGCCCTGGTTCAATCTGTACTACTCGTATCGTGACAGGCGTGGGCGTGCCACAAATTACGGCTATTGCAGAAGCTGCTGAAGCATTAAAAGATCGTGGTATTCCTGTGATTGCTGATGGCGGTATTCGCTACTCAGGCGATATTTCTAAAGCGATTGCGGCAGGTGCAAGCTGTGTAATGGTGGGCTCAATGTTCGCCGGCACGGAAGAAGCTCCGGGTGAAATCGAACTTTACCAAGGCAGAGCATTCAAATCTTACCGTGGAATGGGATCTTTAGGGGCAATGAGCAAAGGCTCGTCAGACCGTTATTTCCAGTCGGACAACGCCGCTGACAAATTAGTACCAGAAGGCATTGAAGGCCGCATTGCTTACAAAGGTTTCTTAAAAGAAATTATCCACCAACAAATGGGTGGCTTGCGTTCTTGTATGGGCTTAACAGGCTGTGCCACCATCGAAGAACTTCGCACCAAAGCCCAATTTGTGCGAATCAGCGGTGCAGGCATCAAAGAAAGCCATGTTCACGATGTAACCATTACTAAAGAAGCACCAAACTACCGTATGGGCTAAGCTATAATACAAACGGTTAGATTTTATAAAATTTTGAATAAATTTAAGCACTTGTATATTTAGTTAGGAGAATAAATCAAATGAAAAAATTAATTTTACTTTCAGTGGTATTTATGATTTCAGCTTGTGCAAATGATTGGTCATCCAGTGGCGTGCCTGATATGTATGAAGGCCAGTCCCAAGAAAGCGTACTGAAAGCCTTACAAAAAAATAATTGGGTCATCAAAAAACAAATGACAGATGAACGTGGCGATCTATATTTAATTGCTGAAGGAAAGCCAACTAAGCAGTTTCAAAATATTTTTGGTGCTAGTTGCCGACAAGGCAAATTTGCAATCTATAAAAAAGAAGGATTACAAGTTCTTGATACCTCTGGATGTGAAAATTCAGAGAAATGATTTACTTAAAGAGAAAACCAATGAACAACATTCACAATCATAAAATTTTAATTTTAGACTTTGGCTCACAATATACGCAGCTGATAGCACGCCGTGTGCGTGAAATTGGGGTTTATTGCGAGCTTTGGGCGTGGGATGTCACGGAAGAGCAAATCCGTGAATTTAACCCAACGGGGATTATTCTTTCGGGTGGTCCAGAAAGCACCACTGAAGACAATAGCCCACGAGCCCCTGAATATGTGTTTAACGCTGGCGTACCTGTGCTTGGCGTGTGCTACGGTATGCAAACCATGGCAATGCAGTTGGGCGGTTTAACTGAAACGTCCGATCATCGTGAGTTTGGTTATGCATCGGTTCAACTACAAAGTGCGGACAAATTATTTGAAAAATTAAATGATGATGTGACCGCTTGCGATCCAAAATTAGATGTTTGGATGAGCCATGGTGATAAAGTGACTCGCTTACCTACTGGCTTCCAAGTTACAGGTGTTACGCCAACTTGTCCGATTGCAGCAATGTCAGATGAAAGCCGCCATTTCTATGGTGTGCAGTTCCACCCAGAAGTGACTCATACCAAAAGTGGCTTAGCATTGTTAACTAATTTCGTAGTGAATATCTGTGGCTGTGAGCGTAACTGGACACCTGAAAACATTATTGAAGATGCAGTAGCTCGCATTAAAGAACAAGTAGGCAATGATGAAGTGATTTTAGGCTTGTCAGGCGGCGTAGATTCCTCCGTAACTGCACTGTTATTACACCGTGCTATCGGCAAAAACTTGCACTGCGTGTTCGTGGATAACGGCTTACTCCGCTTAAACGAAGGCGATCAAGTAATGGAAATGTTTGGCGACAAATTCGGCTTGAACATCATTCGTGTGAATGCAGAAGAGCGTTTCTTAGACGCTTTAAAAGGCATTGATGAGCCTGAAGCAAAACGCAAAACTATCGGCAAAGTGTTTGTTGATGTATTTGATGACGAAAGCAAAAAACTCACCAGCGTGAAATGGCTGGCTCAAGGCACAATTTACCCTGATGTGATTGAATCTGCCGCAAGTAAAACGGGCAAAGCCCACGTAATCAAATCACACCACAACGTTGGTGGCTTACCAGATTATATGAAACTCGGCTTAGTTGAGCCATTACGTGAATTGTTCAAAGACGAAGTTCGCAAAATCGGCTTGGCGTTAGGCTTGCCAGCAGAAATGCTAAACCGCCACCCATTCCCAGGCCCAGGCTTAGGTGTGCGTGTGCTAGGCGAAATCAAAAAAGAATACTGTGATTTATTACGTAAAGCAGATGCGATTTTCATCGAGGAACTCTACAATTCAGGCTGGTACTACAAAGTGAGCCAAGCCTTTACTGTATTCCTACCAGTAAAATCCGTCGGCGTAATGGGCGATGGTCGTAAATATGACTGGGTTGTCAGCCTACGTGCAGTAGAAACCATCGACTTTATGACCGCACATTGGGCACACTTGCCGTATGATTTATTAGGCAAAATCTCCAACCGAATCATCAACGAAGTCAGCGGCATTTCCCGCGTAGTGTATGATGTCAGCGGAAAACCACCAGCAACGATTGAGTGGGAATAAACTTTATTAAAATAAGCCCTTTTTAGGGCTTATTTTTGTTATATTGAAAATAATTTTTCTCGAATATTTAAATAAAACCTATATCAAGTAATTTACTTTTTAATAATAAGTCAAAAAATTACGTTTAATAATACAAGTGTTATATTTCGCAGTACTATAATCACATCATAAGGTAAGATCATTAAACCCTCGTTGTAGCTCCCTTTTTCATTTCGCAGTGCTATAATAATATCAGGGCTGCTAATAAATCCATACTTGTTGTAGCTCCCTTTTTCATTTCGCAGTGCTATAATCGATGGCACTACATTAGCATACAGTTCCATGTTGTAGCTCCCTTTTTCATTTCGCAGTGCTATAATAGGTCTGGAAAACATAAACGGGCTACATTGGTTGTAGCTCCCTTTTTCATTTCGCAGTGCTATAATAGGGATGTTAAAAAGCCTTGAGATACAGCGTTTCAAGGCTTTTTTCTTACATAAAAAATAACACTAAAACAGCAAAAGTTGGTTGGAATTAACCTTTTTTTCTTGCAGTTTTTTCTCACCAACTAGAATTTCCATATTGGCAAATTGCTTTTCTGTGATGGAGATACAGCGAATTGCTCCTTCTTCAGGCAAATGTTCGACTAATCGTTTATGATGTTTTTCCATTGAATCACGACCTCGCACAAGACGTGTGTAAATGGAAAGTTGCAACATTTGGTAGCCATCTTTCAGTAAAAATTGACGAAACTGGTTGGCGGCACGCATTTTTGCCTTGGTTGTGACAGGCAAATCAAATAACACAATCATACGCATAAAAACATTCTCACTCATATTGATGCTCCGCAAGTGGTAAAATTCCAGGTAATTTTAGCAAATCACTATTTCTACTTATCAGAGCAGCTTGTAAAGAACTTACCGTTCGATCTATTGCCGTTAAAGCATTAACTTTTTCTTGTTTAAACAGTAGCTGATAATTCAGCACCTTAATTAAACACTGTTTTAACGTAGGTGATAAATGAAAGGAGAGTTTATCTTCATTGGCGAGCTTAACCACAAGCAAGTCTACCAATGGACGAAATGGTTCGATAAAATCGTCGGATAAATTAAAGGCATTGAGTTCACTGCGATGAAATAAGCCAATTTGCGGTAACCAGCCATACAGTACTAACGCCCTAGCCACAGCCGAACGCATAACCGTATAGCCATAATTTAAGGCACTGTTTACTGCATTTTCATCTTCCGTACGTTTAAATCCTTTACCAAATAAAGTTTGAAAATAAATGACCGCACTTTGAGCCTCTAAATTCTCCTTATCGCCAGATTTCACTTGTTCAGCCATTTTCAATAAGCGGTCAGATTCTATCTGAAATTTGCAAATTTTCAGCACACTGGCTTGATTACGGATTTTCTGCTGTACAATCGCCTGCCATAGTTGTTTTTTCTGTGGCAAACTCGCATCTAGCTGTAATTTTAGCGTTTTTAATTGCCGATGATATTGATTAAACGGCAACCATTGCCCACAAGGCAAAAATTGCTCATCACAAGTTAAAAGCGTAATGCCATACAATCCAAAAGCAGACAATAACGGAATGGTAATCACGGTTTCCCGACTTTCCACCACCACAATCGCAATATCTTCCAACGGCACAGTAAACTCATTGCCCTCTTGCTGAATTAACATTTGATTTTGTTGCAAAGATAATTTTCCACCTTTGCTAATTAAAATACTACGCCAAGTCATAGATTATTCCTTAAATACAAAAATCCCCACACTCGTAAAAGTGTGGGGATTGAATTAACGTACATTTTGTCGTTTAGTTGGACGACAAGGGCGGATATTTTTACCAAGTTCATCGACTTGGTATTTACGAATAAATTTTTGCCCTTGAATACTTAAACGAATAGAAGTTTCATCTTTTTTTCCATATATGTTCGGAATTTTAGCGTTATCATGAAATTTTAAAATCCATCTTCTTTCATCATCTGGACGAATAAAATAAACAAAAACGCTTTTATTTTCATCTTCAGGGTGAGAAATCTCTAATACATCATTCTTAAACAAGCTAAATTGGAATATATAAGAATCGTCCAATAAATCTCCTGTTGTTGTCTCTCTTGGCAAAATATCTTCTGCAACCTGCCAAGCATAGATATTAACAAAATAGTATTTTTTCCCTTTTAAAAATAGATCCGTGCGAACAATATCTCCATTATCGGCAATAGTTTTATTACCTAAATCTACAAATTTATTTTGGGTTTTACAGATTCGAATTGACTTAACTTCTGTACCACCTTTCTTAAAAAATTTTTCTTTAGGCTTATCTCCATATTTCTTAAAATGTTCAACCAGTGATTGATAAAGTTCTGGCTCACGCTCTTTATTCATCATATTATCAAGATTCTTAAGCGTTAGATCAGTTAAAAACTCTTTTTTAATACTCTTTCCTGTAGTATCAAGCTTTCTTGCTGAACGTAATTTCACTTCATGCCCTTGTCCCGTCATTTTGCGAGTAGGCATTCTCGACACAAACAATGGTTGCACAAATTCGTGATTATATTGCGGGTAATCAGGCAAACGATTTTCAAGTTCTAATTTAGGATTCTCACTAAAAATACGAATCTCCACATTTTCTTTGAAAAACTTCCAAGGTGTAGGAAAATGCAGAGGAATAATTTCACCTGTTTCACGATCAATACGTTCACCACTAAATACATTACCCTCTTCATATTTCACAAAGCGAGTAATTTTTTGCTGCATTGCCACCGTTGAACAAGCAATCACCACTGCATCTAAGGCATGATGGCGATCGTTATCATCTCGCACTTTCTGTAACCCCCAACGTCCACGCAATAACGCCGTAATTTGCCCATTTGAAGCAAACACTTTGCGTTTACCTTTACCCGTCAACAACATATTATCAGCAATAAAATTACACAAAAAACGAGCCACATAACGAGTGTCGTTTAAATTCCGTTCAATAAAGCTTTTTTCATCTAATTTATGACTTAAAATATGTTGTTTTTTCCAATGAGAGAAACAGCAAGTTTGTACTCGAGCCACAAAATCTTGCCAACGTTTACTATTATTTTTGCCATCTAACCATTCATAAGGTGTTAAATTACCTTTGTTCTGGTTTTCATTGGCAAGCACTAATACTTTGTTGTTAAAGCTGTCATCCCACGTACGAGAAAAAGGCAGGGCGTGATCCACTTCCACATAGCCTTTTTCCAACAAGCGATTAGGATCAAATGATTTGCCTGAATATAAACATTTCGATTGTTGCAACTCATACAGACGCATTTTCAAAATGTCTTTACCTTTTGGCTCGCCGACAAAATTCGGGAAATATTCTTTGAATTTTTTCACCGCACTTTCACGCTGTTTGCGGTTTTCTTCCTGCTGTTTTTCCAGTTTTTTACGATCTTGATAGGATTTGCCCACTTCACGCCCTGTTTCAATATGAATACGAGCAGGCGAGCCGTATAAACGCACCACCGCATTGATCACTTTGCGGGCTTGGGTCAGTGTGCGTAACACTACAGGATTGCGGATTTCATTAGCTGGAATGGCAGGCAACAAACGGCAAGATTCTGCTGATTTTTTACCATAATGATCGCCATAAACTGTTGAAACCGCTTCATCATAACGTTGCCCCTGTAACATCAATGGCAAAATTTGCTGCAAGGCTTTGAGTGAAAGCTGAATAAATTTATCGAAATTCAGATTTTCCAATAACACGTTCAATACCTTTTCAGACAATTTACCGCCTAAATAATGGCTAATATCATCATCGGTTTTATATAGCGAAAATGCCATACCGATTTCATCAAGCAACGCAGAATCATTTTTAAGCCTATTCCATTCGTCTTTTAAATCTGCCCCATCCAATGCCTTACGAATTTGGTGGTAGGCTTTCATTTCCATTAACGTGGTTTTATTTTCCACCGTTTTTTTATCTTCGCCTTGATAACGCACACCTTTAAAAATTGCTTCATCAGACAATTTCAACAGTGTTCTAACTTGAGCATAAGTGAGTTTCGCTTTTTTATAAGGCTGATCGAGCAAAGCAAAACGCTCGCTATCAGTTAAAGCTCGCTCCGCTCCTTGTTCTAAAATGCGTAAATTGTTCAGTTTCGTCAGCCACACAAAACGCTCGGCAGAGTAGCTATTTTTCGCTGCTTTACATTCGGTTGGCTCAAAAGTACATTTCCCCAACATTTTTAAAATGGCTTCACCTGTCAATGCTGGCTTTTGCCACATTAAAAGTGCGGTCAAATTTTCCAATAATTTTGAAGAAGTGTATTGATTGCCCAATTCGGTTTGACGTTGAAATAGCAATTCCATTTCCGCCAATAAATCCAAACGGCTAAAGGTGTGCGTATAATCCCCACGTTGATTGCGAATATGCCCATCTTCCGCTTGGAACTTATGCACTGCAATTTCCGCTGGCGTGCGATATTCAGCAGATTGTAAAATTTGATGATTGGTCGATACACCTGACAGCAACGCCCCCAGTTCCTTATTTTCACGTTTGCTTTCATTTTTGCGTTGCGACAAATAGCCACGACGTTTCAATAAATGTAACAATACTGCTGCCCATTCTTGGCGTTCTAATTTATGATCTAAGCCTTTTACACGAAATTGCCAAACATCGTTTGGTAAAATCTCATCAACTGAAAGCAGAATATTTTCAGCTTTAAGCAAGCGTTTCGCCTTTTTAATCCGCACTGCACGGCGTTTCACTGAACGGCGAGAAGAACGAGCCAAACGACGAGCTAACGCCAAACTTTCACCTGTTTTTGCTACTTCAGCTCGCTCAAAAGTACGCACGCCCACATCAATTAAGCGAAGCGGATTTCCCTGCTCATCAATCTCCACTACAGCCCAACCCACAGATGCTATTCCTAAATCTAGACCTAAAATATAGTTTAATGGTTTAAACATATTCGTTATTCTCACACTCATTAGAATTGAATATTATAGACTCTACTTTTACCATAATATCAATAGAAAATATATTGACTTTCAGCTAGTGCCTAGATATTATTTTCCCGTTGTAATAGCACTGCGAAATGAAAAACGTTGTTACAATAAGAGAAAAATTTCTCGCAACGCTCTGCCCCTTGGACTTCGGTTCAAGGGGCATCGTTTATAAAAAAAGCGAACATATTTGTTCGCTTTTGTTTAGTTTTTATTTTTAGCAATCTTGTTTACCATATTGCTCTTGTCTAAGCATTGCTCTCACTGATGCATCAAAGTTTGCTAATACTTGGTCTGCATCTGCTGAATCTTTGCCTTTAGCGTCTAAGTAGAATTTGATTTTTGGTTCTGTTCCAGATGGACGTACAATTAAGCGACTTCCATTTTCTAACATAAATACCAAAATATTATTTTGGCGTTCAGTTTTTAAATGATCGAGTGCTTGTGTAACTTTAAACCCGCCAATTTCAGTTGGTGAATTGTTACGAAGTGCGGTCATTAATTTAGAAATTTCACTAAGATCACTAACACGAATTGAAATTTGTCCGCTCACATAAGCACCAAAGGTTTGGTTAAAATCTTCCATATAATCTAGAATAGTTTTACCTTGATGTTTTAAGTAACGAACTAAATCTAAGAACATAACGGCAGCTGAAATACCATCTTTATCACGGACTTTATCCGGATCCACTAAGTAACCTATTGCTTCTTCAAAGCCAAATAGTAACCCTTTTACTTTACCAATATATTTAAAGCCTGTTAGGGTTTCTTCAGAGTCTAAATTATATTTTTTAGCAATTTCTGCTAGTGCTGGTGAGGAAACTAATGAACAAGCTAGCACGCCCTTTTTATTTTGGGCATGATATTGTTGAGCTAAATACCAACCAAATAAGCAACCTAATACATTACCATGTAAACTTTTCCAATTGCCTTGAGCATCAGGGATAGCGACTGCCAAACGATCCGCATCTGGGTCATTAGCAATAATGAATTCTGCATTTTTCTCTTTTGCCACTTTAATCGCTAAATCCAATGCACCTTTTTCTTCTGGGTTTGGAAAATTCACAGTTGGGAATGTGCCATCAGGATAAATTTGTTCTGGCACTAATTGTGGCTGAGGTAAACCTGCTTTTTCAAGCGTTTTACTTAAAACTTCATAGCCTACGCCATGCATAGCCGTATAAACATAATTAATTTCAGATGATGGCTGTTTTGCTAAGGCGGCTGTTTTTTCAATATATGCATTCACTACTTCATCATCTAAAACAACAATATTTTGACTACGAGGTAAATCAGCAATACTTCCTTCCGCTACTTTATTAATTAATGCTGCAATCTCTTTATCTGCTGGAGAAACAATTTGTCCACCACCATTTTCTTTACCTAAATAAACTTTATACCCATTATCATCTGGAGGATTATGGCTTGCAGTAACCATAACACCTGCTGAAGTGTTTAAATGATTAATCGCATAAGCTAACACTGGTGTTGGTAATTTACGAGGTAATAAATAGGCTTTTACTCCTGCACCAGCCATAATTTCAGCCGTGTCACGAGCAAAAACATCCGAATTTTTACGTCCATCATAACCAATCACAATAGATGGTTGTTTATCGTAGCCTTTAATGTATTCAGCCAAACCGCCAGCAGCTTGTACAACTAAAACACGGTTCATCCCCATAGAACCTGCTTGTAAGCGTCCACGTAAACCCGCAGTACCGAATTCCAAACGTCCATCAAAACGGCTTTCTAGTTCAATTAAAGCTTGTTCATCACCTAGTTTTGTTTTTTCAATTAATTGAGATAATTCTGCACGAGTTTCACTATCGGGATCTTGTGCTAACCACTTCTCAGCAATATTTAAAATAGTTTTCATCGTTCTTCCTTTCGTTTTTGAACAAATATGAGTAAAAATGTTATTAGCCTATCGGAAAATAAAGAAAATTCAAATGTTTTATTATACTTTTCTTTTCTATTTGTGATCTATTTCGCAAGCAAACGGTTGCTGGTATTTATATGAAAAATAAAAGAAAATTTTGCGGAATAAGACCGCACTTTTATTTCATCTCATAATGAGTAAAATAATCCTAATTGAAGTCTAAAATTTTACCCTATTAGCTAGAGAATAAATATCATGCAAAATTTAATAAAAAAAGCAATCAATAGATTTTTACGTCAATCCATTAATCAAAAAGATCGTCAACATCTGACAAACCATGATATGACTGTAATTTCCAGTAATTGCAATGGTGCTTTTATCTTGCATGATTTAGGCGAAAAATTTAATTCACCTTTTGTGAATTTATATTTAGAGCCTGCTGATTTTATTAAATATTTGCAAAATATTGATCATTATATGCAAGCTAAATTAAATTTTGTGGCTTCCGATAAGCATTATCCTGTAGGGAAATTAGAAGATCTAACGATCCATTTTATGCACTACCATTCTGAAGATGAGGCAAGTCGTAAATGGGCAGAACGAACTAAACGGATGAATTTAGATAATCTTTTTATTTTAATGACAGATCGTGACGGTTGTACTTATGAGCACTTACAAGCCTTTGATGCACTGCCGTTCCCAAATAAAATAATATTTACTCACAAAAAATATCCAGAGTTTGCATCTTCACTTTATATTCCTGGTTTTGAGCATCAATCACAAGTAGGAGATTTGTTTGAATTTTCAGGTTGGAATGGTAAAAAATTTTATGACCAGCTAAATTATGTCAACTGGTTTAATACCGGCAAATATCAAAAATAACAATATTCTTAGCCATTTTCTTTGCTATAAAAGGCAATGAAATTTTATAAAATTATTTAATTTAATAGTGCGCTATAAAAAACCAAAATTTTCGGCTTTGCCACCGCACTTTACCAATCTTAAATTACTCTACAATTTTTTGATCCATATCTATATTTAATTGCCCAATTTTATTGAGATAGGAGTATCATAAAACAGTTGATTTTATATTGAGAGTTAAGCTATGCCAAAATTACCTAAAATTGTTGTATTAACTGGCGCGGGTATTTCAGCTGAATCAGGAATCCGCACCTTTCGTTCTGAAGATGGGTTATGGGAAGAACATCATATTGAAGATGTTGCAACACCTGAAGGTTATGCCAGAAATCCTCAGTTAGTGCGTGAATTTTATAATGGTTTACGTCATAAATTATTTGATCCTAAAATTCAACCTAATGCGGCACATCTTGCACTTGCAAAATTAGAAGAAAAATTCGGCAATAATCTGCTAATTGTTACACAAAATATTGATAATTTGCATGAACGTGCAGGCTCAAAAAACGTTATTCATATGCATGGTAGTTTATTGGAGCTTCGTTGTGAGCATTCAGGCAAAGTGTATGCGTGGGAAAAAGACTGGACTGCGCAAGATAAATGCACTTGTTGCCATACTCCTCAACCTTTGCGTCCTAATATTGTATGGTTCAATGAAATGCCTCTGGCAATGGATCGTATTAATGAAGAAATTCGCGATTGTTTATATTTTATTTCTATTGGAACCTCTGGAAATGTATATCCTGCCGCAGGTTTTGTACAAGAAGCTAATTTCAATGGTGCTAAAACCATTGAATTGAATCTAGAACCTAGTAAAGGTCGAGCAGCTTTCAGAATTGGTCATTACGGACCTGCAACTGAAGTTGTACCTAAATTCGTCGAAGAAATGCTTTTTTTATATTGCTAATTTGTTCATAGTCAAAGTGGATAAACCTCATAAAAAATCACAGATTTTTATACCAAAAGAGCGTAAAATAAGTCTCACATTTGCACCACTATAAAAATACTGGTAAAGTGCAATTATTATTTTGTGTTAAGGATATTGAGAACAAAAATGAGTCAACAAAACCAAACTGAATATTTAGATTTTGAACTACCGATTGCTGAACTTGAGGCAAAAATCGAATCATTACGTTCTGTGACAGATAAAGATAATAAAATCGATCTTAATGATGAAATCAAACGATTACAGAAAAAAAGTAAAGAATTAACAAAGAAAACTTTTGCTGATTTAGATGCATGGCAAGTTTCTCGTATGGCTCGCCATCCTAATCGCCCTTATACCTTAGACTATATTTCTCGTATTTTCACAGAATTTGAAGAATTGGCTGGTGATCGTGCTTTTTCTGATGATAAAGCTATTGTTGGCGGGCTAGCTCGTTTAGATGGACGCCCAGTAATGGTTATTGGTCACCAAAAAGGTCGTACAGTAAAAGACAAAGTGTTACGTAATTTTGGCATGCCCGCACCTGAGGGCTATCGTAAAGCATTACGTTTAATGCAAATGGCAGAACGTTTCCGCTTACCAATTATTACCTTTATTGATACTCCTGGAGCTTACCCTGGAGTAGGTGCTGAAGAACGTGGACAATCTGAAGCGATCGCTCGAAACTTACGTGAAATGTCAACGTTAACTGTACCAGTTATTTGTACTGTTATCGGTGAAGGTGGTTCTGGCGGTGCCTTAGCCATCGGTGTTGGTGATAAAGTTAATATGTTGCAATATAGTACTTACTCTGTGATTTCTCCTGAGGGCTGTGCTTCAATCCTTTGGAAAAGTGCAGAAAAAGCTTCAACCGCAGCAGAAGTCATGGGGCTAACTGCAAGTCGTCTAAAAGAATTAAATCTAATTGATAATATTGTTCAAGAGCCTTTAGGTGGTGCACATCGTCATTATGATGAAATGGCTAAAGCCTTAAAAGAGCGTATTTTAAATGATTTAGAAGAATTAGATACACTTGATAAAGAAAGTTTATTAGAACGTCGTTTTGAACGTTTAATGAATTATGGTTATGTATAAGCCAGCTATTTAAGATAACACAAAAAGAAAACGGTAAGATATTGTCTTACCGTTTTTTATTACGCGCTGATAATTATAAAATTGAGAGCAAAGTGCGGTAAAATTTACAAAAATTTTCTATTCCACTACCGCACTTTTTAAATTAATCCACCATAAAACAAGCAATACGAGTGCCATCTGGATAGGTTTTTAATACAGGCTGTTCTTGTCGGCATTTGTCTGTTGCTAAACGACAACGAGCATGAAAAGCACAACCTTTTGGCGGATTCAATGGGCTCGGTAGTTCCCCTTCCAATTTAATACGCTCTGTGCGTAACTCAGGCGATAATCTTGGTGTAGCGGAAAGCAAAGCTTGAGTATAAGGATGGCGTGGATTTTGGAAAATAGACTCCACTGTTCCTTGTTCTACACAACGCCCTAAATACATCACCATGACTTCATCAGCAATATGCTCTACTACAGAAAGATCGTGGGAAATAAACACATAAGATAATCCCATTTCATGTTGTAGATCCATCATTAAGTTTAATACTTGAGCACGTACTGAAACATCTAATGCAGAAACAGGTTCATCTGCAACGACGATATCAGGTTGTAGCATTAGTCCTCGAGCAATAGCAATACGTTGACGCTGACCACCAGAGAACATATGTGGATAACGATCATAAAATTCTGGGCGAAGCCCTACTTTAGCCATAATTTCTAGCACTCGTTTTTTCCGTTCTGTAGCGGAAAGATCAGTATTAATGACTAAAGGTTCTTCTAAAATTGTCCCAATTTTCTTGCGAGGATTCAGTGAACCATAAGGATTTTGGAAAACAATTTGAATTTTTTGACGACGTAATTTCTGTGTGGCTTTATCATTAACTAAAAAATTTTGCCCGTTATAAAATAATTCTCCTGCTGTTGGCGTTTCAATCATCGTTAAAAGGCGACCTAATGTCGATTTACCACAACCAGACTCTCCTACCACAGCTAAAGTTCTGCCACGCTCTAGACGGAAAGAAACACCATCTAAAGCCTTGACCATTTGAGGTTTAGCAAATAGCCCTTTCTTCACAGGATAATATTTTTTAAGTTTGACAGCATCAAGCAATGGTGCTGTTTGATTCGGTTGCTCAGTCATTACTTGGTTCTCCTTGTGCATTTAATGGTGTATGGCATTTCACACGACCTGAATCTAACTGTCTTAATTCAGGTTCTACTTGACGACAATGCTCTGTCGCATAAGGGCAACGTGGATTTAACAAGCAACCTTGCGGTCGATCATATTTGCCAGGAACTACACCAGGCAAAGAATCTAAATGAGATTTACCTTCTGCAAACTCGGGTAAGGATCTTAATAAAGCTTGAGTATAAGGATGCTTAGGTGCCTTGAAAATTTCATCTGCAATTCCTTCCTCAACAACTTGACCTGCATACATCACAATAATACGATGAGCAGCCTCGGCGACTAAGGCTAAATCATGGGTTATCAGCACTAATGCCATATTTTCTTGTTTTTGTAGACTTAATAATAAATCTACAATTTGTGCCTGAATGGTAACATCTAATGCAGTTGTCGGCTCATCAGCAATTAATAGTTTCGGTTTACACGCGATAGCCATAGCAATCATTACCCGTTGTGACATCCCCCCAGACAACTGATGTGGATAAACCTCTAATCGTGATTCAGGGGCAGGAATGCCAACTTGTTTGAGTAATTCAATTGTGCGTTCACGGCGTTGTTTTTTACTTCCACCTTGATGTGCTTTTAGTGCCTCCATAATCTGATAACCAACGGTATAGCAAGGATTTAAACTGGTCATTGGATCTTGGAAAATCATTGAGACTTCAGCTCCCACTAATTTCCTTTTTTGTTTTTCCGTTAAGCTTAATAAATCTACGCCATCAAATGAAAGAGACTCTGCTGAAACACGTCCCGGATAATCAATTAACCCCATAATAGCTAAAGAACTAACAGATTTACCCGATCCAGATTCACCTACGATTCCTAATATCTCACCATTATCAATGGAATAACTAATACCATCTACCGCTTTAAATGGTATGTTGTGATCGCCAAAATGGACAGAAAGTTGGTTTACATTTAATAATGACATCATCCTCTCCTTACTGTTTTAATTTTGGATCGAGTGCATCACGTAAGCCATCACCCATTAAATTGAATGCTAATACGAGAAGCAAAATAGCAATGCCAGGAATCGTCACTAACCAGTTAGCTGATTGCATAAAGCTACGAGCTTCTGCCAACATTGTACCTAGCTCTGGAGTAGGCGGTTGAGCGCCAATGCCTAAAAAACCGAGTGCTGCTAATTCTAGGATAGCATTGGAAATTCCCATGGTCATTTGCACAATCAGTGGAGCCAAGCAATTAGGCAAAATAACGATAAACATTAATCGTAATACGCCCGCACCAGCGACTCGAGATGCCATTACATAATCACGATTTTTTTCATTCAATACAGAAGCACGAGTTAATCTTACATAACTGGGCACAGAAACTATTGCGATGGCAATTGCTGCATTAAATAATGAAGGCTCAAGTATGGTGACTAATGCAATAGTTAATAATAAACTTGGAATTGCCATCATAATATCAACCATACGCATAATCACGATATCAACCATGCCACCGTAGTAACCTGCTAAAACGCCAAGCAAAATGCCAAGTACACAAGATAATACGACAATGATCAAGCCAATAAATACCGACAATCTTGCACCATAAATAATACGAGAAAGAATATCACGACCAATATCATCTGTTCCTAATAAAAATGCACTAGAGCCTTTTTCTAACCAAGCAGGTGGTAACAATAAGGCATCTCGATGTTGAGCAATTGGATCATAAGGAGAGACATATTGCGCGAATACACACACAAAGAAAACCACAGCAATAAAAGCCAATCCAATGACAGCACCTTTATTCTGTTTAAAATAATACCAAAATTCCTGTAACGGCGTTTTAGGTATAGGTGAAATTATTTCAGTTGCCATTAAAAGATCCCACAAATTCTATGAATTATGGCGGATACGCGGATTCACCACGCCATAAAGCACATCAACAAATAAATTTACAACAATAATAATCGTAGCAATAATTAAAACTGAACCTTGTAATACAGGGTAATCACGAGCATTAATAGCATCAATGATCCACTTGCCAATACCCGGCCAAGAGAAAATATTCTCGGTTAATACTGCCCCTGATAAAAGCTGTCCAACAATTAAACCAACGACAGTCACAACAGGGATCAATGCATTACGTAAAGCATGGATAATAACGACTCTTGTGGTGCTTAAACCTTTTGCTTTCGCTGTACGAATATAGTCTTCCCCTAATACTTCCAACATAGATGAACGTGTCATACGTGTTACTACTGCAAGAGGGATAGTACCTAAAACAATAGCAGGCAAGATAAGCGATTTAATTGCCGCTACAAAAGCACCAGGTTCTCCCGAATTCCAAGTATCAATCAACATAAATCCTGTATCAAAATCGATCCAAAATTCATCGGATAAACGACCTCCTGCAGGTAGTCCAAAGAAATCAGACACATAAAGAATTAGAATTAATCCCCACCAGAAAATAGGCATTGAGTAACCTGTTAAAGAAAGTGCGGTGACTGAGTGAGATATCCAACTATCCTTCTTTACCGCAGCAATGACACCAAGAAATATTCCTACAATCAGTGACCACAACAAAGCAAAAAAAGCTAATTCAACTGTTGCTGGAAATAAGGTAAAAAATTCTTTTAATACGGGTTCATTATTTCTAAATGACTGACCAAAATCGCCCTGTGCAATACCTTTAACATAATTAAAATACTGCTCTGCCAATGGTTTATCTAAGCCCATTTGTGACATCATTTGTGCATGAACAGCAGGGTCAACGCCACGTTCTCCCATACGAATTTCCACAGGATCGCCTGGAATTAAATGGACTAAAGCAAACGTAATTAAAGTAATGGCTAAAAATGTAGGAATAACCATTAGAATACGTTTGAGAACAAATTGAAACATAAAAACTTCTCGTTAGGTTTTGTTATCATTAGGATATGAAAGTGCGGTCAAAATTTGAAAATTTCTATTTGATAAAAAGAATATCAAAGCAATTCTCATCAACAAATTTTGCGATTTTATACCGCACTTTTAATAGCGTTATTCAGCTAAATCAACACCATAGAAGTTATGTAATGCAAAAGGACTCATTACATAACCTTTTACTTCTTTACGAATTGGTTCATAGTTCACTGAATGCGCAATGGTGATCCAAGGTGCTTGTTCTTTGAATAAAACTTGAGCTTGTTTATAAAGATCTGTACGCTGTGCTTTATCTGAAACTTGCGCAGCTTTAGTAATTAAAGCATCAAAGTCTTTATTACAGAATTTCGCATAGTTAGATCCCTGTGCTACGGATGCACAATTTAATAAAACACCGAAGAAATTATCAGGATCGCCATTATCACCGTTCCATCCCATGAAGCCTGTTGGATGTTCACCATCACGCATACGTTTCAGATATTCACCCCACTCATAACTGACGATTTTACTCTTCACGCCGACTTTTTCCCAGTCAGCCTGGATCATTTCAGCTGCACGACGTGCATTAGGGTTGTATGGACGAGAAACTGGCATTGCCCAAATTTCAGTTTCAAAGCCAGCTTCTAAACCAGCTTCTTTTAATAAAGCTTTGGCTTTTTCTGGTGAATATTCATAATCTTTAACCTCATCGTTATAGCTCCACATGGTAGAAGGGATTGGATTTTTAGCTACCGTTCCAGCTCCTTGATATACCGATTTAACAATGGCATCTTTATTTACCGCATAGTTCAAAGCTTGACGAACTTTGATGTTATCAAATGGTTTTTTCTGAACGTTAAAGTTTAAGTAACCAATATTTAAACCTGGTTGTTCTAGCATGGTTAAATTAGCATCCGCTTTCATTTTTTCAATATCTGCTGGATTTGGATATGCCATAACCTGACATTCATTTTTTGCCAACTTAGCTGCACGTACCGTAGCATCTGGTGTAATTGAAAAAACTAAACGATCTACTGGTGTTTTGCCTTCCCAATAATTTTCAAAGGCTTTATAACGAATCGTAGAATCTTTTTGATAAGAGACAAATTCAAAAGGCCCTGTACCTATAGGTTGAGCATCAACTTTTTCTGGTGTTTTCGCTTTTAGCATCGCATCTGCATATTCTGCTGAAAGAATTGAAGCAAAATCCATAGCCAAGTTAGCAACAAAAGGCGAATTAGGAACGTTTAAAATAAATTTAACCGTATAGTCATCCACTTTTTCCACTTTATTGATGATATTCGCCATATCCATACCTGCAAAATATTCATATTGACCACCAGATACTTTGTTATATGGATTATTTTTATCCATTTGACGAGAGAAAGAAAAAACAACATCATCAGCATTGAAATCACGTGTTGGTTTAAAATCTTTGTTACTGTGAAACTTCACACCTTTACGCAAATGGAAGGTGTATTCTTTGCCATCTTCTGAAATATCCCAACTTTCAGCTAGCGAAGGAACCACATTAGTTTTACCTTTCTCAAAAGCTGTTAGACGGTTATAAATGGCTTGACCAGATGCATCAATACTGGTGCCATCTGTGACCAATTGTGGATTAAAGTATGAAGGTGAAGCTTCAGAACAATACACTAAGGTTTTAGAGCCAGCTGAAGCTCCCATTGACACTGCTAATGCAAGTGCAGATAGAGTAAGTTTTGTTAATGTTTGCATAATAATTTTCTCATAATTAAAGGAAGTTAAACGATTGCTTAATGCAAGATAATATTACAAAAAGGCGAATTAATAATCTATAGGATCGTTCTTTTATTTAACAAAAGAAAGGAGCATTGAAATATTATTCAATTTATTTATCTCAAATTAAGATAAATTAACGTTTGAATATCCCACAACATTAAATAGATTGTCGCTTAAAAGCAACTACGCCATCAATAATTAATAACACAATGGCAATCGTTAAGCAGAACATTAACATATAAGAGTTAGATTGCAAAGACTCTCCGATGATGAAAGAGACAATTAGCATAGATAAAGGTTCTAAATAGCCTAATAAACCTAATAAATTGATAGGAATAAGTTGGCTACACAGAATGTAAAGAATTAATGCAACACCACCAACGAGACCTAATAAAAATAACCAAAGATAAAAATTGGCATTTTGTGCATAAGAATAACTTAGATCTACTTGTGCAACAAAATAAATACCAGAAGGAATAAGAATCAACATTTCTAATAAGAAAACTGATAAGGTTGCCAGTTTGAATGTTTTTCTTAAGCCAAAATAAACTGGGTAACCAATGCAAACTAACGCACTTTCCCAAGAAAATACGCCAGTTAAAATAACTTTGCTCACAACACCAATAGCTGCGAATAAGATTGCTACTTTTTTCCAGCGAGAAAGGCGCTCTTTATAAAAAACTTTACCAAATAACACCATGACTAATGGCATTAACAAATAACCAATAGATACATCTATCGCTTTACCATTATTCGGTGCCCACAAATAAAGCCACATTTGTATCCCCATTGATGTTGCCGTGATAAGCACGATGATAATTAACTGGGGTTCCGTGACTAGCCGTTTAAGCAGTAAAACAAATTCTTTTTGTTGGTTAAGCAAAATTAGTGCCAATATAACAAAGGGGGTCGTAACAAACAAACGCAATCCATATAAACCTTCACCTGATACAGGTTGAATTAAGGTGGCAAGGAAATATACTCCACCAAATAATAGCGAAGAAATAATGGAATAAATAATGCCTCTAATCATATTAAATCTTTTCTAATTTGGCTAAATGCGCAATCAACCATTTGATGCCTTGACCTTGGAATGCAATTTGCAAGCGAGTATTATTGTCTGCCCCTTCAACATTAATCACCGTCCCTATTCCAAATTTAGCATGTTTGACTTTTTGACCCGTTTTCCAATAATCTTGGCTCTCAGCAGAAATTTTCACAGAACCGACCGCACTTTGGTTATAAGCACGAGTCACTGTACCTCGTAAACGCACAGCTTGGATACATTCTTCAGGCAATTCATTAATAAAACGAGAAGGAATATGTCTTTCTTCTTTTCCGTATAAACGACGGCTTTCTGCATAACAAATTGTCAATTTTTGTTTTGCACGAGTAATTCCGACATAGGCTAAACGACGTTCTTCTTCTAGACGACCTGGTTCTTCTAAAGACATAAAACTTGGGAAGATACCTTCTTCCACACCAACCATAAATACACGAGGGAATTCTAATCCTTTGGCTGAGTGTAATGTCATCATTTGCACACTGGATTGATGAGGCGAAGCCTGTTCATCGCCAGCTTCTAAAGAAGCATGAGTTAAGAATGCAGTCAAATCTGTCATTTCTTGTGCATCATCAGGTTTAATAAATTCACGGGTAGCCGAAACTAACTCTTCCAAGTTTTCAATACGAACTTCACCTTTTTCTCCTTTCTCCTGTTTATACATTTCATATAAACCTGAGTGCTTAATCACAAAGTCCGTTTGCTCAAACAATGGCATTTCTGCGGTTTCTTCAGCTAATGAATTAATCAACTCACAAAAACGCTGTAATGCGGTAGCAGCACGACCAGCTAACTGATTTTCATGAATTGCAATTTGTATAGCTTGCCATAAGGTAATTTCACGTTCACGAGTTAAGTTACGTAAAATATCTAAAGTTCGATCTCCAATACCTCTAGTTGGCGTATTAATTACACGTTCAAAAGCTGCATCATCTTGGCGATTTGCAATTAAGCGTAAATAAGCTAACGCATCTTTGATTTCTTGACGTTCGAAGAATCGCATTCCTCCGTAAATACGATATGGAATTTGTGCCCGAATCAGTGCTTCTTCAATCACACGTGATTGACTATTGCTACGATATAAAATCGCTATATCATTTAAGCAACCACCATCTTCTAACCAAATCTTAATTTGAGAAGAGACAAAAAGTGCTTCATCTAATTCATTAAATGCGGCATAAATTCCCACAGGATCGCCTTGTTCACCATCCGTCCATAAATCTTTACCTAGGCGGTTATTATTGTTTGAAATTAATTGGTTGGCAGCCTGTAGAATATTGCCTGTAGAACGATAATTTTGCTCTAAACGAATGGTTTGAGCTTGATGGAAATCATCAAGGAATTTTTGAATATTTTCGATTTGTGCACCACGCCAACCATAAATAGACTGATCATCATCCCCAACAATCATTACATTGCCTGTTTCACCAGCTAATAATTTGATCCAAGCATATTGAATTTTATTCGTATCTTGAAACTCATCCACCAATATTTGCCCAAAGCGTTGCTGGTAACGTTGCAGAATCACAGGTTTCTTGAGAAATAACTCATAAGCACGTAATAAAATTTCAGCAAAATCCACCAACCCGGCACGATCACAAGTATCTTGATAAATACGATAAATTTTAATCCATTCTCGTTCTTGGCGATCATTATGATCATCAATTAGGTTTGGTCTTAAACCCTCATCCTTTTTATTATTGATATACCAACAGGCCTGTTTTGCTGGAAACATTTTCTCATCATAATTATGCAATTTAAGTAAACGCTTCATTAGGCGAAGTTGATCCTCGCTATCCATAATTTGGAAATCTTGTGGCAAATTGGCATCCACATAATGAGCACGTAATAATCGGTGAGCAATGCTATGAAAAGTGCCGACCCACATACCTGATAAAGAATGAGAAGAATGGGGAGTTAATGTTGATTCAATACGATGACGCATTTCTGCAGCGGCTTTATTTGTAAAAGTCACCGCCATAATACTACTTTCAGAAACGCTTTCGACAGCAATTAACCAAGCAATACGATGAGTTAAAACTCGAGTTTTTCCGCTTCCTGCACCTGCCAACACTAAATAGTTACCTAGCGGTGCCGCTACAGCTTCACGTTGCTTATCATTTAAACCATCAAGTAATTCTGAAATATCCATTATTGCTCACTACATTTTGCTGTTTATTTTTACAGGGGATTATAAGGGTTATATATGCTTTGTCAATGTAATGAGCCAACCCTATTTACAATTAAGAGAAAAGGTTTTATATTGTTGCTCCGTTAGTCGGGGTGCTGAAAAAATCGGCTGAGAAATACCCGTGAACCTGATACAGTTAACACTGGCGTAGGAAACTAATTATCCACATTTTTCTCTTTCGTTTATGTGTTGACTTGTTTTCTTTTAATTAAGGAGCAATTCAATGACAACTCATTCAATTTTATCTATTCATAAAATTTTTCTAAAACCTACCGCACTTTTTATCGGTGCTATAAGCCTATTACCTCAATTTGCCCAGGCAGAAGGTAAATTAAATATTTATTGCAGTGTGCAAAATACCGCTTGCGAAAAAATCAGCCAAGCATTCGCTAAAAAATACCACGTAGAAACCCAATTTATTCGTAATAGTACAGGAACCACATTAGGTAAAATTAAAGCAGAAAAAGACAATCCTCAGGCAGATGTATGGTACGGTGGCACTTTAGAACCTCATTTACAAGCAGCTGATTTAGGCTTACTTGAAAAATACCGCTCACCTAATCAAAAACAAATTTTGCCACAATTTAAACAATTAATGGAACAACGAGGTGAATTTTCTTCGATTATTTACTTAATGGAATTAGGCATTGGTATTAATACTCAAAAACTTGAAAAACTCAATATTAAAAAACCACAATGCTTTAAAGATCTATTAAAACCAGAATTTAAAAATGAAATTCAATACCCTGATCCTAGAGTCTCTGGTACAGGATATTCATTTCTCACTACCTTAATCGCACTTTGGGGTGAAGATAAAGCCTTTGAATACCTGAAAGCACTCAATAAAAATGTGTCACAATTTTCAAAAAGTGGTTTAGCGACAAACACCTTAGCATCAGGAGAAGTAGCTGTAGATATTAGTTTTATGCATAGCTATATTCGTGAGCAGGAAAAAGGTGCGCCAGTAACAGGCGTTTTACCTTGTGAAGGCATTGGTTATACTTTAGGTGCCAATAGCATTATTAAAAATGCCCGCAATCTTGAAAATGCAAAATTATTTACCGACTGGGTTCTCACGGCCGAAGCACAAGAAATCCCTTGGCGTGAAGCTAATTCTTATCAGCTACCAGCCAATATTCATGCACAACATCATCCTAAGGCAAGCGATCCATTAAAATTGCAATTTATTGATATTGACTTTTTACATTTTGGTTCAGATCAAGAAAGTAAAAAGCTAATTGAACGTTGGACGAAAATGAGTCTATCAGAACAGTAACTAAGGCTATAGGGCGGATTAACGAGATCTGCCCTTTACATAGCTCAATATATCAATCGCTCTTTTCCTGTATAAACTGTAGCTCGTCCTTCCCTAGCAAATCCAATTAATGTGAGATTACTCTCTTCAGCCATTCTCACAGCTAAATCAGTTCCTGCTGAAATTGCAATGAGCATTTCAATGCCACAAGTTGCTGCTTTTTGTACCATTTCATAACTTGCTCGACTTGTCACTAACACAAATCCCAGAGGTTGATTATTCTTCGCATGCCAGCCTAATAATTTATCCAAAGCCACATGACGTCCAACATCTTCACGAATAGCCAATAACTCGCCTTCTAAAGAGAAGAAACCCGCGGCATGAGTAGAGCCTGTTTGCTTACCCAATACTTGGGCATCATGCAAAATTGTTAAACATTGATCTAGTTTATTTAAATCAAAGCTAAAAGTGCGGTCTAATTTAGGTAATTTTTTAGTCACTTGTTCTAATTGCTCACTGCCACAAATCCCACAACCTGTACGTCCAGCCATTGTACGGCGTAAATCTTTCAGACGAACGAAACAACGAGTTGCCAATTCAATTTGAACCTCCACCCCATTACAAGTTTCTTCCACATCAATACCATAAATATCTGAAGTTTTATCAATAATCCCTTCAGCTAATGAAAATCCTAATGCGAAATCTTCCAAATCTTGAGGAGTAGTCATCATTACTGTATGAGAAATACCGTTATAAACCAATGCCACAGGCATTTCAATCGCTAAAAACTCCTCTTTCTGTACAAATTCTGAGCTTTTTTCACTATTCTTTTCTAAATGATATTTATCAGAATGTTTTGTAAATGTTAAATTTTTGAAAAAATTTATTGTTCTTTTTGTGATCTGAATCAACTTTTTTCCTCCAATTAACCTTATTAGTTATAGATTTAAATAGAAAATAAATGTATTCTACACTAGATTTAAAGCTTTACCCATTGTTTATATTTTTTGGGAAGCGATGTAATCAAATTCATTCTCATTAACATTAGGAATGAATAATTGTAGAAACTCAATTCTTACTTTTTATTAACATTTACTTATACAAGTAAAATCGTTAAAGCAAGTTTTTATCGTGTTACTACGTTTATCCATTTTTGTTGTTAGATGAATGAGTTTACTACAAACTATTATTGTTTTGAGGATTATCTATGCAGGTCACAAGAAGAAAGTTCTTTAAGATCTGTGCAGGTGGTATGGCGGGGACATCTGCTGCAATGTTAGGTTTTGCACCTACTTCAGCTTTAGCAGCACCTCGTGAATACAAATTGTTACGTGCTTATGAAGCACGTCAAACCTGTACATACTGTGCGGTAAGTTGTGGGATGTTAATGTATAGCACTGGGAAACCATCTACAACATTAAATGGCTACACTGGCTCTAATGTCCGTTCTAAATTATTCCATATCGAAGGCGATCCTGATCATCCAGTCAGCCGTGGTGCATTATGTCCAAAAGGTGCGGGCGCATTAGACTATATTAATAGTAAAAGCCGTGCACTATATCCTGAGTATCGTGCCCCAGGTTCAGACAAATGGCAACGCATTTCATGGAAAGAAGCAATTACACGTATTGCTCGCTTGATGAAAGATGACAGAGATGCAAACTACATTGAAAAAAACTCAGAAGGTCAAACTGTTAATCGTTGGACCTCAACAGGTATCTTAACTGCTTCAGCGATGAGCAATGAAGCAGCGCTTATTACTAAAAAATGGGTTACCTCGCTGGGAATGGTCCCCGTGGGCAACCAAGCGAGTGTTTGACACGGACCAACGGTAGCAAGTCTTGCTCCATCATTTGGTCGCGGTGCCATGACTAATAACTGGGTTGATATTAAAAATGCTAATCTTATTATCGTCCAAGGCGGTAATGCGGCTGAAGCACACCCTGTGGGTTTCCGTTGGGTAATCGAAGCGAAGAAAAATGGTGCAAAATTAATCGTTATTGATCCTCGATTTAATCGTACTGCAGCAGTAGCCGATCACTATGTACCAATTCGTTCAGGTTCAGATATTACCTTCTTAATGGGGGTGATTCACTACTTACTTGAAAACGATAAAATCCAGCATGAATATGTCAAACACTACACTAATGCCTCATTTTTAATTAATGAAGGTTTTAAATTCGAAGATGGCTTATTCTCTGGTTTTAATCAAGAAAAACATAATTATGATAAATCTACTTGGTCTTACCAATTAGATGAAAATGGTAATGCAAAACGTGATATGACCTTACAAAATCCACGTTGTGCTATTAACCTATTAAAAGAACACGTATCTCGTTATACCCCAGAAGTGGTTGAGCAAATCACAGGGATAAAACAAAAAGATTTCTTATATGTATGTGAAGAAATTGCTAAAACATCTGTTCCAGATAAAACAATGACTCACTTATATGCATTAGGCTTTACCGAACACTCAACGGGTACTCAAAACATCCGTTCTATGGCAATGATCCAGTTGCTTTTAGGTAATATTGGTATGCCTGGTGGTGGGATTAATGCTTTACGTGGTCACTCAAACGTACAAGGTACAACTGACTTTGGTTTATTACCAACTTCATTACCTGGTTATATGCGTTTACCAACAGATAAAGATGCCACTTTCGAACAATTTATCAATGCAATTACCCCAAAAGATATTGTTCCAAACCAAGTGAATTATTATCGTAATACATCAAAATTCTTCGTTAGTACAATGAAAGCATTCTTTGGTGATAAAGCGACCAAAGAAAATAGTTGGGGCTATGACTATGTGCCGAAAACGGATCGTTTATATGATCCAATGACACAAATTCAAATGATGTTAGATGGTAAAATGCATGGTTGGATTTGTCAGGGCTTTAACGCATTAAATTCATTGCCAAACAAAAATAAAACTGTTGAAGCAATGAGTAAATTGAAATACTTCATTGTATTAGATCCATTACAAACAGAAACTTCAGAGTTCTGGAAAAATTTTGGTGAAGCGAATAATGTCAATTCAGCAGATATTCAAACTGAAGTATTCCGTTTACCAACAACTTGTTTCGCTGAAGAAGACGGAACTATTGTAAATTCTGGTCGTTGGGTACAATGGCATGAAAAAGCCTGTGATCAACCAGGTGAATCATTACCTGATGTTGATATTTTTTCAATGATTCGTGAAGAAATGCATAATTTGTATAAAAAAGAAGGTGGTCGTGGTATAGAACAATTTGAAGCGATTACTTGGAATTATGCCGTACCACATTCTCCTCAAGCAGAAGAACTAGCCAAAGAAATTAATGGTTATGCGTTAGAAGACTTATATGATACTAACGGTAACTTGATGTATAAAAAAGGCCAATTACTTTCTAGTTTTGCTCACTTGCGTGATGATGGTACCACCTCAACAGGTAACTGGATTTATGTAGGTCAATGGACTGAAAAGGGTAACCAAACAGCTAATCGTGATAACTCTGATCCTTCTGGATTAGGAGTAACTTTAGGCTGGGCATTTGCATGGCCTGCAAACCGCCGTGTTTTATATAACCGAGCATCATTGGATATCAATGGCAATCCTTGGGATAAACACCGTCAATTAATAAAATGGAACGGTAAGAACTGGAACTTACATGATATTGCGGACTATGGTGCAGCACCTCCAAATGCAGATGTTGGTCCATTTATTATGTCTGCTGAAGGCGTTGGACGTATATTCTCATTAGATAAAGTTGGTGATGGTCCTTTCCCTGAACATTATGAACCAGTGGAAAGCCCAATTGATACTAACCCATTACATCCAAATGTGGTAGCAAATCCAACAGTGCGAATTTATGACTACGACCGTGGATTTATCGGCACTAACGATAAATTCCCATATGTATGTTCAACATACCGTATTACAGAACACTTCCATAGCTGGACTGCTCAATCTGCGTTAAATATTATCGCTCAACCACAACAATTTGTGGAAATTGGTGAAGCATTAGCTCAAGAAAAAGGCATCCAAAAAGGTGATATGGTTAAAGTAAGTTCTACACGAGGTTATTTAAAAGCCGTTGCCGTAGTAACAAAACGTATCAAAGCATTACAAGTTGATGGTAAAACCGTTCATCAAATCGGTGTACCAATTCACTGGAATATGAAAGCACTTAATGGTAAAGGTAATCCTGGTTTCTCACCAAATAACATCACACCATCATGGGGTGATGCCAATACCCAAGCGCCTGAGTATAAAACATTCCTAGTGAATATTGAGAAAGTGGGGGCATAGCATGAGCTCTGTATTAACTCAAGATATTATTAAAGTCTCTGCGACATCTAGCATTACTCCACCTCCTCAGGCTCGTAGCCATAAAGAGGAAGTTGCTAAACTAATTGACGTAACCACCTGTATCGGTTGTAAAGCCTGTCAAGTCGGTTGCTCTGAGTGGAATGACATTCGTTCTGATGTCAATGCGCAATGTGTAGGTATTTATGACAACCCTGTTGATCTAAATGCTCAAGCATGGACAGTGATGCGTTTTAATGAAGTGGAAGAAAATGATCGCCTTGAATGGTTAATCCGTAAAGATGGCTGTATGCATTGTGCAGAACCTGGTTGTTTAAAATCTTGTCCTGTACCAGGTGCAATCATCCAATATGCAAACGGGATTGTTGACTTCCAATCAGATAAATGTATTGGCTGTGGTTATTGTATTGCTGGTTGTCCATTCAATATTCCTCGCATGAATAATAAAGATAACCGCGTTTATAAATGTACACTTTGTGTTGACCGCGTTTCTGTAGGTCAAGAACCAGCTTGTGTAAAAACCTGTCCAACAGGTGCTATTCGCTTTGGTAGTAAAGAAGAGATGCTTCACTATGGTGAACAACGTGTGGCAGAACTTAAAACACGTGGTTATGAAAATGCAGGTATTTACAATCCAGAGGGTGTTGGTGGTACTCATGTAATGTATGTATTACATCACGCCGATAAACCTGAATTATATTCTGGTTTACCAAAAGATCCAAAAATTGACCTAAGCGTTACACTCTGGAAAGACATCTTAAAACCAGTTGCAGCAGTCGCAATGGGTGGTTTAGCATTAGCTGAAATTGCTCACTATGTTGGTGTTGGTCCAAATGTCGAAGAAGATGTTGAAGATCATAGCCATCTGTTTGAAGAAGCAGATGCTGAACAAGAACGTAAACATTCACATCATGAATAAGGTGGCAGATAATGAGTAAAATTGAATTTACAAATGATACTAAAATTAAACGCCATGGTTATCTTGCGCGTGTAAGCCACTGGTTCTTAGTGATTTCGTTCTTCATGACAATGTTTACTGGGGTTGCTTTCTTCTTCCCAGATTTCTCATGGTTACATGAAATTTTAGGGACGCCACAATTAGCTCGTGCAATTCACCCATTTACGGGTATCATAATGTTTATCGCATTTATTATCCTTGCATTTATTTATGCAAGCCATAATATTCCTGAATGGAACGATATTCGTTGGTTAAAGGGAATTGTTGAGGTTTTAAAAGGCAATGAACATGATGTTGCATACAATGGCAAATATAATCTTGGACAAAAAATGCTTTTTTGGACATTAAATTTGGCCATGATTACCTTATTAGCAACAGGTATTATTATGTGGAGAAGATACTTCTCAGGGTATTTCTCAATTACCACATTACGTATTGCTATATTACTCCATTCTGCAAGTGCATTTGCTTTATTCACGGGTATTCTCGTGCATATGTACATGGCATTCTGGGTAAAAGGTTCGATTCGCAGCATGGTTGAAGGCTGGGTAACTGTTCGTTGGGCGAAAAAACATCACCCTAAATGGTTTAACCACGAAATTAAACCACATATTGAAGATTATATTATTGAAGACAAAAAACCAGTGAAAGAATATCACTAATTGTCCTGATAGCTAAAAAGTGCGGTTCAAAATTTTAAAAATTTAGACCGCACTTTTATTTACTTAAGCACGTTTTAAAAGCGTTTTTAACTAAATAATAACCGAATTCTAGAGAACATTATGAGTATCAAAATTTTATCTGAGTCAGAAATTAAGGAAGGTGCTAAATCCTACCAAGCACCTGCACTATTATTCTCAAATCCTAAAAATTTATACCAACGCAGAGCTAAACGATTAAGAGAGTTAGCAACAGAACATCCTTTAGCAGACTATTTATTATTTGCAGCCGAAGTAGTTGAAAGCCAATTAAATGTATTAACACAACATCCTATTGCTCAAGACCCGCAACTACAAAATATTCAAGATACCATTCCATTGAATGCGAAGAGCTTTGCCAAATCAGGTGAATGGCTTGAATTATTCAAAGCATTACTGGTTGAAATCAAACCTAAAGCTAGTGATTTAGTATTAGCAACTATTGAAAATTTAGAAAAAACCAGTGATAAAGAACTAACCGAATTAGCCGATCGCCTGCTAAATGAAGAATTTAATTTAGTCAGTTCAGATCAAGCCGTATTCATTTGGGCAGCATTATCTCTTTATTGGCTACAACTTGTTCAACAAATTCCACATCATAGTCATTTAGAAAGTAATGAAAACTTACACTATTGCCCTGTATGTGGCTCGGCCCCTGTGTCTAGTGTGGTTCATTTTGGCTCATCACAAGGTTTACGATATTTACATTGTTCACTATGCGAAAGTGAATGGAACGTAGTGCGTGCTCAGTGTACCAACTGTAATCAATTTGGCAAGCTCTCAATGTGGTCATTTAATCAAGAATTAGCAGCAGTAACAGCTGAAAGTTGTGAGGACTGCGGTAGCTATCTGAAAATATTATTCCAAGATAAAGATGCAAATGTAGAAGCTGTTGCCGATGACTTAGCCTCTATCTATCTAGATGTCGAATTAGAACAAAAAGACTTGGCTCGCAGTGGATTAAATCCATTTATGTTCCCTGCCCAAGAAGTGTAATTATATAATAATGCTCTGCTTAACTATTTAATTATTAAATAAAAAAACAGAGCATTAATTTAATTATAAACGTTCAAATAATGCTGAAAAACCTTGTCCTCCACCAGCACAGAAGGTAATTAAGCCTGTACCTAAATTACGACGTTCTAGTTCGTAAACTAATTTGGTAGTAAGAATCCCCCCCGTGCCTGCAAGTGGATGTCCTAATGCTAAAGCACCACCATTTACATTCAATTTTGAGGTATCCATATTTAATTCACGAATACAAGCAAGTGATTGTGCGGCAAAAGCTTCATTCATTTCGATAAGATCGATATCATTTAATGACATTCCAACCTGTTTGAGTAGCTTTTGGGTAGCTGGAACAGGCCCAATACCCATAATAGAGGGATCAACACCAATTGCAGCAAAACTACTCACTTTTGCCCAAATTTTTAAGCCGAGGGCTTCAGCTTTTTTACGTTCCATAATCACAACTGCACCAGAACCATCACTCATTGGTGAACTGTTACCCGCAGTCACAATACCATCTTTAATAAAGGCTGGCGGTAGTTTAGCAAGAGATTCTAAATTACAATCAGCTCTTAGTGGTTCATCTTTTGTGAACAGTATTTCGCTTTTTTTCATCTTAACGGGAACAGGAATAATTTGATCGTCAAAGTAACCATTGTCCCACGCAAATGCTGCTTTTTTGTGGCTTTCTACCGCAAATTGGTCACATTCTTCACGGGTTAGTCCATATTTTTTTGCAAGATTTTCCGCAGTGATGCCCATTGGTACATCAATGTCTTTTGGTGCTGACATCGGAACTGTCCAAGATGGTGGGCGAACTTGATAAGCTTCCGTTGGTCGTTCCATAACATAGCAACGTGTTGAATCACTTTCTACTCCCCCTGCTACCATTATATCCCCATATCCAGCTTGAATTAATGCTGCTGCATAGGCAATTGCATTAAGTCCTGCTGCACACTGACGATTCAGAGTAATTCCTGGAACAGTGATAGGCAATCCAGCCGCTAAACCAATAACACGAGCAATATTTACACAATCAGTATTGAGTAAATTACCAAAAATAATCTCATCAATTTCATTTGGGTTAATACCAGCTCGTTTTACAGCTTCTTTAACAGTTAATGTACCGAGTTCCCATGCTTTTACGGAGGCTAATGCTCCTCGACAGCGTCCAACTGGAGTTCTCACTGCCGATACAATCACGGCTTCACGCATATTGTTACCTTCTTTTATATTTTCTTATTTATTAATCTTTAAAAATTAATTTTGCTTCTGTACGTTTGATAACTTCTTCCTTGCTTACGCCATTAAAAAGTTCTCGAACAACTAAACCTTCAGGACGAACATCAAATACTCCCAGTTCGGTCACAATAGTATCAACTACTTTGTAACCAGTAAGAGGCCATGTACATTTATCTAGGATCTTAGCCGCACTATTCTTAGCATTGTGTTCCATCGCAACAATAACACTTCTAGCTCCAGATACTAAATCCATAGCACCTCCCATTCCCATAATACGTCCACCAGGAATACTCCAGTTAGCAATACTACCTTCTGCATCAACTTGCAATGCACCTAGCACTACAGCAGTTAATTTGCCACTCCGCACCAGTGCAAAAGCTCCCGCACTGTCAGAGACTGATGCTCCTGGATTCAACGTAACTATTTGTCCTCCTGCATTTACATAATTTGGTTCTTCTTCACCTGGTTTTGGACTCCCTCCATAGCCAAGTAATCCATTTTCTGCATGGAGTTGCACACCTTCTTCAATATATTCACGTACTAAACCAGGAATACCTATACCTAGATTAACTACATCTCCTGCTTTAAAAAAGCTAGCGACTTTTTTTGCAATCATTACTTTTGAATCAGACATAGATTACTCCTCATTACTTAAAATCATATCGACAAATACCCCTGGCGTGATAACTGATTCAGGATCTATTTCACCAACATCGACAATTTCATCTGCTTCAACAATGACAAGATCTGCAGCCATTGCTACCAGAGGATTAAAGTTACGGGCAGCACCTTTATATACCAAATTACCGAATTTATCGGCTTTGTGAGCTCGAACAATAGCGATTTCACCTCTAAAAGGTTTTTCAAAGATATATTGTTGACCATCAACCTCTAAGACCTCACGACCTTCCTGTGCAATAGTACCTAAACCAGTTTTGGTTAAAACACCTCCTAAACCTGCGCCGCCTGCACGGATTTTTTCAGCTAAAGTACCTTGAGGAAAGAGATTAAGTTTGACAAGACCTTGGTTAATTAGCTCTGTTACATAAGGGTTCATCCCAATATGTGAATGATTAGCCACAGAGACGAGATGAGCATCATATAGTTTTCCTAATCCAATACCTGGATCACCTGCATCATTAGAGATAAGTTCAATATTCTTGCAACCTTTTTCTACAATAATATCGACTAAACGATCTGGGCAGCCTTTGCAAGCAAAAATCCCAGACATTAGTTTCATACCATCGTGGAATTTTTCAGCAATTTCTGCTTTAGTATAAACTTTACTTTTTAGCATAATTGAATTCCTGTTATGTGTTTTAAATAGAGTTAGGGGTTATAGTGGAATAGATACGCCTAAGTGAAGAAAACGCATTTTCGGATCGTTTTTAGAATGCACAGAAGCTAAAAAACGAGCATTCACAGAGAATGAACCGAAATTATATCCCACCATTGGTCCGAACATTAAATGTTCGATTTTGTTACCTGTGGAGTGAAGACCTTCTACCACAACACCAGATTTTTTGTCATTCGTCAGTTGTTTTGTCCAGTTACCAATCACACCAACAGTCCATTTATCAATATTCTTGGCTGCAGTAAGATCTAAATAGTAAGTGTTACCTGAACGGTAATCGGTCACTTTATTTTTGGTGTTGAAATCAAAAGTGTTGTTGATAGTAAATGCCCAACTATCTTTAAAGTAAGTAAGAGCTAAGTTAGGTTGAATCGTGTAATAGCGGTTAGCTAAATTTTTAGGTGTGTTGCTACATACACCATTTTGGCATTCGGTAGCATGTTTGCCGTTTTTAAATACAAATGCTGTACCTGCCCCCAAATGTAAACCATTGCCTAAATTCCAAGAAAGCATTGCTGGCATAATGGTTGTGCTCATTGTGCCATTGGCTTTATAAGTACTAGTACCTGCTGGCGTAGTAAGTTCAGTGTGGGCAAATTTATAAGGCTGAGCAATACCCATTGCATAGTTAGCACCTAATAATTTATAAGGCGTTGACCAAACTAATGTTGCCACCATAGATACATTACTAGCTTTGATTTTAACTGGTTCAGAGTGCAGTTTACCCCATTCATAATCTACATCATAGCCAAAGTAAATGCCTTCTGGTGGTAATGCACCTGCTGGATTTCCAGTGGTTGCTCCAGGTTGTAATGGAGAGACGCCCTCTTGAGCAAAGGCTGAGATTGTTGCTAATAATAATGTTGCTGCTGATAAACTGCAGCCCAATTTTTGTAATAATGCATTAGATTTCATAGATAATTCTCTCATATAACCTAAAGGGAACATTCATACTCAATGTTCCCTTTCATAACTAGAGTTGTTTTAAACCTAAAATTGCTCGAGCTTCATTCGGAGTCGCAACTTCTTTATCGGCTTCATGAATGATACGAATAGCACGTTCTACTAACATTTGATTAGTCGCATGCACACCTTTTTTATAATAGACATTATCTTCTAATCCTACACGAACATTGCCTCCTAACGCTAAAGTTGTCATCAAAATTGGCAAATGTGCTTTCCCAATACCAAAAGCTCCCCAGGTAGATCCCTCTGGTAATAGACTTTTTAAATAAACTAAATCTTCAACAGTGGCCATTGCTCCACCAAGAACACCAAGTACTAATTGGAAGTGTAAAGGCGCCGCTAAATGACCTTTTTCTTTATAAAATTTTGTACAGGCATGAATCATACCGCTATCAAAAATTTCAATTTCAGGTTTAATACCTAATTCAAGCATTGTTGAACCTAATTTTGATAAAAATTGTGGCGAATTAACAAATACACCACCAGGCATCCAGTTAAATGATCCGGCATCAAATGATGCAATTTCTGGTTGAACATAAGCTAAATGTTCCATGCGTTGCTCATCTGTTGCTCTATGATCTCCAGCAGTAGTCACATTAATGACAACATCACATTTATCTTTAATTCGATCAATCGTCTCTTTAAATTTATGTTTGTCCATAGTGCCTAGACCTTGTTCATCACGCATATGTAAATGTACAACAGAAGCTCCAGCTTTCCAGCATTTATAAGCATCTTCAGCAATTTCTGCTGGTGTAATTGGAATATATGGGGCAATTTCTTTTGGAGTAACAGCACCCGTTAGAGCTGCGGTAAGAATAACTTTATCAGACATATAAGTACCTCATTGAGAATAACATTTAAGAGAAGGCTAAGAGATTAAACTCTATGTATAAAATTTAACATTCGGTGAAAAAGCACAGAAATTCTTTTTAAAGTAGCGGTTATACCAATATTGCATAGCCAACAAGTGACCTATGTCAGTAATTTTTTTACTTCTTGTAGATAGAACACCGCTTTTTCTTCGCTTACGTCCGCCCTAATGGTTTCAATTAAATCACGAGTGAAGGCAAGTGAGTTTTGCACTAACATTTCGGTATCGCTAGGTAGTGGTGAAACTGCAACGTTGGTTTGGCTATTGAATAAAAAAAAGGAAAATTGCAGTATGAAGGTTTCAATATCCATTTCGACTGCTTTAATTTTGCTGTTTTTAGGTGGCGTTAATTGGGCGAGCTTTTCATCAGACCACAGAGGAACAAAAGGTTTACCCGCATCATCTTTGTAAAGCACGAGTTCGCCTTCATTATCTAAAAACCAAATATGGTCAAGACTTACCATTCTTTTTAACAGAAAGTCATATTTTTCATTGGTATTTTCATGTTTTAATTTTTTTGTTAGTTCTTTAAAATCCATAGGTTATCTCCTGTAAAAATTGCCTACATCTCAAATGGACGTAGGCAAAATAAAGGATTCAAATAGTACTTACAATTAACGAAATACCTTGACCACCACCAATACATAAGGTCGCAAGCCCATTTTTAGCATTTTGTTTTTGCATTTCATAAAGTAAAGTTACCAAAATACGAGCTCCTGATGCACCGATAGGGTGCCCTAATGCGATTGCACCACCATTGATATTCGTTTTTGCGGGATCTAGCCCAAGTTCTTTCACTACTGTTAAGGCTTGAGCCGCAAATGCTTCATTTGCTTCTACTACATCAAGATCAGAAATATTTAATCCTGCTTTATCTAAAGCAACACGAGTCGCAGGAACAGGTCCATACCCCATACGTTGTGGATCAACCCCTGCGCTTGCCCAAGAGCGAATTACCGCCAGAGGTTTTAAGCCAAGCTCTACAGCTTTCTCCTTGCTCATTAATACTAAAGCTGCTGCACCGTCATTAATGCCTGATGCATTACCTGCAGTCACTACACCATCTTTTTTAAATGCAGGTTTGAGTTTGGCTAGACCGTCGATAGTTGAACCATGGCGAGGATGTTCATCTTCTGATACAACAACACTACCTTTACGAGTTTTCACTTCTACTGGCACAATTTCATCAGTAAATTTACCGTTTTGTTGAGCTTTTTCAGCACGAAGTTGACTAGTGAGTGAGAATTGATCAAGTTCTTCACGGCTTAAATTAAATTGTTCAGCAAGGTTTTCTGCGGTAATCCCCATATGTACACCAGAAAAAGCATCGGTTAATCCATCATTTGTCATGGTATCAATGAGTTCAGCATTACCCATTCTTGCTCCCCAACGGGCTGAAGGTTGCACATAAGCTGCATTACTCATGCTTTCTGTACCACCCACAACGACAACATCAGAATCACCACAAATAATAGATTGTGCCCCTAAAATAACCGCTTTAAGCCCTGAGCCGCAGACTTTACCTACAGTAAAAGACGAAGCCTCTTGCGGAATACCTGAATGGATAGATACTTGTCGAGCAACATTTTGCCCAAGTCCTGCTGAAAGTACATTACCTAGAATGACTTCTTGCACAGCATTCGGCTCAATACCTGCTCGTTTAATTGCCTCTGTGACAGCAACACGACCAAGTTCTACTGCACTTACATCTTTAAATACACCACCAAAACTGCCAATAGGTGTTCTGGTTGCAGAAACAATTACAACCTCTTTCATTTTATTTCCTCACTGATTTTGTTTTGCTTGATAAGGGGTTAGATTAGTAAACCAAATAATGACTAAAGTAAGAGCCCCAATTAAAATTAATAACATATATGCACCTGCGTATCCGCCAAGATAGGTTAAGCCTAAGGCTAAAATAGAAAATGCACAGCAACGGATAATGGATTGGATTGGGTGAATAACACCTAATGCTTTGATATATGCTGCCCGAGGGAATTTTGTTGCGATAAATGATGTTGAATAGTTAGTTGCACCTGGAAGAGCTAGACCAATCATTCCCATTGAAACTAATAATAAGGTTTGAGAATTTGCGATATTTAATGCAAGAGCCATCATCCACCATAAGGTATAAATTAATAATGCACGTTTAATACCTAATTTATGATTAATCCAACCCCAGCCATAAGCACCAAAAAGACCACCTACTAGAGCAGAAATACTCATATAAGAAATAGCAACTTCAGGCGATAGTCCAATTTCAATTAAACGAGGCACAATTTGGCTAATAACACCAACAAGCATTATGTAAATTGCCCCTGTAGAAATTCCCATAAACCAAACATCTTTCATTTTTAATAATTTACTTGCGGTCAGGCCTAGATCCTCTTGAGTAGTCTCTTGTGTTGCTAAAGTTTTTAGTATTTCGGCTGTAGGTTGTTCATTATCAGGTAATAGACCAACGTCTTCAGGTTTACCTGCAACAAAAAGGGTAATGACAACAAGAATGACTAACATTATGGCTGACATAATCCAAAAGCCGTGTTGAACACCAACAATAGAGAAAGAAAGGGCTAAAATAGGAACGAATAAAGAACTTGAGAAGGTTTGACCAAATGAAGTGAATCCGAGAGCAAGACTTTGTTTTTTCACAAACCAGCTTGCAACCAAAGCTGTTCCGCCAATATAGGTAAACCCTGTGCCAAAGAATGATACAGCGGCATAAGCTAAAGTAAATTTAGCGATTGAATCACAGTAACCTAATAAGCCATAGCTAATAATTGACATTATTAAGCAGAACATTTGATTAAATTTAATGCCTTTTTTATTGCATAACCAAGCAAAAATCGGTGCAGCAGGAATAGCTGCCCAAGATGCAGGCGTAACAAAGAAAAGCATTTCGTTATAGTCTAAATGATAAAATTTAGATAATTCAGGTAGGGTCACATTTAAACCGTGAGTTAGAATACCTGCTCCAACCCAATAAACGCAGGCTTGCACAATAATGACTAGCCATCCACGTGAACCAAAATTAAATTTACCTGTTGAAGAATAAACTGAAGTCGCCATATCATATATCCTTGATATAAGTAGGTTAAAGGCATAAAAAAAGGGAATCACATTCATGATAATGTGTCCCCTCTTAATATTAAAAAGCTAATAGTTAAAGACTCAATTATTTAATTTCGTCTTCTTCATAGCCACCATTTAAGCGAGGACGAACAACTTTGCCTTTTTTCTCTGCTGCCATTACTAATGCTGCTTCTTCTTTAGCTTGATCCCAGAAACTTGCTTCATGCGGGCTATGTTCTGTTGCTGTCACAAACATTTCTGTCGCAAATGAGGTACGCAATTCTTTTGAAATATCTTCTTTCCAAGGTTGACGTAAAATTTGAGTGGTAATACGACGAGTAACACGTGTACCAGTTTGCATAATTAAATCTGCAATTTCCCAAGCACGTTTATATGCAGCTTCAGTATCTTTACAGATTTCATTAATCATACCTAATGCTAAAGCTTTACGAGCTGTAATAATTTCACCAGTTAATTCAGCATATGCATAACGTTTACGGCCCATTAATTCACGCCATACAATTTGAACACCGTCACCTGGTACCATATTGGTACGGAAGTGCATTTCAGTTGTCCAAGCATCTTCGGTTGCAAGGGTAATATCGCTGAATAATACTAAGTCAGAGTGGAATGTTGCACCAGTCCAAACACCAATGGTTGGTACTTCAACATCAAAGATTTGACCTTCAATATCATTAGTACCATCATAATATTGGTAGTTATACATATGCCAAGCACGTTCAGGATCTGATGCAAATTCAATTGCAGGCTCCCATTCACCTTTATCATTTGTACGACCAATACCTTTAAATGTATCTGGACCAATACCACCTAAGATAATAACTTCGTTATCAGGGTCTCGGCCTGCCCAGTCAAAGAAATAATGTAAACCTTGATGTAACTCTGCACTCCATTGAACTGGACCACCATTAGTATGCATGCGAGCTTCTAAAATACCGCGTTCACGTTTCATTTTGATACAGCCAGCAAGAATTTTTGAATATTCTTCAAATGGCATATGAGGAATAGTTTTGAGTTGTTTGTGGGATAGTTCTTTGCGCTTTCCTGAATCATTTTCATAGTTGCCTTTAATCGCCATAATAGACTCCTTAATAACATAAGTTAATGTAATTTTTCAGTTACAGTAGTGCTTACTGAACGGCCTTAAAGGTAACAATCTTCTAGAACATCTAGAAATTCTTTTTTTATTGATAGTTATTCAGTTTTTGTATAACAAAAATGTGAGGGAGATCAAAAAAACAATTAAAATTTTTCGCATTAATCCTATTCAAGAGATAGAATTTTAGCCTCAAAAATATGAGATATTATAAGGATATGGGCGGATGAAATTACATTTATTAAAAGAATTTATCATATTAGCTGAGAGCTTAAATTTTACAAAAGCAGCAGAAAAGCTAAATACAACCCAGCCTGTATTAAGCCGTCATATTAAAGAAATGGAAGAATATTTTGGAGATAAACTATTTACTAGAGATACACATAATGTAAAACTAACAGCCACTGGGATTCTTGTTTTTAGCGAAGTGAAAAAGATTATTAAACAATTTGATAACTCTATATCAACAATTCATGCCTTTACAGGAAAAACTAAACAAAAATTATCTATAGCTTATCTAGGAGAAGCTTTTAATCATATTTTAAGAGAGACTATTGAAAAATTTAGAGAAAGCAATGCAACTATCAACCTCGCATATCAAGATTGTGAACTTGATGAAGTATTGAATCATCTCAAAAATAATGAATATGATATTGGTTTAATTATCAGACCTAATATTATTGATAAATTTGAAGATTTCGATATTCTCCCATTATTTACTGATAATATTTATGCCATAGTTAATAAATCCCATCCTTTAGCAAATCATCAAAAAATCTCACTTAAAGAACTTGCTAATTATCCAATGATTAGGGAGGATCCGAAATATGTCTCATATTCTGAAATATGCAGTAGTAATTTCTTTCTTAACAAAAATCTTAATTTAACAATTCATAAAGAATATAAGAATTTTAGAACGTGTTTATTTAATTTAGAATTAGACAATAAATCTTTTTTTATTTTTCCTGAGCATCGACTTCATCTACTCACAGAAAATACGGTTGGTATAGAAATTGAAGATGATTGTTACTATGTTATGGAAGCAATCTGGAATAAAGATAATCGAAATCCTAATTTAAGGAAATTCATCAAAGAATTAAAAAATAATGTTGAATAGTATGAGTATGATATAAATTAATATAGTTGAAAAATTTAAAATATCTACCGCACTTTCATCTACAAAGTCTTCTTTTCAAGCCTCAATATTTTAGGAATAAATTGAAGAAATTTAATTAATTGTTTAAAAAATAGAAAAATATTTAAATTCCTGTTAGAATTTCGCATTCCTTGTTTAATTGGTCATTAAATATGCTTAAAAACTTACTTTCTGTTTTGTGTTTTTTGCCAGTGATTGCAATGGCACAATCTTATGTTGTATATGATTTCACTCATGATAAGATTCTCGAAACACATTCACCAGATAATATTCAGCCTATTGCTTCGGTCACCAAACTCATGACAGCTAATGTTTTCCTAGAAAATAATAGAAATCCTAACTGCGCTACTACGATTTCCGAAGAAGATTATGACTATATTAAAGGAACAGGTTCGAAATTACCTAAAAATACACCGATTTCTTGTAACGAATTATTAAAAGCCATGCTAGTGCATTCTGACAATTATGCGGCTCATGCTCTTTCCCGCAGTGCAGGAATGAGCCGTATGCAATTCATTCAAAAAATGAATGAAAAAGCTAAAGCACTTGGTATGACATCCACTCATTTCACCGACAGTTCAGGGCTATCCAGCACAAACGTCTCCAGTGCCATGGATCTTGTTAAATTAGCAAGATATTCCTTAAATAACTCTAAGATCCAAGATTTATCAAATACTCGAGCTGCCTATATTCGAGCTGGCAGAAATAATGTTTTTATGAAAAACACGAATAAATTGGTGCGTGATGAGATTTTTGATGCCGCATTAAGTAAAACAGGCTATATACGTGAATCAGGCTATAACTTAGTATTTGTTAATAAACACCAGTGCCACCATTCAACCATTGGAGTAATTAGCTTAAATAATACCAGCTCAGCATTTCGTTCTACCTTTACAAAAAGTAAATTAGAACAATATGGCTGCTTGGCACTAAACAATAAAGATTTCAATCCTACTGATGATTTTGATGAAGGTTATGATGAAGAAGGATTAGCACAGCTAATCAATAAAATCAATTAATCATATCCAAATAATATAAAAGTGCGGTGAAAATTACAAAAATTTCACCGCACTTTTTTGATTTTTGAAAACAAAAAAACGCCAACTTTTCAGCTAGCGCTTTCTTTTAATTTGATGGCGGAGGAAGTGAGATTCGAACTCACGGAGGGCGTAAACCCTCGCCGGTTTTCAAGACCGGTGCCTTCAACCACTCGACCATTCCTCCGTGATTTAAGCGGAGTGAAATATAATATAGTTATCTCGTTAAGTAAACTACTATTTACAATTTCATTGTTTAATAGACTATTATTTACACAGCCCGCTTATTTGGCTATCATTATGGTTAAAAAAATTTTGACATTATTATTACTTATTAGTAACGTATTCATTGATGATTATCCATTCTTTATAAGGAAGATTCTTATGGCAGATTCTCGCATTGTTTTTGATACTCGCGAACAATCAACTTCATTATTAAGTACACATAAAGTATTGCGTAATACTTATTTCTTATTAGGTTTAACTCTCGCATTTTCTGCAATAGTAGCCTATTTTTCAATGTCACTTGGTTTACCTCATCCAGGTATCATTGTGACATTAGTGGGTTTCTATGGTTTATTATTCCTCACTAATGCAACAGCAAATAGTGGCTGGGGGATTTTATCTACTTTTGCATTTACTGGATTTTTAGGTTACACCTTAGGTCCAATTCTTAATCGTTACATAGGCGCTGGATTAAGTGAAACTGTAGCACTTGCATTAGCAGGTACTGCCGCAGTATTTTTCGCCTGCTCTGCTTATGTGTTAACAACACGTAAAGATATGTCATTCCTTTCAGGCATGATTTTTGCATTATTTATCGTGTTATTATTAGGAATGGTAGCAAGTTTCTTTTTCCAAACGCCAGCATTACAGTTAGCCCTAAGTGCATTATTTGTCATTTTCTCAAGTGCAGCGATTCTATTTGAAACTAGCAATATCATTCATGGCGGTGAAACTAACTATATTCGAGCAACTACCAGTTTATTCGTTTCAATTTATAATCTATTCTTAAGCCTATTACAATTATTAGGCTTCGCCAGTGATGATTAATTATCTATCAAATAAATAGCCAAACGCTCCTACTTTGTTAGGAGCGTTTTTTGTATAATAAGCGATAAAAGTTGATATAGGTAAATTATGATTAAAGTAAATAATATTACAATTGAAACCGATCCTGCGGGTTATCTACTAGATTTAACTCAATGGAATGAAAATGTTGCTATGGCTATCGCAGAAAAAGAAAATTTAACCCTAACTGATGCTCATTGGGAAGTTATTTATTTTGTCCGTCAATTCTATCAAGAATATAAAACCTCACCAGCTATCCGCATGCTGGTAAAAGCAATGGCACAGAAATTAGGTGAAGAAAAAGGTAACAGTCGATATTTACAACGTTTATTTCCTGATGGACCTGCAAAACAAGCAACAAAATTAGCAGGATTACCTAAACCTGCTAAATGTCTATAAATAAATTTTGATAATACGAATGATTATCACTTGATGATTTAAGCATTTACGTTTAGTATATATTCGCTATTAATCAACATAACAACAAGGAGACGTTTATGCGTAAATTTTTAGTAGCCATCATGGCTGCTGCAATTGGTACAGTATCAATTTCAGCTTCCGCTAAAATGAAAGTGGTCACCACTTTTACAATTATTCAAGATATTGCTCAAAATGTTGCAGGCGATGCGGCTGATGTACAATCCATTACCAAACCTGGAGCTGAAATCCACGATTATCAACCTACCCCAAAAGACGTTGCGCAAGCTCAATCCGCAGATTTAATTTTATGGAATGGGTTAAACTTAGAACGTTGGTTTGAAAAATTCTTCCAAAATATGAAAGATAAACCAGCAGTTGTCGTGACTGAAGGTATTACGCCAATGTCAATTTATGAAGGTCCTTATAAAGATATGCCAAACCCTCATGCTTGGATGTCAACCAGTAACGCCTTAATCTATATTGAAAACATCAAAAATGCGTTTATTAAATACGATCCAGCAAACAGCGAAATTTATCAAAAAAATGCCGCAGTTTATGCAGACAAGATCAAAGCACTTGATAAACCATTACGTGAAAAAATTAATCAAATTCCTGAAGATAAACGTTGGTTAGTTACAAGTGAAGGAGCATTTAGTTATCTGATTAAAGATTATGGCTTTAAAGAAGCTTATTTATGGCCAATTAATGCAGAACAACAAGGTACTCCAAAACAAGTTCGCCATGTTATTGATGTGGTTCGTAAAAATCATATTCCAGTAGTATTTAGTGAAAGTACTATTTCACCAAAACCTGCTCAACAAGTGGCAAAAGAAACAGGTGCAAAATACGGTGGCGTACTTTATGTAGATGCACTTTCTGCAAAAAATGGTCCAGTTCCAACTTATATTGATTTATTACAAACAACTGTTTCAACTATTGTAAAAGGATTTGAAAAATAATGAACTCAACTTGCCCTGCCTCAATCTATGTCGAAGGCGTTACTGTTCGATATAACAACGGACATACGGCTATTCATGATGTGTCTTTTCATTTAGAAGGTGGCACAACTTGTGCACTAGTCGGTGTGAATGGCAGTGGTAAGTCAACATTATTTAAAAGTCTGATGGGCTTAATACAACCACAGCAAGGCGATATTCGCCTCTGTGGTTTTACTATCGAAAAAGCCCTCAAACAAAATCTCATTTCTTATGTCCCACAAAGTGAAGATGTAGACTGGCAATTTCCTGTTTCTGTATATGATGTTGTCATGCAAGGTCGTTATGGCTATATGAATTTCTTACGTATTCCTAGCCAACAAGACAAGCAAAAAGTCCAAGAAGCAATGGCTCGTGTCAATATTGAACATTTGCTACACAGACAAATTGGTGAACTATCTGGCGGTCAAAAAAAACGAGTATTTCTAGCTAGAGCATTAGCACAACAAAGCCAAGTGATTTTATTAGACGAGCCTTTTACTGGCGTAGATGTTAAAACTGAAAATGCCATCGTTGAATTGCTAAGCCAATTGCGTCAAGAAGGTCACTTAATTCTTGTGTCTACCCATAATTTAGGCAGTGTGCCTGATTATTGTGATCAAGTAGTTATGATTAATCGTACGATAATTGCTTCAGGTAAAACCGAAACCACCTTTACTCAACAAAATCTTGAAGCTGTCTTTGGTGGAGTACTTCGCCATATTAAATTATTAGGACGAGATCTACATGATGATGAAGATGAACGTACCGTCACCGTATTAACGGATCATGACGAACGCCCAGCGGTGTTCTATGGACAAACAAAAAATGATCCACCCGCACCAATTGTAAAAGACTATTTATCAAAAGGCTAATCTCATCATGTTAGAACTCTTACTAGAACCTTTTAGCTATAATTATATGTTGAAGGCAATTGTGATCAGTGCGGCAGTCGGAGGCGTTAGTGCTTTTCTTTCTTGCTATTTAATGTTAAAAGGCTGGTCATTAATTGGTGATGCATTGTCGCATTCTGTTGTACCTGGCGTCGCCATCGCCTATGCTCTATCACTTCCCTATGCTATAGGTGCATTCTTTTCAGGCATTCTCGCCGCACTTTCTATTTTATGGGTGAAATCTATGACAACATTAAAAGAAGATGCTGTTATTGGTTTTATTTTCACCACATTTTTTGCTATTGGCTTACTCATTATTTCCCTGAATCCAACTTCAGTGAATGTGCAAGAAATTATCTTGGGTAATATCCTTGGTATTGCTGATGAAGATGTCATACAAGTGGCACTAATCATTAGTATCTGTTTGATTTTTTTATTTTTATTTTGGAAAGATCTATTACTTGTGTTCTTTGATGAAACTCAAGCGGTAGCCGTCGGATTATCTCCAACAAAATATAAAATTCTCTTTTTTACCTTACTAAGTGCTTGTATTGTCGCTGCACTACAAACTGTTGGAGCCATTCTCGTTATTGCGATGGTTATTACTCCTGGTGCTACAGCTTATTTACTGACGGATCGTTTTAGTAAAATGCTCATTATTGCGATGATATTAGGAACACTAACCAGCTCAATAGGTGCCTATATCAGTTATTTCTTAGATGGTGCAACAGGAGGCTTAATTGTTTGCCTGCAAACACTGATATTTTTATGTGCTTTTTTCTTCTCACCTAAATATGGCTTAATCAGTCAAAAACGAGTTACTGCCTTAAAAAGCGCGGTAGATATTGAAAAAATTTCAAGGGAAGCAAAATGAATACATTAATCGCATGGTTTACTGTTCCGCTAAGTTTTCCCTTTATGCAAAATGCTCTTTTTACAGCAATCATTGTGGCAACAATCTGTGCCCTTCTATCTTGTTACTTAGTGCTAAAGGGTTGGTCATTAATGGGCGATGCCATTTCTCATGCCGTTTTACCTGGCATTGTGATTGCCTATATGTTGGGTTTACCTCTTATGATCGGTGCTTTTTTTTCTGGTCTTTGCTGTTCTTTAGGCGTTGGTTATCTCAAAGAAAATAGTCGTATCAAAGAAGATACAGTAATGGGAATCGTTTTTTCAGGTATGTTTGCTTTGGGTTTAGTGTTATTTACCAAGGTTGAAACAGACCAACATTTATTACATATTTTATTCGGGAATTTATTAGGAGTTAGTCATTCAGAATTGATTCAAACAGCAATCATTTCTTGTATTGTGTTTTTTATTGTTCTCCTTAAAAGACGTGATTTATTGCTATATTGCTTTGATCCTAGCCAAGCAAGAATTGTAGGGCTCTCTCCTAAACTATTATATTATGGTTTACTAATTCTCTTGTCTTTAACTATTATTACAGCAATGCAAGTGGTCGGTGTTATTTTAGTAGTAGCAATGCTAATCTCTCCAGGTATTACCGCATACTTACTAACCAAACGATTTGACTACATGCTATTGTTTGCTATCATAAGCTCTATTATTTCAAGCTTTATGGGAACCTTAGTAAGCTATCACATTAATGCCGATATTGGTCCTTGTATTATTATTGTACAAGTTGTGTTCTTCAGTTTGGCATTAGCTTACAATAAATTAAAAGTGCGGTAATTTTTTGAAATTTATACCGCACTTTTAAACCATCATCTTTAGTGATCTACATAAAAATCAGTAAAATCCAGCTCACCAAGGTAAGCCTGTTCAATCACTTTATCAACTTTAGCATGAGCAGGGCCTTGTGCTATCCAAGTACGGAAAACAGATAATTGTTGTTCATTACCATAAATAATTGCTTCAACGGATCCATCATGTAAATTCCGTACCATTCCTTTCAAACCAATTTCTTTCGCCTTTCTCCAAGTGAAGTAACGAAAGCCAACCCCTTGCACAATACCATAAATCAGAAATTGTCTTTTTTGCATTGAAAAATCTCCCTTACTCCTTGATTTAATTTATATAAATAGATTTTTTTCATATTACCTATTTCCATTTTAATGAAATTAGCATAGGATAGAAAAAGCACTTGAAATAGACTTACTCTTCCATTGGGAGTTATTCTATTCGCAACGTGAAAAAGAACAAAATCTATTAATATACTCATTCTTAACAGAAAGGAGCTCATATGAAACTTCGTCTTACTGCATTAGCAATGACCGCTTTATTAACTTCTACAGCAACTATTGCTGGTGTTGTAACCACCTCATCAAATATTGAATTTGTTGCAATTGATGGTCAAAAAGCAAATAAATCACTTTTAAAACAAGCAAAATCATTTGAAATTAATGATACCAAAAAACATCAAGTGGTTGTGCGTGTATCTGAAATTCTTCGTGGTGCAGAATCAGGTTTATTTGAATCAGATCCTATTGTTGTGACATTCGATGGAAGAAGCGAAGATATTCAACTTAGTGCTCCATCATTAAAAAATAAACGTGATATTGAAAACTTTAAAGCATCACCAAAAATTAATGTAAAAACTAGCGCTGGTGCCGACGTTGCTAATCAACAAGAATATTTAATGCAAGAAGGTTTTTTACCTAGCGTAAACTTGATAGATAATCTATCGAGCTATAATACTTCAGGCGCTAAAGCAGCAGTTCCAGCCTTAGCAAGTACAACAATGACTACTACAATGGGAACAAGTGCTGGAAAAGTAGCAAAATCAAAAGTTGTTGTACAAGGTGAAAATGCTGCGGAACAAATGTTGCAATATTGGTTCCAACAAGCTGATAAAGAAACTCAAACCCGCTTCTTAAATTGGGCTAAAAAACAATAAGGAAGCTTTTAATTTATGCTTACTATTCTAAAAGTGCGGTATCTTTACCGCACTTTTTTCATATAGCAATATAATATTAACATTTTATAGAAGGAAAAAACGATGAATAACATTTTTCGTAACGTTACCGTCCGTAAACATATTGCTTTAGTCGCTCATGATCACTGCAAAAAGGATTTAATCAGTTGGTGTAGCCAGCATGTAGCACAATTAACTCCTCATGAATTATATGCTACTGGCACGACTGGGCATTTGATCGCTGATGCAACTGGATTATCGGTAAATAGCTTATTAAGTGGTCCAATGGGAGGCGATCAACAACTAGGTGCATTGATCGCTGAAAATAAAATAGATATGATGATTTTCTTCTGGGATCCAATGGATGCTGTACCTCATGATCCTGATGTAAAAGCGTTACTACGTATTGCTACTGTGTGGAACATTCCTCATGCGATGAATATTGCTACAGCAGATTTCTTAATTAATTCTAGCCTCTTTAATCAAGATATTAAAATTTGCATTCCTGATTACCAAGGATATTTGCAAGAACGTTTGAAATAGAGGTTAAAAACAATGGCATTCATTCTCAATATTCTTAATTTTGTACTCGGCGGTTTTGCAACAACTATTGGCTGGTTAATTGCGACTCTCATAAGTGCAATATTAATTATCACACTCCCCTATTCACGTAGTTGTTGGGAAATTACTAAAATGTCCCTTATGCCATTTGGTAATGATATTATCCATGTAAAATATCTTGAACCTAAAAGTTCATTAGCAAATTCTTTAGGTTCTGTTTTAAATTTACTTTGGTTTATTCTTTTTGGCTGGTGGTTGTGCTTATTGCATATTCTGACTGGTATTGCACAATGTATTACGATCATTGGGATTCCAACTGGGTTAGCCCATTTTAAACTCGCAGGCATTTCTTTATTTCCTGTAGGTCAACGTGTTGTGCCTAAAGAGATGGCTCAATTAGCCCGTCAGCATAGAGCAGAAAAAGAATTTGAAAATCAACGTAATGCATAGAAAAAAGCCTCAACAGAGTTTGAGGCTTATCTTTTGCTAGGCTTATTTTAGCTTTCTTCTAGTTCATCTGCCATGGCAGCTAAAATTTCTCTCGTCAATAATGCTAAGGAACGATAGAACGGTAGCGATGCGTGGCTTTCTACTTTTGTTAAGAATTTGCTGGCACAAGGCAATAAAAAGCTTTCAAACAGAGTTCGTTGTGCATTAATAGAATCTATATTATCCTCAATCCAAGAGGCTGTGAGTAAAAGTAAAGCAAAATGATCCGCAGATTCTACAGCTGGCATGCCACGTTCTTGTCGAAAACTCATAAATTCATTTACATCAATGCCATAAGAAGAAAGTTTACTATCAACTTTCGGCATATCCGTTAAAAATAAGCGATAATATTCTTCAGCTAAAACCTCTTTTGCAATAGGCATTTGTATGCTTTCAAGTGCTTGTAAAACTTCATCATCCACATCTAATGCCCAAACTTGTTCTAAGCCTTTTTGTTGTAACCAATGAAATACCGCTTCTAGAACTGGCTCCTCGGGAGAACGATAGAATAGATTTCCAAATAAACGACTAATAAGAGAAAAGTTATTAATTTGTAACTCAGACATCAATTTTAGCTCCTAAAAGTGCGGTCAATTTTTCAAAAATTTTTGCCTCAACTTCATCTAACATCTTATGACGAGCTTGAGCATCAATAATATGAATATCCCCTAAAAAGCTATGCTCAATATCATTAATTCCAACATAATTAAATAAACCATTGACCAAAGTATCATCTAATGATTTTGCAAAGCCAATTTTTTGATAACGTTCAACACTATTACCCAGAGTAATAAATTGCTGCATTTGCTTACCTGTGAGTAGTCCTACTGTGCCATTTTCATTACTTTGATAAGCAAACCCGGCTGTTAATACCCGCTCTAAATAACCTTTTAAGATAGCAGGATATCCCATCCACCATAATGGATAAACTAGAGTAATTAAATCTGCCTCTGAAATCAGTTTTTGTTCATATTTAATTTCAGATGCAATGATCCCTTGAAATGTGCCTGATAATTCTTCCCATGAAATCACTGGATTAAATTTCATGCTATAAAGATCTCTGACAACTGTTTCTACATTGGCTTTTTTACTCGCCTGTAAAACACGTTCTAAAATGGCTTTATTAAAACTATTTTTTGTATTTGGATGAGCAAAAATAACTAAATGCTTCATTAAATTTTCCTTAATTTACGTACTTTTAGTGTAATTCCTTGTACGCTAACGACTTCAATACGATCACCAACTTGCAACTCAGCGCCTTGAATTCGCCAAGTGGTATCACCAAAATAACCACGCCCAACACCAGTATCTGCAAATTCTTGCACAATACCTGTTGCTCCTAACATTGCATGTTGACGTTGATTTAAAACAGTTTGAGCTTCATCATTAGCATCTTTTCGATGTTGGTATTTCCACCAAACAAGGCTTAACATAAATGCCAAGATAGCATAAAAAATGCCTAATATCGTCAAACTTAGACTGGGTACTAACGCCATTATTGCCCCAGTAATAATAGCCGCAATCCCCCACCATAACAGAAAAATACCAGGAAGTGCTATTTCACCAATTAATAATATGAATCCTAAAATCAACCAATGCCATATCGACCAAGTTGTTAACCAATCCATTTCGACTCCTTCAACAAGAGAAATTAAGCAGGAAAAACCCTGCCTAATTATTCATATTACGACTTTTTATCGCCTTTTAATAATTCCGCAATCCCCGCCACAGAACCAATTAAGTTACCTGCTTCAAGTGGCATCAACACCACTTTACTATTACTTGAACCACCAATCTCTTTCAGAGCTTCTGTATATTTTTGAGCAATAAAGTAATTAATCGCTTTGGTATCTCCGCCAACAATAGCCTCAGATACCATTTGTGTTGCTTTTGCCTCTGCTTCAGCAGCACGTTCCCGTGCTTCAGCTTGCAAGAAAGCTTCTTGACGTTCACCTTCAGCTTTGAGAATCTTAGATTGTTTCTCACCTTCAGCTCGTAAGATTTGAGCTTGGCGAATCCCTTCAGCTTCTAAAATTTCTGCTCGTTTATTTCTTTCAGCTTTCATTTGTGCATTCATCGCTTCGCTTAGTTCACGAGGTGGGCGAACATCACGAATTTCAATACGTGTCACTTTTACCCCCCAAGGATTGGTTGCTTCATCGACAATAGAAAGTAAACGACCATTGATATTATCACGTTGTGAAAGCATTTCATCTAATTCCATTGAGCCTAATACAGTACGTATATTAGTCATGACTAAATTGACAATGGCTTGCTCTAAATGATTCACTTCATAAGCCGCACTACGGGCATCAACAACCTGCACGAAACATACTGCATCAATAGATACATTAGCATTATCTTTTGAAATCACTTCTTGTGATGGAATATCGATAACTTGTTCCATCATATTAATTTTACGTCCGACACGATCTACGAAAGGTATAATAAAGTTTAAACCTGGACTCAAGGTTTTAATATAACGACCAAAACGTTCAATGGTCCAATTGAAACCTTGTGGTACAGTTTTAAGTGCTGAAGAAACAACAAGTACTACAAGCACAATAAAAACAATCACCGCAATTGGAAGTCCCTCAAGAATATCCATACTATTTTCTCCTTATAAATACTAAAGACTGACTAATTTACAAAAATATAACAAATTACACCGCACTTTGTACATAAGAATAACCATTATTCTCAGAAACAAATTAACATAGATGCTTAATTCCATTTAGCCTATTTAAAAAATAAATCATGAATCAATATGAGTGACTTAATAAAACTGCTTAACCTTTCTATTTATTTAATTTATTGATCACATAATTTATGCATATTTAAATGAAATAAAGCGCTTTCTCTATTGCTAAAGAAAGCGCTTTCATAATTTTAATCAATTAACGCAAAAATTAACTATTTTTACGCTCTTGTTCCATACAAACTGCAGCTGTAAATAATACATCAGTTGAAGAGTTAAGTGCTGTTTCAGTAGAATCCTGTAAAATACTAATCACAAAACCAACACCAATCATTTGTGCCGCAACATCATCAGTAATACCAAATAAACTACAAGCTAACGGAACCAATAATAATGAGCCACCAGCAACACCTGATGCACCACAAGCACATAATGAAGCTACCACACTGAGTAAAATAGCACTTGTGAACGAAACTTCAATTCCTAGGGTATGAACCGCTGCTAGGGTTAAAATCGTAATGGTAATTGCCGCACCCGCCATATTAATATTCGCACCCAATGGAATAGACACAGAATAAGTTTCTTCATCAAGATTTAAACGTTTTGCTAAACTAATATTTACTGGAATATTGGCTGCAGAACTACGAGTAAAGAAAGCAGTTAAGCCACTCTCACGAGTACACATCCAAACCAATGGGTATGGATTTTTACGAATTTTCCAATACACCAGAATTGGATTAATAACAAATGCAGAAAATAGCATTGTGCCAATTAACACTATTAATAATTGGCTATAACCTGCTAATGCTTCTAAACCTTTTGCTGCTAATGTTTCAGCTACTAAACCAAATACACCAAATGGGGCAAAGGCAATAATCACATGAACGATTTTAGAAACACCTTCGGCAAAATCAGAAAGGACATTTTTAGTCGCATCTGAAGCATGACGGAATGCTAAACCTAAACCAATTGACCAAGCTAATACACCAATAAAGTTTGCTTTAAAAATCGCATTTAGAGGGTTATCCACTACATTTAGCACAAGCGTTAATAAAACTTGAGAAACCCCTTGCGGTGCAGTACTAGTATCTTCTGCTTTAGCAAGTGCGACTTCTGTCGGGAATAGAAATGCGGCAATTACTGCGGCAACTGCTGCTAAGAAAGTTGCAATCAGATAAAGCACAATAATCTCTTTCATATTACTTTTTGAGCCTACTTTGCGACTTGCAAGTGCAGCCATCACTAATACGAAAATGAGAATTGGGGCAACGCCACGTAGTGCTTTAACAAATATTTGTCCTAGCACACCGACCTTCTCAGCAATATTAAACCCTAACATTGCTTCTAAAGAAGGTGCAATCAACGCCACAATAATACCGAGTATTAAACCAATGAAAATTCTTTTTACCAAATTTCCTTGGAAAAAAAATGCAAATAAACGTGAAATATTCATAAATTGATAACTTAGGTTATGCAAGCAGAACTTGCGAATGAACTACGAATAGATCAAATAAGATCTTCCTGTATCACTATTCTTCCAAACAATAAGACAACGTTTAATCAATAAAAAAGAATAGTTTTTAGAGATTATCGCAATTTTTATATAAAGGAAATACTAAATTTAGAATTTATTCTATTATATAAAAAAATATTTGACTCACTGTTTAATTATACAGTATATTATACATGTATAAAAAAACAGGGTTCTATCCTAAGGAAAACGATGATGAATTATGTAACTTTCGCAAACGACAATGCACAGCCTGCAAACAGCAATGTATTCTCTTATCATCCAATGCCACTATACGAAGATTTGCAACAATCATCTACTTTTAGCAAAAGATTAGATCTCAACTTATATTGTATTAAACGTCCACAACAAACTTGTTTTATTCGTGTACAAAATCCAGATATGCTTGCTTGGGGTATCGAAGAAGGTGATATGTTAGTGGTTGAAAAAAATGACAGCTTATCAATTGGCGATCTAGTCGTTATTGAAGTAAATCATAAATTAGAAATATTTGAATTTATTGCTCATGATAATGGTAAATTTGTTTTCTTTAGCTTAAGTTCAAAAGTTGAAAATATTAGAACTGATAATTGGACAATGCTTTCCATTGTTGGCACAGTAACTAACTCGATTCATCAAATGAAACCAAAGAAAAATAGTATACGTTTTGCTGCATAACTAATTTTGTATAAAATATTCAAAAATTAACCGCAGTTTATACTGTGATGATATTTCTCCATCAATAATATTACTCAAAGCTATATAACATAAGACGAGTAAACATAAACTTAGAAAACAACTAAGTGTGCGAATACAAACAGGCTTTTATAGAAAATAGAGAATAAAAACTATAAAAAAAGAGCGATAAAAATATCGCTCTTTTTTATCAAATTTTAAAATTATAAAACTCGGCGTGATTGAGTATAAGTTCTTGACCAATATGCTTCATCCAATGAACTAATAGTTACACCTTCAGTAGTACTTGAGTGCATGAAACGGTTTCCACCTAAATAAACACCCACATGACGGTTACCACGGAAGAATACTAAATCACCTTGTTGAAGTTCATTTTTTTGAATTCTTCTACCTACTGATTGTTGTTCAGAAGTCGAGCGAGGTAAACTAATACCAAATGCACTTGCAAATGCTTCTTGCATAAATGCTGAACAATCAATACCACGACTCGTAGTGCCACCAAAACGATAACGCGTTCCAGCCCATTCATTATACACTTTCATAAGTTGCTTATTATTAATTTGTGCATGTTGAGCTGAATTGAAATTTGAACGAGCTCCATATTGGGGTTTATTGGTTTTTAATGAACCAATTAAAGCAGTCAATTGAGTATCATCTCTTTCATCTGCCGAAGGATAAATCATCGAACTCTGCCTAGGAGCACTTGAACAAGCGGCTAAAAATAATGCTCCCGCAATTACTAATAATTTTTTAATCATCATATGAAAATCTAAACATCAAAATATAAACGAGCTAAATCCTACATGATTTCTGTGTAAATTACCATCACTAATTCACTTTTTATGCAGTTTTTATTTATTTTATGTGAATAAAATCACATTTTTATTTGATTTATGCAATAAAAAAGCCTTTTTAAGCAATGAGCATACTAAAAAGTTGGATTAAAATACTAACTAATTAAGCTGCAAACATTAATCAAAAAGGCTTTTATTTATTTTATCTCAATTTATTTTTTCTTCGCTTTTGGATTAGGTAAATCTGTTACCGAACCTTCAAAAACTTCTGCGGCTAAGCCCACAGACTCATGCAAAGTTGGATGCGCATGGATAGTTAATGCGATATCTTCTGCATCACAACCCATTTCAATAGCAAGACCAATTTCACCTAATAATTCACCCGCATTAGTACCTACAATAGCACCACCTAAAATACGGCGAGTTTCTTTATCAAAGATCAATTTAGTCATACCATCTGCACAATCTGATGCGATCGCACGACCTGAAGCTGCCCAAGGGAATGTTGCAACTTCAAAGTTCAAGTTTTCAGCTTTACATTCTTTTTCTGTTTTACCCACCCAAGCGACTTCAGGCTCTGTATAGGCAATAGAAGGAATAACTTTAGGATCGAAATAATGTTTTTTCCCTGCAATCACTTCTGCCGCTACGTGACCTTCATGCACACCTTTATGAGCTAACATTGGTTGACCGACAATATCACCAATCGCATAAATGTGCGGTACATTCGTGCGCATTTGTTTATCTACATTGATAAAACCACGCTCTGTCACTTCTACACCCGCTTTTTCTGCACCAATAAGCTTACCATTTGGTGTACGACCAATCGCTACTAATACCACATCATAAACTTGCGTGGTTACTTTGCCATCTTTGGCTTCCATAGAAACATGAATACCATCATCTTTTGCTTCTACTGCAGTCACCTTGGTTTCTAGCAATAAGTTGAATTTTTTCTCAATGCGTTTAGTAAAGATTTTAACAATATCTTTATCTGCTGCTGGAATGACTTGGTCGAACATTTCAACCACATCAATTTGCGAACCTAATGCACTATATACTGTCCCCATTTCTAAACCGATAATACCACCGCCCATTAATAATAAGCGTTTTGGTACTTCGCGTAATGCTAAAGCATCAGTAGAATCCCAAATGCGTGGATCTTCATGAGGAATAAATGGTAATTGCACAGGGCGAGAACCCGCAGCGATAATCGCATTATCAAATTTAATCGTTGTTGGGTTACCTTCACGATCTTTGGCAACAAGAGTATGACTATCTGCAAATTCCGCTTGACCTTCAACCACTGTCACTTTCCGCATTTTCGCCATACCTGCTAGACCACCAGTTAAACGGCTTACTACAGCTTCTTTGCCTTCACGTACTTTATCTAAATCAATAGTTGGTTCACCAAATACGACACCATGATGTTCAACATGTTTTGCATCTTCAATCACTTTAGCAACATGCAATAATGCTTTAGAAGGAATACAACCTACGTTCAAACATACACCACCTAAAGTTGAATAACGCTCAACCAATACAGTTTCTAAACCTAAGTCAGCACAACGGAATGCAGCTGAATAGCCAGCAGGACCGGCACCTAATACCACAACTTGTGTTTTAATTTCTTTACTCATATTTTTACCTATGCTTTGGTAAAAGGTGGGCGAAAGCACCACCTTATTAAATATCGTTTCGATTGAAATTTAAAAAAATCTCACCGCACTTATCACATAACTAAACGGCGTAAATCAGATAATACACCGTTAATAAAGGTAATGAAACGTGCACCATCAGCACCATCAATCACACGATGGTCAAATGATAATGATAATGGAAGCATTAAACGTGGTGTAAATTCTTTACCATTCCATACAGGTGCCATTTCTGATTTAGAAACCCCTAAAATAGCCACTTCAGGTGCATTCACAATTGGTGCAAAGTGAGTTGTTCCTAATCCACCAATACTTGAAATTGTGAAACAACCGCCCTGCATATCAGAAGCTGTTAACTTGCCATCACGAGCTTTCTTAGAAACTTCAGCTAATTCACGAGAAAGTTCAATAATGCCTTTTTTATTAACATCTTTAAATACTGGCACAACTAAACCATTTGGCGTATCTACTGCCACACCAACATTAATATATTTTTTCAAGATTAAGCGTTGTGCATCTTCAGTAATTGAACTGTTGAAACGAGGATAGGCTTCTAATGCTTTCGCTACTGCTTTCATGATAAATACTACAGGCGTAATCTTCACGCCAAGTTTTTGTTTTTCAGCTAAAGCATTTTGTTCTTTACGGAATACTTCTAAGTCTGTGATATCCGCGCGATCGAAATGAGTTACATGAGGGATCATCACCCAGTTACGATGTAAGTTAGCGCCAGAAATTTTATTGATACGACTTAATTCAACTTCTTCTACTTCACCAAATTTGCTGAAATCCACTTTTGGCCATGGTAATAAGCCTAAACCTGCACCATTTGCAGCGCCAGTTGAAGTTGTTGCACCACTTTCTAAAGCTTTAAGTGCATTTTTAACATATTCTTGAACATCTTCTTTTAAGATACGACCTTTACGACCCGTACCTTTCACTTTATCTAAGTTCACACCAAATTCACGAGCTAACCGACGAACAACAGGGGTTGCATGAGCATAACTGGTTGTTGAAGCAATGCTATCTTGATTAACTGGTGCTACAGATTGTGCTGCAGGTGCCGCGACTTGTGGTGCTGGCGTTGTTGCTGGCGCTGGAGCACTTGCTACTGGTGCGGATACTGGAGTGCTACCCGCTACTTCAAAGCGCATAATCAATGAACCTGTAGAAACTTTATCACCTGATTTCACTAAAATTTCTTTTACTACGCCGCCGAATGGTGCAGGTACTTCCATTGAAGCTTTGTCGCCTTCAACTGTAATCAATGATTGTTCTTCTGAAATAGTATCACCTACTTTGACCATGATTTCAGTCACATTTACTTCATCACCGCCAATGTCAGGAACATTAACATCTTTCACTGCACTTGTTGCTGCGACAGCTGATTGAGCTAGAGCTGAAGCAGGTGCAGTAACCGCAGGAGCAGAACCTGCGATTTCAAATTTCATGATCAATGAACCTGTTGAAACTTTATCTCCCGCTTTAATCAGAATTTCTTTTACAATACCAGCTTGTGGAGCAGGCACTTCCATTGAAGCTTTGTCACCTTCCACATTAATGATAGATTGTTCTTCAGCAACTGAATCACCGACTTTAACCATAATTTCAGTAACATTAACCTCATCGCTACCAATATCTGGTACATGAATTTCAACAAGTGCACTTGATGCAGTTGCGGCTGGTGTGGCAGATGGTGCTGCTGGAGCCTCTGCAACAGCCTCTGAACCTGCGGCTTCTAATACAAACATCGGTGTGCCAGTTGAAACTTTATCACCGACTTTCACTAATAATTCTTTTACTACGCCAGCTTCTGGTGAAGGCACTTCCATTGAGGCTTTATCACCTTCCACATTAATAATACTTTGATCAACTTCTACAGTATCACCAACTTTCACCATAACTTCGGTTACTGTAACTTCATCACTACCAATATCTGGAATTTGAATTTGTTTCGACATGTTATATTCCTTTTAAGATAGGCTTCCACCCATCAAATAAACTACTTAAAAGTGCGGTCAAATTTTAGAAAATTTTCTGAAAAAACACCGCACTTTTCAGGGTTAATTATGCATATAATGGGTTAATACGATCGGCATCTAAAGCATATTTAGCAATCGCATCTGCAACCACTTGTTTAGTCACTTTACCTTGATTTGCTAATTCAGAAAGTGCTGCAACTACAACGTGGTGAGCATCCACTTCAAAGAAACTACGTAAGTTTTCACGGCTATCTGAACGACCAAAACCGTCAGTACCTAATACGTGATAGCTTTGTGTTGGGATAAATGCACGAATTTGATCTGCATAAAGTTTCATATAATCTGTTGCCGCTACTGCTGGTTTATCATTCATTACTTGAGATACATAAGGTACACGAGGCGTTTCAGTTGGATGTAACATATTCCAACGAATTGCATCTGCACCTTCACGAGCAACTTCATTAAATGAAGGCACACTATACACATCAGAAGCAATACCATATTCATTAGCAAGAATTTGTGCGGCTTCACGTACGTGACGGAAAATTGCACCTGAACCTAATAATTGGATAGCGGTTTCACCATCACCCACAGTTTCAAATTTGTAGATACCTTTACGAATACCTTCTTCAGCACCTACAGGCATTGCTGGTTGATCGTAAGTTTCGTTTAATGTGGTGATGTAATAAAATACATTTTCTTGTTTTTCACCATACATGCGGTTAATACCATCTTGCATGATTACAGCAACTTCATAAGCATAAGCTGGATCATAAGTCACACAGTTAGGAATAACACCTGCTTGAATATGGCTATGTCCATCTTCATGCTGTAAACCTTCACCATTTAATGTTGTACGTCCAGAAGTACCACCAATCATGAAACCACGAGCTAACTGATCTCCCGCAGCCCACATCATATCGCCTACACGTTGGAAACCAAACATTGAGTAATAAACAAAGAATGGAATCATTGGTAAATTATTTACAGAATATGAAGTTGCAGCGGCTAACCATGATGCAGTCGCACCTAACTCATTGATACCTTCTTGTAATACTTGGCCATCTTTAGCTTCACGATAGTATGCAACTAAATCTTTATCTGATGGGACATATTGTTGACCGTGTGGATTGTAAATGCCCACTTGACGGAATAAACCTTCCATACCAAATGTACGAGCTTCATCTGCAATAATTGGCACAATATTTTTACCAATATCTTTATTTTTCAATAAAGTATTTAATACACGAACAAATGCCATTGTCGTTGAAATTGCACGAGGTTGTGCCTCTAATAATTGAGAGAAATCTTCTAATGCAGGTACTTTAAATTCGGTAGTGAATTTCGCTAAACGCTGAGGAAGATAGCCATTTAATGCTTTACGACGTTCATGTAAATATTTGTGTTCTTCAGAACCTTCCTCGAATTTAATGTATTCGTAATGTTCAACTTGTTCATCTGTTAATGGAAGTTTGAAGTGATCACGGAAACCTTTAAGGCTGTCTTGTGACATTTTTTTGGATTGGTGTGCAGTATTTTTACTTTCTGCTTCTGGAATTTTATAGCCTTTTACAGATTGAATTAATAATACCACTGGTTTGCCTGCTTTTTGTGCTTTACTAAAGGCAGCAAACATTTTTTGTGTATCATGACCACCACGTTTTAATGCCCAGATTTCATCATCTGTCATATCGGCAACTAACGCCGCGGTTTCAGGGTAACGGCCAAAGAAGTGTTCACGAACATAAGCACCATCTTTAGATTTAAATGTTAAGTAGTCACCATCAACCACTTCCATCATTAACTGAATTAATTTACCTGAAGTATCTTTTTCAAATAATTTATCCCAAGTTGTACCCCAAAGGACTTTAATCACTTCCCAACCAGCACCATTAAACAAGCCTTCTAATTCTTGAACAATTTTACCATTACCATTTACTGGACCATCTAAGCGTTGTAAATTGCAAGAAATCACAAAGATTAAGTTATCTAAGCCTTCACGAGCTGCGAATGTTAATGCACCTTTAGATTCGATTTCATCCATCTCACCATCGCCTAAGAATGCATAGACTTTCTGATCTTTAGTATCTTTTAAACCACGGTTATCTAAATATTTTAAGAAACGTGCATTATAAATGGCATTAACAGGACCTAACCCCATAGATACTGTTGAGAATTGCCAGAATTCAGGCATTAATTTAGGATGGGGATATGAAGAAAGCCCATTAGCAAAGGCTTCTTGGCGGAAGTTATTCATTTGTTCTTCGGTAATACGCCCTTCAATAAATGCTCGAGCATAGATACCTGGTGCAGCATGACCTTGGAAAAATACTAAGTCACCACCATCTTTTTCTGTAGCTGCTTTAAAGAAGTGGTTAAAACACATGTCATACATAGTAGCAGCAGACTGGAACGTCGATAAATGTCCACCTAACTCTAAGTCTTTTTTCTGACCACGTAGAACGGTCATAATCGCATTCCAACGAATAGCTGAAGTAATACGATTCTCAATTTCAAGATTACCAGGATAGGTTGGTTGTTCAGACACAGGAATAGTATTAATGTATTCTGTTGTGGTTCCTGTTGGTAAAGATACTGCTTTATTACGAGCATGTTGCATTAACTCTTGAATAATAAATTGAGCTCTTTCTACACCTTCTTCACGAATAATAGAATCGATTGCTAACAGCCAATCATTAGTTTCGATTGGATCTACGTCATTAATCATCTGTGACATAGTCTTTTCCTTTTAAGTTAGTGGATAGTAATGCTTATATCTGCCTTTAACATCTAAAAGCCAATATAACCCGAGATAACTGCTTTCGATAAACGGTTTTAAATTAATATAGTAACACAATAACCATTGTGACATATCGAAAACAAGTAAATTAAAAAAACACAAAATAGCTCGAAGCAAACTTTACATTTTTTTAACAAATGATGTAAATTTTATTAAATTTTTTGATTAAAAGATAGTAAAAATTATTATTTCAGTAGAGAAAATAGGCTCTTGTCCTAATAAATTAAGGTTTAAATCAATCTTTATAAAAATAAAGAGAAATTTATTTGCCATGAAATTGTTTGAAAAACAATCAATATAGTTTAAAAGAATAAAAAAACCCGACCAAAGGCCGGGCTTTTTATAAAAACTCTAACTAAAATTAGAAGAATACACGTAAACCAACACCGAAGATGTTATCTTTAGTACGTTCATCTTTAGTTTTATCAGTTACATGTTCATATTGAACATAAGTTACTACGTTTTTGTGGAATTTATAATCAACACCAGCTAAATAACGATTGCTAATATCTTTATCACCAGTATTGTTATCTTTAACACTTAAACGTTCCCATTGTAAGTAGATTTTTGATGGTTCAATCACTTGGTAATGAGCACCTACACTGATATAACGGCCATCAGCATCATCATATTCATAACCTTCGTCTGTTGTTTGACCATAAGCAGCTGATAAGCTGAATGGACCATGAGCTAATTCTGTAGAAACAACCCATGCATCTTTTTCTGCACCAGTTGCACTACCAGTCGCTTTATCTTTGGCATCATAGCTATAACCTGCAGCAAAGTTTAATGCTGTCACGTCACTGATGTCATAAGTATATGTTAAGCCAGCCGCATAACCATGTTTGTAATCAGCTGAAGCATTATCTTTATCTTCGTTACCAAATAGGTAATCAACACCGAAGCTAAAACCATTCCAATCTGCTGATTTAAATTTAATTGATTTATCAGCACGAGTTGTTAATGGGTTGAATTCACCTGAACGATAGTAATATTGGTCTGTTAATACCATACCGTCAGCATTTGTTTGTTGACGACCAAAGCTTAATGCACCAATATCTTTATGTGCTAAACCTGCATATAATTCACGAGTAGTTGGACTACCGAAGCTGCTATCTGAGCTTGCTTCTTTATTGGTTTTTGTATCCTTTTTATCTTCGAAACGGATTTGGTAACCTGCGAAACCTGATAAGCCATTTCCTAAATCTTGGCTAGCTTTAATTACGATACGTGAACCGTCATTTTTTAAGTCGCCACGATTATCATCACCAACACGACCTAAAAACGCACGGAATGAACCGCTTAATTCAACTTTAGCACCGTCTTGTTCATAAACGGTGAATGCGCTTGCTGGTGCTGTTGCTGCGATAGTTGTTGCAGCTACTGCTAATGCTACTAATGTCTTTTTCATAATTTAATTCCTTTTGAGAATTTGTTTAATTATTTAGATTGAACTTTCTCATCATAGAAAGGTCAAAACTCGCTTTGAAGCACACGTATCTTGCCAAAGAAAAAAATATGAGTCAATAGAATTTAAATTTTTATATCCTCATTTAGTGATTCAGATCACACTTTTAAAATAAAAATTTTGATTTCACCTCTGATGATAGATAAAAAATCATTCTATATCAAAAAGATATAATTTATTAAAAGTAGACTTTAGCTAGAGCTAGCTCACTCGCATGATACCCAAACAAACTTTTCTAAACTATTTTTCAATTTATTTTAGTATTGCTATACCCAATCAAATACCTTACTATATTAATCAACTATTTCTACTTATCTTAATAAAGGATATGCCGTTATGCCACAAGAACTTATTTGTTACAAAAAAATGCCCATTTGGACAAAAGATTCTCTTCCTAAAATGTTTCAAGAAAAACACAATACTAAAGTTGGTACTTGGGGAAAGCTTACTGTATTAAAGGGTCAATTAAAATTTTATGTGCTTAAAGAAGATGGCTCAGTAGTCAGTGAACATATTTTCACAGCAGACAATCAAACACCTTTTGTTGAACCTCAAGTATGGCATCGTGTAGAAGCATTATCTGATGACTTAGAATGCTATTTAGAATTTTACTGTACTAAAGAAGATTATTTCAGCAAAAAATATAACATGACTGCGACACATGGTGATGTGGTAGATGCAGCTAAGATCATCGCACCTTGTAAAGTATTAGATTTAGGCTGCGGACAAGGTCGTAACTCACTTTATTTAGCGCTAAAAGGCTATGATGTGACCTCTTGGGATCGTAATACTGATAGTATTGGTTTTCTGGTTGATACCGCGGAAAAAGAAAATTTGTCAATTCAAACCGCAGTTTATGATATTAACAGTGCTAATATTCAAGAAAATTATGATTTTATCCTATCTACTGTAGTATTTATGTTCTTAGATCGTAAAGCAGTGCCAAATATTCTTGCCAATATGCAACAACATACCAATGTTGGTGGTTATAATCTTATTGTGGCAGCTATGTCAACACCTGAAGTGCCTTGCCCGATTCCGTTCTCATTTACTTTCGCTGAAAATGAATTGAAAGACTATTATGCAGGTTGGGAATTTATTGAATATAATGAAGATATGGGTGAATTACATAAAACTGATGAACATGGTAATCGCTATAAAATGAAATTTGTCACTATGCTGGCTAAAAAAATAGCCTAATCAGCACTAAAATTCAAAGGACGCCTAATGCGTCCTTTTTTGTTACGATATTACTTTGCGGTTTGCCCCAATTTTTGCTGTGTTCGTTTTGCTAGCCATTCTGATAACAATAAAGAAATTAACGAAATAATGATAGCAATAATACATAATCGTGCAGCTGAATCTTCCGCTCCTGGTGTTTCTATATAGGAATACATTGCCAGCGGAATAGTTTGAGTGACATTTGGAATATTAGACACAAAAGTAATAGTTGAGCCAAACTCACCTAATGAACGAGCAAAACCAAGAATTACGCCCGCTAAAATGCCTGGTAAAGACAAGGGTAAAGTAATTGTGAAAAATACCCGAACAGAAGAAGCGCCTAAAGTTCGTGCTGCCTGTTCAAGTTTAAAATCGACACTTTCTAATGCCAAACGAATTGAGCGCATGACTAATGGAAAAGCCACCACAGCCGAAGCTAAAGCAGCGCCATACCAACTAAATCCAAAAGTGAAACCAAACCATTCCAATAAATGCTTACCAATAATTCCGTTACGCCCCATACTTGCTAGAAGTAAATAACCAATCACTACGGGGGGTAAAACTAAAGGTAAATGAACGATACCATTAAGAATGGATTTTCCCCAAAATTCTTTACGTGCCAATAACCAAGCAATGAAAATAGCAAATGGCAAACTACTAATTATTGCCACCACAGCGACTTTAATACTTAATGAAATAGCATTAAGCTCAGACTGAGAAAATTGGAAATAATTAATAATTGATTCGAACATAGATGAAAATCACTTAAAAGTGCGGTCATTTTAATAAAAATTTTTAAATACAAAGTGGGCAATTAAAGCCCACTTATCTTAGTTTAATGATTATTTTGTTGAAAAACCAAATTTTTTGAATACGGCTTTCGCGGTATCTGATTTTAAATAATCTAAAAATGCGCGTGTATCTTGATTATCGTGTTCTTTGATTAATGCCATTGGATATTCAACAGGTGGATGAGATTCCGCTGGGAATGTTGCTACAACTTTCACTTTTTCACTAATCGCTGCATCAGTTGCATAAACCACACCTAATGGTGATTCACCTTGCTCAACTAAACGCAATGCATCACGTACATTTTTAGCACGGGCTAATTTATTTTCTAATGCCTCCCATTGTTTTAAATAAGTGAATGCTGTTTTTGCGTAAATCCCTGCGGGCACATGTTCAGGATCTCCCACAGATAAATAGGTGTTGTTTAAAGCCGTTTGCCATTTATCATTAGTTAAATCGACTTTATCAGTTTTGCTATCTTTAGGTGCAATCATCACTAATTTATTGCCCACGAGGTCAACTCGAGTTTCTGGCACAATAGCATTCTTCTCTGCTAAAAAGTCCATCCATTTTTGGTCTGCAGAAATAAACATATCTGCGGGTGCACCTTCGGTAATTTGACGAGCTAAAACTGAAGATGAAGCAAAAGAAAATACCACATCTTCAGTTGGTTTTACTTTTTTATACTCAGTGGCTACTTCTTGTAAAGCATTAGTCATTGAAGCTGCCGCAAAAACAGTCACTTTTGCTTGAGCAGAAAATGAAATCGCAGCACAGCTAAGTGCAAGTCCCACAACAATATTTTTTAATTTTAGCATTGGAAAATCTCCCCTTAAGTTAACGCTATTTAATTTATTATATAATGAATAAAAAAATAAAAGCTACATAAATATTTAACTTTCTATTAAAATGGTTAAACGACCTCTATTTATTTAGGCACACTAGAGAATACTCATATGCTAAATACTGAAATCTTATTGACCATCAAATTAAATCAAACCTTATTTGTGGATCCTAAACGTGTTCGCTTACTTAAAGAAATTCAAAAATGTAATTCCATTAACCAAGCCGCTAAAAATGCCAAAGTAAGCTATAAAAGTGCATGGGATCACTTAGAAGCCATGAATCAAATTAGCCCTAAACCATTACTTGAACGTAATGTCGGAGGGAAAAATGGCGGAGGTACAGTTTTAACTACTTACGCTGAACGCTTACTGCAACTTTATGATTTGCTCGAACAGACCCAAGATAAGGCGTTTGCTATTCTCAAAGATGAATCTATTCCACTTGATAATTTGTTAACCGCAACAGCACGTTTTTCATTACAAAGTAGTGCACGCAATCAATTGTTTGGTAAAGTCAGCAAATTAACTATTGATGGTGTGCGTTGTTGGGTAGAAATCCAAATTAATGGTTTAGGTCAGCCATTAGTCGCTTCTATTACTGAAAAAAGTGCGGTTCGTTTAAAATTATTTTTGGGCAAAGAAGTGATGGTGATGATTAAAGCACCTTGGGTAAAAACACAACGTGAAGAACCTGAAGATAAATTAAATCACTTCAAATCTACCGTTTCATCTATTATAGATAAGGGCGATGTGGAAGAAATTGAATTATCTCTAAGCAATGAAATGGATTTCTGTGCAACTTGTTTAAAATCTGAAAATGTAAAATTAAATGAAACACGCTGGTTATATATAGATCCAGAACAAATCGTGTTAGCCACATTATAAAAGGATAACTATGGGTATTTGGACAACAGATTATTCCCTTAAGCAACTTAACCAAATTGGAGAAAATAATTCACTCTCTCATTTAGGGATCACAATCTCTGCATTCGGAGATAATTGGATTGAAGCAACAATGCCTGTAGATCAACGAACAAAACAACCTTTTGGATTGCTCAATGGCGGGCTTTCCGTCGCTTTAGCCGAAAGCCTAGGTTCATTAGCTGGCAATCTCTGCCTTGAGCCTCATCAAGTTGCTGTGGGGAGTGAAATTAATGCAAGCCATTTAAGACCTACTTATTCTGGGTTAGTGACAGCACGAGCAACTCCGATTAAATTAGGAAAAACGTTACAAGTATGGCAGATCGATATCAGTAATGATGAAAATAAACTTTGTTGTACAACTCGTTTAACCCTATCAATTATAAATAAATCATAATGAAATCAGCAAAAATTGGAATTTTACTCGCTAATTTAGGAACACCAGATAGCCCTTCGCCAAAAGCGATAAGTCGTTATTTAAAGGAATTCTTAAGCGATATTCGGGTGGTAGATTTACCCCGTTGGAAATGGTTGCCTTTACTAAATAGCATTATTCTGCCACTACGTTCAAAACGTATTGCAAAAAATTATCGTGCGATTTGGACTAAGCAAGGTTCACCATTACTGGATATTTCATTAAAACAAAAAGCATTAATTACTGAATATATTCAACAGCGTTACGATAATGTGCTTGTAGAACTCGGCATGACCTACGGTAATCCATCAATGCAAAGTGCGGTAGATAATTTACTCAATCAACGAGTTGATAAAATTATCGTGCTACCACTTTATCCCCAATATAGTAGCACAACCACCGCCCCCGTATTAGATGTTTTTGCTCATGCATTAAAAGCACATCGTTATCTTGTGCCATTTGAATTTATTCATTCTTATCACCTTGACCCTGCTTATATTAATGCTTTAGCCAAAAGCATTAAACCAAAATTACAAGCAGATGAAACCCTACTCTTTTCATTCCATGGAATTCCTGAACGCTATGAAAGACAAGGCGATTTCTATCGCCAACATTGTGAAGAAACGGTTCAAGCGGTAATTAAACAATTGGGACTAAATGAGCAGCAATATAAGCAAACTTTCCAATCTCGTTTTGGCTCAGAACCTTGGTTACAGCCTTATACTGATGAGTTTCTAGAAAATGCAGCTTCACAAGGCATCAAAAAAATTGCGATTATCTGCCCTGGTTTTGCTTCAGACTGTTTAGAAACCTTAGAAGAGATCGAACAAGAAAATAAAGAAACCTTCTTATCTCATGGTGGTGAAAGTTATCAATATATTCCAGCATTAAATGATTCACCTGAACATATTGAATGTTTAGCAAACCTCATTTTGAATCGGATAAAATAATTTTAGGGTACAATATGTACCCTTTTTATCAATAAAATTTACGAAAAAATCACCGCAGTTTGCTATAATTATAAGCAATATTCATTTTCTTGCCCTATGCAAGAACAAGTTAATAAAAAGAGAACATTATGGCTAATATTACAAAACAACAAGTTTTAGATGCATTTACATTCCGTTGTGCATGTCGTTATTACGATCCAAATAAAAAGATTTCTAAACAGGATATGGAATATATTTTAGAATTAGGTCGTTTGTCTCCAAGTTCGGTGGGCTCTGAACCTTGGAAATTTGTGGTTTTACAAAATCGTGAAATTCAAGAAAAACTCCATCCAGTGACTTGGGGAATTAAGCACCCAATGAATGAACTCAGCCATTTAGTAATTATTCTTGCGAAAAAAAATGCACGTTATGATTCAGCATTTTTACGGGATTCCTTACTAAAACGGGGATTAACTGAAGAACAATTACAAACTACTGTAGCCCGTTATAAAAATTTCCAACAACATGATATTAAAATCTTAGAAAGCGAACGTACCTTATTCGATTGGTGTAGCAAACAAACCTATATTGCCTTGGCAAATATGATGACAGGTGCAGCGATGATTGGCATTGATTCCTGCCCAATTGAAGGCTTTGATTATGATGAAGTTAATCGTATTTTAGCGGAAGAGGGCGTATTTGATCCCAAAGAATATGGCGTATCTTGTATGGTAACTTTTGGTTATCGTAGCAAAGAGCTTAAGAAGAAATATCGCAAACCTGCGGAAGATGTCATTCAATGGGTTGAATAAACTTATCTCGCTTTATAAACTAAAAAAGTGCGGTAGAAATTTTAAAAATTTTTACCGCACTTTTCTTTATACTTTTTCATTAAAGCAATAAGGCAGAACCCCATTTAATGATATCAAAGAAGAATTTATTATCATCGGTTCCCACTTTGGCTCCCGATTTACCCTCTGTCGTGGTTTTCGGCTCTTCCACCATAGCTGAAATGTGCTGACCTTTCACCACAGCAAGATCATTACGAGCTTTAGTTCTTAACACCTCACATTGTGCTGATGTTAATTTATCTATTGTCGGTAAATCTTTACTATCTCTAAATTTCTTAAATTGATAAGTCGCATAATCCATTGATTTACTATCATCTTGGATAATTTTCACATTATCCTTACCGATAATCTCTTCAAGCGGATAGAAGAACACATATTGAGAATAAATATAAGCATCTTCTTTGGCAAAATGTTCCTGCTGAATACGAGTAAGGTTTGGATAAATACAGCTTTCAGCCTGATTACCTAAAACTACCCATTTTTTTGCATCAACATCTTCTAGTTGATAATCTGCCCCAGCAAATTGAGCCGGAATAGGTGCTTGTTGAATAGAACTACAGCTCACAATGGCCATGACAAAACTCATTAACAGTACTTTTTTTAACATATCTTCCCTTTTCTACTTGTTACAGCTAGTACTAAAAATTTTGCTATCATAACAGTAATTAAGCAATTCACCAAAATAAAGTGCGGGCAAAATTTGAAAAATTTCACCCGCACATATGATCACTCTCAGTTATTTCAGCAATTTACTCAGTGTTAAACCAATATCCGCAAGACTTTTCACACAGATTACTCCCGCTGAAGATAATGCCGCAATTTTCTCATCAGCAGTACCTTTTCCTCCGCTAATAATGGCACCTGCATGTCCCATGCGTTTACCTTTTGGCGCAGTAATCCCAGCAATATAGCTAACAACAGGTTTAGTGATATGCGCTTTAATAAATTCAGCTGCCTCTTCTTCTGCCGAACCACCAATTTCTCCAATCATCACTATTGCTTCAGTTTCTGGATCCTCTTGATATAATTTTAAAATATCAATAAAACTTGAACCTGGAATCGGATCACCACCAATACCGACACAAGCCGATTGCCCTAAACCTTGATCTGTGGTTTGTTTTACTGCTTCGTAGGTTAACGTGCCAGAACGAGAAACAATTCCTACTCGACCTTTTCGATGAATATTGCCAGGCATAATACCGATTTTACACTGTTCAGGGACAATAATACCAGGGCAATTTGGACCAATCATAACAACCTTGCTTTGATTGAGTTTTTGTTTAACTTGTAACATATCTAAAGTAGGTATGCCTTCTGTAATACAAACAATTAATTCTATACCTGCATCAATGGCTTCTAAAATAGCATCTTTACAGAAAGGCGCTGGCACATAAATAACTGTAGCTGTTGCTCCTGTATTTTCAACCGCCTCACGTACAGTATTAAACACTGGCAAACCTAAATGTGTTGTACCGCCTTTACCTGGTGAAACACCACCCACTAATTTTGTTCCATAGGCAAGTGCTTGTTCACTATGAAAAGTACCTTGTCCCCCTGTAAACCCTTGGCAAATGACTTTCGTATCTTTATTAATTAAAATCGCCATATTATTTATCCTCTGCTGCCTTAACTGCCTGTATAGCAGCATCTGTTAAACTGCTTGCAGCAATAATATTTAAGCTACTTTTCGCCAATATTTCACGCCCTAATACTGAATTATTTCCTTCTAAACGAACGACAACAGGAACATTCACGCCCACTTCATTTACTGCGGAAATTATACCTTCTGCAATTAAGTCACAACGAACTATCCCGCCAAAAATATTCACTAGAATGGCTTTAACGGATTGATCAGAAAGAATAATTTTAAATGCTTCGGAAACTCGTTCTTTAGTTGCTCCACCGCCAACATCAAGGAAATTCGCTGGTTGCCCGCCATGCAATTTAACAATATCCATGGTTCCCATTGCAAGACCTGCGCCATTCACCATACAACCAATATTTCCTGTTAAAGCAACATAGTTTAAATTCCATGCTTCTGCTGCGGCTTCACGAGGATCTTCTTGGCTCATATCACGCATAGCATTTAATTCTGGCTGACGATATAAGGCACTACTGTCTACGACAATTTTAGCATCTAAACAATGAAGTTGATCATTATCGAGAATGACTAGTGGATTAATTTCCAGTAAAGCGAGATCTTTTTCCACAAATAGTTTGCCTAACTGACAAAAAATCTGAGAGAACTGTTGAATTTGTTTTCCTTGCAAACCTAATTTGAATGCAAGTTCACGACCTTGATATGGCATAGCTCCCACTAATGGATCAATAGCAACTTTGTGTAGCAAATGTGGAGTTTTATCAGCGACTTCTTCAATATTCATGCCACCTTCCGTAGACACCATAAAGATCACTCGTTGCGAACTGCGATCAAGCACTGCACCTAAGTAAAGTTCTTTTTTTACATTGGCGCAGGCTTCCATATAAATACAATTTACAGGCTGTCCATGGCTATCGGTCTGAAATGTGACTAAGCGTTGGCCTAAAAATTTTTCACAAAAAGACCGCACTTCATCTACAGATTTGACCACTTTAACCCCACCAGCTTTTCCTCGTCCACCTGCATGAACTTGACATTTAGCCACCCACTGTTCGCCACCCAATCGCTGAGTTGCACGCACTGCATCATCTACGGTATCACAAGCATAGCCTTCACTAACAGGGAGTCCATATTGTGCAAAAATCTGTTTTGCTTGATATTCATGTAAATTCATTTAACATCCTTTTGCTTTTTATTCTATACGCCAGTTTTTTACGCTTAAATTAAGTTTTTATAAACTGTTGTAGATAGCGAAAAGCAACCATCATTTACATGTGATTGCTTTATTAAATACTAATATTAAATTTCTAATAATAAACGCGTTGGATCTTCAAGTAACTCTTTTACCGCCACTAAAAATCCTACTGACTCTTTACCATCAATTAATCGATGATCATAAGAAAGCGCAAGATACATCATCGGTCTAATCACGACTTGCCCATCAATTGCCACAGGACGATCTTTAATTGCATGCATTCCCAAAATTGCACTTTGTGGAGGATTGATAATTGGAGTGGACATTAAGGAACCAAATACACCACCATTAGTAATGGTGAAATTTCCACCAGTAAGATCTTCCACTGTTAATTTACCATCACGACCTTTTTCTGCCAGTAATTTAATTTCCTTCTCAATCTCAGCCATGCTAAGTTTATCGCAATTACGAATAACTGGAGTTACCAAACCTCTAGGTGTTGAAACAGCAATACTAATATCAAAATAATTATGATAAATAATATCGTCTCCATCAATTGACGCATTGATTTGTGCGTAACGTTTTAAGGCTTCTACAACCGCCTTAACATAAAAAGACATAAATCCTAAACGAACACCATGTTGTTTTTCAAATTTCTCGCCATATTTCTTACGTAAGCTCATAATCGGTTGCATATCAACTTCATTAAAAGTTGTGAGCATCGCCGTAGTATTTTTTACTTCTAAAAGACGTTCAGCAATACGTTTACGTAAACGCGTCATTGGCACGCGTTTTTCTGTTCTCCCTACCATATCACTTGTGCTTGGCGCAGAAATTTCTGTTTTTCGTACCGCAGTTTGCGTAGTTTGATGACCCTTAGCAAGTACAGCCTCAACATCTTCACGTGTAATTCGTCCATTAGGGCCTGTGCCTTTAATATCCGTTGCTTTTAAATCATGTTCAGCTAATAAGCGACGAATAGAGGGCCCGATGGTATCTGTTGAAGCGACTACATCATCAAGGCTTACTTCTTTAGATTCAGTCACTTTAGGAGAAGTTGCTGACACGGTGACCTCTCCTACGGGTAAAGCACTTACTCGCCCTAATAGTTGCTTACTTACCACTGTTGCACCTTCCGCTTCAGAGATTGATTCGACAATACCATCCGCCAAAGCTGGCACTTCTAACACCACTTTATCAGTTTCTATTTCAACTAATACTTCATCACGTTGTACTTTATCCCCAACCGCTTTATGCCATTTCACAACCGTAGCATCAGCTACCGATTCTGGTAAATCTGGTGTGATAATCTCAAAATTACTCATTTTATATTCCTTATTCTTTATTTTTGTTAGATCGCTAATGCTTCTGCCACTAACGCTTTTTGTTGTTCATTATGTAATGTAATATAGCCAACCGCTGGAGATGCCGAAGCAGGACGTCCAACATAACGTAATTTACCTGTTGCAGGCAAATTAGCAATAAAGTTATGCTGACTACAATACCAAGCACCTTGATTTAATGGCTCTTCTTGACACCAAATATAATCAGTCACATGAGCATAATCCTTTAAGATTTCTTGCATCTCTTCATGTGGATAAGGATAAAGCTGTTCAATACGAATAATCGCTACATCTACTTGATTATTTTTACGTCGTTGTTCTAACAAATCGTAATAAACTTTACCTGCGCAGAACACGACTCGTTTGACTTGTTTTGGATCTAAATTATCTATTTCTGGAATGACATTTTGGAAAGTGCCGTTGACCAGTTCTTCCATTGAAGACACCGCTAATGGGTGACGTAACAATGATTTTGGTGTAATCACAATTAATGGACGACGTACTGTTCGTAACATTTGGCGACGCAGTAAGTGATAAATCTGCGCCGGTGTAGAAGGCACACAAACTTGCATATTTTGCTGTGCACATAATTGTAAATAACGCTCAACACGAGCAGATGAATGTTCTGGACCTTGCCCTTCATAACCATGCGGTAATAATAAAACAAGTCCGCACATTCTGCCCCATTTTTGTTCTCCAGAACTAATAAATTGATCTATGACCACTTGTGCACCATTTGCAAAATCACCAAATTGTGCTTCCCAAATCGTTAAGGTTTTTGGTGCTGATGTGGCATAACCATATTCAAAGGCTAATACCGCTTCTTCAGAAAGAACAGAATCCCATACTTCAAAATGCCCTTGAGCTTTATGTAAATTCATTAATGGAATATAGGCTTTACGCTCATTAATATTATGCAAAACAGCTAATCGGTGAAAGAATGTTCCTCGTCCAGAATCTTCCCCTGAAAGACGAATGCTATGCCCTTCATCGAGTAAAGTAGCATAAGCCATCGTTTCAGCCATTCCCCAGTCAAATAATTTTTCACCACTGGCCATTAATAAACGATCTGCATAGATTTTTTCAACCCGAGCATGCACGGGATGAGTTTCAGGATATTCACATACTTTATTGGCAAGATCTTTGAAACGTTTTGGATCAAAATGGTCCTCATATGCAGTCCATTCTTGTGTTAAAAAATGATTCCAATCTGAACGTTCTATATTTGATGGATGCCATTCAGGTACAACACATTCTCCTCGATCTAGAGCATCACGATAATTATTCATTAACTCTGTGGCTTTAGCTTGATCAATAATACCTTCAGTAACTAAGCGCTCAGCATAAACTTCTCGAGGCGTTGGGTGTTGTTTGATCAATTTATACATTACAGGTTGTGTCACCAAAGGCTCATCAGCTTCATTGTGTCCATGACGACGATAAGAAACCAAATCAATGAAAATATCCCGTTTAAATAAAGTGCGATATTCCACCGCCATACGTGCTGCATAAGCTACAGCCTCAGGATCATCACCATTCACATGAATCACTGGAGCTTCAATCATTTTAGCAATATCAGTACAATATTCTGTAGAACGTGTGTCTCTTGTATTTGAAGTGGTAAATCCAATTTGGTTATTAATTACAATACGAATCGTGCCACCTACAGTATAACCTCGTGTAGATGACATATTTAAAGTCTCTTGTACCACACCTTGTCCCACAACCGCAGAATCCCCATGTACGGTTATTGGTAATACTTTTGTAAATTTATCATCACCAATACGTTTTTGTCTTGCTCGTACGGAACCTGCTACTACAGGACTAACAATTTCAAGATGAGAAGGGTTGAAAGCTAAAGCTAAATGTACTAAACCATTTTCGGTCATAAATTCAGAGGAATAACCTTGGTGATATTTCACATCGCCAGTACCATTACCATGATGTTTTCCTGCAAATTCATCAAATAAATTAGCAGGTTTCTTACCTAGGACATTTACCAGCATATTTAAACGCCCACGGTGAGCCATTCCCATGACTATTTCTTTCACACCATTTTTTGCACCATGGCGAATAATTTCTTTCATTAAAGGAATAAAAGCATCACTCCCTTCTAAAGAAAAACGTTTAGCCCCTGGAAATCTTGCGCCTAAATAACGCTCTAAACCATCTGCTGCGGTAAGTTCTTCAAGAAATTTAATTTGTTCATGCTTAGAAAATAAAGGTTTATTTAACAAATTTTCAACTTTACGCTGTAACCAAGTGCGTGCTTCTAGATCATTGACATGCATGAATTCTAGACCAATAGTTGTACAATAAGTATTCTTTAATGCATAGGCCAATTCACGTAACGTTATTTTCTCTTTATTATAAACATACTGACCCAAATCAAATTCTTCATCTAAATCATTATCAGTAAAACCATAAAATTTATAATCTAAAGTAGGCGCATCCATACGCTGCCATAAATTTAATGGGTCAAGATTAGCATGTAAATGACCTCGATTACGATGGGCATTCACCCACTGTAATACTTTAACAAATCGTTTACTGACATCAGGATCAACAACACTCGTAATACCTAATTGGGAATTATCTCGAGCGAGTTCTTGAAAATAACTTCTGATTTGAGAATGGGATTGTTCAGCTGTGGAGGATTTGGGTAAAGCATCGAAAGTATTACGCCAACTTTCTTCGACACTGTTAGGATCATGAAGATAATCTTCATAAAGTTCTTCAATATAAGACTGGTTTGCGCCACCTAAAGCTGTTGTCGCCAACCATTGATAAAATGGACTATTCTGTTGCATAAAACACCTGTTAATTATTTTAACGCTTTTACTTTTTATAAATGCTAAAAAGACTTAACAATACAAATTTCAAATTCCACTTCATTAAGTATTTTTAGCGGAATAATTTATTATACATGGGATTAGCCAAGAAATATGTTTTCTTTTAGCATACTAAACATCATACTTAAAAAATAGAGACTTTTCCTATTCTTATTAATTTTTTTACAAAAATGCAACATGCATCACAAATTTGATAAGGCCTTACTTTTCAATTCATTAAAAAGTAAAAATACTTTTACATAATATCCCTATCTCATCCCATTCTAAATCTAGCAAAATTTATAAAAAAAAGCCCGCACTTTGCGAGCTTTAATGAATTAATTATTCATAATAGAAATTAGAAACTGAGATAAGGGGCGATTTTTTCTACCGTTACCTCGCCAATCCCATTAATGTTAGATAATTCGGAGGCATTTTTAATTTTACCTACTTTTTTACGATAATCGATAATGGCTTGAGCTTTTACTTCACCAATACCTGTTAAGCTTTGTAAAGTTTCAGCATCTGCTGTATTGATATTAATTTTAGCAGATGGGCTTACTTTAGTGCTTGAGGTGAGTTTTTCTTTCTGATTACTCACTTTTTCTACGCCTGAATGTTTATGTTCAGTCGCATTATCTTTCATGTTTTTCATTTTCTCTGCCGCAGATTCTTTCATAGAATTTGCTTTTTCTTTAATTCCAGATACTTTTTCTGCATTAGCCTCTTTCATAGAGCCTGCTTTCTCTTTTACAGTAGATGCTTTATCTGTAACAGAATTTTTAGCTAAATTCGCTTTTTCTTTTGCCGAATTCACTTTATCCATTGTGGAATCTGCAGTAGATGATTTTGATGAAGCTAATTTATCTGCTGCTGATTTCTTTACAGAGACGACTTGTTCTTTTGTCGTTTTAGCGACATCTTTAGCATCAGAAAATACATTGCTTGATGACTCTGCTGCTAATACTGAAGTTGATAAGGCTAAACCTAAACTTAATGCTAAAATTGATTTAAGAGCTTTCATTGAAGATCCTTGATAATAATAATTAACTATCTCGAAATTATTCGAGAACCAAGCTAAATTGCTTAACTATAAGACTATATTAGTTATCTTAAGTTCCAATCATTGATCAAAATAATAATAAAGAAAAAGGCAACTATTATGTCGCCTTCAAATTAACTTATTTATTTCAAAAATGGATTACTTTTTCTTTCTGCACCAATGGTAGTATAAGGACCATGACCTGCAATAATAATCCAATCATCTCCCAGTGGTAATAACTTTTCTTTAATAGAAGACATCAAATCTTCATGACTACCGCCAGGAAAATCAGTTCTACCAATACTATTACGAAACAGTACATCACCAGTAAACGCAACTGTATTACTATGTTCTAGAAAACCAATATGACCTGGTGTATGTCCTGGTAAATGAATAACCTCTAGCTGTAAACTACCCACTTCAATGATTTCATGTTCTTGATTTAACCATCTATCAGGTAAAAAAGATTCTGAACCAAACAGCCCAAATTGTTCTGATTGAGTCAGTAAGCTTTCAAACCAAAATACATCATCTTCATGAGGACCAATAATATCCACATTAAAATGCTTCTTCAGAGATAATGCAGCTCCCACATGATCTAAATGCCCATGAGTCAGAAGAATTTTTTGCAGTTTTAAGCCATCATCTTCAATTTTTTTAATTAATTTTTGTGCTTCACCGCCTGGATCAATGATAGCCGCATTCTTATCATCATCCCAAATTAATGAACAGTTTTGTTGGAAAGAGGTAACAGGAATAATATCAATATTCATATATGTGTTGCTCAAGGAATTAAAATTTATTTCTCTATTGTAATTAACTCAATTCAATTAATAAATGGATGAAGATAAAAATGGTGCCTTATAGCACCATTTTTTTGGATTAACTTCCAGACCAAGTTCTTACTGGTCCCGTATCAATATGAACAAAATTACTGACAGGGTAATAACCAACCCCACCATTATTAAGACTTTGAGCAGCAGTTTTTACTTTAGCCAAGGAAACGCCATCAATACGGAAATCAATAGCTTGCCCTTTAACATGATAACTATTACTCGCCACACCACGACTACGACGATGCATTTTAGCATTAGTTGATGGACAACGATAACCACAAATAATTTGAATTTCGGTATTCCGTAATCCTAAATTACTTTGGATATCATAAAGTTTTGAAAATAACTGGGGATCCATCGGATGAACTTGAGAGGTATATTTATCACGTAAAAACCAATTTAACTTATGCAATGCAGATGAAGAAAGTTCTCTTCCTAGACCCACTTCAGAATTAAAAACCTCTCCAGTATTAATATTTCTAAGACGCAAAAGCCGTGGAGCTGGCGTAGAAGAAATCGCTAACACTGAATTTGGTAACATTGTTGCCCCTATAACAACGCCACCTAAAGATAGCCATTTACGGCGACTATGATTAACATTGCTCATCTTAAATTTCTCTTTGATTTATTATTTAACAAAATTTCGACCAAAGTCTCGTTTATAAGTTCATAAAAGGGTAAAAATAATCGCACTTTTTAAATATGAAAAAGTGCGATTAAAATATTAATGAAGATATTTTTTCAACGTATTCCAATTCACATAACTTGGTTGTCGAATAGAATCATAGCCATAAATATCAGGTAATAAATTTATTTTTCCATTCTCAACCCAACTAGTTACATAATACAAATAAACAGGGTTATCCGATCGAATTGTTGCTGACGTTGTTTTCTTACTATCTAATACACTTTGTTTTTTCTCTTCTGACCAGCCCGCTTCTTTTAGCAAAATACTTGCTAATTGGTTGGATTTATCAACACGAACACAACCAGAACTTAAGGCACGATCTTTCTTATCAAAAATACTATGATTTGGCGTATCGTGTAAATAAATAGCATCACTACTTGGCATATTAAACTTAAAACGCCCTAGAGCACTATTATCACCAGCATCTTGACGAATATGATAAGGGAATTTACTGCCAATGCTTGCCCAATTAATATTGCTTGGATTTACCTTATTACCATTACTATCAATAATGCTATAGCCATGACTTTCTAAATAGCCTGGATTACGTTTAATTTTAGGCACAATATCTTCATTGATTAAACGTATCGGTGCATTCCATGGTGGATTCACTACTACGTTACTTAATTTACTATACATTACCGGTGTGCGACGTTCATTTTTTCCCACCACCACACGAGAGTTGAGAATTAATTTACCGTCACGGTAATAATTAAGTTGATAGCTTGGAATATTAACAAAAATACCATTATTAAAATTAGGAATAATACGCAACCGTTGTGCATTAATTGCTAATTTATAAAGATTTTCTGTGCCTAATGAAGCTTTGTTTGTAGAAACTAATGACGCAAGTTTATCTATAGTTTGACGATATAGCGAATTATCTGTGTTTAATCCATGCAAATAATTTAAATTTTGATTATTTTTAACCGCACTTAGCCATATCATAATTTGTTCTTCATTGGGTTGGCTTGGCTTATAAGCATTAACTGAATAGAGCCAGCTTTGTGCAGAATGAGAAACATTCTGAGCATAGTACATATAATCTAAAAAAGCATCCGTCAATAAAACATCATAAGCAAGCTTATCTGCTGGATCTGTCAAACTGATTGTATCCAAGGAACGTGCTGAGCGAGAAGAAATTCCACTTGCCACCATTAGCGCATATTCCTTTAAGAAATATTGCTCAGCAGTCTTATCAGTCCATAGCAATTCGTATTCATTATCTGCGTAAATCTTTGCTACCGCTGACTTAAATTGAATTTCACGGGGGCCCAATAACTCTGTTAATTTAGCCTCAGCTTGTTGCTGTTTTTCAGCTGCAATACGTGCTTCTTCTGCTTTTTTTTGTTGCTCAATTTGTTTATTTGCTAAATCCACATCAATACTATCTTTATCAGAGATATTCGGATGGATATAGTCATTAATTGCACAACTTGAACATAAACCTGAAATTAAAATTGCTAACTGAGCTAATTTCAACGTAGATTTTCTATACATTAGAGTTCCTTTAAATGATCTTTATATGATCAATAACAATACTCATAGGAATCATAGCCAACATTCCTATTAATCGGGTAGAAATTATTTATTGTCTGAAGGTTTATCATCCGTTGATTTATGTGCTGCGTTTTCCTTTTCAGCTTTTACATCCGTTGTTGTTTTTTCAGGATTATCTTGCCCCTCAGATTTAGGTGTCTCTGTCGCATTTTCAGCTTCAAATTTCACTAAATCTACAGCCATTTTTTCCGCTTCTTTTAAGAAAAAATCAGGTGCTTCATAATCTTTAGGTAAATCATTAATATCTTTTAATGATTTTTTACCCTCGCGAGCAAAACGTTCATTTAATGCCTTTAAGCGTCGTGCATCATCTTTATCATTTTCTGCTTTGCGTTTATCGTAATTCAACGATAAGAACTTGCGTTCTCTTCGCTCATCACGAACTTTTAAATCCTCAGCTAATGCGATAAACTCAGGATCTTTTGCTATACGTTGTTCATGTTTAGCTTTTAATAACGCAACAGCATTGCGGGCATTAGCAACTTGAGAATAGGTTGCAGAAGGAATTTTATCCCAAGGTAATGCATTATCCTCTTTCTCTTCACCATTTTCTTTTGCATCAATAATCGCAGGAAAATCAATATCTGCTGCAACGCCTTTTAATTGTGTACTACCACCATTAATACGATAGAATTTTTGGATAGTATATTGAATAAAGCCTAGAGGTTCTTGATCAAGATCATAAACAAAGTTTAATGAACGACTTTGTTGTACAGTACCTTTACCAAAAGTATTTTGTCCAATAATGATACCACGGTTATAGTCTTGCATAGCGGCAGAGAAAATTTCTGATGCTGAAGCACTATAACGATTTATCATCACTAATAATGGACCTGAATAGACTTGAGCATTATCAGGATCTTCGTGTACACGAATACGGTTATAAGCATCACGTACTTGTACTACTGGACCATCTTTAATAAACAGGCCACTTAATTCAACAGCTTCAGTTAATGCACCACCACCATTTTCACGTAAATCAATAATCAATGAAGTCGCCTTTTTAGCATTCATTTGAGCTAACAATTTACGTACATCCGCAGTTAAACCAATATAGAAAGTAGGAATTTTAATAACGGCAACATTCTCTCCATTCACTTTTTCTACTGTTAATTTAGCTGCGCTATCTTCAATACGAACCTTATCACGTACTAAGGTAATAATTTTTGTTTTTCCGCCCTTAGCAGGTTCAATTTCTAAACGGACTGTTGAACCTTTTTTACCTTTGATCTTATCAACCACATCTTCTAAACGCCAGCCAACAACATCTTCAATTTCACCTTTAGCTTGACCAACACCAATAATCTTATCACCTGCTTTAATTTTTTTACTGCGATCAGCTGGCGCACCTGCGACTAAGGATTTAATCACAGTAATATCATCTTCTTGTTGTAAAGTGGCACCAATACCTTCTAATGAAAGATTCATACTTTCATTAAAACTTTTCGCCGTACGAGGTGCTAAATAACTTGTATGAGGGTCAATTTCACGAGCAAATGCGTTTAAGAATAATTGAGTAATATCATCAGGCTTAGTCTGTGTTAAACGACGAATCGCTAAATTGTAACGTTTCGTTAATGTTTTCTTAATTTCAGGCCATTTTTTATCTTTTAGTTTTAAATCAATGATATCATTTTTGACACGTTGTTCCCAAAGCTTATTAGCATCTTCAGTGGTCACAGGCCAAGCTGCTTTTTTACGATCAATCTCAATTTGATCGTCACCTGTTAAGTTAGGTTCTTTATCTAGTAAAGAAAGGGCATATTCATAACGTTCATAACGACGTTTTGTCATTAATTGATACATACTAAATGCCACATCTAACTTACCTTCATTGAATTCATCATCCAATAGATTCACATACTTAGTACGCATATCATCGATATCAGATTGAATAAATAAATTATGACTATAATCTAAAAAATCTAAATAGCGCGCAAAGATCTTCTGTGAAAATGCATCATCCAACTGAAATTTTCGATAATGTGATTGCGTGAGCCTTGTGGTTGCTCTCTTAGTTGCCAAACTATTTTCTTCTGTCGGGGTTGGTATCACAATATCTGTTGCTTTTAATGTTGGACGTACAGCTAACGCATTCCCACTGATGCCAATTAATGAACCAACAATCAAAGCTGCTAGATAAGTTTTAGATTTATTCAACTTCATTTAGACTTTCCTAATAAAAGAAAAACATCTCGTGAGTAAAACTCAGGATGTATTTATGGCGTCGCATTAAATATCCGACGCTAATTGAGATCAATTATGCAAATAAACGATCTGCAGTAACCGTTAAAACTAGACCATTATCTAATTCTACACGAGCACTCTCTTTTACAATTTCAAGGATCACCGCTGATTTAGCAGAATCCCCGACTTTCACTTTTACTTGTTTACCTTTTTGTAAACTTGCCACATCAAGCGCTTTCAATTCCACTTTAGGTTGACGCTCGGTAGTTTTTGATTTTGTCGATTTACGAGCCATTTTATCTGCTTTATCTGCAGGTTTACGCATTGGGCGTTTTTTAGTTGGTTTAGGACTCGCAGCTTTTTCTGCCGCACGTTTCTCTGCAAATTTAGCTTTTGCTTCAGATAATTGTTGTTGTGCGTGATCCACATGTTCTTGTTCTAATGCGCCTGTTGGATTTCCTTGTAAATCGACACGTTCCACCCCCAAACGGCAACCATGTAAATAGCGCCAATTTGACGTATATTGACGTAATGCATGACGAAGTTGTGTTTTACTTACTCGTTCATCATCTTTTAATGCTTCGGCTAAATCTTGGAAAAGACCAACTTTAAGTGGTTTCGCTTCCCCTTCAACTGAAAAACATAGCGGAAATTTTTCGGCTAAATACGCAATGATATCTTTGTTATTTGTTAATTTTTGCGATTCAGATTGAAGGTTTGTTTGAATTTCTGTCATGGTTTAGTATCCTGAACAACACTTAGTGTATGTTTATTATGAAAAAATAATCTTACGCATTTTATCTTACTTTCTAAAAGAATGACAATTAATAATCACAGTTAGCATACAATTTTTTCAAAATTTTATTAAATTAACCCGCACTTTTTCTGTATTCCAACATATGACTTTCACTCCATATCTGTTTGCTCATAAACCATAAATAAAAATTTCTTTTAGCAAAATATATTCAAGTATATAATGAAATTTCATCTTCCTAACGCAAAGGATTCACTATGTTTAAACCTTCACTCATTTTAGGTTTGCTCGCTTGTTTAGTAAGCAATGTAACTCTTGCAAACCGCACTGTTACCGACCAATTAAATCGCCAAGTCATCATCCCTGACCATATTGAAAGAGCCGCCATCTTACAACATCAAACTTTAAATATTGCGGTTCAGCTAGATGCCACTAAGCAAATTGTTGGTATTTTAGATAAATGGGATAGTGCTTTAGGCAAAGGATTTGCGAGATTAGCACCAGAATTGACAAAACTCGCAACACCTGGAGATCTAAAAACCGTCAATATAGAAAGCTTATTAAGCTTAAAACCTGATGTGGTCTTTGTAACTAATTATTTTCCACAAGATAATATAGAGAAAATCACCTCTGTTGGTATTCCAGTTATTGCAATCTCACTACGCAAAGATAATACTCAAGAAGCTTCTAAACTTAATCCAACGTTGTCAAATGAAGACGATGCTTATAATGAAGGGTTAAAAGAAGGAATTCGCCTTATTGCAAATGTCTTTGAAAAACAAAACAATGGGGAGGCATTAATTAACACCGCATTTAGCCATCGCCAATTGCTCAATGAACGTTTAAAGCAATTAAAAGCTGAACAACGAGTAAAAACCTATATAGCAAATCCTAATTTAGAAACCTATGGCTCTGGAAAATATACAGGGCTGATGATGCAACATGCAGGAGCCTACAATGTCGCCGCAGAGACTCTCAAAGGTTTTCAAAAAGTTTCTATGGAAACTGTTTTAAATTGGAATCCTGATGTGATTTTTGTACAAGCTCGTTATCCAGAAGTCGTCTCAGAAATTACTCAAGCCGCAGAGTGGAAAACTATTTCTGCTGTTAAAAATGGCAAAGTCTATTTAATGCCAGAATATGCTAAAGCTTGGGGTTATCCAATGCCAGAGGCTATTGCTTTAGGTGAGTTATGGGTAGCAAAGAAGCTTTATCCTGAAGCCTTTGCAGATCTTGATTTAGATAAAATGGTGCAAGATTATTATCAAAAATTCTACCGCACAAATTATCAAGGTGCCAATGCAAAATAATCAGATCACCATATTGAGTGCAGGCAGTTTTCGTCCTGCACTACTTGAATTAATCAAGCACTGGAATATGTCTACAATTAAACTCAGAACCATATTTGGTCCTGCTGGGTTATTACGTGAAAACATTGAACAAGGTGAAGATTGTGATCTTTTTATTAGTGCAGATACCAAACAAATAGAACAGTTAAAAGCACAAAATAAAATTTTACGTTCACAAATTATTGCTCAAAATCAGCTATGTCTCACCTTGCTTAATAAAGCTGAATATAGAGAATGTTCTGCCTTAGATTTATTACTCAATCCTAATCTACGAGTAGGCACCTCAACTCCAATTTGCGATCCTAGTGGTGATTATAGTTGGCAATTATTTGAAAAAATTGAACAGCTCTACCCAACTCATGGAAATCGTTTAAAAAACCATGCATATCAGTTAGTAGGGGGAAGAAATAGCGTGAAAATTCCACAAGATGAATTAGCGAGCTGTTATTTATTACAACATTATCCAATTGATATGTTTATTGGCTATGCACATTACCGTAAACAATTAAAACAGAATAGTGCATTTATAATTAAATCATTGCCACCTGAGTTTTCTATTATGGCAAACTATAGCTGTGGTTTGATAAATCAAAATGCCGTGACATTTTATGATTATCTTGCTTCATCACAAGCACAAGCGATCATTCAATCTCAAGGCTTTATGATTCAAACAGAAGAGTAACCATATCTTCTATGTTAATTCTTATTTTTCACATACTTATCAAAATTTTCAATATATTCTTCTAAATTTGCGGTAAGCATATTTTTATATTCTTCCACAAAATAGCTAATTATATCTTCTTTAGAATCAATAAGTTGCCCTTTATATTCTGCTTTCATAGTAGCAATAAAAGCATTAAATCTTGCACAACCAAACATCATTGAAGCACTCACACGATCTTTATCTGTGGTTTCTAATAACTCATTGGCCACATTAATAAAATTATTTGCTCTTGTATAAAATTGTTCATCAATATTTTTTGCTTGATTACTCATAAAAGTCCTTAAATAGCATAAATAAGGCTCACATTAGAGCGTAAAATTTTTATAAAATCAACCGCACTTTTTCCCAACTATCCCAAATAGCTTCACAAATAATCATCAAATAGCTAAAATGAAGCTTTTTCTAAGTGGAATCTTTATGACAGCATTTGCTCAACCAAGCCAAAATGAAAAGATCGTACGTTGCAGAGATTGCAATGCGTTAGTGTCTATGTCTGATTTGGATAAATATCAAAATGCAGAATGTCCTCGCTGTCATAACCAGTTAGGCACCACTGATCGTTGGAGTTTACGTCGTTGCTCAATTATTGCTATTTCAATTCTAATCCTGATGCCTTTTGCACTCACCTACCCTCTATTAAGTGTTGATTTATTGGGAACAAAAGTCGATGCTTCGATTTGGGGAGGCGTATGGAAAATGGCCATTGAAGGCTACCCTTACACCGCTTTTTTAGTCTTTATTTGCGCGGTATTTATGCCCATAGCTTTCGCCTTACTCGTTATTACGCTACAAGTGGCTAAACTCGCTCATAAAAAGCCACGAATTTTATTATTAGTCTTAGGTTACATTAAACCTTGGGTCATGTTTGATGTGTATTTAATCGCTTTGGGAGTAACTGCATTTAAAGTTCGTGACTATGCGAGTATTGAAATTAATATTTATCTTATTGGCTTTTTGCTCACCTCATTAATGACCACATTATTATTTGTTAAAATCAATGTGAAGGCGCTATGGCATGAGTTTTATCCATCTCTCCCCCCCCTAACAAAAATTTCTGATAAAAATCCACCGCACTTATGTGGTAGCTGTGAATATACTTTTGAGCATTATATGATAGACAGAAAAAACCATCCTATATGCCCACGCTGTCACAGCCCTATGGATATACCTGAACATCTTAATTTGCAAAAAACTTGGGCAACGTTGATTGCAGGTATTATCATGCTATTTCCAGCTAATATTTTGCCAATTTCTTATACCTCAATGAATAATGTGGCTACAGGTGATACGCTAATGTCTGGCGTGATTAGCTTCCTTGGAATGGGTAGTTATTTTGTCGCCTTTGTGGTCTTTTTTGCCAGTATTTTTGTGCCAATAAGTAAAGTATTTATTATGATCTACTTATTGTTATGTGTGCATTACCAATGGAAACATTCAATAAAATGGCAAATGCGATTATTTCATATTGTTCACTTCGTTGGTCGTTGGTCAATGTTAGACTTATTTGTGTTATCCTTAATGATGTCATTGGTAACTCGAGGACAAATTATTAATTTCTCAGTAGGACCTGCTGCCTTCTATTTTGGCTCAGCAGTGTTTCTAACCATGCTTTCAACAACGTTTTTTGATAGCCGTTTACTTTGGAATATTTATGACAAACAACATGCAAAACCATGATTCTCAAGCAGAACAACCATTAAAAGATGAAATTCAGGTAGCTAATATTAAACAAGATAAACGAATTTCACCTTTCTGGTTACTTCCAATCATAGCCCTATGTATTGGGGCATTACTGTTCTTTCAAATTATCAAAGAACAGGGAGAAACCATTCATATTACTTTTAACACTGGCGATGGATTAGTGGCAAATAAAACTCAAATTCGCTATCAAGGTTTACAAATTGGTGTTGTCAAAAAAGTCAATTTCACGGATAACCTAAAACAAGTGGAAGTCGAGGCCAATATTTATCCTGAAGCTAAAACGGTGTTACGTCAAAATACCAAATTCTGGCTTGTACAGCCGAGTGCATCATTGGCGGGAATCTCTGGTTTAGATACGCTGATTTCAGGTAACTATATTACACTTCAGCCTGGTGATGGGGATTATCAAGATGAATTTATTGCAGAAGAAAATGGACCAATCGCTCAAGTTGATGATGGCGATTTATTAATTCACCTATTAGCTGACGACTTGGGCTCTATTTCAGAAGGCGCTTCAGTTTATTATAAAAAAATGCCTGTAGGTAAAATTTACGACTATCATTTTACGCAAGATCAATCACAAGTAGAAATTCAAGTTATCATTGATAAAGCCTATGCCAACCTTGTGAAAAAGGATTCTCGCTTTTGGAATATCAGTGGGATTAATGCCCAAGTAAGCCCTTCTGGTATTAATGTCAAAATGGATAGTTTAAATGCGGTTGTACAGGGGGCTATTGCCTTTGATTCACCACCAGAAAGTGCCAAAGCTGAACAAAAACAATATTATAAGCTCTACGCTAACTTACAATCGGCACAACGAGGTATTGAAATTGCCATTAATGTTCCTAATCAACCTGGTTTAAAAGCAGGTAAAACAGAAGTATTGTATAAAGGCTTACAAGTAGGGATACTTTCCGAGCTAAACACGGAAGGTATTAATGATTCTTTGGTAAAAGGCAAATTATTAGTTGATCCTAATATTAGCAATGAATTAAAAAGCCAAACGAATATCATATTACGTACACCTAAGGTTAATTTAGGTGCATTAGAAAAATTACCTGACATGATACGTGGCGAATATTTTGAAATTCTCCCGGGTTCAGGCGAACCTAAACGTGATTTTGTAGTTTACACAGAAAACGAATTTCTATTACAACAACCCAATGCTTTAATTTTAACCCTAACAGCACCTGAAACCTATGGTATTACTGAAGGGCAACAAGTGTATTACAATAATATTGCTATAGGTCAAATTGCCAAACAACATATTGATGTCCAAGGAGTAGAATATCAGGTTGCAATTAAGCCTGAATATCGCCATTTAGTCTATGCTGATAGCCAATTTGTTGCGGCTTCTAATTTAGATGTTTCAATTGGTTTAGATGGCATACGATTTGAAGCAGCAAATCCTGATAAATGGCTACAAGGTGGGGTTCGTTTAATTAGTCATAAAAACCAAGGTGAGCCATTAAAATCTTATCCTATTTATAAAGATCTTAGTTATGCTGAAGCAGGTATCCGTAGTGGAGATTTATCTCCAAGCATCACCTTAAATGCACAAAATTTACCAAATATTAGTAAAGGTTCACTAGTACTTTATCGTCAATTTGAAGTGGGTAAGGTGCTAGAAGTTCGCCCTGTGAAAAATAGCTTTGATATTGATATTGCGATCTATCCTAAATATCGCCATTTACTCACAGATAAAAGCCGTTTTTGGGTAGAAAGTGCAGCTCAAGTAGATATCACAGCGAAAGGCATCAGTATTCAAGCAAGCCCATTAGGACGCTCTCTCAAAGGTGCAATTAGTTTTGATAACAGTGGTAATGGAAATAATAAAACACTTTATGTTAATGAACTAAAAGCAAAATCTGCTGGCCAAGTCATTACCTTAACCACAGATAATGCAACTAACTTAACTCAAGGCATGTCATTACGTTATCTTGGTTTAGAAGTGGGTGAAATTGAAAGTATTAGTCTAGATAAAAATAATCAAAAAGTGGTTGCTAAAGCATTAATGAATCCAAATTATATGGGCATTGTAGCAAAAGAAGGCTCACAATTTAGAATTATTTCACCGCAGATTTCAGCAGGTGGTATTGAAAATTTAGATAGTTTATTACGTCCTTACATTGATATTGATGCTGGGAAAGGGAGTCCTAAGACGAGTTTTGTACTCAAAGATAGTAATAGTTCACAAACCAACAAATATAATAATGGTTTCCCTATAATAGTAGAAGCTTCTGATGCAGCTAATTTGACCCTAGGTTCACCAGTATATTATCGTGGTGTTGAAGTGGGTAAGATTAGTTATATGGATTTAAATGATCTAGGCGATCGTGTATTAATTCATTTATTAATTTCACCTAAATATCAACATTTGGTACGTAAAAATTCTGAATTTTGGGTGTCCTCTGGTTACAGTGCAGAGGTAGGCTGGTCTGGTATGCAAATTACCACAGGATCAGTACAGCAATTGCTCAAAGGCGGAATTTCATTCTCAACACCTTCGGGCACGATTGTTCAACCACAAGCACCTGCAAACCAACGTTTCTTATTGCAAGTGAAAAAACCGACAGAGGCTAAAGTTTGGAATTCAGGAGTATTGCCCCCACAAAGCCAATTACCTGTAACTAATTAAAATTTCAAATAAAAATACCGCACTTTGTACAAAAAGTGCGGTATTTTTTTACAAAATTTTACTAACTACTTAGCAGCTAATTGTGCCATTTTTACAATAACTTCCACCGCACTTTCCATACCTTCTAAGGTAATTAATTCATGCTTACTATGGAAATTATAACCACCAGTAAAAATATTTGGACAAGCTAACCCTTTTTCTGCCAGCCAAGCACCATCTGTACCACCACGAATCGCTTGATGAATAGGTGTCAATCCGATATCTTTCATCGCTTGATCTGCCAATTCAATGGCTTGAGGTACCTTTTTAACCACATCATACATATTGTAATAACTATCAGTAATCACAACGTGCAGTGGATTTTTTAAACCTTTTTTTCGATTAAAATCAACCACTAATTTTTTTACGAATTGCTTACGCAGTTCAAAGTTAGCACGATCAAAATCACGAATAATATAATGTAATTCGACTTTTTCAATATCTCCATGGAATGAATTTAAATGGAAAAATCCTTGTTTATCCTCGGTTTTCTCAGGGACTTCATCCACAGGAAACCCTTGTTGAAATTCACAAGCCAATGTTAAAGCATTAATCATTTTATCTTTAGCATATCCCGGGTGGATAGCTCGACCTGGGACAGTGACTGTAACGCTAGCCGCATTAAAATTTTCATACTCTAATTCACCCACTTCTCCGCCATCGATGGTATAAGCCCAATCACAAGGAAATTTATCCATAGGGAAGAATTTCATACCTAAACCAATTTCTTCATCTGGTGTAAAGGCAACACGTAAATGACAACGAGGTTGATCACTGACTTTTAAAACAGAAAGTGCGGTCATTATTTCAGAAATTCCTGCTTTATTGTCTGCGCCTAAAAGGGTTTTTCCATCAGTAACAATCAAGGTTTTCCCGACTAACTTCTGTAAAAAAGGAAAGGTTACAGGGCTAATAAACTCATCACCCAATCCTAATGCAATATCTCCACCACGATAATTTTCGATCACTTCGGGATTTACATTTTTACCACTACATTGTGGTGAGGTATCAAGATGAGAAATTAAACCAATAGTGGGCGCATCAGCTACGGTCCCAGGTAAATAGGCAGTGACAATGCCATGCTTAGAAATTTCTATATTTTCTAACCCTAGACTATACAACTCTTGTTCTAAAACTTTTGCCAATTTCATTTGCCCAGTTGTACTTGGAGAAGTTTTCGCCCCAATTTTAGATTGGGTATCAAAAGAAACGTAATTTAAAAAACGTTCTAACAGTTGTTCAGTGTATTGCATAATAATTCTTCTAAATAAAATGAATAATGATTGGAAAACTTTCTTATTTCTTCAATGTAACTAACAAATAAGAAAGTAGAAAAAATAAAACATCAATAAGTCTATATAATTTTTTTAAGCTTTTTTTGACATATAACAAAAATTTGATTGTTATTCATCAGAAATAAGCCATTTTTTGATAAAAAACAAATTTTAGCCAGCATTTACCCTACAAATATTACCCACAACTTGTTCAATCACTGGTTAAATCAAAAAATGATAGGAATTGATATATCCTAGACAATAGAAAATTTCTAAAATTCACACAAAAATCATGATTTTTTACATAAAAAACTTTAATTTATCTGCTATTAGCTTTATCATTAGGCTTCATTTTATCTTAGGTGTCTGCATTCAGTTGCAGATGTGTTCTTTCTACTCAAAACTAAAGCCGTTTTAGTTCATTAAGGGAAAACCAAAGCTAGTGGAAAATACTGTTCAAAGCAAACCTATCATTGAACTCCGTTCGCTAAAAAAATCCTATGGCGATAATACAATTATCGATAATTTCAATTTAACCATTAACAATGGTGAATTTTTAACTATTTTAGGCCCTTCAGGCTGCGGTAAAACAACAGTTTTACGTTTAATTGCAGGTTTTGAAGAAGCCAATGGTGGCCAAATTATTCTTGATGGTGAGGATGTTACTAATGTGCCTGCGGAACAACGTCCAGTTAATACGGTATTCCAAAGCTATGCTCTGTTTCCTCACATGACAATTTTTGAAAATGTTGCTTTTGGCTTGCGTATGCAAAAAGTGCCTAATGAGGAAATTAAGCCTCGTGTATTAGAAGCATTACGCATGGTGCAATTAGAAGAGATGGCAGATCGTAAACCGACTCAATTATCAGGCGGTCAACAACAACGTATTGCGATTGCCCGTGCAGTAGTAAATAAACCAAAAGTACTATTATTAGACGAATCTCTCTCTGCATTAGATTACAAATTACGTAAGCAAATGCAGAATGAATTAAAAGCATTACAACGTAAATTAGGTATTACCTTCATTTTTGTTACTCACGATCAGGAAGAAGCATTAACCATGTCTGATCGCATTATTGTGTTAAGAAAAGGGAATATCGAACAAGATGGTTCTCCTCGTGAAATTTATGAAGAACCGAGCAACTTGTTCGTAGCTAAATTTATCGGTGAAATTAATATCTTTGATGCTGAAGTATTAGATCGTGTGGATGAACTCCGTGTACGTGCCAATGTGCAAGGTCGGGTATGCTATCTATATACTGATTTACCAGTAAAAGAAGGTCAAAAACTGAAAGTGCTACTACGCCCAGAAGATATTCTATTGGAAGAACTTGACGATAATGAGCATTCAAGTGCAATCATCGGTCATATCCGTGAACGTAACTACAAGGGTATGACATTAGAGTCAACTGTTGAGCTAGAATATAATGGTCAACTCGTGCTAGTTAGTGAATTCTTTAATGAAGATGATCCTAATATTGATCACTCATTAAATCAACGTGTTGCGGTAACTTGGATTGAAAAATGGGAAGTGGTATTGAACGATGAAAATAACAACGCGTAAATTTCAAAATTCAACCGTTGCTGTTATCTTCGCTTGGCTAATTTTCTTTATTTTAGTACCAAACCTTTTGGTATTAATTGTGAGTTTCCTAAGTAAAGACAGCAGTAATTTTTATGCCTTGCCTTTTACATTTGAAAACTATACTCGCCTATTTGAGCCACTATATGGCACAGTAGTATGGAACTCATTGTACATGTCAGGTATTGCTACGGTTATTTGCTTAGCCATTGGTTATCCTTTTGCTTTTTTTATGGCAAAAATTAATCCTAAATACAGACCTATTTTACTCTTTCTTTTAGTATTACCATTTTGGACCAATTCTTTAATCCGTATTTATGGAATGAAAGTGTTCCTAGGTGTGAAAGGCATTCTTAATGAATTTTTATTGTCTCTTGGACTAATTAGTGAACCAATGCGAATTCTTAACACTGAAGTGGCGGTAATTATCGGGCTAGTGTATTTATTATTGCCTTTTATGATTCTTCCACTCTATTCTGCTATTGAGAAATTAGACTTACGTTTACTGGAAGCAGCAAAAGACTTAGGAGCAAATGGTTTCCAACGTTTTATTAAAATCATTATTCCTCTCACCATGCCTGGTATCGTCTCAGGTTGTTTATTAGTGCTACTTCCAGCCATGGGTATGTTCTATGTAGCTGATTTACTCGGTGGTGCAAAAGTATTATTAGTGGGTAACGTAATTAAGAGTGAATTCTTAATTTCACGTAACTGGCCATTTGGTTCCGCAATCAGTATTGGATTAACTATTTTAATGGCAATGTTAATTTTCGTTTACTATAAAGCCAACAAACTATTGAATAAGAAAGTGGAGTTAGAATAATGAGTCGTGTACTACGTAATATATTTATGTTAGTGGTGTACGCTTATTTGTACATCCCTATCATTATTTTAGTGGGTAATTCTTTCAATGCAGATCGTTACGGGCTCAGTTGGAAAGGCTTTAGCTTAGATTGGTATGAACGCTTAATGGGCAACGACACCTTAATTCAAGCGGCAATTCACTCTGTGACCATCGCCTTCTTTGCGGCAAGCTTTGCTACCATTATTGGTTCCATGACTGCAATTGCATTATATCGCTATCGTTTTCGTGGCAAACAAGCTGTTAGTGGCATGCTATTTATTACGATGATGTCCCCCGATATTGTGATGGCAGTTTCATTGCTAGCCTTATTTATGATCGTAGGTATATCACTAGGTTTTTGGTCATTATTATTGGCTCATATTACCTTCTGTTTACCTTATGTTGTTGTCAGCGTGTTCTCTCGCCTAAAAGGGTTTGACTTAAGAATGCTAGAAGCCGCTAGAGATTTAGGCGCAAGTGAATTTACTATTTTAGGTAAAATTATCCTACCACTTGCCTTGCCTGCAGTTATCTCAGGTTGGTTATTAAGCTTCACTATTTCTATGGATGATGTAGTCGTTTCTTCATTCGTAAGTGGTGTCAGCTATGAAATCTTACCATTGAAAATTTTCTCATTGGTTAAGACAGGTGTGACCCCAGAAGTAAATGCCTTAGCGACAATAATGATTGTTCTATCTTTAGCTTTAGTGATTTTAGGTCAACTTATTAACCGAAAAAATAAAAGCTAAATAAAAGCTTCACAAAATGCCTATTTATCAATAAAATACGCCCTGACCCCAAGCTAGGAATTAGCCCAAAGTCAGGCGTTTTTTTATGCCTTATATTATTCATAAATACAAGGCGGATACTCTTATTTATTTCTCAACAGGAGATGATCTTAAATGAAAAAATTAGCAGGTCTTTTCGCAGCTAGCTTAGTTGCTGTTGCACTTACAGGCTGTAATGATAAAGATAGCAAAACCACAGATAGCAAAGCACCTCAAGCAACCAAAGATAATGGTACAGTCTATCTTTACACATGGACTGAATATGTACCTGATGGTCTATTAGATGATTTCACTAAAGAAACTGGAATCAAAGTCATTGTTTCAAGCTTAGAATCAAATGAAACCATGTATGCCAAAATTAAAACTCAAGGCGCTGATGGTGGTTATGATGTAATTGCTCCTTCAAATTATTTTGTTTCCAAAATGGCACGAGAAGGAATGTTACAGGAATTAGATCACAGCAAACTTCCTGTTATCAAAGAATTAGATCCTGATTGGTTAAATAAACCTTATGATAAAGGCAACAAATACTCATTGCCTCAATTATTGGGTGCACCAGGCATCGCATTCAATATGCACACTTACAAAGGCGAAAACTTCACCTCTTGGGGCGACCTATGGAAACCAGAATTTGCCAATAAAGTACAATTACTTGATGATGCTCGTGAAGTATTCAATATTGCTTTATTAAAATTAGGTAAAAATCCAAATACCACTGATCCAGCAGAAATAAAAGCGGCTTATGAAGAGTTATTAAAATTACGTCCAAACGTACTTTCATTTAACTCTGACAACCCTGCGAATTCATTTATCTCAGGTGAAGTTGAAGTGGGTCAATTATGGAATGGTTCTGTACGTATTGCCAAAAAAGAACAACCAGGCACCATTGATATGGTATTCCCTAAAGAAGGGCCTGTGCTTTGGGTTGATACACTAGCAATTCCAAAAACCTCTAAAAATCCAGATGGTGCACATAAATTAATTAATTATATGCTAGGCGCAAAAGCAGCTGAAAAATTAACATTAGCGATTGGTTACCCAACGGCTAATCTTGAAGCTAAAAAAGTACTTCCAAAAGAAATTACTGAAGATCCTGCCATCTATCCAACAGCAGAAGTATTAAAATCAGCCAATTGGCAAGATGACGTAGGTGATGCAGTAGAAATCTATGAAAAATACTATCAAGAATTAAAAGCAGCTAAATAATAGCTTTAATCATCAGATAAGCAAAACGCTAAACCCCGGTTTAGCGTTTTTTTATACTTAGAAAAAACAAAAACTGCGGTAAAAATTTTTAAAATTTTCACCGCAGTTTATTTACTTAAGAAATTAGCCAATTTGAGATAGTAAAATCTTTTGCAAAATTGTTTTATAAAATGAATTAACTCGTAAGTGATTAACATTCGCTTTATAAGTTAATTTTTGAACAGCTGATTTATCCATAATAGATTTAAAAACATCTTCATTAAAATCATTTCTTAAGTATTTTAGCAAATCATGTGCATATTGTTGATAATTATCCTTATTAGACTTAAGAAAATCTTGATTCGCTTTTTTATCTAATTGTGTCAATAATTCAAAAAATGTATGAAATTGGTAATATTCAAATAATTCATTGTGCGTATCAAAATATGTTAAGAATGCTGCATACATCAACACAAAAATACGATTATTTATTTGATTAGTGGAAATAAACCAACTTGTCACACGATATTGATTTTCTGGTACTCTTAATAAATAGATATTCTTATTTTCTTCTATAGATAAGTTTTTTTCAATTTCTTTAGAAAAACGTTCAGTAGTTAATACTGTTGAATCTAACCAAATACCGCCAAACTTCATTAGTAAAGCCACTCTGATAAAATCAGAAAAGAAAGCTCTGTATTTTGTTCGAATTTCACGAATAGTATCAGGAATATCTATAAATAACTCTAAGTTATCTTGGCTGAGTACTACTAAACGTTCACCATATACATTTTTCATTTGCTGGACTAAAATCTGAACCATTTGAGGTGCTTCATGTAATCCTTGATCCCAAAATACAAAAATAGGCGATTTTGTAATATCAATAAACTCTGGGTCATATGAGTCTGCTATTTTTTGAATTTTGTTGAGGTTCTTTTCCAAGAAATTTAACTCTTCACGTCGATAAGTTAATCCTGGATTATAATTATCAAAAAAGAGCTCCCAATCAATATCTGCTTTTGATGTATCCAAAGATAAGGCTTGCTTATAATATATTTGCTCTTTATTCTGTTTTTTTAATCGTCTAGCAGTTTGAGCCTTTTGATACAAAATTTCGGCATTATTAATGAATAAATCTTTAGCTTCTAATATATCAAAATAATTCTGTAATTCATCCCATTTAGAATGGATGGCTAACTTTCTGATCACATGACTCACAAAGCTTTCATCTTGGCTAGTTAACTTATGAATTAAACTATCAAATTTTCTAATTGCAATATCAACTTGTTTAGTAGCCAAGGTCTTTAGAATAGAAATTTTTTCAGAAATAACCGCACTATTTGCATAACGATTTTCAATTAATTCAACTATTCTAAAATTTTTCTTCTCACATAAACGATCTATAGCAGGGTATAAATCTACTTCATTTAAACTTTCTCTAATTAAATAAGTGTCATTAATTTTCTCTAGTAATGGGTTATCCTTATCTAAGTCAAATGCATTCTCAGTGACTAAAATATTTTTGATAATAATGTATCCTGCTTCAGATTCGGATCCACAATGAATTCTAAACCAAGCAGAAGAAAAACTTTTTGGTATAGTAATAGTTAAAGAACGGTGCCAAATGCCAACTTCATTCGGGACGGCTATTGTTGATTTTATATCCCAAATAGTACCTTTATCAGCATCAACCCCATCAAAAGCAATTTTAGGAACATCATTTGGTAAAGATTTATTTAAACGTTTAGTAATTTCAAAATCGCAAGAAAAAGTATAAGTCCGCCCTGCAACTAATAGATTATTTTTTCTAAAAAAAGTAATATTGAGACTATTATCATTCTTTTTATTACTTAATTTAACTATATTTTTCTCTGGAAAAGAAATATCCACAGTATTTTCATTCAGATCTCCATAAGCAAATTTTCGAAAATCGCTCAAATTAGAAAAGCTACTAATTAAGTTTATAAACATACAAATTTCCTTTTATTTTCTTTTTAATAAATAGCTTAATGCACTTGATTGAACAATTTTTTCTGCATCATATTTATATGTTAATTTATGTACAAATGAGCTACTAATTAACTTATCAAATTCTTCTGGGCTTATCGTTCTATTATAAGCGCGCAACACACTCAAAGCATCTGACGGATGAATTTTAAGCATTTCATCCCAATCACACCGATAATCAGGATCAACCCAATAAAACATCTCAATAATATCATGAATCATAAAGTAATTAGTTAAGTAACATTTTAATTCCCACCATAAAGAAATAGCTTCGGACAACATAGACATAATATAATTACGAGGTTTACTATACATAAACCAAGTACCTGTTCTAGAGCCTGCATAAGTAAAGATAAACTGTTTTTGTTCACGTATTTTTTGAGTCGCCTCATAAAAATCTTGTGTCAACATATCCGTAGCATCAATCCAAAACCCACCCCACTTTTCTAATAATTTAGTACGTAAAATATCAGTAAAATGAGCTTGAGTGATCTCTGCCTTAATCTGTTCTTTGCGGAAATCTGTCCATTCCTTATAAGATTCACTATTTAAAATAATGAGATCAAATTTATCCGTAGATATATACTTTTTTAAACTCTCACGACATAATGAAACAATTGGCGGTAACTTGTCATCATTATCCCAGTATGTAAAGACTTTAATTTTATCTGATTGTGTTGGCTTTGCTTCTTGAAGTCGTTTATTAACACGTTTTTTTATTTCCTCAAGATTTTCTGATAAAAATATCGCCATTTCATGTCTTTCAGCAAATAAACTTTTATGTGTAGTAAAAGCTCGTTTAGCATCATAAGGAGCATTTAATAAATGTTGTACTACATAAGATTCAATTCTAGTAGCATAGGCAGAAAGACTATTTTTATTTAATTCCGAAGCTAAATCCAATAACTCACTGGCTAAAGCATCTTGCTTATCCTTAACAGCAACTTGAAGTTGAATAAGTCTAGCATACTGATCATTAAATAAATCACCAGCAGTTTTAGTAACATTCTCTGTTTTTGAAATAATAGTTTCAAATACGGATTCTTTAATTTCCATAGTTAGGGCTCTTTAAGTGTTAGGTTATTTATATATAAAAATCAGTGATTTAGTTTTTTACGGACTAATCTACTCATAAAACGTCCAATTGCATACTGCTCATTAAATAGAAATTTAAACTTAGTAATAAATGGGTTTTTAGCATCACTAAAGAAAGTATAAGGATCTCGAGCTAATTTTCTTAATTTTCGATTATGAACCTGTGTTTGTTTTTCGGCTCTATCCGTAGGGTTTTCACCTTTTGCCATTGCCACTTTATTAGATTTCTTAGTTTCTTTCTTTAATGCAACCTTATCCTGTTTAGCAACTGAAATAAGCTTATTTGGCGGTTTTGGCAAATATTCTTTATCTGTAATAGCTACCCAATCTTTATGTGCAGTGATATAGCCATATTCAGTGAGTAATCTTGGTACGCCACCTTTTAACCAATCAACGGCGATAATTTCAATCATATGAGATTGTTTTAGATAAATATCAGTACGTTTTGATGCTTCACTAAAATCAATATCCATATAAAAACTATTATTTTTTAGCGCCTCTATAGTGAACGGCAGCTGATCACTCACAACGTAATTCTCAAGTGGATTGACCGCATAAACTTTCTTCATAGCTTTTCCGTTAAACGCAGGCAAATTATAATTTCTTTGAATACGTTTATAGTAATCAATAACAGCTGTATCGCTCTTCGCTAAAGAAATTGGGATTGATAAGGTAATTTTATCTAATTCTTGTTTTGAAGATATCCCTTGTAGTTGCGCTAAAGTTAACTTAGGTGCATAAGCTTTTTCCATTCCAAAGCTGGAGATGTTATCTTTTAATTCACTAAAGACATTCGCAATAAATTGATCATCATTACGTGTCATTTGATATTGATAAGAATATTGCGCTAAAGCCTGATTAAAATAATCTTCATCTTGAGGCTCTAATGCAAGATAATCCTCTGTAAATTTTAGTAGCCCCTCAGAAATTAAATCACTCACGGTACTATCACGATGGTGAATAATCGGCTCAACTTTATTATCAATTTCAACATACCCCGGAATACTTTCATAAGGTGTTTGAGCAAAAATAGGCTCAAAGAATGAAAAGTTTTGCGGAGCTAGAATAAAATTATGACGTAAAGAAGTTCCCATATCATCAGTGAAACTACGTACATAATAAAATGGATTTTTTATTTCTTTGCCAAATGCATCATTTAATAAACGACCAAAAGTATCTTGTGTATATCCTCGTCCCCAAAATTCAACAAAAGCAAATTTTTCATTAGGATCAATTTCTTGTTGAATATATTTACGTACAATCTGGCGTTTTTCTTTAGCAATATCTAACACTTTTTGGCGATACTGCTGAGAATCTGATAGTACTTTTCGAATATTTTCTGCTACCGCACCACGCAAGTGCTTAGCATTTTTTAAACGTTCGAATTCAGGGAATAAGGCCAATAATTCTTCCTCACTTAAGTAACTTGCTTTAACTAAGTCATCAAAGCAATCCATTCCTACAAAGTTACCAAATTGCCAGAAAGTTTCATCATCAACTTTATCGATAAAGGAAGGTAAACGCCATGCTTTACGTGAACCATAAATATATTTTGTGGTTAATTTATAATCTCTAGTAGCAATGATCTTATCAGCAATTTGTTTTAAGAAATGACCATCTCGAGAAATAAAATAAAGCGTTTCATAACCACGTTGTAATGCGTCACGAATAGCCCAATTGATATAGGTAACTAATGCCGAACCAACATAAGCATAGTTATAATACTTTGTTTCTAACAATTGGTTATCCATTATGTTAATCAGTTCACTACGATAGCGTTGCATTTTAGTAGCTAAACAATATGCTGGATAACGATTATAATTATCCATGCTGTTTACTAATGAAGATTCAAATGGAATAAAATCATCCATATCATGCACAGCAGTTTGAATACCATATCGACGAGGAACCACACCATCTGCATGCTTATTATCGCCATAATGCGTCCAACGACTATATTGATAATCAAGATCAAAGAAAATATGTTGATATAATTTACCTGTAGATTTTTGATAACCGATACTACTTGAAAGATAGAGTGGGATTGTACTTAAACGAGGCTCTGCCCGTTCTAACATCGCTCTAATAACATTTTCAGGAAGATACATATCACTTGCCATTATCACATCATGACCAGCATCTTTCAGTGAAAATAAGAAATCGATTCGTTTTTTAATCGGCTCGACATGAGCAATTTCTGCTTCAATTTCTGTTTGTTTTAAGAAATCAGTTTGTTCATCCGTTAAGAGAAGATTTTTTTGCAATCTTGTATAAATATCATCTAAAGTAATTTCAATTTTATTTGATTTTCTTTCAAAGGTTGTTTTTCGCATCATGTCACGCACATCATGCTCAACTTTATTTCGAATTGAAACCCAATTTTCAATAAGCGAAATAGGGAATGCCAAATTAGAATTTTTAGCTTTATCCCGCACATAATCGAAAATACTTAATGGTTTTAGGGTTGAACGACGAATTAATGTATCAAAAATATCAAATGAATGTAATTCTTTGAGCTCACTTGTTTGGATAGAATGGTTATCTACAGCAGTAATTAATTTTTGCATAGCATCATCTTTTTCAACAAAACCAAAGAAATATTGATTTAAATATTCTTTACGTTCAGTTGAAATAGATTCAATTTGTTTATGATTCAAGAGTTCTAATAAACTTGGGAATGTTTCAATAATTGTTCCTTCAGTAAGCTCAAGATAATCACCAATCAGTTCCAAATCTTGTTGATAATGCGCTAAGTCAGGAATATAACGAATAAATTTTTCTACTCCTGAATCTAATAAATCATAGAAAATACTTGAATAATCAATAATGGCAACGTCAATATTATTAAATGCTTCATAAATATCGTAATCATCGTTCCAAAATAAAATATGTTGACTATGCTTATATTTTTGTTCCATTTCAATGAAATAATTATCATTTTTCATAAATGGATGTACTTTTACAATAAATAGATGGTTATTATTACGACAAACCTCTTCTATGCGGTTAAAATCGGGTAAAAGTGAATTCAAAACACCTTCAATCGCTCCTACTCGGTACGTCGGTGCAAATAAAATGATATTAGTATATTCTTGTTTTGGTTTAGGTAATAATGTATCTAATTCATAAGTATGAATTCCACCCGTTTTATAAACTTCATTTCGAGGATATTGGCCTCTAATAACTAACTCTTTACTAATTGCCATATCTTCTAAGAAATGATCTTCCATAGTTTGAGAGGTAGTTAAGAAAAGTACATTATTTTTATATAAGTCATAATTTCGAATATATTTACGTACAATACTATCAACAAGTACAGAATCCATACCCAATGCAAGTTCAATATGTTTTAAGCCTACGCCATGCCAAGTATTGAAAATTTTAATATTTTCATTCATTTCTATTGGGTAGCTTTCACGGAAATTTTCTGTCACATAAACATCAGCTTTGGCAAATAGTTCTTTACTTTTAGCACTATTCATAAAAGTCACTTTTTCTAAACCTGTGGCTTTCTTAATTGCTTTCATATCATTTTCTTTATCTGCAATCCACCAACACTCATGGGATTCTTCACAATTCTGAGTCATATATAAAAATAATGCTTTAGGATTTCCTTGCCAAGCATATGTACCAAATAACCAAACTTTCTTTAAATTCATTTTATCTCCTGATATTTTTATATGTATTCTGCATAATCATGTAAATTATTTAACAGATAATTAATTCTTTCTGAAATAGGTATATTTAAACAACTATTATCAATTAAATATTCTTTTAATTCGTTAAAATCAATTTCTGAAATACGATTAGGTAATTCACTTTGGGTAAATTCAATTGCATGAGTTTTATAATAATTAGCAACTTTTAGACCTAATAAATAACTTTTATGTATTTTAGAGCAAAATATGTAGTAATAAATTTGCTCATTTAAAAATTGGGTTTCTATAGCAGATATATCGCAAAAGCCAAGAACCGCATAATATTTATTTAATTCAGATTCAAACACTACTCCTTTTCTTTTCAATCTCCAAACAATATGAAATGGAATTGTGATATGTGGTTTAAAGAGAACTATCTTTAACCCTTCAGATAATAATAATTCCACGAGAGAAATTAAATATTGATTATATTCTCGACATCGATGTCCTGTATTTGGATGAGGTTTAATAAGCACAGTATTGACATCATATTGCTTGCTAAAATGCTTAATACAATTAGCGACCTCATTGGTATAAGATAAGCTTGAGTAATTTTCTAACTCAATTCCGCCTTCCCAAGTCGGAGCATAAAAAATTACTTTTTTTCCCTGCCCTACTGACGCTAAACCAGTTCGACCAATAAAAGTATCTCCCATTTTAACTAATCGACCAGAATTTACATCATAACAATTAAATATTTTATTAGTGAGAAAACGCTCAATCCCTGCTTGACCAGCAGTAATAATATGATCATAAATACGAATAATTGGTTTAACTGATGCTATTTTATTACTCTCACCATGAGTAATAAATATATGAGTAAGACGACGATTAGCAACAGCTCTGCAATTTGACTGAGCATTAAAGGGATAAAAAATAATTCCCCTCGTTAATGCATCTAAATCAGCAGCTTTAACAAAACGATAGCTTACCCCCCCTTGTTTAAAAACTTGCTCAATTGTTTTTGCAGACTTATGCTTATACTTTTTAATTAAAATAACGGTATTTTCTATAGGGAAAATACCATTATTAAAAAAAGTCACAATTTGTCTTGCGGCCCCCACAATTTTACTATCAAGATAAATAAAATACGGAATATTATTAGTTGTCATAAGAAACGCTAATGTATTAAATTTATTTAAATAGCTGTGCTAAAAGATCCGAAATATATTCTTCATCTTTTAATACAACATCAATAATATTACCTGTTTCTCGACTTGCCAAAACAGCTAATGAAGCTAACGCAACAGTTCTCGGATCGAGTAGGGTGCCCTCAGGTTCAATACCAAAAGCTTTAGAGCGCATTGGCGTTTTTGTTCTTTCTGGGTTAATACAGTTAATCTTAATATTATCAGGCAACCATTCTTCTGAAAGTGCCTGTGTTAGATTCACAATTGCAGACTTTGTAGAAGAATAAATACTATAGAATGGTCTACCTCTAGTATAAGAACTTGATGTAAAACTTAAGAAACCGCCATGTGATTCTTTCAAATATGGATAAGCTACTGAAATCACATTCACCATTCCGGTATAATTAACATTAATACTTTGTGCAATCTCTTCACGGCTCATTGACGCTAGAGTTTTATGCATTAAAATAGCGGCTGAATTAACTACATAATCAATTTTATGTTCTTTTTCATAAATGGTTTTAAACGCATTTTCAAGTGCATCAATATCTGTAACATCAACCCCATTAGAGCGACTTAAACTATAGGTTTTTATGCCTAATTTTTGTGCTAGTTCAATGATATCTGCACCGATACCATAACTTCCACCAACCACAACTAACACATTATTTTTCATATCATATAAACGTGCCGTTGATGTAATATTACGTAAAGAAAAATTACTACGACTTTGAAATAATTTATCAGCAATAAATAAGTCTACTGGACGAGTTAATTTAATATTAGTTTCTGAACCTTCAACAATAGCAACTTTTTCTTCAGGTAATGTTTTTAATACAATACCACAATCACATGTACCTTGAATATTTGAGGTTGCATAAATATCATAGGCTTTTTTCAATAACCCTAGACGAAAAGCTTGTGGAGTTTGCCCTTGATAATATTCACTGCGTTTTGGAATTTCAATAATTTCTTGGTTGTCAACATTGACATGTACAATAGTATCGGTTGCTGGAATAACAACATCCACTGCACCATAATGCTCTAGCTTCTGAATGCATTTACTGATAACTTCAGCCGCTAATAAAGGACGAACAGAATCATGAATAATAAGTTTAGTATCTTCTGGCTCACCTTCTAAAGCAGTAATTGCTGATAATGTTGAGTCAGTACGTTCTTTACCACCAAAAATAATTTTATTTACTTTACTAAACTCAGCTTTAGAAACAATATCCTCAATACGTCGATAATGGTTTCTTTCAGCAACAATAATAATTTCATCAATTTCATGATGATCTTGGAAAATACTTATAGTATGTTCAAGAGCTGTTTTTCCTGCAATTTTTGAAAATTGTTTTGGATAACCTAATCCCATTCTACTCCCAACACCGCCTGCAAGAATAATTCCTATATTTTTACTCATTAACTTTTCCTATAAAAACAGTTGTGTGCGAAATTACACTGAATATCATATAGCTACACTAAAGTAGCTCATTTTCGGTAATTAGAGGATATATAATAAAAAAAGTTTCTATAATAAGGAATCAATATTTACATAATATTACAAATATTAGTATAAAATTACTTTCTAATGTGATTTTTATATATGCTATTTATTCCTAACTAGATAAAAATATAAGTTTTTTATACTATTTTAGGGTAGAATAATTTAAATAAAGCAATCTTAAAGGTTTTTATATAACGAGATTGTTACTCTATCACTTTAATTACATGTAAAAATTATATGAAAAAATTATCTTTAACATTAACTCTTACTGTAGCAATTAGTATCTCAGCCTGTTCAACACTTCCTACATCAGGTCCTAGCCAAAGTGCTGTTATGAATATGCAACAAACTGATAGTAATCAAGTTCCTGAAGTTAATGTCATTGAACTTGATAATCAAACTGTTCAACGGCTATATCAAACGCAAAAAGCGCAACAATTTTCGGGCTTAGCAGGTACACTTGGTGGCGGTGAGCAAAATGGCAGTGTAAAAGTTGGTGATGTGTTACAAATTTCTATTTGGGAAGCCCCTCCGGCGGTTCTCTTTGGTGGAACTTTTGGTGATGAAGGACAAGGTAGTGCTAATTTGACAAAACTCCCTGAACAAATGGTCAATAAAAATGGTACTATCAATGTACCTTTTGTAGGAAATATTACGGTTTCGGGGAAGACTCCTGAAAATATCCAATCACAAATTGTAAGCGTACTTCGCCGTAAGGCCAACCAACCGCAAGTCATGGTTCGCTTAGTCAATAACAACGCAACCGATGTCACTGTAGTTCGTCAAGGTAATGCAGTACGAATGCCATTAACCGCCAATAATGAAAGAGTTCTTGATGCAGTTGCTGCGGTGGGAGGAACTCAAGAAAATATTGATGATATTACCATTCAACTAACTCGCGATAATCAAGTTAGAACACTTGCATATGAAACACTGATTTCTGATCCAAGTCAAAATATTACTTTACGCTCAGGAGATGTTGTATCCTTACGTAATAATCCCTATAGTTTTACCGCTCTTGGTGCAGTAGGAAATAATCAACAATTACGTTTTTCAACAAAGGGAATCACTTTAGCTGAAGCAATTGGTAAAATGGGGGGATTAATTGATACTCGTTCAGATCCTCGCGGTGTATTTATTTTCCGCTATATCCCATTTGAACAATTAACTACAACTCAACAAGATGCATGGAAATCTCGCGGATATAATATTGGTATGGATGTGCCGAGTGTTTATCGGGTAAATTTACTTGATCCAAAAGCAATGTTCTTAGCTCAGCGCTTCCCAATTAATGATAAAGATATTGTTTATGTATCAAATGCTCCATTAGCAGAATTCCAAAAATTCTTGAGAATGATCTTCTCTTTGGTTACTCCTGTAACTAGTACAACAAATAGCGTTCGTAGCTTCTAGAGGTTAATAATGGAAACGATTACGGCAAATTCTATCGAAAATAAGAACAAAAAAACTTCTTTATGGAGAAAACTAAATCCTTTATTTTGGATTTGTGTCATTATTCCTAGTGTATTTTCCTTAATTTATTACGCACTATTTGCTTCTGATATTTATATTTCAGAATCCAGTTTTGTTGTGCGTTCACCGCATAATCAAACTTCCTTAAGTGGTGTTGGGGCTTTATTACAAAATACTGGTTTTACTCGTTCACAAGATGACACCTATACCGTTCAAGAATATATGCGTTCACGTACTGCACTTGAACAATTACAACAAGTATTGCCTGTTCGTAGTTTTTATGAAGAGAAAGGTGATTTATTAAGTCGCTTTAATGCTTTTGGTTTCGGTGATAGTGATGAAGCTTTTTACCAATATTTCCGTGAACATCTGAATATTAATTTAGATTCTGTATCTGGAATTGCAACCTTAAGGGTAAGAACATTTAGTTCTGATGAAGGTCAACAAATTAACCAAAATTTATTAACACAAGCTGAAGCATTAATTAACCGTTTAAATGAGCGAGCAAGAAAAGACACTATTACTTTCGCAGAACAAGCAGTAAAAGAAGCACAAGATAATGTCACAACTACTGCTGATTTACTCACTAATTACCGTGTTAAGCACCAAATTTTTGACTTACCTGCACAATCAAGTGTTCAACTTACATTGATTTCTAGTTTAAAAAATGAATTAATTCGTGTGGAAACTCAACTGGCACAATTGCAATCAATAACTCCAGATAATCCGCAAGTACAAGCTTTAAAAATGCGTCAACGCAGTTTAAAAGCAGAAATTGACCAACAATCGAAAAGTTTATCTGGTAGTGGTATATCTATTGCAACACAATCTGCAGAATATCAACGTTTAGTACTTGAAAATGAATTGGCACAAAAACAATTAACTGCGGCTATGGCATCCTTACAAAATACCCGCGGAGAAGCGGATCGTCAGCAATTATATTTAGAGGTAATCAACCAACCAAGCAAACCAGATTTAGCATTCGAACCACATCGTATCTATAATATTATTGCCACGTTTATTATTGGCCTCATTTTATACGGTGTATTTAGTCTATTACTAGCTAGTATGAGAGAGCATAAAAACTAATGCAATACGGCGATAAAACCACTCTTCGACAATCTTTAGTCATACAATGTCGAGTCATTCATGCCTTATTAATGCGTGAAATTATTACTCGATATGGCCGTCAAAACATTGGCTTTTTATGGTTATTTGTTGAACCACTAATTATGACGCTTGGTATTGTTTTATTGTGGGGTTTCTTACGAGCAGATAGATATTCTACTTTAAATATCATGGCATTTACGATTACAGGCTATCCTATGGCAATGATGTGGCGTAATGCATCTAACCGTGCCATTGGTGCAATTTCTTCAAATATTAGCTTGTTATATCATCGTAATGTGAGAGTATTAGATACCATTTTTACCCGTGTCTTATTAGAAGTTGCTGGAGCAACCATTGCTCAAATATTACTTACAGGATTACTCGTTTTTATCGGCTGGATTGAGCCTCCAGAAGATATATTCTATATGCTAATTGCCTGGGGACTAATGTCTATCTTTGCTTTTGCATTAGGACTAGTAATCTGTGCCCTTTCTTATCATTTTGATGCATTTGGTAAAATTTGGAATACACTGAGTTTCATTTTATTGCCACTATCTGGTGCATTTTTCTTTGTTCATAATCTCCCTGCACAAGTGCAAGAATTTGCATTATATATCCCTATGATCCATGGTACCGAGATGTTTCGACATGGTTATTTTGGCAATACAGTTATAACATATGAGAGTATTAAGTTTATTATAGTATCAAATCTTGTTTTACTTTTCATTGGCTTAGTCATGGTTAAAAACTTTAGTGAAGGAATTGAGCCACAATGATCCGTGTTAAAAATGTCAGTAAAAGATATCATACCAATAACGGTTGGAGAACAGTATTACAAAATATCAATTTTGATCTTCATAAGGGTGAGAAAATTGGTATTTTAGGTCGCAATGGTGCGGGTAAATCAACTTTAATTCGCTTAATGAGTGGTGTTGAAGCACCTACCACAGGAACCATTGAACGACATATGAGCATTTCCTGGCCATTAGCCTTCAGTGGAGCATTTCAAGGTAGCTTAACGGGAATGGATAATTTAAGATTTATTTGTCGTATTTATAATGCGGATATTGATTATGTTCAAGCGTTTACTGAAGAATTTTCTGAACTAGGCGAATATCTCTATGAACCTGTAAAAAAATATTCATCAGGAATGAAAGCTCGTTTAGCCTTTGCTCTCTCTCTTTCAGTAGAGTTTGATTGTTATTTAATTGATGAGGTTATCGCTGTAGGGGATTCTCGTTTTGCCGCAAAATGTAAATATGAACTTTTTGAAAAACGTAAAGATCGTTCTATTATCCTTGTATCTCATAGTCCTTCCTCCATCAAAGAATATTGTGATAATGCGATGGTATTGGATCAAGGATTAATGTATAAATTCGATAATATTGATGATGCTTATCAATATTATAATCAAGAACAAATATCTGAATTTAAAGATGATAAAAATACACTTAAAACTGCATTAATTAGTAAGACTTTCATTTTCTCACGTTATAATGATAGCTATCCTAGAACAATTTTACTTGAAGCTGATGGTGTAGTAACTACTCTCGCAGGCACGCCACATCATAATGAAACATTTTGGGATGTCATAGATAATAATTTTGTCTTTAAAAATGCAAAAGGTGAAATATCGGGTAAATTTTTTACTATGCAACAGAAAAATAATAGATTTGAAGGATTTGGATATTCCGAACTTAATAAATCCATTATTTTCAAATTAATAGAACAAAAATCTTCATAGGAAACAAAAACTGCGGTAAAAATTTTTAAAATTTTCACCGCAGTTTGATATTACAAAACCTTTAGTTAAGATTTATAGATGAATTCAATCCCTTCATCATCTTCTTCTGTCCAATCATCTTCATCATCAAGACCTTGTCCAGATAATTGTTCATTATGATAGTCATCCCATTTGAATTTAACTTCTTCAGGTGCTTTTTCTTCCTCTTCAATTTCTCGAGGATTGGCATCAATGAAGTCCATAATATCACGGGTTAGAGCAGAAATATTTTTACCTGTAGCCGCAGAAATCAAATAATATTCTTCTTCCAAGCCTAAACGTTCGGCAATATCTTTTGCTCGTTTTTCTGCTTCTTCATCACTCATGGTATCAATTTTATTGAATACTAACCAACGAGGTTTATCAGCTAATTTTTCACTATATTGGAATAATTCAGATTCTATAATAGCAACATTATCTGCAGGATCACTTTCATCAATCGGAGCAATGTCCACAAGATGAATTAAGACTCGACAACGTTCTAAATGTTTCAAGAAGCGAATACCCAATCCAGCCCCTTCTGAAGCACCTTCAATTAATCCTGGAATATCAGCAATTACAAAACTACGATTTGCATCTACACGAGCAACACCTAAACTAGGAACTAAGGTTGTAAATGGATAATCCGCCACCTTCGGTTTAGCTGCTGATACAGAACGGATAAAAGTGGATTTACCTGCATTAGGTAAGCCTAACATGCCGACATCAGCTAATAACATTAACTCCAGTTGTAAATCACGTTTTTCACCTGGTGTTCCCATCGTTTTTTGACGTGGTGCGCGATTTACTGAGGATTTAAAACGTGTATTCCCTAAACCATGGTAACCACCTTTTCCCACAAGTAACTTGGCGCCATTTTTAGTTAAATCACCGATAATCTCTTTTGTATCATTATCAATCGCACGAGTCCCTACTGGTACTCGCAAAGTAATATCTTTACCACGATGACCCGTACAGTTTGCACTACGACCATTTTCACCACGCTCCGCAGCAAAACGTTTTTCAAAACGGTAATCAATCAAGGTATTTAGGTTTTCATCAGCAATTAAATAAACATCACCACCATCACCACCATCACCACCATCAGGGCCACCTTTAGGTATGTATTTTTCACGACGGAAGCTGACACAGCCATTACCGCCATCACCAGCCTCAATTCGAATCAAAGCTTCATCAATAAATTTCATTTTTATACCTTTTTATACTTGAATAATTTAAATCCAACAGCAGAAATAATTGCCCCTAATACTACAACAAATGCCCCAATATAACTAATTGTATTTAAATGTGGCATAACAAAACGCTCAGGATTTATTCTATGCAAAACATGAGAAAATAAGATCGTAAATAAAGGAACTAAAGTGACTACTACACTGACCTTTGAAATATCCCAACGATTTAAAGCCTCAGCATAAGCACCATAGCCAATTAATGTATTTAGACAACAATAAATAAAACAACCTAGAGTAAAACCACTTAAGCCTTCAATTTGAGAAAACTGTGCAAATGGCATCAATACAATCACACAGCCTACATACATAATTAATAAGATCTGTTGAGCTGAAAATTGCCGTGACATCAATTTTTGAGCCATACCATATGCGACCCATACCACAGCAGCACTAATGCTAATCAAAATACCAAATGAAGAATCATTTAAGCTAGTAAAAATTGCTAAACGATCGTTGAAAAACAATCCTAATCCAATAATCAAAATTACTAAACCAATTTTTTGATGTAACCCTAATTTCTCTTTAAATATAAATACTCCACAAATCAACATCATAAATGAAGATAAATGAATAAAGATTTGTGCAATAGCAGGCTCAATATACTTCAGTGAACTATTAAATAAAAAGAAATTTCCAGCTAAACCTAAGATGCCAATAATTGATAATTTCCAATAACGTGCATTAAATTGCGATAGCGTAGGTAGTTTTTTCTTCCATGATAATAGTAACAGCATGGCTAATGATGCGACTAAAAACCGATACCATACGATACTTTCAGCCCCCATCACCGATAAAACATTCTGTAATGCAATGGGTAAAGATCCCCATGCCATCGCAGTAATTAAGGCAAATGTAAAGCCTAAGATAGGTTGTTGTTTCATATTCTAATATCTATACAATAAAAATGCCCCACAAAGCTGCGGGGCATTTAAAATTTCGTATAATTTGAAATTTATGCTTTTTCGATTACTCAGTAACGATACTCACATATTTACGGCTTTTTTCGCCTTTCACTTCAAATTTCACTTTACCATCTGCGGTTGCAAATAAAGTGTGGTCACGTCCCATACCAACGTTTGAACCAGCGTGGAATTTAGTACCACGTTGACGAACAATGATACTACCTGCTAATACAGATTCACCACCAAAACGTTTAACACCAAGGCGTTTAGCTTCAGAATCACGACCGTTACGAGTTGAACCACCAGCTTTTTTAGTTGCCATCTACTTGATCTCCTCTGAAATTATGCTTGAATCCCAGTGATTTTCACTTCTGTGAACCACTGACGATGACCTTGTTGTTTACGGCTATGTTTACGACGACGGAACTTAACGATTTTAACTTTATCGCCACGACCTTGTGCTACAACTTCAGCCACTACTTTAGCGCCAGCTACAACTGGTGCACCAATTTTAACATCTTCACCGTTAACGACCATTAACACTGAGTCAAATTCAACTTTTTCACCAGCTGCAATTTCAAGTTTTTCTAAACGAACTACTTGACCTTCGCTTACTCGGTGTTGTTTGCCGCCACTTTGGAAAACTGCGTACATAAATACTCCGCTATATATTGCGCTTATAATGTCTCTTGCATTTCTGCGCATAAAAATTATCTAAATAGGTCGCAAATTCTACGGAAAAACTCTGCTGATAGCAAGTGCTAAATCATAATTATGTAAAAAAAATCTTTATTTACGAAAAATTGCATAGTTTTCTTTCAGAAATAGCAGAAAATCAGGTAAAATCAACCGCACTTTTAGTCCTATTTCATGAATAAAGAATTGCATAATGACTACAACCAACAATTTAATGGATATTAAAACCATCCAAGAGCTCGTTAGCAATGATATGCAAAAAGTTAACGAGGAAATTTTAGCACAGCTAAACTCAGATGTCCCTTTAATTAATCAATTAGGTTACTACATTATTCATAGTGGTGGTAAACGCATTCGTCCGATGATTGCTAATTTATCGGCAAAAGCACTTAATTATCAAGGTGATAACCATATTACTTGCGCTGCCTTTATTGAATTTTTACACACCGCTACACTTTTACATGATGACGTGGTTGATGAATCAGATATGCGTCGAGGTAATCCGACGGCTAATGCAGAATTTGGAAACGCAGCAAGCGTGTTAGTCGGTGACTATATGCATACTCGCTCATTCCAAATGATGACAGAATTAGGCTCGTTACGAATTTTGCAAGTCATGTCTGCTGCGACTAATGTTATTGCCGAAGGCGAAGTGCAACAACTTATGAATGTGAGAGATCCTGACACTACTGAAGAAAACTATATGAAAGTAATCTACAGTAAAACTGCACGTTTATTTGAAGTCTCTACTCAAACGGTTGCTATTTTAGCAAATGCAACACCTGAAATTGAGAAAGGGCTACAAGACTATGGTCGCTATTTAGGTACGGCATTCCAATTAGTAGATGATGTTCTAGATTATAGTGCCAATGCAACCACTTTAGGTAAAAATATTGGTGATGATCTAGCTGAAGGAAAGCCAACTTTACCTCTGTTACATGCGATGCATCATGGTAATCCTGAACAAGAAGCATTAATTCGCAATATCATTTTAGATGGTGGTCGCCGTGAAGCTTTAGATGAAGTTCTCACGATTATGCACGAACAAAAATCTTTAGATTATGCGATGGATAGAGCAAAACAGGAAGCTCAAAAAGCAGTAGATGCAATTGCGATCTTACCTGATAGTATTTACAAACAAGCAATGATTTCATTAGCTTATCTTTCAGTAGATCGTTCTTACTAATTTATTTTTCTTTTGTAGGGCATTTATTGTGTCCTAATTTATGTTTAGCTATTTTAATTCAGACCTTATGTCTGAATATGATGATTTATGACAGAAACCACAGAAATTCAGCCTAATGTTCTTTCAATTGAAGGCAAAAGTGCGGTTGCTTTTCCGCAAAAAAAACGAAAGCATAAACAACATAAGGATCCCAATGCACCTTTTGTCCGCCCACAATTAACGCTGCCTAATGGTCATAATAAACTGCTCCTTCACTCTTGTTGTGCACCTTGTTCTGGTGAAGTAATGGAAGCGATTTTAGCCTCGGGTATTGAATTTACAATTTTCTTCTACAATCCGAATATTCATCCAATGAAAGAATATTTGATTCGTAAAGAAGAAAATATTCGTTTTGCACAAAAATTTAATATTCCGTTTATTGATGCAGATTATGATCGTCAAAATTGGTTTGATCGAGCTAAAGGTATGGAAAATGAACCTGAGCGGGGAATTCGTTGTACTATGTGTTTTGATATGCGTTTTGAAAAAGCCGCAGAATATGCTCATCAACATGGTTTTCCAGTATTCACCAGTTGTTTAGGAATTTCTCGTTGGAAAGATATGGAACAAATTAACGGTTGTGGTCATCGGGCAGCTGATAAATATGATGATGTGGTTTACTGGGATTATAACTGGCGTAAAGGTGGCGGATCAGCTCGCATGATTGAAATCAGCAAGCGTGAACGCTTTTATCAACAAGAATATTGTGGCTGTGTTTATTCATTGCGAGATAGTAATAAATGGCGTGAAGAAACAGGTCGACAAAAAATTGAAATCGGAAAACTCTATTATAGTGCCGATTAGAACTGACTAAAAATGACAAATTCCATTCATGATATAGTAAAAAGTGCGGTAGATTTTCAGAAAAACTCTAAGAAATCTAAGGTGCATAAAGATCCTAACGCACCTTATATTCGCCCTAAATTAGAACTTCCTGAAGGACACAACAAGTTGTTATTACATACCTGTTGTGCACCTTGCTCTGGAGAAATTATTGCTGCTGTAAAAGCTTCAGATGTGGAGTTTACCATTTTCTATTACAATCCTAATATTCATCCTTATAAAGAATATTTAATTCGTAAGGATGAAAATAAACGTTTTGCAGACAAAAATGGAATTCCGTTTATTGATGCCGATTATGATCGCACAGAATGGTTTGCGCGAACCAAAGGGCTAGAAAATGAACCAGAAAGGGGGGAACGCTGTACCGTTTGTTTTGATATGCGTTTAGAACGTACTGCCCTATTCGCCTATGAAAATGGTTTTCCCGTCTTTGCGACAAGTCTAGGAATTTCTCGTTGGAAAAATCAAGAACAAGTCTATAACGCTGGACGACGAGCTGCTGCTCGGTATGAAGATGTCATATTTTGGGACTTTAATTGGCGTAAAGATGGTGGCTCGGCTCGAGCCGATAAATTACGCAAAGAAGAACATTTTTATAAACAGGAATATTGTGGTTGCGTTTATTCTCTTCGAGATGCTAATAAATGGCGTGTAGAAAATGGGCGAGATAAAATTGAAATTGGCACAGTGTTTTATGGTGTCGATGAACAGTCATAACCCTATCTATAAGAATTATCAAAATAAGAAAAAGGCTGATTCTACACAGAATAAGAAACAGCCTTTCAATGAATGCTCTTTTTTATAGCCATATTATTGTGCTGGAAAAACTACCGTTAAAAAGAATTTGAAATTTTCTTCTGCATATAATGCATGAGGGATATTCGCTGGCATAACAATACTCTCCCCTGCGACAACAAGATAATCAGTATTATCAATAGTAATACAGGCTTTTCCCTCCAAAACTGTTACCAACGCATCTCCTGGAGCTTTATGGGCACTAATACCTTCTCCTTTTGGAATACTGAATAAGGTTAATCCAACACCTTTACTTTGTGCCAATGTTTTACTGCTCACTTGACCTTCATGAAAGGTAATTTGATCTGCCAATTTTAATACGGTAGCTTTTTCAATATTTTTTAACATCATTGACTCCTCTTTTATTAAATAAAAATAGCAAATTATGTTGTACTATTCTAAACAGCTGCATTTTTAAATACTTTTAAACGTTGAATATAAGGTGCAATATGTTTAAATTGATGCGCATCAGAGTTATCCCAAGTCACCTCATAATAAGGAGAAAGCAATATTTCTGAACGTTTCGGATCAACAACTTTATCATTGATAGATAAGAAAACTAAACATTTTCCTTGATTACGTTCTCTGAAATTTTCAATACATTTGGTCGCTATATCATGATATTCTTCTGGACGATCAATACGTCCTTCCATATTTTCCTCTGGAAATAAATTAGGATTTAAAATGACCTGTTTAATACCACATAAGAAACCGACTCTTTCAGCCCAATAACCACCCAGTCCCACACCACAAATCATAGGATAAGGATCATTCGTTTCTGAAACCATTTTATGTACTTCATTTAAAATATATTGCATATCATGACGAGGATGCAATGTGCTGTAATTCACACAACGAACGTCAGGATCAATCATTTGTAACTGCATTACATTTTCATGATCATCAGGACGACTAGATGAAAAACCATGTAAATAAATAATCATACAGAGCTCCTTTTACACAACTTGTTTTATCTTACCCCTAACAGCCACAAAATAAAAATAATGGATGATTTAATTTTTATGACAACTTACTTTTTTCTCTAAATAAGCTATCATTTGTGCTGCAATATCAATTCCGCTGGTTTTTTCTATCATTTCTAGTCCTGGGCTTGCATTCACCTCTAACACTAATAAACCACGTTTTGAAGGAATTAAATCAACCCCTGCGACATCTAATCCTAAAGCTTGACTTGCACGTACTGCAATATTCTTTTGCTCATCAGATAAGGTAATTTTTTGTGTAAGCCCCCCCCGATGACAATTAGCTCTAAATTCACCATGTTGTCCATGGCGTTGCATACTTGCTATCACATTATTACCAATCACAAAACAACGAATATCTGAAGCACTCGCTTCTTCAATGAAATCCTGCATCAACACGGGTACATTAGATAATTTTAAAGTTTCTAAAATACTCACCGCACTTTGAGGACGATCCGCTAAAATCACACCAATACCTTGCGAACCATTCAAGGTTTTTAGAATAGCTGGCGATGAAACTTGCTTGATCGTTTGGTTAGCAGAATATTCAATGCCCGATAATACCGTAGCTGGCACGGACACTTTAGCCTGCATTAACACTTGCAAACTTTTCCATTTATCCCGAGCTATTGCAAAAGCGTTTTCTTCATTTAAACAAGGAATATGTTTAGCAGCAAAATGCGCTAACAACGCACATCCTGTTTTAGTGCTTTGTGTACCAAAGCGAGGAAGCACGGCATCATATTCTGGTAATAAATAAGGTTCTGTTTCACTATTCGGTTGATAATAAAGTAAAAAGTGCGGTTCATTTTCCTGAATTTTCATCAGAAAACGGTTAGGATCAAGAATATCAATTTGATGCCCACTATGTTCAGCAGCCTCTTTCAAACGCTGACAGCTATAAAGACGTGGTTCACGACATAACATTAATAGCTTCATAGCCACCTACTTTTTCACGAAACCTTGTTTTTGCAGATAGGGTAACACTTGTGGACGCACAGGTTTACTCAATGCTTTAATCACATTACCAGACCAATCCATATCTAATTGACTACGCACTTGATAGTATTCTGCCACTTCTCTATCAAACGTGGCTAATTGAGCTTTATTCAAAGGCTGATACTGATTTTCAAAAAACATTAATGTTTTTGGTAAACGAGGTTTTAACATAGGCTCTTGATCAGGATAGCCCAAACACATTCCAAATAATGGCACAACATATTCAGGCAAGCCTAATTCTTTACCTGCTTTCTCAATATTATTGCGGATAGAGCCAATATAAACACCGCCTAATCCTAATGATTCGGCAGCAGCCAAAACATTCTGTGCCATAATGCCAGCATCGACCGCACCAATAAGCATCACTTCGGTATAATCTAGATTTGCTTCAGAACAGATTTGTTTATGCTTATTAAAATCTACACAAAATACCCAAAATTCAGGGGCTGTTTCTACATAAGATTGGCCTGAACATTCTTTTAATTCATGGCGGACTTTAGGATCGGTTATGCGAATAATTGAAATACATTGCAAATGATTTGAGCTTGAAGCAAAACGTGCCACATTCACTAGCTGTTCAATAACACTTTCATCTACAGCCTGTTTTTTAAATTTGCGAATAGAACGATGTGAAAGCATTTTTTCAATAAAAGATTGCTCTGCCATAATATCTCCTTGAACATAATTATTTGATATATTACACCAATCACAATAATGCTGAAAAACACTTTATTGTTATTTATTTTATAGGCTAGAATGAGTTTAATTTGATCAACAGTAAGGAATAAAATTATGTTCGTAGAAATCTATGGTCGGGCAGGGTGCCCATTCTGTGTACGTGCTAAAGCATTAGCAGAAACCTCAAAAAATAAATTAAACGATTTTGATTTTAACTATGTAGATATCAATGAAGCGGGTTTGACTAAAGATGATTTATCAAAATTAGTGGGCAAAACGGTACAAACGGTTCCTCAAGTATTTATTGACAAAACGCCTATTGGCGGATGCACAGATTTTGAAGCTTATATGAAAGAAAATTTCAATATTGTTGCCTAGTCCTACTTATAAAAAGTGCGGTCAAATTCCCGCACTTTTTTCTTCTTATTCTGCTCTACAATCTATTAGCTGAAGACTAGAGTAAAGCAGACATTCTAATCAATATTTCGGACTCTTAATTTACTGTCTTAATGTTTGCTTTCGGTGTCACAATAAACACTTTCTGATTGTTTTGATTATACAATATTGCAGCAATTGCCTTGATATGATCTAAATTAATATCATCTGCTAGAGCTTCCATTGCAGACAAATAACTTGGATTACCTAAATTTTCATCACTCAAAATTAATCGGTTCATCCAAACATTTGGTTCAATAATGCGTTTTTTTTCTGCAGAAATAAATTGTGACTTAGCCATTTTTACATCATTTTCATTGATACGGTTTGGAAGGTCTTTCAGAATAGCCTCTGAAAGTTGTATCAAATGCTCTGCTTTTTCAGGACTCGTCACAAAACGCAATTCACTTTCAATGCGATTTAATTCTGGATTTAATATACTTTCAAAACGTAAACTATATACACCTAGTTCTTTATCACGTAATACTAATTTCAACTTATTTGCAGCAATACTGCGTAATATTGAAACTAAAACCGCATCTTTGCCTTGCCATTGATGATCATTAAAAAACCATATAAGAATATCACTTTTCGGCTCAAGATTCATGGCAAATAGGGCTTTATCATTACCAGTGATAGGAATAATATCTGTAGATTTAATTACTTTATCACGAGGAATATCAGCTAAATATTGGGCTACCAATCTCTTCACTTCAGCTTCATCCAGATCCCCTTCAATATAAAATGTCACTGGCGCTGAAACCATTTTTGCCCAAGTTTTATTTAAATCCTGATTAGAAAGCCATTTCAACTCATCTTTAGTAGGAATATATTCTGTATTTTCTGTACCATACCGTAGTTTAGAAATTTTTTTAACAATCTCAGTATCATCGCTCTTCTCTTTTTGAATATTGATACTACGCGTTAATGATTCTTTCGTTTCATCCAGACCTTCTTTCACTTTGGTTTCTAGTTGATAAGCATAATACAAACGTAAGAGATCGCCCAATTTAGTTTTATCGGCAGAGCCATCAAATTTTAATTTAGTTGCAGTTTGAGTGGCAGAAAGATTCACTTTACTGAGTTTTTTCCAGCTTTCTAATTGTTCAACTTGCCAATCCAATGGTGCATTTTGTAATACTAACTGCGTAGCTAATTGACTTTGCCAAGCAATTAAACCTTCGCCTTTGAAGCCAGCACTACTATGTGCTCGAAAATATACTTTATCTTTTGCTAATGGTAATTTTAGCCACACGACTTTATCACCATTCGATAATGTCCAATACTTCACATTCTGTTTTGCAAAATTTTCCTCTTTAATAATAATGCCTTTACCTTGTACACTATCTAACGACATTGGTACCACGACTTTTTCTTTTTCAGGTGGGCTGATTTCGGCTTTTTGTACATCTATTCTGGCTTGATTTACTTGATCTAAAGTAAGTTCAAGTTGCATATCTCGAGGCGGTTGATATTGCACAATAATATCTTTTGCATTCAACCAACGCTGAATTCGCTGATTGATCTCATCAACTGTAATTTTATGTAACATTGGTTCAGTTAATTTTGCAATTTCAACCTGTCTGATATAAGGCTTATCCATCAATACCGTATTTTGCATGACTTGCATCCAACCGGCAAAATCACGATCATCCGTATTTTTCTTGGCATAATCTAACTGTTGTTGAATAGCTATTTTCTTTTTATCCAACTCTTCTTGCTCAATTGGAAATTTTTTAACACGCTCGATTTCAATTAAAGCTTGTTTTAAGCCAAGTAAATGTGATTGTTGATTTACGCTTGCAAACATCGCAACTGCACTAGTATTACGACCAATATCTTGCTTACGCACTACCACATTTTCTACACCTTTAGGATGAGTATCCGATTGATTACGTAAACGTTGCGTTAAGGTTTCTAAAGCCAAACGATCTAATAAGCGATTATATCTAGCTTGTTCTGAATCACCTTTAGTATCACTATCATCAAAACGGAACGCATATACCACTTGGCTCACTCCACTACGAGGATCTTGTACTTTTACTAAACGAGTAATATTTTCTAAGGTAGGATCATAATAATCACGTTTTGGAATATCTTTTGCCTTAGCATCACCAAAGAATTGTTTAATTAATTCAGGTGCTTTAATTGGATCAATATCACCAATAATTAATAATTGCATATTATTTGGTGTATACCAACGATGATAATAATCTTGTAATTCCGTTGCTGGCATATTTTTAATTGATTTAGGCGTGCCAATCACAGGGCCCCGTGTATAACGAGAACCAATGCGAATTGCGGCAGTACGTTGTTGATTCATCGCATTACCGACACCTTGCCCTTGACGCCATTCTTCCATAATGATCTTATATTCGCTGTCTAAGTCCTCTTGCTTTAATTGTGCATGAAATACCATTTGCGACAACGCATCTAAAGATTTATCTAAGGTAAACTTAGGTGGAGGAGTAAGCATATATGTGGTAGTTTCTTGTGTTGTCACTGCATTATAGTTACGACCACGTACCCAATTAAACTCATGAAAATGTTTCATCACATCTGGATATTTAGCTGAAGTATGAAAAACAGAATGTTCCACCATATGTGCCACACCAGATTGTTTATCCGTCTCATCTAATGCACCTGCATCCACTTTTAAACGAATTTCAACGTGACCCTTTTCATCATGTAATGGCAATAAAGTATAACGAAAGCCATTATCTAATATACCTTGAATTGGCGTGGAAATTTCAGCATAACTTATTGTTGCTAAAGCAAATGCTAATGTAAAAAGAATAAAACGATACATTATTGTAGAACCTGTCATAGAAAGTTAATTTATTTGACTAATAAAGCCCAATTCATAGCATAAAAGTGCGGTTTATTTTTGCAAAATTTTATCTACTTTTGTGCTGATAATAAAAGAAGAAAAAGCCTTGTAAAACTCACAAGGCTTTCATAATTAAGTATATAGAGGCTACCAGTTATAACTGATACCTAACCAATAGTTACGCCCCATTTTATAGGTAGTTGAACTATTATATGAAGAAGCAACCACTTTACGATTTAATACATTATTAATATCTAAAGTCACTTCTAAAAACTGTTCTTTAAATGTAGGCTGTTTATAAGCAAAATGCCAGTCTAGCATGAAATAGCTACCTTGTTTATATTCATCATAAACCAATACTTTTTTCACTGAAGAATAATCACCACAAGCGTCATGCCCACCTGGACAATATACATCATCTGTTGTATATCCTTTATACCCTGCTGTATAACTAAATCTTTGATTCCATGTTAATCTTAGATCGGGGAATTGAGTCTCTAGCTCAAAAAAAGCTGACCAGGGAACATTATAATCATCTTTAGGTAATTCTGAGATATCTTTTAACTTACCATTAATAATAGCTTTAGCATCGTAATCATTATATCTTTCAGCATCATCATATGTACTCATATTAGTATCTGTCTCACTAATTTGAGCACCTAAATTCCAAAGTATATTGGCATACTTAAATTTATAAGGTTCTTTAGGCTCAATATTTAGGCTAAATGTATTATTTTTAGAACAACCATCATTACTCATGTAATAGGTTCTAACGCCATCAGCATCCATCGTATATGACTTCGCCTTAGTAAATTGCTCCTTACTATGTCTATTTACCCATTTAAACGTAAAAATAGTATCATAAAAATTTTGTGAAAAACCCAATACATACTCATCAGTATAAGGAGTTTTCAAATCTGATACATCATAGCTTTGATTATTGACTACTGTAAATTTATCTGTAGAAGCCACATAGTTAATTTGTTTATTAATATTATTTTTCAACTTATAAGATAATACGGTATCAGAATAATAACGGTTAATCCCACCAAAAATCTGAGTAGAGCTATCTCCAAAAACATCATAAGATGTTGAAAAACGTGGTGCCAAATTAGTATTGCTTAAAAACTCATCGTGATCGAGACGAAGACCTAATGTTGCATTTAAATTTCCCCATTGGATACTATCTTCAAGATATACTGCATAGTTTGTATCATTAACTTTCACATTACGAGCTGGGTACCAAATATAACTCTTCAGTACATCGTTTTTATATGTGTAAGCATAACTATCAGTATCTCTTTTGTATTTAGCGGAAGAATCATTAATTTCCCATCCAAATCCGATTTTATGTTCTGTAGAGCCTATATCAAAAGCATTAATGTTATAATCTTGTTTATAAGTCAATGTTTCTTTTTCAGTACTATATTTACCGAACCCACCTAGATTTGATGAAGTGCATTTACCAGAACGAGAATTACGAGACGTACACCAATCATGATTATTTACAGAGGATGAACCAGAATAACTATAAGCATAGAGATTATTTTCATTATGTTTAATTTCATTTCCTGATTTTTTATATGCAAAAACAGATTTCATTTTTCCCCAATCAAAATTTTTATCCCATTGGAGATTAAACGAAAAACCACCACCTTCATTAGTAAATGAACCATTTTTTACATCTTTCTTAGCATATATTGATTTATGAGGTGAATACATTACTGTAGCTTTCCATAAATCACCATTATCTGGTAAGTAAATACCTCTCAATAAATAAGTTTCGTTGATACGTTTTTGAGTATCCCATTGATCTAATATATCATGATGAAAAGGTATTTTTGACTCAGTTCGATTATAAGAAAACATCAAAGAAGCTTTGTCACTCAATGGTTGAGAGACTGAAACACCGTATTGTTCTTTTTTGAATTGTGGCTGTTTACTTAACGTATTAGCCTGATTATATGATTCAGAATCTTCTAAATATAAATGAGCCCAACTATCTCTCGTTGTACGATAAAAAATTCGACCATGTGATTGATCGAATGAGGGGTCTTTTAATTCAGCATTAATTACACCACCTGTAAAACGCCCATATTTTGCGGAAATATTACTATCAAAAACCTCAACGCTTTTTAATAAACTGGTATCAATCCAAAACTCTTGAGTACCACCAGCAGGTAAATCTTTTGGGCTATTACCATTAACATTACCATTAGCATCAATATTATTATTATTTGCAGGATCTATATTGTTATTATTTGAAATACCATCTATCGTATAATTATTATTATAAAAAGCCTCACCATTGATTGAAACTTCATTTGGGGCAATTTCTCCTGCCGAAGTTGATGTATCAGATGAACTAGAAAACTGAACATTAGGATTGCTTTTAAGAAGTTCAGTAATATTACCATTTTTAAGGGGTCTATTTTTTATTTGTTCTTCGGTAATTTTTTGAGTACCCACTTGTTGGCTAAATGGTGTATCTGAAACAACAATCGTATCTAATTGTTCAATGCTCGATTCAACGTTTTTAGTTGGCTGGGTTTCTTCTGCTGAATAAGCAGATATACTGCAAACGTTTGCAATAAAAAGTGCAATAAGATGTCTTCTCATGTATGGATTCCTAGGGGACAGCTGAAACATTCTGTTTTGCAATAAAGACTAAAACGTTTCAAATGAAAATAAGATAAATTCCTATTTATGATATAGGGTGCTATATCCTAGAAATATTCACTCCATTTGTCAATCTTTCTCCATTATATGAAACACATAAAAATTATTTATTTAACTTATATCAAATTTATTTGATATTTTTATAACTACGATATCCTTGGAAAATAACGATTAATGCAAGAAAACTATAGCCAATAACAATACCTATTGCCCCAAAGACGCTATACATAAGGTTTGATAATGGCCCAATATGCGGGAATTGTCCTGTTTTCTCCCAAGCTAAAATATCGAAATAACTATATATTCCATAAACAAACATAAAAATAGCAATAATCACACTAATGATTAGTGCGGTAGGAAATGGCTTTTTTCTAGAAGGCGTTTGAGGATTATTCATAATAACGCTGGCTCATAAAATAAATAATAATTAATATAACAAAATTAAAAATAAAAAACCCTGTTAATAAACAGGGTTTAAGAATTATTTATTCAACTAAAGATTTCTTTCAATAAAAGCAGCTAATTGATTCTTAGGTAATGCACCCACTTGAGTACCAACTAACTGTCCATCTTTAAACATTAATAATGTAGGAATACTACGCACACCAAATTTTGCTGGTGTTGCGTTATTTTCATCAATATTAATTTTAACGATTTTTACTTTTCCCGCATATTCTGGTGCTAACTCATCTAAGATAGGAGCAACCATACGGCAAGGACCACACCAAGGTGCCCATAAATCTAATAATACTGGTACATCTGAGTTTAAAACATCTGCATCAAATGTTGCATCTGTTGTATGTAATACTTCTGACATAATCGTTCCTTTTTTGTTAATAAGTTAAATATAAGTACATCATACTTTTTATGTGTGAAGATAATAACATATCACCTTACTAAGTAAAACTATCGTTTTAATCGCTTAAATCTAAGATTACTCACTCAAAGTGCGGTGGTTTTTTAGAAAATTATTTTAATTGAGCAAATGCTTGAAGCAAATCGGCTTTAATATCATCCACATTTTCTAAGCCCACAGAAAAACGCAATAAATCATTAGTTACACCACGAGCAATACGTTCAGCAGCTGGAATATCCATATGAGTTTGAGTAGTTGGGTAAGTAATGAAACTTTCTGTTCCCCCTAAACTTTCCGCAAAAGTAATTAATTTAATCGATTTTAAGAAAGGGTTCACCCAATTTTCATTTTGTAAACGGAATGACAACATGCCACCTTTATTTGGATAAAGAACATCTTTAACCTGCGGTTGCAATTTTAAAAATTCAGCAATTGCTTTTGCATTTGCTTGATGACGTTCCACACGTAAGGCTAAAGTTTTCATGCCCCGTACAGTTAAGAATGCATCAAAGGCTGACAACACTGCCCCCGCACCATTTTGCATATAGAAAATCCGATCGCAAAGTGCTTGACCTTTAGCTACCACCAGCCCAACTAATGCATCATTGTGACCTGCAATATATTTGGTACCGCTATGAATTACAATATCTGCACCATGTTCCATTGGGCGGAATAATACTGGTGTTAAAAAAGTATTATCGACAATTAATAATAAATCATGTTTTTTCGCAATTTTTGAAATGGCATCCACATCACATTCTTGCATTAATGGATTTGATGGTGTTTCAATGAAAATCGCTTTAGTATTTTTGGTAATTGCAGCTTCAATTGAATTAATATCAGCAGTATTAACATAGACAGGTTTCACTGAATGATTATTTTTATACATAAAATCCAATAAACGATAAGTACCCCCATATACATCACTTGATAAAATCCATTCATCAGGCGAGGTAAATAAGCTCATTAATACTTGAATTGCTGCCATACCAGAAGAAAAAGCAAAACCACGATCGCCACCTTCTAATTGTGCGATAGTATCTTCTAATACTTGGCGTGTTGGATTTTTAGTCCGTGAATAATCAAATCCTGTACTTTCACCAATACCATGGTGACCATAAGCGGTTGAAAGATAAATAGGCGTTGAAACAGCCCCTGTTCTTGGTTCTGAACGGTTCCCAGCTTGAGCTAAAACCGTGTCAATTGCATAGTTGTGTGTCATACATATTGTCCGAAAAATAATTAAAAAAATGACCGCACTTTTCACTCAAAGAAAAGAACGATATTTTCAATTCTGTCATAAACAATAGAAACTTAAAAGCAGATTTTTTACTTTATTTTTACTACTATCTGCTCTTTTTAAGGAATGATTTTGCTTGCTTTTTAATTAATTTGCATTTTTTTTCAGCAAGCGAAAACTTTTTTTCAGTTTTTTTGCTTTTGCCTGTTGACAGTCTGCCAGAATCCCGTAAAATGCACGCCACTGACAGCGAATGTGTTAGCGAAAAGCGGGAATAGCTCAGTTGGTAGAGCACAACCTTGCCAAGGTTGGGGTCGCGAGTTCGAGCCTCGTTTCCCGCTCCAATTTACGCTAAGGCGTGTTAGCAAAGCGGTTATGCACTGGATTGCAAATCCATGTAGATCGGTTCGACTCCGGTACACGCCTCCATTAAATAACCGTTATCAGTAAATAAAATCTTCGCCCGGGTGGTGGAATCGGTAGACACAAGGGATTTAAAATCCCTCGCTTTCCGAAGCGTGACGGTTCAAGTCCGTCCCCGGGCACCATTTTAAAAAGCCAATACATTCAAAAATATAGTCGCTTAATGCGGCTTTTTTTATGCTCAAATTATTACATTCCTAAAATAACTAATCTTATATCCTTGAAGCGATAACTACGAGAGATTAATCAAAAACATTTTATTGTGTCTTTGGATTGTTTTTTGGAAATTTCTATCAGGTTATGTTATTCATCAGAAGTGTTTATCATTTATGTCAAGATAATAAGTTGAAAAAAGAAAAGCCCTTCTGTATAGAAAGGCTTTATATCAATATTAGAATTATTTAGGCATCATCGTTTTCATTTGTTTTAATGATTCAATACCTTGCTTACAAGCTTGTTCTTGAGTATCCGCTGGCATTGCGGAAATTTGTTGTTTACTCGCATCTAATTGTTGTTTCATCATACTTGATTGCTCTGCTGGCACCGCTTTTACATATTCATCAATATCACTAAAGTATTGTTTACACGTCGCTGATAAATCTGCTGCTGATGCGAAACTAGCTACTGCTGCAAATAAAACGGCTAAAATTGTTTTTTGCATAAAATACCCCTTAATAAAGTTAAGCTCATTTAATATGAGCTGTTTATATTGTGAGCAAAATAAATAAATAAATAAATAAATAAATAAATAAATAAATAAAATATTATTGATTTAGCTCAATAATCCAACAATTATGAATCTGTTTATTGCGTTCAAAATCTAGGGGTAAAGTTTTCGATGAAATTTCTTGTGCATGTAAACCTAGTTGAGTTAAACCATCGAAATCCATTTTAAAAGCACGTTTATTATTTGAGAAAACAATTATGCCATGTGGGCGTAAAATACGTTTTAAATTAGCCATTAACTTAATGTGATCACGTTGTACATCCCAATTATCTTCCATGCGTTTTGAATTTGAAAATGTTGGTGGATCTACAAAGATTAAATCAAACTGACGATCACAATTTTCGAGCCATTGTAAACAGTCTGCTTGAATCAATTTATGCTGTTTACCATCTACATCATTTAGTATTAAATTTTGTTCAGCCCAGTTCAGATAAGTATTTGACATATCTACGGTAGTCGTTGATTTTGCGCCACCTAAAGCAGCATGTACCGTTGCTGAGCCTGTATAAGCGAATAAATTGAGAAAATCTTTATCCTGTGCCATTTGCCCTAACATTCGACGAGTTAGGCGATGATCTAAGAATAATCCTGTATCTAAATAATCTGTTAAGTTCACCCATAACTTCGCACCATATTCGTGCACAAAGAAATATTCCCCCTTATTAGCAAGTTTCTCATATTGATTCGTGCCTTTTTGTTTTTGACGAACTTTCAAGATCAACTTATTCGTTTCAACACCCGTTACCGATAAAGTTGCTGTCACGGCATCGAGTAAACGTTGACGAGCTTTATTTTCATCAATATTTTTAGGTGCGGCATATTCTTGTACTATAATATGATCACCATAACGATCTACGGCTAAATTATACTCAGGTAAATCTGCATCATAGAGGCGATAAGCTTCTAAGCCTTCTTTACTTGCCCATTTTTCAATTTTTTTAATATTTTTTTGTAAGCGATTAGCAAAATCTGTAGCCACATTTGCATTGGGTTTAAATTCTACTGTAGTTTGTTCTGTGCTATTTTCTGTTGTTTGGTTAATTCTGCGGTCAGAAATTTGATAATTTTTTTGAATACAATCTAATGGGCCGTTTTTAGCTTTAAATTGACGATGAGAGCGCATTCTCAAACAATCTAATAATCCTTGTTCAGAACTGAAAACAGATACATTCCAACCTGAGAATTGTTCTTTTAAACGTTGACCAAATACAGAATATAATGCAATTAATGCTGGTGTTGTCCCTAAACGCTCACCATAAGGCGGATTACAAATTACAGTACCAGTTTGTGCTGGACATGGATTTTTTAATGAGGCGACATCACCTTGGCGCCAGTTTATTAAATGGGCGACACCTGCATTTTGTGCATTCTTTTGTGCTTTTTTCAATACCCGATGATCTAAATCGAAGCCATAAAAATCTGGGTGATGTTTGTTAAATTCTGCTTCTGCTAATTCAACCGCTTCAGCTTTAACTTTATCCCAAGCTTCTTGGTTATGACCTTTCCAAAAATCAAACCCCCAATGCATACGATGTAATTGAGGCGCAATTTTTGCTTCCATTTGTGCGGCTTCGATTAATAATGTCCCCGAACCACACATTGGATCCACTAAAGGCGTGCCAGGTTTCCATCCCGAACGTAATACAATAGCCGCTGCTAAGGTTTCACGCAAAGGTGCCGTCCCAGTATCCTCACGATAACCACGTAAATGTAATGCTTCACCGCTGAGATCTAATGAAATCACTAAATCATCACGGTTTAAATACGCATGAACACGAATATCAGGATAATCTTTATCGACATTTGGACGGTCTTTACCATTTCGCTCAAAATAATCCACGATCCCATCTTTGACACGCATTGCACCAAATTGAGTATGACGAATTTCTCGGTTGGTACCATTAAAATCTACAAGAAAACGTACTTTTTCGTCAAAATATGAAAGCCAATTCTGTCCAACCACCGCTGAATACAAATCTAAATCGCTATAAACTTTCGTTTTCACAATGGGTAATAAAATACGAGAACTAAGACGTGACCATAACAAAGTACGATATTGGGTTTCATCATCAGCAGTAAAATGTACACCGCCTTGAACCACCTGGCATTCACTGGCACCAAGCGAAGTTAATTCTACTTTTAGTAATTCTTCGAAACCGCGAGCGGTTGTAGCGAAAAGTTGTTTCATTATTGAATTGCTCTATTTTGTCTATTAAATAAAAATTGCGAAATTATAACAGGTTTTAACTCCTGCGTATTTGAAAATAAAAGTGCGGTCAGTTTTTTGAAAATTTTGACCGCACTTTTGCTATTGAAGTTATCCTCTTGGATGGAATTTCTCATGTAATCGTTTCAATCGTTCTTTTGCAACATGCGTATAAATTTGTGTGGTGGATAAATCACTATGACCTAACAACATTTGTACCACCCGAAGATCGGCACCGTGATTCACTAAATGAGTAGCAAAAGCATGACGTAACACATGAGGTGATAAACTATTAGTATCAATTTCAGCTAATACAGCATAATGTTTAATACGATGCCAAAACGTTTGACGAGTCATTTGTACGGCCCGTTTACTTGGAAAAATTACATCTGAACTTTGCCCATTTAGCAACATTGGACGACCATATAAAATGAACTGCCCCACCCAATAAGAAGCTTCTTCTCCCATCGGTACGATACGTTCTTTATTGCCTTTACCAATCACTCGAACTACGCCTTGTTCAAGGTTGATATTATCTGCGCTCAACGTCACTAACTCGGTAACTCGCAAACCTGTAGCATATAATAATTCCAACATCGCTTTATCACGTAATTCTAATGGAATATCCGTACTGGGTGCTTCTAATAAATCTCCCACTTGTTGTTCAGTGAGATATTTAGGCAAACGGCTGGGCAATTTTGGTGAACTAAGTACCGCACTTGGATCATCAGTGCGGTACTTTTCACGATATAAATACTGAAATAATTTCCTCATTGCACTGAGCATTCTTGCGGTGCTTGTGGCTTTATATCCCTGATCTACTCGCTCACCAAGAAATGATTGCAAATCTATAGAATCCAGCTCTTCTAAATTCTTACTTTGTTTTTGTAACCACTGACTTAATGCGCTAAGATCTAAACGATAAGATTGAATCGTATTATCAGACAACCCTTTCTCAAGCCACAGCTCATTTAAAAATAATTCAATTAATGTGGAATCTTTCATATTTATTCTTCAGTAGGGATTTCCTCTGACTTTTCAATAGCACTTCTAATCGTTAAATTTACCTCTGCAGAAATGATATGGTTCAATATATCTGAAAGCTCATTTAATTTTTCTAACACTGCATGACCAGCCTCATCAAAATAACCTTTTTCTTTCAAGCTGGTTGTAAAACCAACAAATACTGCTTTATCAAAAAACTCTGGTGCATTAATACCATGCAATACAGATAAACGTTGTGCAACAAATTGACTTTGTTTTTCTAAAGCAGCACGCGCTATATCTGGTTGATATTGTAAAATTGAAATAGTAATACGATAACGTTGTAGGATTTCTCTTACCGCCGATGCCCAAAGTTGTAACGTACGAATACCTTTATCATTAATGCTTAGTAGATCATTTTCAATATCAATAATTTGTTGACGATGAAATTCTGCTATCATTTTTTCTACTACATCATCTAAACTTTCTTCTAAAATATGAATAAAAAGCTCATTCTTTAAGAACGGATAAATGACTTTTACTGCACGTAATAATTCAGTTTTAGTCACTTGTTCATAATGCAACACAATACTTGCAACTAGTGATGGTAAAGCAAATAAATGCTGAATATTATTACGATAATAAGTCATTAATACCGCAGAATTTCTTTCTAAATGAACTAATTCACCAAAGTTATCTTTTTCAATTAATACACCCATTCTTTCTAGACTTAATACATGTTTTAGCATATCTTCTGGTGACTCAGATGGCACAATAACATCTGAAGAATAAGGCACATTTTGTAAAAACTCTTGATAACTTTGTAATTGTTCTAATAGCTGTTCTCGTGATAAAGCACGCTGACGTGAAGATAGTAATGCCATCCCCGTTAAATTCATTGCATTGATAGCAGCAGCATTATTAATATTCACCATGACCTGAGTAGAAATACTATCCACAGCTTTATTAAACCACACAGGTTTTTCTTCTACTGTATTTTTCCATTCAGGATAATGTTCATTTAAGTAATTACTTAAGGTAATAGGCTCTGCAAAATTTACATAACCTTTGCCTAAATTACGTAGTTTCTTAATCACACGTAGGACAAGACCAGCATTTTCTTTTTCTTTTGCTGCACCACGTAATTCTTTAGCATAAGTATCAACCTCTAAAACATGTTCATAACCTATATAGACTGGCACAACCGTAATTGGGCGAGTTTGGCGTTGCTGTAATGCCTGTAATGTCATTGACATCATACCTGTTTTTGGCGTTAATAAACGTCCTGTACGAGAACGCCCCCCTTCAATAAAATATTCTACGGAATAACCACGATGAAATAATTCCCCTAAATATTCACGAAAAATGGTGGAATATAAACGATTTCCCTTGAAAGTACGACGGATAAAAAAAGCACCACTACGACGGAAAATAGGACCTGCAGGCCAGAAATCTAAGTTAATTCCAGCGGCAATATGCGGTGGTACGAGACCTTGGTGATATAACACATAAGATAATAATAAATAATCAATATGGCTACGATGACAAGGAACATAAACAATTTCATGTCCTTCTAAAGCTAATTGGCGCACACGATCTGCATTTTCTACCGAAATACCTTGATAAAGCTTGTTCCATAGCCAACGTAATAAACGGTCTAACACTCGTAAATTTTCATAACTCACATCAGCAGCAATTTCTTTTAGAATTTTTTCTGCTTCTTGACGAGCTCGTGCTTGGCTCATATTCTTACTTTTTGCCTCATCGGCAATCGCTTCTAATATAACAGGAGACTGCAACAATTTATTAAACATCGCTTGACGATTTGGCAACCGAGGCCCCGTAGCAGATAAACGCTGTTTTGAAAAATGCATTCTCGCAATTCGTGCTAATTTTTGTGCAATAGAAACATCTGCACCATGTTCACTCACCATATAACGCATAGAAACTGCTTGAGAAAAACGAACAAAAGTATCTCGTCCAAACCAGATCGCTGCAATAGTTTTTTGAATACCATTTAATAAACGCAATTTAGGTAATTTACCTTTATCTTCTTTACCTGGTGAACGTCCCCATAGTACAGAAACTGGGATAACTTGAACATCTAAATCCGCATAAGCATTATGTAGCTCAAAATAATGATAAAAAACTTTTTCTGTTTCTTTTTTCGGGCCTTTTTTAGATTTAAAGAATTGACGACCATCATCTAAATAAACATAACGAGGTAATTGTTTACCATGAATATCATTAGTTTCTATCGGATCTGGCAATCCCACACTTAAACAGTTTTTACGAAAAATCACAAAGTCAGTTTGGGAGGTATAAGGTAATACATAAACTATTGGCTGTGTTATATCTAGTTTCAACTCTTCAATAGGGTGACTTGGGATAGGATTATTTTTTACCAAAAAAGATAAAGGAATTTCCAGTAATGCTCTATATAAATTTAAAAAACTAGCCATAATAAATTTCCATATACAAAAACAACTTTCTTCATTTTAACATAATTTTTTCATTTGGTTATCATCAGATGATAGTTTTGGAATAGATGTCACATTTTTATTAGATTCATTTTCATCTACTTAAATAAAAACATTGCAAGTTTTTACAGTCTGTATATAATGTCAGTGTTCTGTACAAAAAAACAGGGGATTTTTAAATGAAACCAATTAAAGCACTAACAGCTCGACAACAAGAAGTTTTTGATTTTCTCAAACACCATATTGAATCAACTGGAATGCCTCCAACTCGTGCTGAAATATCTAGAGAACTAGGTTTCCGCTCCCCAAATGCAGCAGAAGAGCACCTGAAAGCCTTAGCTCGCAAAGGTGTAATTGAAATTTTATCAGGTACGTCTCGTGGTATCCGTTTACTTATCAATACCGAAGAACCTGCTAATGATGAGGATGAAGGTTTACCTTTAATTGGTCGAGTTGCAGCAGGTGAACCAATTTTGGCAGAGCAACATATTGAGGGATCTTATAAAGTTGATGCCGACATGTTCAAACCTCAAGCAGATTTTTTATTAAAAGTTTATGGCCAATCAATGAAAAATATTGGTATTTTAGATGGTGATTTATTAGCAGTACACAGCACCAAAGATGTCCGTAATGGACAAGTTATTGTGGCAAGAATTGAAGATGAAGTTACAGTAAAACGTTTAGAACGTAAAGGCGATATGATTTATCTTCATCCAGAAAATGAAGAGTATCAACCAATTGTGGTCAATCTTAAAGAACAACCTAATTTTGAAATTGAAGGCATTGCCGTAGGCATTATTCGCAATAATGCTTGGATGTAAGCAAGCAATACATAATAAAAAGTGCGGTAAATTTTCTAAAATTTAACCGCACTTTTTATATCTATTGTCACAGATTAGTCAGGCTGATAGCCTGTATCTTCTAGCGTAGGATTTTCAGCACCTTGTTTGGCTAATTCATCACAAATCTCATTTTCTCTATGGCCAGAATGCCCTTTCACCCAATGCCAATCAATTTTATGTTTCCGAATTGCTTGATCCAGTAAAATCCAAAGATCTTGATTTTTCACAGGCTTACCTGTACTCGCCTTCCAATTGTTTTTTTTCCAATTAAAAATCCATTGTGTAATGCCATTTTTCATATATTGGCTATCACTATGTAACATCACAGTACAAGGTTCTTTCAAACAATTTAGTGCTTCCACTACAGCTAATAATTCCATACGATTATTCGTCGTTTTAAAATAACCTTTTGAAAGTGTTTTTTCGTATTGTTGATAACGTAATAAAATGCCAATTCCACCTGGCCCAGGATTTCCTAAACAGGATCCATCTGTAAATATTTCAATTTGTTTCTGCATAATTTGCTACAATCTAACAACTCATTTTAAAATAATAGCCTAAAACGTTAAAAATAGACAGTTTGAAAATATGAAAGTTGAAATTGATTTAAATCGCCAGATTGTTCTGGATACCGAAACCACAGGGATGAACCAATTTGGAGCACATTATGAAGGTCACTGCATTATTGAAATTGGTGCTGTCGAAATGATTAATCGTCGCTATACGGGTAAAAAATTACATCTCTATATTAAGCCTGATCGTCCAGTAGATCCTGAAGCAATTAAAGTTCACGGCATTACTGATGAAATGCTTGCTGATAAACCCGATTTTACAGAAATTGCACAAGAATTTATTGATTTCATCAAAGGTGCTGAATTATTAATTCACAACGCTCCCTTTGATGTGGGCTTCATGGACTATGAATTCCGTAAACATCAAATTGATGTAAAAACCAGTGATATTTGTACAGTGACTGATACGCTGCAACTCGCTCGACAAATGTATCCAGGTAAACGCAACAGTTTAGATGCACTTTGCGATCGTTTAGCTATTGATAACACTAAACGAGTACTACATGGAGCATTACTGGATGCTGAAATCCTTGGTGATGTTTATCTGGCTATGACAGGCGGACAAACTAGTCTTTTTGATGATCATGAAACGGATGAGCCAACCATGGCGAGTACTCAAGCTATACAGCAAACCTTTGAAAAAACAAAGCATAAATTATCTACACTACAACCTAGTGAGCAAGAACTAGCTGCGCATTTGGAATATATCAAGCTGATCAATAAAAAAAGTAAAGATAACTGTTTGTGGGAAAAAATATTAAATCCATCGTCAGAAGAAGAGTCTCTACATTAATTCGTTTAGGAATTAAACAAGTAAACTAAAAGTTCAAAAAAAAGGTTGACGGAACTCCCGTTCACTATTATTATTTGCTCCACCTATGCGGAGTGGTAGTTCAGCTGGTTAGAATACCTGCCTGTCACGCAGGGGGTCGCGGGTTCGAGTCCCGTCCATTCCGCCAATTTATTCTAATACGGAGCGGTAGTTCAGCTGGTTAGAATACCTGCCTGTCACGCAGGGGGTCGCGGGTTCGAGTCCCGTCCGTTCCGCCAATTAGAAATAGAGTTATAGCACCCAGAGGTGCTTTTTTTATGTCTGAAATTTTCCCTAATTCGGATAAATCCTATTTTTTCTTAAAATTTTAATAAAAACAGACCGCACTTTTCTCTATTTCTCCCCTTGTTGGTTCGCATTCTAGCTAAAATCAGCTATAATGATAGATTATTTTTCGTGCATGAATTTATTGCACTTTATATTACTGATTTCGAGGTTTCTATGACAACTCCTGTAGTTGCCCTTGTTGGTCGCCCTAATGTAGGCAAATCAACATTATTTAACCGCTTAACACGTACACGTGATGCTTTAGTAGCGGACTTTCCTGGTTTAACACGGGACCGTAAATATGGTCATGCGAATATTTCAGGCTATGACTTCATCGTAATTGATACTGGAGGTATCGATGGTACTGAAGAAGGTGTTGAGGAAAAAATGGCTGAACAATCATTGCTTGCGATTGAAGAAGCCGATGTGGTGCTTTTTTTAGTCGATGCACGGGCGGGACTTACACCAGCCGATATAGGTATTGCTCAATATTTACGCCAACGTCAAAATAAAAAAACATTTGTTGTAGCTAATAAAACAGATGGTATTGATGCTGACTCTCATGCTGCTGAATTCTATCAACTTGGCATGGGTGAAATTGCACAAATTGCTGCCTCTCAAGGTCGAGGGGTAACGCAGTTAATGGAAGAAATCTTAGCACCTTTAGCTGAACAAATGCAGGCTGACTTGGTCTCTGAAGAAAATGAAAATAACATCGAAAAAGAAGAACAAGACGAATGGGATCATGATTTTGATTTCAATTCAGAAGAAGATGCGAAATTATTAGATGATGCCTTAGCAGAAGAAAACCAAGAGCCTGAAAATAAAAATATTAAGATTGCTATCGTTGGTCGTCCCAATGTAGGTAAATCAACATTGACTAACCGAATTTTAGGTGAAGATCGTGTTGTGGTTTATGACTTACCTGGTACAACTCGAGATAGTATTTACATTCCGATGGAACGTGATGATCAACAATATACGATCATTGATACAGCGGGGGTTCGTAAACGTGGTAAAGTGCATTTAACTGTTGAAAAGTTCTCTGTAATTAAAACCTTACAAGCTATTCAAGATGCGAATGTGGTATTACTAACCATTGATGCTCGTGAAGGAATTTCAGACCAGGATTTATCGCTACTCGGCTTTATTCTCAATGCAGGGCGTTCTTTAGTTATTGTAGTCAATAAATGGGATGGGTTAAGTCAATACACTAAAGATCAAGTCAAATCAGAATTAGATCGCCGTTTAGATTTTATTGATTTTGCACGTGTACACTTTATTTCAGCATTGCATGGCAGTGGTGTCGGTAATTTATTTGAGTCTATACAAGAAGCATATAACTGTGCAACACAAAAAATGACCACATCAATGTTGACTCGTTTATTACAAATGGCAACAGATGAACATCAACCACCAATGATTAATGGTCGTCGTATTAAATTAAAATTTGCTCATCCTGGTGGCTATAATCCACCAATCATTGTGGTACATGGTAATAAAATTGATAAATTGCCTGATAGCTATAAACGTTATTTATCGAATTATTATCGTCGTAGTCTGAAAATTGTGGGCTCTCCGATTCGTTTACAATTCCAAGAAGGGAGTAATCCTTTTGCAGGTAAACGAAATAAACTTACTCCAAATCAATTACGTAAACGTAAACGTTTGATGAAATTTATTAAAAAAGCAAAACGCTAATGCCAAAGTGCGGTTAAATTTCCAAAAATTTAACCGCACTTTTATTATACTAGCAAGACTAATATTTGGGATTGGATGGATGATATCGAAATTTCAAATGCATGGTCACAAACCACAACATGCCAATCAATCCAAGTAACCCACCTACATAGCCAATATTTGCTAGCCCTAAATGCTGCATAACTTGATTACCAATTAATGCACCACCACCAATACCAATATTATAGATTCCTGAATAAATTGAGGTTGCTACATCTGTAGCATCTGGGGCAATTTGTAATACACGCATTTGCATACTTAAACTCATAGCTGAAATACCCACTCCCCAAATAAATACCAAAACAAACATTGCTAAAGTACTTTGGCTAAATACATGAATTAATGATAAAGAAAGTGTTAAAACTATGGCCATAGTCAGTAAAAATTGAATTGGACCACAACGATATAAACGTCCAAATAATAAACTTGCTACAATCCCTGATAAGCCAAATATCAATAACACAGCTGTGGCTGTATTAGCTGAAACCTGATTAATTTGAATCATAAAGGGTTCAATATAACTATAAGCAGTAAAATGTGCAGAAATAATAATAATTGTAAAAATATATACTCCAATCAGCATTGGACGACGCAATAAGCTTGGTAAACTACTTAATGATCCCGAATTTTTGCTTGGAATATTTGGCAAAATATAAGCAATAATAATCATTACCATAGTTGCGATACCCGCAATAATGGCAAAGGTTGTACGCCATCCTAACCATTGCCCGATGATACGCCCTAAAGGTAAACCTAGTACCATCGCCAAAGCCGTTCCCATAGAAAACAAACCCAATGCTTGAGTTTTCTTATTTTTCGGGGCAACACGTAACACTAAAGACGCAGTAATTGACCAAAATACAGAATGAGTTAAAGCAATACCCGCACGAGAAATTAATAATATCCAATAGTTCCAAGCACAAGCGGAAAGAATATGACTAGCAATAAAAATTATAAAGAGCTTAATGAGTAGTGATTTTCTTTCCATTTTGGAAGTAAGTAACATGCAAGGCAACGACAATAAAGAGACTATCCAAGCATATACAGTAATCATTAATCCTACTTCTGAAACCGGCATCTGGAAACTGGTTGCAATATCTGTTAATAAAGCAACAGGGATAAATTCTGTAGTATTAAAAATAAACGCAGCACAAGCCATCACCATGACGCGTAAATACTCAATACGCATGGCATTCTGTTTAGTCAACATATTATTTAAACTTTTCCTTCATAAAATTCTTTAATTGCTGCCTAAAATCTTTAGTAATTTCCACTTTATATTGAGGTGAGCTACAATCATCAAAGAAACGAATTGGCAAACTTAAATTTTTATAGTTAGGATTATTTACGCCAATATTCACCATCACATCACATTTCATGCTACGTAAATCAGCTTTTCCATATCCTTTTAATATTAATTCATCGGTACGCAATGACATATTTTCCAAATAAACATCTCGCCCTAACCAATTTAATTTCGTATTATATTGAAGAAAATTAGTCTCTAAATTTTTCAATTTTTCTTCATCATAATTAATTGGCAGATACTGTGCGACCAAAGAAATTAGATTGAGTCCTTGGAGCTTACCATTCATCACATTTAAGTCAAAGGTACCACTTGTCATCTCGGTATCACCGAAGTGTAATACAGCAGAAACATCACTCTTACCTGAAATAACCACAGGTAATTTTAAAATACTGAGTAATTTTTCAATGGGGAAAAACTCGGTTTTAAATTGAACAATTTTACTTTGTTCATGACTTGGAATGATATGAATAGATGAATTACAATAATTACAAGCTGAAGAGGTAAAACTCATAGATTGTGTTTCTAAATTGCCTTTAGGTAAATTTAGTTTTGCATGAATGCGTCCAAGATCTTGTGAATTTAATTTAAGTGTGTCAGCCACAAATTCATAATGATCTAATTGGGCTAAATTAGAAATAATGGTCGTTTGTCCAATAGAAGCATTAAACTGTTTATTATTGGAATAATCCAACTCATTTAAATCAACAGAAATTTGAGTATCTTTTAGGGCAATTCCTTGAGGAATGAATTTCAATTTAGTTGCCAAAGAAATATCATCGTTATGTCGATTTTTTGCTTTAAATTGCACACCATATAACCATTGATTCAATTTCTCATTCTTCATTTTCTTGGTTTGTAAAAAATGAATTAAATCATCAATAGCCATAAAATTAAGATGTGCAGGAGTCACTGAAAGTGTAATCGATTGTAATTCAGGTCGTTCAGGATTACGCCAGAATTTACCATTATCAAATTGTAATTGAGTAATCGTAAAATCACCTGAAAAAACTGACAAACCAGCCAATTCAGCCGTTGCACGCTCAAAACTAATCACTTGATTATCGTCTAACACATAACTTATTTTCTCTGCTGTAAAAGCTGGACGTAATAAAAAACTAAAATCGAGGCTATGAACCTCGATTCCTTGTTTTTGTAATAGTGTAATAAGTTTAGTTTCAGCTTTGTCTTTTTGTATATGCAAAAATACCAGTAATGCAATCAGTATTCCTAATATTATCGCACCCACTTTCTTTGACATTGACTTGCCTATTTATCTTCATTTATACGGCTTGCTACCGCACTTTGTTGATTTTTATATTTTGCATCTTGACGACAATTATAAGGTCTTGCAGCATAGCCGCTTAAGATCTCAAAACTTAATGCACCAATAATCATATTTGGTCGTAGTGCCAGTGGCAATTTTCCAGAATTATAAAACTCTAATACAATTTTACCTTCCCAACCTGGATCAATACGGTGTGCGGTAACATGTACCATCAATCCTAAACGGGCTAATGATGAACGTCCATCTAACCAACCGATCACATTAGCAGGTAATTTTACGCTTTCATATGTAGTAGCTAAAGCTAAAGCTCCCGGATGAAGAAAAAATGCTTCGTTATCTTGAATAATAATTTCATCACTCATTACTCGTTCTAACTGGGCAGTAACTTCCTCACGAGGACCACTCACATCAATATAAGGTGCTGAATATTCTCGGAATACTCGGAATGAATTTCCTAATCGTAAATCAATAGTTGCACCGTTAATTTTATCATTACTCGGACGAGGCATAATTTCAATAATCCCCTCATCTAAATAACGTTCAATATCAGTGTCACATAATCTCATCAGATTTCCTTTTACTTTTGACCTAACATATGTAAAATTTGTGCCTTCAACATATTGATCGCAATGCGATTTTTACCCCCTCGAGGGATAATAATATCGGCATATTGTTTTGAAGGTTGAATGAATTGTAAGAACATCGGACGTACTGTTTTACGATATTGCTCTACTACAGACTCTAGAGAACGGCCTCGTTCTTCCATATCACGTTTTAATCGACGAATAAAACAAATATCTAGAGGTGCATCCACAAATAAAGATAAATTAAGTTCCTTACGGACACGTTCATCAGTTAATAGTAAGATACCCTCTAAAATAATCACTTTCTTTGGCTCAAAGTGAGTAACCTCTTTCATTCTTGTATGTTCTACATAGCTATACTGAGGAATATCCACTGTTTTGCCTGCTTTCAATGCTTGCAAATGCTCAATTAATAAATCTCTATCCATTGAATTCGGATGATCATAATTGGTCTGAGTGCGAGTTTCAAAATCCAAATGGCTCTGATCTTTATAATAGCTGTCCTCGGAGATTATTCCCATTTCTTCATGTCCTAACTGTTCACATAATTCTTTGTATACAGTTGAAGCGATTAAACTTTTACCAGATGCAGAAGCTCCTGCAATAGCGATGATAATACAAGATGTATTTGATGAATCTGACATGGAAACCCCAATAAGCATGAAAAAACTAGGTAAGATTATAAAGATATTTTAGGATTTTTTACAGTTATTTAAACTTTTTTAAAGCAGAAAGTTCAGTTAATACAAGATTTTGTGAAGCACTTCACGGTATTCATTTTTAGTTTCTTGTAATATTAATCAAATTTCAAAGGTGTCTAGTCACTGAGAATTTATACATGGTATTCAGCTTTCTATATAACAATCGAGGTTAATTATGAAAATCAAGAATCTTTCTCTCGCAATATCTACCGCACTTTTAGGAGCTAGTTTAATGTTTTGCGCACAAGCTAACGCCAAAGGTCGTTTAGTCGTTTACTGTAGCGCAACCAATCAAATGTGTGAAGCCGTCACTCAAGAATTCGGAAATAAATATGACGTTAAAACTTCATTTATCCGTAATGGCTCAGGCAGTACCTTTGCAAAAGTAGAAGCTGAAAAGAATAATCCTCAAGCTGATGTTTGGTACGGTGGTACATTTGATCCTCAAGCACAAGCGGCTGAAATGGGTTTACTTGAAGCCTACCGTTCACCAAATATTTCACAAATTGTAGAACGTTTCCAAGATCCTGCAAAAGTAAAAGGCAACTATGCTTCTGCAATTTACATGGGAATTTTAGGTTTTGGTGTAAATACCGAACGTTTACAGAAATTAGGTATTACAGAAGTACCAAAATGCTGGAAAGATTTAACCGATCCTCGTTTAAAAGGTGAAATCCAAATCGCTGACCCACAAAGCTCTGGAACAGCTTATACGGCAATTGCAACATTTACGCAATTATGGGGTGAAGATCAAGCATTTGAATATTTCCGTAAATTACATCCAAATATTTCTCAATACACTAAATCAGGAATCACTCCATCACGTAGTACTGCTCGAGGCGAAGCAACTATCGGTATCGGCTTCTTACACGACTATGCTGTTGAAAAGAAAAATGGTGCACCAATTGAAATGATCGTACCTTGCGAAGGCACTGGTTATGAATTAGGTGGATTAAGTATTATTAAAGGCGCTCGTAATATAGATAATGCAAAACTCTTTGTTGACTATGTGTTATCAAAAGAAGGACAAGAAGTAGCTTGGAGAAAAGGTGAAGCTCACCAAACACTATTAAATACCACTGCTGAACAATCACCTACTGCATTTGACCCATTAAAACTTAAATTAATTAACTATGACTTTGAAAAATATGGTGCAACTGAAGAGCGTAAACGTCTAATTGAAAAATGGGTACAAGATGTAAAATTAGCCAAATAATCAATCCTTAAATAAATTTGGGAGAACCCTATGAAAAAAGCAAAACTTGCTGGAGCAATCTCAGCAGTTTTGCTTGGTAGCACTATGTTATCAAGCAATGCTGCGGCGGAAGGACGTTTAGTTGTTTATTGCAGTGCTCAAAATACGATGTGTGAACAAGAAACACTCGCTTTCGAGAAAAAGTACAATATTAAAACCAGTTTTATTCGAGGTGGAACAGGCAGTATTTTAGCAAAAATTGATGCTGAAAAAGATAATCCACAGGGTGATGTTTGGTATGGTGGTACATTAGATCCTCATTCCCAAGCAGGAGAAATGGGCTTATTAGAACCTTATAAATCCCCTAATTTACAATTTATTCCAGATAAATTAAAAGATCCTGGTAAAGTCAAAGGCAATTATTCCTCTGCAATTTATCTTGGTATCTTAGGTTTTGGTGTAAATACCGAAAAATTAGCCAAAATGAATATTCCTGTACCTAAATGCTGGAAAGATTTAACTGATCCTCGATTAAAAAATGAAATTCAATCTGCCGATCCACAAAGTTCGGGTACCGCTTATACTGCATTAGCGACCTTTATTCAATTATGGGGTGAAGAAGAAGCGTTCAAATATCTAAAAGCCTTACATAAGAATGTTTCCCAGTATACAAAATCAGGTAACACTGCGACTCGTAATACCGCACGTGGTGAAGCGTCTATTGGTATTGGATTCTTACATGAACATTCACTTGAAAAAGAAAAAGGCGCGCCTGTTGAATTAGTAGTTCCTTGTGAAGGAACTGGCTATGAAATTGGTGGTGTAAGTTTAATCAAAGGTGCTAGAAATAAAGAAAATGCTAAATTGTTCATTGATTGGGCATTATCAAAAGAAGCTCAAGAACTCTCTTGGCAAAAAGGTGAAACTCACCAAATTTTAACTAATAGTACCGCTAAACAATCACCTTATGCTTTAGATTTCAAATCCATTAATTTAATTAATTACGATTTTGATAAATATGGCTCAAGTGATTTACGTAAACGACTCATTACCAAATGGGTTGATGATGTAAAATTAGCCAAATAATTTATAATAAACGAGGCAAGTTGCTTAACTTGCCTTATTTCAAAAGAATTTAAAAATTCTTAAAATTTTAACCGCACTTTTGTCAATTATTGAGCGAGGTTGTATGAATTCCGCAAAATTACCAATAACACATTCGGCGAGTTTCTGGGTTATTCTTTCCTTTATTGCGTTTGTTATTTTACCTTCACAAGCCCTTGACTATGGCTTATTAGAAAGTACGAAAGATGAATTTTATGATGCGATGGGATGGTCCTCTTGGAATCTCACTGCTTTATGGTTTCTTCCTCTTATCATTTTCTTGATTATTCCTAAATTAGGTTTATCAAAAATAGCTGAAGCTAAAACTGAATTAATCTTCGTTACTGTGATTGCACTCTTTACATTTATTAGTGCAACAGTCATGAAAGTTAGCATGGGTTATTCTGTCATTGTATTAATTGCCAGTTTAACTGCCATTGCCACATTAGCTTTAGCAAAATTAAAAATTATGCAAGGTGATAAATTTATTATTGGTTCACTCCTCTGCATTATTTTATTAATTTTCTTCTTTATTGTTTATCCAACCGTAGCTATCTTTGTTTCTATGTTCTACGACGAAGGAACTTTTGCACCACAACAAGTCCTTCGTATTATTAGCCAAAATTACATTGTACGAGTAATTGCAAACTCATTATTTCTTTCAGGCTTCGTTGGATTAGTTTCAACTATTTTTGGCTTAGCTTTTGCCCTTTATACTACTCGTATCGCTAAACGTTCCGCTTTTATAGGTAAAATTTTCTCTATTCTACCTATCGTTACTCCTCCTTTCGTAGTAGGTTTAGGCGTGACTCTCATGTTAGGACGCTCTGGCTATGTTACTGAATTCCTAGCAAATAATTTTGGTTTTACCAATAGTAACTGGTTATATGGTTTTAATGGTATCGCCATTGCACAAATTCTCGCATTTGCACCAATTTCATTTATGCTTTTAGATGGTGCATTGAAGTCAATTCACCCATCAATTGAAGAAGCTTCTTATACATTACGAGCAAATAGATATCAAACCTTCTATAACATCATTTTCCCATTATTGCGTCCTGCATTGGCTAACTCATTTTTAATCGTGTTTATCCAATCATTAGCAGACTTTAGTAATCCATTAGTTTTGGGGGGAAGTTTCGATGTTATTGCAACACAAATCTATTTCTATATTGCTGGTTCACAATTAGACTATGCTTCTGCAAGCACTTTAGGCTCAATGCTATTGTTGTTCTCATTAGCAATTTTTGTTATCCAATATGTGTGGATTGGTAATCGTTCTTACGTCACTGTGTCTGGTAAATCTTACCGTGGTGACGTGCAAGAATTACCTACGGGATTAAAATACACCATTATTCTCATGTTAGGTCTATGGATTATTTTTAACTTAGCATTATACGGCAGTATTTTCTATGGTAGTTTCACTGTTAACTGGGGAGTGGATTACACATTTACCTTAAATAACTACAGCATGTTATTTGGTCAAGGATTGAGCGATGGTGCATGGCCTTCATTACTCAATACCATGTTCTATGCTGGTATTGCAGCGCCACTCACAGCCTTATTTGGTTTGTTAATTGCTTACATTGTGGTTCGTAAAGATTTCCAAGGTAAGAAAACATTAGAATTCTTAACCATGCTTTGTTTTGCTGTACCAGGCACCGTAGCTGGGGTATCTTATATCTTAGCCTTTAACAATGCCCCAATGTATATTACTGGTACGGGTATCATCATTATTATTTCTATGGTAATGCGTGACCTACCTATCGGTATGCGTTCTGCAATTGCGGGGTTAGGTCAATTAGATAAATCCCTTGATGAAGCCTCATTATCTTTAAAAGGTAGTTCATTTAAGACCATCTGGTATATTGTGTTCCCACTTTTAAAACCAGCATTATTATCCGCATTAGTAACGAGTTTCGTACGTGCCATGACCACCGTCAGTGCAATTATCTTCTTGGTCACTGCAGATACCCGTGTAGCAACAGCCTATATATTAAACCGTGTAGAAGACGGTGAATATGGTATTGCAATCGCCTACGGTTCAATCTTAATCGTGGTTATGATGGCGATCATCCTATTCTTCGACTGGATTGTGGGTGATACACGTATCTCACGTTCTAAAGCGAAACAAATGAGTTAATTTTGAAGATGGGATAACTTGCCCATCAGAGTTTGATTAGGCGGAAAGATTATCCGCCCTATAGAAAGGCAGTAAAATATGAATAATGATTTCGTTGTTTTAAAAAATATTACCAAAGCATTCGGCAAATCAGTGGTAATTGACAATTTAGATTTAGTTATCAAACGCGGTACCATGGTTACCTTATTAGGACCATCAGGTTGCGGAAAAACCACAGTGTTACGTTTAGTTGCGGGGCTTGAAAGCCCAACCTCAGGACAAATTTTTATTGATGGAGAAGATGTCACCAAATCATCCATTCAAAACCGCGATATTTGTATCGTATTCCAGTCTTATGCGTTATTCCCACATATGTCTATTGGAGATAATGTAGGATATGGCTTACGCATGCAAAATGTCAGTAAAGAAGAGCGTCAACAACGTATTAAAGAAGCCTTAGAATTAGTTGATTTAGCAGGTTTTGAAGATCGTTATGTAGACCAAATTTCAGGTGGTCAACAACAACGTGTCGCATTAGCACGTGCTTTAGTCCTAAAACCCAAAGTGTTATTATTTGATGAACCGCTAAGTAACTTAGATGCTAACTTACGTCGTTCTATGCGAGAAAAAATTCGTGAATTACAACAACGCCTGGGAATTACTTCACTTTATGTCACACATGACCAAACAGAAGCCTTTGCTGTTTCTGATGAAGTTATCGTTATGAATAAAGGTAAGATTGTCCAAAAGGCTCCTGCCAAAGAATTGTATCAACAGCCTAATTCGCTTTTCTTAGCTAATTTTATGGGAGAAAGCAGTATTTTAGAAGGTCGCTTACAGGGCAATCAAGTGAATATTAACGGCTACCAATTTACCTTACCAAATGCTGAGAAATTTAATTTAGCCGATGGGGAATGTTTAGTTGGTGTTCGTCCTGAAGCCGTCACATTAACTACGACAGGTGAATCATCACAATTATGTGATATTAAGAATGCTGTTTATATGGGAAACCATTGGGAAATCGTAGCTAACTGGGCAGGCAAAGATCTATTAATCAACGCTAATCCTGAAAACTTTGATCCTGTGCTCACACAGGCTTATGTAAACTTAGCGACTCATGGCGTATTCTTATTGAAAAAAGAATAGGCCACTTATTTTGCCATAAAAGTGCGGTAGGATTTTTAAGAATTTTGTATAGTCAACAAAATTTCCTAAATCCTACCGCACTTTTTTATTAAAGGATGACTGAATACACTTTAAATTTATTAGTTTTCGCTAAGACTTGGTGTTCTCCGAAATATTGATCTAATAAATCAGGATAAGGCAAAAATGCATTTGCTACGATACGCAATTCTCCCCCTTGTACCAAATGCCATTGTGCTTGTGTAATCAGTTCAGTCACTGTTCGATAAGCGGTATCAATCCCATCATGAAAAGGTGGATTGGAAATAATTAAATCAAATTTGCCTGAAACTTGAGAAAACACATCACTGGCAAGGACATCTGCTTGTAAATGGTTTTCGCTCAATGTTCGTTCCGCAGAGGCGATTGCCATCGCATGAATATCAGTCATTGTTACAGTGGCTTGTGGATTTTTTCGTTTAATCATTGCCCCAATGACGCCAGCTCCACAACCTAAATCCAATACCTTGCCACGGATTTTATGATTAAGAGTGGATAATAATAACTCGGTACCAGCATCTAATTCATTCGCACTAAATACACCAGGTAAACTATAAACGGTTAAATCCTCTAACAGAGGACTCTGATAAGTTTTCCAGTATTTATTTAAGTCAAAATGAGGTTGTTTTTCTAAACAAAAATGGTATAAACCACAGCGACGAGCACTATCAATCTTACCAATACTACCATATTCACTTAACAACTTTTCTACTGAACGTACACCACTGCGATTTTCACCAATAATCAAAAACTCCTGCCCTACTGGTGCCTTAGATAATAATTGCATTAACTGAAACTGTACTTCTTGTTTATTCTTAGTCCAATAATATAGAATTAAGTCTGCTTGAAAATGAGATTCTACAGAAAATTCTACTAAGCTTTTATCCTTGGCATAATCAAAATACCAAGACCATACTTTTACAGATTGGCATTGAGATTGAATTTGTTGAGGGAAATCATCATTAATCCCACCTGCAAATAACACATGCTTATTGGCAAATAAAGATAAATGGCGTTCAAGAACTTGACTTTCAAGTGAAATCACGTGGTAATCCTGTTGTTAATCAGATAAAATTGTACACATTATAAATGAAAACGGAATATGAATGAACAGACGAGACCTTCTTCTAAAAGAAATGGGAATCACCCAATGGCAGCTGCATCGCCCAGAGGCATTAAAAGGAGCGGTAAATATTGTTGTTGATGAGTCAATTCGTCTCGTGATTATCGCTGAACAAAGCTTAAATACTAAGGATCCTTTTGTTCAAGATGTGCTTCGTAGCGCAGAGATTAAACCGCAAAACTGCTTATTTATTAATTTCCAACAAGCCCCCCATTTACTTGTTCAACATCCAGTGAATTATTGGCTACTCAGCCAAGAACAAGAAAAATTGGATCAAATACAGACGCTTTGCACTTTAAAAAATAGCTTATGGCAATGTGCTGATCTTGAACGGCTCAAGCAGGATTCCCAAGCTAAACGTGTACTTTGGAAACAAATTCAAACAGCATTAATATGATCAACATTACTCCAATTCAAGAAAATGATTTCGAACGATTATTTGAAATTGAACAAGCCGCACATTTAGTACCTTGGTCGATGGGTACCTTGAAAAACAATCAAGGCTCTCGTTATATAAATTTAAAATTAATCGAGCAAAATCAAATTATCGGCTTCGCAATTTGCCAAACTGTATTAGATGAAGCAACCTTATTTAACATTGCTATTGATCCTAACTTTCAAGGTAAAGGTTTAGGAAAGAAATTATTGAGTCAGCTGATTGAAATACTAAGAGAAAAAGCTATTTTGACTCTATGGCTGGAAGTACGGGAATCAAATAATACGGCAAAACAACTTTATGATAAGCTTGGTTTTAATGAAGTAGATATTCGTAAGAATTATTATCCTAATCCACAAGGTGGGCGAGAGAATGCTATTGTGATGGCATTATATTTATAATGGATATTATTAAATAATGGGGCAAAATGCCCCATTTTCTATTAATGCTTTTCTTCTAATATACTTTCCAGCATCAGAGTAAACCAATTTTGAGTCATTTGTTGAATAGACAATAATTTCTGTGGCGTAAATGTTTGAGCTGTTGATTGTGAGAATACTCTTGACCAATAAACATCTGTACCATATTGCGTAGTCATACTATCTCTAAGTATGTTAAAGGCTTTCACCTCATCAAACTCATCTTCTAGCTGGCAATATTTCAGATATTTCTTAATCTCTTGAGTTGGCACAATTTGGATATTATGCAAACCTTGTAAATAGTCAGCCACATATTGGCTCAAATGTGAAAGTGCGGTTGAATTTTTAAAAATTTCTTCAGCATTTTTAAACGTTATATTGTTATCTTTGCCAACATATACAGGCGGATGAACATTATTTGTGGTAACCAGTTGTAATAAATAATAAAGCCAATTTTCAATAATCTGCTTATCTTTCACTGAACCAACTCGCCATCTTATGCGTTGCAAGCCGCTCCCCATATCATACAAATGAGTTAAATTCCCCGTTAAAAGAATTTTTTTCCCATTAATCTCTAAAGGCACTTCTACAGCTTGATATTGTGGCTCTTGTTGTGAATAAGTAGATACTAACTCTCTTATATTTCGAGACTCCACCATCAATTTCTGTTGATAAATTTCACCAAAATGCCCATAAGGTAAAATCCCCTGAACTTTTAAAGTCTCAAAATAATTATCCACTTCATTTTCATCAAAATTCAATAACTCATCTTTTATCAAATAATTATCCAAATGAGTTAAACTAAAATTTTCTGTATCAGGAATTTGTTCATCCACATTTTCAAAATAAACCCCTAAACGTTTTTCAAAGAAAAATTTTACTGGATTTTGCACAAACTGAACTAACTGGATAATATCGACTTCTGTAGCTTGTTCTGAGATATCGATTGGCTGAACAAAATCTCGCACATTATCTTGCTGATAATTCACTAAAGATAACCATTCTTTAGCATATGAATGATGTTTATGATTAAAATTATTAGGGCTAAAAATTCTCATGGCATGCTGTTGAATTAAGGCTTGGCGTTGCTCTTCAATATCATCATGGCTTTCCGCTAGATTTTCAGCTAAATAATCCAATAGCTGACTGACTAATACAGATGGTTGGGCTTGATGATTATCGATAATAGACTGACCGACATAGCTGATATATAAATAATCTTCAGCAGCTAATAATGCCTCAAGGAATAAATAACGGTCATCATCTCGACGGAAACGATCACCTTTCTGATGATGATGTTGCATTAAATCAAAGCTGTTTGGAGTTTGTTGACGAGGGTAACTACCATCATTCATCCCCAATAAACACACCACTTTAAATGGAATGGCTCGCATTGGTAATAAGGTGCAGAAACTCACTCGACCAACTAAAAATTTAACGCTATTTGGCGTATCATCTAAACGTGCAGCAATATGTTCAGCAATTACATCCACTTCTAACTTCTGTTCAAAACCCACTTCATGTAGCTGTTCAATGATATTTTGGATTTCTTCATTTAAATAAAATAACACAGCCTGTGTTTCTTCATTTTGAGCAAAGAAATCTTCAAGTAATTGAACTAACGCTGCATGCCATTCATTAACAGAATGTGTTGATTGCACGAAGCATTGCCATTGATATAACGTTTCTATAAACGCTGATAGCGATCCTGCCAATTGGCCTCGTAAACCATGGCTCTGATCAAAACCTAAACTATCTTGCCAGATACCATTTTCAGCACGCATTGCATAACCTAATAGCATGCGTTCAATCCCTGCTTGCCATGCATTATAATTCTTACTGTGGTGATTTTCTTTCTCTAATCCAAAACGAATGCCTGAATTAGCAACCCAGTCTCGAAGAGTTTCTAAATCTTCAATAGCAATATTAAAATTTTCTCGAATAGCCGGAATATCTAGATAAGCTAATACCTCTTCAGCACTAAATTGACTTTCTTTTAAATTTAATAACATCAAAAAAGTGGCAATAATCACATCACTGGAAGATAGCTTATTATCAGAAATAGAGAATGGAATGTAGCGTTCATCCACTTTATAAAATTGAGGATGTTGTAAATTTCGCTGATATTGTCCAAATACAGCCTGAATATAAGGGGTATAAGTATCAATATCTGCCACCATCACCACAATATCTTTTGGTGTTAAATCTTTATGTTTTTCAAAAAGATCGAGTAAATAATCATGTAAAACTTCCACTTCACGCATAACACTATGACAAGAATGAAGTGAAATTGAGCGATCATCTTTAGCTTTCTTAAATTTTTGGGTACCAGATGGAACTAACTCTAAAATTTGACGTTGCACTTGCGATAATAAGGAATGATCATCCAACTTAACAAAAGCACTAATTTCATGATTATGTTCTTCATTTCTACTGATTAAATCTGTCAGTAAGTAAAAAAAGTCCCTACCTAACTTCCCCCAACTCGCTAATAATGGATTCCCCACTTGGAGATTTTCTTGTTCTTGAGATAACTCATAACCATTTTGATCTAAATTTTCTAAAGCCTGTAGGCTAATGATATTTTCTGATTGCTGATTTTGATAGGTTATACGTTTACGAAGCTGCAATTTTTGTAGAAACTTTTGATCAATAATATCACCCCAATATTCTTGGCTTGGATTATTAAAGAACAGATGAATATCACAATATTGGCTCATCGCCTCAAAGGTTTCTAAATAAGATTTAGGCAAGGCAGAAATCCCAAAAATAAAAATACGTTTTGGTAAATTTTCAGGCTTCTGCTGTTTTAGTTTTTCAATAAATTCACGATGTAAATTAGCACGATGACGTATTTTATTATTATCCCCTGTTTGGACGAGTGCCACTAAGTGATTCCATAAAATTCCTTGCCATTGAATATCTTGAATAATTTGCTGTAATGACTCTTTCCCCATATCTTGGCGATATTGTTTAATATCAGCTTCAATTTGGCTAAAATTTTGTTGTTCCCATGCTTGGATCCAGTTCGGACGATACACTAAATATTGGTCAAAAAGATCAGCGATTGTACGGGCTAATTGGTAAAGTTTATGCTGTTCAGAATGAGGGGCATAACTAAGATAATTTTTTAACGCCTGAAAACTAGGTTCATCCAAATGATCTGGAATAATTTGCATTAGACGCCAAGTCATCGCATCTTTAGTAAATTCTGTTTGCTGACTAACATCTTCTAAGCAATTGCTATATTGTTGCCAAATAAAAGTAGCCGGCATAGGATATTTAATATTAGCAGAAATCCCTTTCTTTTCTGCAATCTTTAATTGCAACCATTGTGACATGCCTGGGCTTTGTACCAAAATAACATCAGATTGAAATGGATCATCCAAAGGCATCAATTCCATTAATTCAATAAGAATATCCTTCTGAACATCAAGTTTATTTGAATGGTAAACTGTAAACACTATGAATCTCCAAGACTGGGCGAATAGCAATATTTTCAATGACTTTGTTATCTATCGCAAGTCATTTACAAAGATATTTTTCCTTGGGGATAAGAAACATTCACTTTATGCTCTGAACAATTTATTTTAAATTGAATATTATTCTGGGTAATTTGCGACTTGCAGCCTAAATTAAGAAACTGACGCTGTTTCTGATTTTCAGCAATCTGAATAGCCTGAAAAATTTGATAAATTCTTACCGCACTTTTACGTTGATGATGCGTCCATTGCTGAAATGCTAGCATCAAAATACCCAAAATTGCCAGTGTAACTAATAATGAAATAGCACTCATTCCTTTAGTTAGTTTCATTAAAATCACTCCAACTATAAGGTACTAAATCCCATTCCGTCAGTGCTTGATGAATAAATTCAGAAACAGTCTTGCTACGAACAATTTTCATGCTATTTAAATTCACATTCCCCTCTGCAATAATAAAGCCTTTCAAACTTCCTGTTCCTTCCAAACTAATATTACCTTTAGCGACAACCATAATATTTTGTTGGTCATTAATTATTAACTTTGCCTCTTTCTCATCAAACCAATACAAATAAATTTTTTCTTTGGTAATTGGATGAAAATATTGCTGATTAAATTTATCTCGAAATCGCTCAATATTTTCTACATTAATCAATTTTGAAAACTGTTTACTCTTACTGTTTGTTGGTCTAGTTTTGAATAAAGAATAACGCTTACAGAGAAAAAAATTTGAAATTTCTACCGCACTTTTAGGCAATTTAATTGGATATAAAAATATCGATTGTTCATCACTCACCTCTTTATAAATCTGCTTACAAACATTATTTTGCTGTTTTTGTACCAATTCTTGTAACTGATTTACTTCTGAGACATAACTCATTCGTTGAGCCATAATAGCCCGATGGTAATGTAATACCTCATCAACAAATAATAATGTGAAAACAGAGAGTGTTGTGATAATCATCACAATAGATAAAGTAGCAAATCCCGATCTATAAACGTTCATGCCATAACACCTCATTCATTATTGGGATAACCATTGAAGTCTCATAAGAAATTGACTTATGCTCTTTTAATTGTCCCTTTAATTGAATTTCTAATCCTTTATTTTCTATCAACCAGTGAAAATTAAGATAAGTTACCTCAAATCGATGAGAATCAATTAATTGCTCCCACCCCAATCGCAAACTACAACCAGAAAATAGTATTTTGTCATTATGCGCAACATTGGACTTTTTATTATCGGGATGAGGAATGGCTTCAATTCTTTTATCATGTAAGCGATAGCCCACAACAAGCTTATTATCTTCTGAACCTTTCTTAGCTTTCTTATCCTCATTACCTATTCCATATGAAAAAAGGATACAACTATTTTTCTTTTCAGTTGAATATTCACTTAATTGAACAACTCGATATTTGGGATCTTGAATGTTAAATCCTGCACGACGAATATCTTTTCCGATAATCTGTAACACATTTTGCAATTCAGATTGAAGTTCTAATTGTAGTAACTGATTTTGGTTCTGTTTCTGAATATAAATATAAAATTGCATAATCACTAATAACAGAAATGCAGATAAAGCCATTGAAACTAATAAACTGACCAAAGTTTGTCCTCGGTATATCACAATGACACTCCTGAATTAAAACAAGCAGAATGGCTCTTCTTATCTTTAATACTAATATTTCCCATTTTAGAAAAACTCAATACGGCTTGTTCATGTTGTGAAACCAGAGAAAAACAATTATTTTCTGTAGTACGGCGAATACCACCTAATTTAGCCGCAATTTGTGGATAATATTTTTTACCGACAAACTTAACTTGCGTGGGAAATAAAGGATGATAAAAATGAGGATAGAGTTCTTGAGAACAAGTATTAGGCTTCAAACAATCACAGACCATATTATCTTTTTTAATATGTGCCACAATGCACCAAACATGATTGTTAGAAGAATGATTGACCACTAGATGCCAAATTTGATGAGAATTTTCTACACGAGCTTGAATGTGTTTAATAAAAAGCAAAAGCCGTTTTTGTTCTTGTTGCAACATTTGCTTTTCTTCTAAAGATTTCCAACTTGGAATTGCAATAGATACAGAAAGACTTAATAACAAAATGACAATTAAAACTTCTAATAATGTAAATCCTTTAAGCATAAAATTTCCTTATTTTTGACCGCACTTTAAAAGATTCAACACAAGAAGAAAATAAGGTAAGAAATTTTTTGCTATGAAGATCGCAAAACTAAAATTTAAAGTTTAAATTATAGGAAGAATTTTGAGTCAAGATAAAGTGGTGGGTCGTGAGCGATTCGAACGCTCGACCAACGGATTAAAAGTCCGCTGCTCTACCGACTGAGCTAACAACCCAAACCAGTTACGCTGTGTAACGGGTGCCTATGATACGGATTTTAATTCAATAATCAACTACTTTTTTCATTATTTTAATCATTTGCCTAAATAGACAGCAAAATTTATAAGAATCAATCAATTCTTAACTCATTACAATGAATTTAGTATATTTCAAATTAAAATAAAACAGGGATCACTAACGTAATCCCTGCTTTTAACTAATACAAATAAGTTAACTTATTTCTAGAAATTAGTATGCTAACACTGCACGACGGTTTTTAGAATATGCAGCTTCGTCATGACCTAACACAGCTGGTTTTTCTTCACCGTAAGAAACTGTTGATAATTGACCAGCTTGAACACCTTTAGCAGATAAGAAGTTTTTAACTGCATCTGCACGACGTTGACCTAATGCGATGTTGTATTCTGGTGTACCACGTTCATCAGCATTACCTTCAACTAATACTTTAGCTGATGGAGTTGCTGTTAAATATGATGCATGAGCATCTAATAATTGTTGATATTCACCTTCTACTGCATAGCTATCAAAACCAAAGTATACAGTGTTATAACGAGTTGTTAAATCTTGCACTGACATACCGCCGAATTGAGCGTTTGTACCTTCTTTACCGCTTGCATCGTTGTTTGATGAACTACATGCAGCTAATGCTAATACTGGTGCAACTAACAATAATTTTGCTAATTTCATTGATTTTCTCCTTAGTTTTTATTTAGATACGGTGACCAGGCTGGGAATTTAACTTGCCCATCTGTACCTGGTAACCTTGCTTTAAAGCGTCCGTCTGCGGACACTAATTGTAGCACCTTTCCTAACCCTTGGGTAGAGCTATAAATGATCATTATACCATTTGGAGAAATACTTGGACTTTCTCCAAGGAAAGATGTGCTCAATACTTCACTGGCGCCAGTTGTGAGGTCTTGTTTAACCACATTGTTATTACCATTAATCATAACTAATGTTTTACCATCACTACTAATTTGTGCGCTACCACGACCACCTACTGGTGATGCTGCTCCACCTGAAGCGCTCATACGATACACTTGAGGTGAACCACTTCTGTCAGAAGTGAATAAAATTGAACTGCCATCTGGTGACCAACTTGGTTCAGTATTATTACCTGCACCACTAGTCAATTGAGTTGGATTACCACCATTTGAGCCCATTACATAAATATTTAATTGTCCATCTTTGTTTGAAGCAAATGCTAAACGTGAACCATCTGGTGAAAATGCTGGCGCACCATTATGTCCAGGGAATGATGCTACAACTTTACGAGCACCAGAACCCAAATCTTGAACCACTAATTGTGATTTTTTATTTTCGAATGAAACATAGGCTAAACGTTGACCATTTGGAGACCATGCAGGTGACATAATAGGTTGAGAACTACGATTCACAACAAATTGGTTAAATCCATCATAATCAGCCACACGAACTTCATAAGGTTGTGAACCACCATTACGTTGTACAACATAGGCGATACGAGTTCTGAACGCTCCTTTGATTGCCGTTAATTTTTCAAAAACTTCATCACTCACAGTGTGAGCGCCATAACGAATCCACTTATCGTTTACCGTAATGGAATTTTGAGCAAGAACGGCACCTGCGCCACCTGATGCACCTACAGTGTCAACTAATTGGTATGCGATATTATAGCCACCACCAGTTGCTGTGACTTGACCAACAACAATTGCATCAACGCCTAAAGAAGACCAAGCTTCTGGAGTAACTTCAGACGCAGAACCTGGCTGTTGTGGCATTTGACTTACAGGAATAGGATTAAATTTACCACTATTACGTAAATCAGCAGTCACGATCTCAGCGATATCAGCGGGAACAGAACCATTTGTTTTAAATGGAACAACTGCGATAGGACGAGCACCATCGACACCTTCATCGATAACGATACGCACTTCATCAGCCGCTTGAGCAGTATTCATTGCAAAAAATAATACTGCGAATGCACTCAGCATGCGAGTTAAAAATTTCATTATTTCACCTATTGGTTAATGTTACTTTCCAAAATCAATTATTTAAGATCAAAATCAATAATTGGATTTTTATATTTGTTATACACATCATCAGATGGTGGAGCAGGAACTTTTTTGGTTCTTGCTACCGCACTTAATGCTGCGGTACAAATATCGTCTGGCCCAGAAACACGTTCATAACCAGTAATTGTCCCGTCACGGGCTAATTGAATTCTTACACTACAAATTTTACCAGCAAAACTTGGATCTTTTAAGAAGCGGCGTTTAATTTCACGCTTAATAACTGCTCCGTATTGATCACCAACTTTGCCACCATCGCCTGCACCTAGGCTAGCACCACTTCCTTGGCTACCTGCTTTATTGGCATTACCACCTGAAGATGCACTTCCACCGCCAACATCGCCTCCATTTAAAAAATCATCCAACGCAGACTGTTTTGCTTTTGCATCAGCTTTCGCCTTGGCATCGGCTTTCGCTTTGGCTTCTGCTTTAGCCTCTGCATCAGCTTTCGCTTTAGCATCTGCTTTAGCTTTTGCTTCAGCATCAGCTTTTGCTTTTGCCTCTGCTTCAGATTTTGCTTTTGCTTCTTTCGCTTTCGCATCCGCTACAGCTTTGGCTTTAGCTTCTGCCTCTGCTTTAGCTTTTGCTTCTTCTTCAGCTTGTTTTGCCGCCGCAGCTAAACGTTTTGCTTCAGCATCAGCTTTTAATTTGGCTGCTTCAGCTGCTTTTTTAGCTTTAGCTTCCGCTTCGGCTTGAGCTTTTTCAGCAGCTTCTTGGCGAGCTTGTTGCTCTTTTTGCTTTTGCTGTTCTAACTGTTTTTGCTTTTCAATTTCTTGCTGTTTTTGTACATCAACTTGTTCTTCTACTTGTTTCGGCTCTGGCGCATGTTGCACGTCCTCAACAGGATCAGGTGTTTTCTTTTGTTTTTGTTTATCTGTTTCACCCTTCTTCTGCTGTTTAATACGTCCCCATTCTGCGGCAGCGGCTCCAGTATCAACCATTACGGCACCCATAACGTCGCCGTCACCTTCTCCGCCTCCCATAACCTCAGTAGTATGGTATAAAGAACTCAGTATCAACAAACCGAACAAAAATATATGCAATATAACAGAAGTTATAAATGCACTTCTTTCTTTGTTTTGTCGATTATTTCTCACAACGTTTCCTACTTTTGATTAAATTGGGTCAGTCATTAAACCAACAGACTTGATACCTGCAAGGTGAAGTAAATTTAAAGCTTTAATTACTTCCTCATAAGGAACATCGCGTGCACCACCAATCAAAAACATTGTATTGGGATCTTTTTCAAACTCTGTTTTTGTTTGTGCAGTAACCATTTCTTCGGTTAAATTTTCTGAACGTTTTCCTGCAATAGAAATAGCATATTGACCTATGCCAGCTACCTCAATAATTACAGGTACTTTATCTTCTGTGGAAACATTTTGACTCTCAACAGCATCAGGTAAATCCACTTCTACACTTTGCGTAATAATCGGAGCAGTAGCCATGAAGATAAGTACTAATACTAACAATACGTCCAAGAATGGAACGATGTTAATTTCTGATTTTATATGTCTCTCTTTACTACGGCGATAAGCCATACTAACCTCGTAAAATTCTTCAATTTATGACCGCACTTTTAATTAAATAACGAAGCGGTCAACATGCTAATTATTGGATTTTGCTACCAAATACTTGGCGGTGTAAAATTGTTGTAAATTCATCAATGAAATTACCATAATTTTGTTCTAATTTACTTAAACGTAAACTTAAGCGGTTATATGCCATTACCGCAGGAATTGCAGCAAATAAACCAATTGCAGTTGCAATTAAAGCTTCTGCAATACCTGGAGCTACCATTTGTAATGTCGCTTGCTTCGCACCAGATAATCCCATGAAAGCATGCATAATTCCCCATACTGTACCAAATAAACCAATATATGGGCTAATGGAAGCCACTGTTGCTAAAAATGGAATACGTCCTTCTAAATCTTCAAGTTCACGATTCATAGCTAAATTCATTGCTCGAGTACTACCTTGAATAATAGACTCTGGCATATCTGGATTTGCTTGTTTTAAACGAGAAAACTCTTTAAAACCAACAAAAAAGATTTGTTCACTTCCAGTCAAACCATCACGACGATTTGATAACCCTTCATATAGCTTAGTTAAATCTTCACCTGACCAAAAACGATCTTCAAATACTGAAGATTCTTTTAAAGCCGAGGTTAATACACGGCTACGTTGAATAATAATCGTCCAGGAAATAATGGAAAATGCGATTAAAATTAAAATAACAATTTGAACGACAATACTTGCCTTAAGAAACAACTCAAGAAAATTCAAATCACCAGACATTACATAACTCCGAAAAAATATCTATTTAGATAACGCTGCTTTCACTTCTGGTGGAAGTGCAACAGGTTTCATTTTGCCAAGATCAACACAGGCTACCTTTACAGTAGCCTTACTTAAAACTAATTCATCTCTTTGTAATACTTGAGAGAATAGGATTGATGCCCCTTTTATTTCTATCACTTTGCTTTCAACCATTAACAGATCATCTAATCGTGCAGGAAAGCGATAATCAATATTCATAGATTTGACAACAAACCCTATGCGATAAACTTCTAGTAAAGATTGTTGAGAAAAACCTAAGGCTCGCAAAAATTCTGTTCTTGCTCGCTCAAAAAAATGTAAATAGCGTGCATGGTAAACCACTCCACCCGCATCCGTATCTTCATAATAAACACGAATAGGAAATTGAAAGATATTTATATCCATTACAATCCTTAGCAAAAGTGATTCAATTTACAAACTAACTATAAACTTATGAGTTTTATTTATCAGACTAAAAAGGTCAGTAAAACTGGCGTATTTTAGAGCGACTAAAAACGATAAGCAAGTATTTAAATGACTAAAATATAAAAAAATTCAAGTTTAAATACAATTTGTTATAAACGATAAATATTACATCATATTAAATTAAAAAATTATTGAATAATGCTATAGCACTTACTATATATCCAACTATTGGGAAAAAAATAATTTTCCAAATTAGAGATTTAATCTCAAATCCCATACCATGAATCCATAATATCACCGTTGACCAAATAATAAGCAAAACCCAACTTGGATTTGCTGTTCTTAAATTAGTAGCAAACTGATGTATATTAAAAAAGAAACAAAGGGTTAATAAAATAGCCAAAATGAAAGAAAGGGCTCTCCAAGAGCCCTTATTTACTATTTGATAAACTAAATGAATCATATTATTCGTCAAATTTACCAGAATCTTCGATACGTGTTGTAATTTTCACGCTAACCCAAACTGCTAACAAAACACCCACTACCCAAGCTACATAAAACATATATATTCTCCTTTAGTATAATGAGTTTTTGTTTTCTTCAATAAAACTATTATCAAGACGACCAAACATTTTGTAGTAAGACCAAATTGTATAAGCCAATGAAATAGTTACAAATACAAGTGCTAGGAAAAACATTAATTTTAATGTTAACTCACTTGATGTTGAATCCCACATTAATAAACTCATATCTGGATGAGTAATTGAAGGCATTACGAATGGGAACATTGCAATACCACATGTGAAGATCACACCGAACATTGTAATTGATGAGAAGAAAAATGCAAAACCTGAACGATTAGCTTTAGATGCAACAATATTTAATAGTGCGCCCACAACAGCTAATAGTGGGAAAATCCATAATACAGGCATCTCATTATAATTTTTAAACCAGGCTCCAGCTTCTAGTGAAACTTGTTTACCTAATGGTGAAGATGGTGCAAAGTGGTCCACTGTACTATTAACAATAAAACCATCTTTATACAATAACCATATACCAGCAAGTACAAAGGTAATTAATGTAGCAAATGCACCAACTTGAGTGATTGTACGTGAACGATCACGTAAATCTGCTGTTGTTTTCATTTGTAACCAAGCTGCACCATGTGTAATTAACATTGATAAACTGATTAAACCACAAAGAATAGCAAATGGGTTAAGTAGTTCGAAGAATGTACCTGTATATTTAACTTGCATTAAATCATCAAATTCAAATGGAACACCTTGTAATAAATTACCAAATGCAACACCAAATACTAATGAAGGCACAAATCCACCAAGGAACAATCCCCAATCCCACGCAGTACGCCAAGCTGGATTATCAATTTTAGCTCGATATTCAAAGCCCACTGGACGGAAGAATAATGCAGCTAAAACTAAAATCATTGCGATATAGAAACCAGAAAATGATGTTGCATAAACAATTGGCCATGCAGCAAACATTGCACCACCAGCAGTTAATAACCAAACTTGGTTACCATCCCAATGAGGTGCGACTGAGTTAATCATAATGCGCTTTTCAACTTCTTTTTTACCAGCAAAAGGTAATAGTGTAAGAACACCCATGTCAAAGCCGTCTGTTACTACAAAACCGAGTAACAACACGCCAATTAGGATCCACCAAATAAAACGTAAACTTTCGTAGTCAAGCATAATTAGGCTCCTGCTTTAGATGATTGTTCAAAATAGTAACGACCTGTTTTTAATGAACTTGGACCTAAACGACCAAATTTAAACATTAAATACATCTCTACTACGATAAACAATGTGTAAAGACCACAAAGTAGACCAATAGAGAACCAAAGATCACCCGTTCCTAATGATGAGTTAGCTACGCCAACAGGTAATACTTCATAAATAGCCCATGGTTGACGACCATACTCAGCAAGGAACCAACCACATTCGATTGAAATCCAAGGCAATGGTAAACACCATAATAATGCATGAAGTAATAAAGGAACTTTAGTTACTGACTTACGAATATTTAGCAGGAATGCTCCCATTAATAAGAAAAGTACCGCACCTGCAGCAGCAGCCATCGCACGGAAAGACCAGAACACTGGAGCAATATTAGGAATGGTATCTAATGTTGCTTGTTTAATTTGTTCTTCTGTGGCATTGACAACTTTATCAGTATAACGTTTTAGAAGTAAACCATAGCCTAAATCTTTACGGACTTCTAAGAATTGTGCTTTAGTGGCATCATTAACTGTACCAGCTTTTTTCTGTGCACGTAATTCTTCTAATAGGCCATAAGCAACCATACCATTACGAACACGTCCTTCATTTTCCACTAATAGATCATGAATACCTGGATAAGTTTGATCTAATGAGCGAGTAGCCATCAAACCACCTAAATATGGAATTTGAAACTCGAAGTCATTTTTTTGTTCAGCTTGGTTAGGGATTGCAATTGCATTCCAAGCAGCTGGTGCTTGTTGTGTATGCCATTCACTTTCCATTGTTGCTAATTTAGTTTTTTGTACACCACCAATTTCATAGGCAGATTGGTCACCCATTGCAATAGACGCAATTATAGAAATAAAACCAAATACTGAGGCAACAGAAAATGAACGTTTAGCAAAACCAACATCACGACGTTTTAATAAGTAATAGGAACTAATTGCTAATACAAACATCGCAGCTGATACATAGCCACCTGTTAGTGTATGAACTAATTTACTTTGTGCAATTGGATTTAACCATAGATCTAAGAAACTCGTCATTTCCATTCGCATGGTTTCAAAGTTAAATTCTGATGCAACAGGGCTTTGCATCCAACCATTGGCAACTAAAATCCACATTGCAGATAAGTTAGAACCAAATGCAACACAGTAGGTCGCTAATAAGTGTTTACCTTTTGTGAGACGATCCCAGCCAAAGAAGAATAAACCTACAAATGTTGATTCTAAAAAGAATGCAAGTAAAGCTTCAATTGCAAGAGGTGCACCAAAGATATCACCTACATAATGTGAATAATATGACCAGTTAGTACCAAACTGGAATTCCATAGTAATACCAGTTGTCACACCTAGAGCAAAGTTAATACCAAATAACTTACCCCAGAATTTAGTCATATCTTTATAAACTTGTTTATTTGTAACCACATACAAGGTTTCCATTATGACAAGAATAAATGTTAAACCTAATGTTAATGGCACAAACAAAAAGTGATACAGCGCAGTTAATGCAAACTGCAAGCGAGAGAGTTCAACAATGTCTAACATCTCAACTCCTTGTAAATGCTACAAGATATTTTAACTATTGATTACACCGCATTATTAGCATTTTGAATATGAACGATTAAGACATATACAAAATTCTAATCTCACTTTAATAACCACCCCATAAGATTAAGACCCCAAGATCCTAAAATTTATTTTGGAACTATGCTTATTCCTATCTAACCACAGATAAATTTAAGACATAACCCAAGATTGGTATAATTCTACTACGATTTATATGGATAAAAAATAGTAAAAAAGATACCTAGATCACATTTTTTGATTTTACATCAAATTAATGGAAGTATAAGCACACCACCAAATATTGATATATCGCAAATTATAGGTTTTATTAACTTATTTGCAACTTTTATATGCTTTTTTCATAAAATTTATCATTAATTACACAAGAAGCTAGACAAGGAGAAAATGATCTGTTATTTTCGGCAAAGATTTTATCAATTTGACTAATAGATAATTATTTAGATTCTATTTCTAGATAAGGATTATTGAATGACAAAAACAATTAAAACTATTTTTATGATACTTTTTAGTGGATTATTTTTCACTAGTGTTAATCTTCAAGCAGCAGAGGCGGCAGCAGTTCCTCAACAATGTCAGAAATTATTTAAAGCAACAGATCAACTTGTTGCAGAAGCTGAAAGACAACCAGGTACACACACACAAGTGAGTAAAATAAAAAACAAATTAAACCAAAGTAAAAAACAAATCCTAGAAATGGAATTAGCAACACAAATTAAAAGTTGCGACCAAGGTCTAGTAAAATTAAATAGTTTAAAACAACAAGAGCAAGAAACTAATTAATTCAATTAAAAAGGCTTATCAACTGATAAGCCTTTTTTACATCGATTTCAAAATTATTCTGTCAATTTTTCTAAACCAAAATGTCTATATGTGCGAGAAGTTGCAATACGTCCTCGAGGTGTGCGCTGTAAGAAACCTTGTTGAATTAAATAGGGTTCAAGTACATCTTCGATAGTATCTCGTTCTTCCCCAATAGCAGCCGCTAAATTATCCAATCCTACTGGACCACCGTCAAAACGTTCAATTACGGCATTCAATAATTTTCTATCTAAATAATCAAAACCGGCTTGATCAATATCTAACATCGTTAAAGCTGCTTTGGCAATTTCTTCAGAAATAACGCCTGAATTTTTGACATCAGCAAAGTCCCTAACACGACGTAATAATCGGTTAGCAATACGAGGCGTACCACGAGAACGTCTTGCTATTTCATGAGAAGCAGTCTCAGAAATATCTAAATTTAAACAACTCGCACTACGAGAAACAATAGAAGTTAAATCTTCTACAGAATAAAATTCTAAGCGTTGCACAATGCCAAAACGATCACGTAGAGGCGAGGTTAATGAGCCGGCTCTTGTCGTCGCTCCGATTAAAGTGAATGGAGGAAGATCTAATTTAATGGAACGAGCCGCAGGCCCTTCACCAATCATAATATCTAATTGATAATCTTCCATGGCTGGGTATAAAACTTCTTCAATTGCAGGAGATAAGCGATGAATCTCATCAATAAATAGCACATCATGAGGCTCAAGATTAGTTAACATCGCTGCGAGATCCCCAGCCTTTTCTAAGACAGGCCCCGAAGTAGTTCGAATATTCACCCCCATTTCATTAGCGACAATATTTGCTAGTGTGGTCTTGCCTAATCCTGGAGGTCCAAAAATCAATAAATGATCTAGTGCATCTTGACGTAATTTAGCTGCTTTAATAAAAATTTCCATTTGATCACAGACTTGTGGCTGACCAACATAATCTGTCAATAATTTAGGTCGAATAGCCCGGTCAATATATTCTTCATCCAATTGAACACTGCTACTAATAAGGCGATCTGCTTCAATCATATTTTATCTCTATAATGATGCTTTTAATGCTTCACGAATTAATTGTTCACTGGTTAACCCTGGTTTGGCAACTTTTTTAACCATTTTTTCTGAATCAGTCGCTTTATAACCCAATGCCATCAATGCAGCTATAGCTTCTTCTATAGGGGCATCAACAGAACTAGGCATTGCATTTGATGTAGCAATATGGGTACTTTCTACAAAGAAGTCTGGTTGTTGTAAACCTTTAAATTTACCTTTTAATTCAACCAGTAAACGCTCTGCCGTTTTCTTACCTACACCAGGAATTTTAATTAATTTAGATAATTCTTCACGCTCAATCGCATAAGCAAATTCATTTACAGACATCGCAGATAAAATTGCTAAAGCAAGCTTTGGACCTACTCCATTGGTTTTAATTAATTCTCGGAATAAAGTGCGGTCTTGTTTATGAGAAAATCCGAAAAGAAGGTGGGCATCTTCACGCACCACAAGATGGGTAAATAGGGTTGTTTCTTGACCAACTTCAGGTAAATTATAAAAACTTGTCATAGGCAATAATAATTCATAGCCTACACCATGTACATCTAATAAGATCTCAGGTGGTTGTTTTTCAATTAAAATACCCTGTAAACGGCCTATCATAAATACCCCATATCAATAGTTAAAATCGGGTATAGTATAAAATAAAACTGGATAGATAACCAGTTAAATTTTTAAACGAAAACGACCTCGACTATATCTTGTTTTCAAAAGTGCGGTCATTTTTTCATGAATTTCAGTAGTTTTTATGGTAGTTGCAACTTGCAAAGAATGTTGCATAGTATGGGCATGTGTAATCGCTATTGCTAAAGCATCCGCAGCATCAGCTTGAGGTTTATCTGATAATTTAAGAATTCGAGTCACCATATCTTGCACTTGAATTTTATCAGCAGATCCAATGCCTGTTACCGTTTGTTTAACTAAACGTGCGGCATACTCAAAAACTGGCAAATCTTGATTCACCGCAGCGACAATCGCAGTACCACGAGCCTGCCCTAATTTAAGTGCAGAATTTGGATTTTTGGCTAAGAAAACTTCTTCAATAGCAAACATATCTGGCTGGAATTGGGTAATAATTTCCGTGACACCAGCATAAATACGCTTTAAACGTGTAGGTAAGTCCTCAACTTGTGTACGAATTGCGCCACTTCCCAAATAATCTAGTTGCTTACCTGTTTGACGAATTACTCCATAACCTGTAACTCTTGATCCAGGGTCAATCCCTAAAATAATTGCCATAATACTATTCTATACATAAAAAATAAGCAGATGATATTTCACCTGCTTATTATATTTGTTTATCATTAATTAACGATTAAGTGCTTTTGTTGCTGTTTTATTAACAGAACATAATTTTGAAATGATGCGATCAACATCTTTACCTTTTTGAGTTAGCATACCGCCACTCATTGTTGTTACGTTTTTCGCAGTTAAACCACTATCAACATTCCAAACATATTTATCAGATTTAAATGAAGTAAAATCTGCATTCGCTTTATCATATTTTAAATTAATAACTTGTTTCTTTTTACCAACAGATAAATTCACTGCTTCTGGCTCACCAGTTGTTGCATTAAATGCATAGGTAGCGGAGAGATTCTCACCACGACATGTATAAGCTATTGCTTTTGCATGAGTATCAACAGGTTGCACACTTACAGCTGCTTTACCATCAATTTTTTGAGCAATATTGGTTGCTTGCTGTTGCGCATTCTCCATGATTTGTGCTTTTTGAGCTTGTTTAGCGGCTTCCATTTGTTGAGCTGTTTCATCAGCTGAATTTGAACAGGCGGCTAAAACGAATGTCGAAACTACTAGAGTTGGAACTACTTTGATTAATTTCATATAGATACTCCTAAGTTAGCTACTATGATTATCTGATTTGCTTACGCAGATACTTAAAAAAGTAAGAGAAATCTAAGCAAAATACAAAAAATAAGAAAGATATTATTTATTAATTTCTTATTTGTTTTCTATCTTAACAGAAATTACAGTAATTCGGCAACTTCGTCGCTAATTTCACCATTATGATATACATTTTGTACGTCATCACAATCTTCTAGCATATCGATTAAGCGCAATAATTTCGGTGCAGTTTCAGCATCAAGATCGACTGTGGTTGTAGGAATCATACTCACTTCAGCTTCTGCAATTTTAAAACCTGCGGCTTCTAAACCATCACGAACAGAACCTAAATCTTCCCATGCGGTATAAATTTCAAATGAACCATCATCTTGAGCTTGAATATCATCTGCACCAGCTTCAATTGCAGCTTCTGTCAAGGCATCTTCATCTGCACCAACATCAATTAGAATTAAACCTTTTTTATTAAATAAATAACCAACAGAACCTTCTGTACCTAAATTACCCCCGCATTTAGTGAAGCTTGGACGAACTTGTGAAATGGTACGGTTTGCATTATCACTTAAACATTCTACCATGACGGCGGTGCCACCAGGACCATAACCTTCATAGATTTTAGTTTCCATATTAGTGTCATCACCACCGCCAACACCACGTTCGATAGCACGGTTGATAGTATCACGAGTCATATTACTTGCTAATGCTTTATCTACTGCAGTACGTAAACGAGGGTTTGTACCAACATCACCACCACCAATTTTAGCTGCTGTTACTAATTCACGAATTAATTTAGTAAAGATTTTACCGCGTTGTGCATCTTGTGCTGCTTTACGGTGTTTAATGTTAGCCCACTTACTATGACCTGCCATGTTATTTTCCTTTTATTTTTCAATAAGATTAAATTGGAATACTCATTGGGAACAATAAAATGTTCCGATAAATGTTGATTCAAACTGCGGTGAAAATTTCCAAAATTTATACCGCACTTTTATGAATAATATATTGTTTAATCGCTTCACTATTATTAGGCGATTTTGTTAATTCAGCCGCTTGTTCTGGATCAAGCCACTGATAAGCTAAATGCTCTGCTAATGTAGGAATTCGTTCCTCTGGTAATGCTAATAAGAACCAATGTTCCCGACAATGCGTAACGTTAGGTGCGTATTTATACCGAAAATGAGGAAAAATTTCAAATTCTATCTGCTTTTTACAATCAAATAGGCATAAATGCTCTGCTTTAATTTGAAATCCTGTTTCCTCTGCAACTTCACGAATTGCTGCTTTATAAGGTTTTTCATTAGGCTCTAAAGAGCCTGAAACCGATTGCCAAAAGTCTAGATCGTCTTTGCGTTGAAGCATCAACACTCTATTGGTGTTTTTAGCATAAATAACAATAAGAACGGTGTTAGGATTTTTAAACGCCATAATTAATGAAAATAAACAAACTGCGGTTTAATTTTTAAAAAATTAAACCGCAGTTTTCTTGTTATTATTCGTCTTTTGCAACAACAGAAATCGAAAGCTCAGCTAACGCTTGTGGATTAGCAAGGCTTGGAGCTTCTGTCATCAAACAGGCAGCAGCGGTGGTTTTAGGGAATGCGATAACATCACGGATGTTGTCGGTGCCTGTTAACAACATGGTTAAACGGTCTAAACCAAATGCAAGGCCTGCATGTGGTGGTGTACCAAATTTTAATGCATCTAATAAAAAGCCAAATTTTTCACGTTGTTGAGCTTCATCAATACCTAAGATACGGAATACAGTTTGTTGCATATTTGGATCAAAGATACGTACTGAGCCACCACCCACTTCATAACCATTGATAACCATATCATAAGCATTAGCAAATGCTTTAATTGGATTAGCTTCAAGTTCAGCAGGGGTAAAATCTTTTGGTGATGTAAATGGGTGATGCATTGCACTTAAATTACCCTCATCATCTAATTCAAACATTGGGAAATCTACAACCCACAATGGTTGCCATTCATTTAGGCGAGTTAATTCTAAATCACGTCCTAATTTCAAACGTAACGCCCCCATTGCGTCGGTGGTGGTTTGCCATTTATCTGCACCAAAGAATAAGATATCACCAGTTTGTACACCAACACGCTCAAATAGAGCTTTTAACACCTCTTCATTTAAGAATTTAGCAATCGGGCTTTGAACCCCTTCAAGGCCAGCGTTAACATCGTTTACTTTTAACCAAGCTAAGCCTTTTGCACCATAAATGCCGACAAATTGAGTATATTCATCAATTTGTTTACGTGTAACAGAGACACCATTTGGCACACGAATTACTGCAACACGACCATTTTCATCATTCGCAGGATCACTAAACACTTTAAAATCCACATTTTTAAGAATATCTGCGACATCCACCATTTCTAATGGGTTACGTAAATCGGGTTTATCTGAACCGAAACGGGTCATTGCTTCAGTCCAGGTCATGACTGGGAATTTACCTAAATCTACACCGAGAGTATTTAACCATAAGCCATGAATCATTTCTTCCATTAGCGCACGAACTTCATCCGCAGTTAAGAAAGAGGTTTCTACATCAATTTGAGTAAATTCAGGTTGACGATCTGCACGTAAATCTTCATCACGGAAACATTTTACAATTTGATAATAACGATCAAAACCAGACATCATTAACAACTGTTTAAATAACTGTGGTGATTGTGGTAAAGCGTAAAATTTACCTTTATGCACACGGCTTGGAACTAAATAGTCACGAGCACCTTCTGGAGTAGCTTTAGTTAGCATTGGAGTTTCAATATCTAAGAAACCATGCTCATCCATAAAACGACGAACGAAACTTGTGATTTTTGCACGGGTTTTTAAACGTTCCGCCATTTCAGGGCGACGTAAATCTAAATAACGATATTTTAAACGTTGTTCTTCAGTATTATTTTGGTTGAAGTCTAATGGTAAAACATCAGATGCGTTATACACAGATAATTCTTTAGCAACTACTTCTACTTCACCCGTAGCCATATTTTTATTGACTTGATTATCTGGGCGAGCAATGACCTCACCTTTAATTTGAATACAGAACTCATTACGTAAACTTGATGCTTTGGTTAATGCATCTTGATATTTAGGATCAAAACACACTTGAACAATGCCTTCTCGGTCACGCATATCAATAAAAATTAAGCCACCTAAATCACGACGGCGATGTACCCAACCACTTAAAGTCACTTCTTGTCCAACCAAGCTGCGGTTTAATAAACCACAATAATGAGAACGCATCATCTTATATTCCTTAATTAAAAAACTGAATAGATATATATAATGTCTAAAATTATAACGGAAATTTGATAGTGTTAAAACATTATTGTTAAAGAGATAAGCAACAATTTATATACTCAGCGGCTTAGGAAAAATGCCTTGAATTTACATTTCAAAGTGAAATTGTTAGGATAAGCTCCTTTTTATCCGTCCAGGATGGGCATTTATTATACAAGGAGGTCAATGATGTTTTTAATTAATATTATTTTTATCACCGCACTTTGTGTGCGTTTCTATAGTTTGTCTATTTCCATTAGAAATGAAAAAGCCTTAATTCAACAAGGTGCAATTCAATATGGAAAATACACATCAATCCTGCTCTCTTTTGCGCATATTGTATTTTATTTATCGGCTATTATTGAAGCCAATACACAAAATGTAACTATTGATACCCTTTCAGTTATTGGTTTAATTATTTTAGGTTTTTCATTAATCATGCTATTTTATGTCATCCATTTATTGAAAGGCATTTGGACCGTAAAACTGTATATTCTACCTAAACATCCGATAGTTCATTCTTGGTTGTTTAAATATTTTCGTCATCCCAATTATTTTCTCAATATTATCCCTGAGTTAATTGGCTTAAGCCTATTTTGTCATGCTAAAAATACCGCACATTATGGCTTACCTATTTATTTATGCCTATTATTAATTAGGATTATACAAGAGGAAAAAGCGATGACTCATTTACGATAAATTTATTCAAGCCCTCCGCAACAGAGGGCTTTTAAATATTTAATTGAGAGTTACGCCATCTTCCCTTAAAATAAAGGTCAATTTAGATAAAATTAATAAATTTTTAAGAAAATGAATAAAGATACTATTTTCTCTGCACCGATTGAAAAATTAGGTGACTTTACTTTTGATGAAAACGTGGCTGAAGTCTTTCCTGACATGATCCAACGTTCAGTGCCTGGCTATTCAAATATTATTACCGCTATCGGCATGTTAGCTGAACGTTTTGTCACTGCAAATAGCAATGTATATGATCTCGGCTGTTCTCGTGGCGCTGCAACACTTTCTGCTCGTCGTCATATTAATCAACCTAATGTAAAAATTATTGGCGTTGATAACTCTCAACCGATGGTTGAACGTTGTCGTCAACATATTGCCGCTTATCATAGCCAAGTTCCAGTTGAAATTCTCTGTGATGATATTCGTGAAGTGGAAATTGAAAATGCCTCCATGGTGATTTTAAATTTCACATTACAATTTCTCCCACCAGAAGATCGAAAAAGTTTATTAGAAAAAATCTATGCAGGATTAACCCCTGGCGGATTACTAGTACTTTCAGAAAAATTCCGCTTTGCTGATGAAACTAACAATAAATTACTCATAGACTTACACCACACATTTAAGCGTGCAAATGGATATAGTGAATTAGAAATTAGTCAAAAACGCACCGCACTTGAGAATGTTATGCGTACCGACAGCATTGAAATTCATAAAGAAAGATTGCAAGCAATTGGTTTCTCTCATATTGAATTATGGTTCCAATGCTTTAACTTTGGTTCAATGATAGCGATCAAATAATATGAAATATTTATTATTAGGTTTAGCAACCATTCATCTCTCTGGTTGTATCATTTATTCATCTCATTCTGACCAACCTAAATCAATTTGCAATTTTTCAGCTATAGAGCAAGGAACGCTTGATACCACAGAAGAAATCAACGAAACCCGTAATTTAATTATTTTTTATGATCCAGCAATTGCTCCAGTAGAAAGCTTGATCCAACAAGCCAATAAATTAAATTGTAAAGTAGTTTATAAATATCAAAACTTTGCCGCTATCACTATTTACGTACCTGAAAATGCAAATATTCAAATCATTAAAAAACATTTTGAAAATCTAGAACAAGTTTTACAAGTTAATGAAGATCAATTAAACCAATTCAATAACGCTCAATAATCAAAGTGCGGTCTGAAATTAAAAAATTTTAATATTCAACCGCACTTTTTTACAAAACCACTTGAATAATTATGCATAAAAATATAATATTAATTCACTTTTCACATTAAGGAAAAAACTATGAAAAAATTATTACTTGCTACCATCCTATTAGGAACGGCTTTTGTCGCACAAGCCAAAGATATCACTTTTGCAATGGAACCCACTTATCCACCATTTGAATTTACCAATGAAAAAGGTGAAATTATTGGTTTTGATGTGGATATTGCCAATGCACTTTGTAAAGAAATACAAGCCAATTGTAGTTTTAAAAGCCAAGCTTTTGATGCCTTAATTCAAGGCGTAAAACAAAAACGTTTTGATGCTTCTATTTCAGGTATCGGTATTACAGAAGCTCGTCAAAAACAAGTACTGTTCTCTGAGCCTTATTTTGAAAGTTCAGCGGCATTTATTGCTAAAAAAGGAAGTGATTTTTCTAAAGCGAAAACCATTGGTGTACAAAATGGAACCACTTATCAAAATTATTTATTAAAAGAAAAAACTAATTTTGAAGTAAAAGCTTATGCTTCATTTCAAGATGCACTTCTAGATATTCAAAACGGTCGTATTGATGCCATCTTTGGTGATATTCCTGTTTTAGTTGATATGATCAATAAAACTCCAGGATTAGATTTTATAGGTGAGAAAATTGATAATAAAGCCTATTTTGGTAATGGTTTAGGTATTGCTACCAATAAATCAAATCAAGCCTTGGTAGATGAATTCAATAAAGCTTTAGCTACAATTAAAGCGAATGGTGAATATCAAAAAATCTATGATAAATGGATGACCGCTAAGTAAATTTAGCAAAAATTAACCGCACTTTGATCTGCCCCCATAAATTTAAACCGCTTATAAATTTATGAGGGCAAATCGTCTTTAATCGCCAAATTTTGTAAAAAAATTCACAAATCAGATAAAAAGTAAATATAAAGCCTATGATTTGTTTATTTTTAAACTATTTCATTACAAAAATTTGAAGATGATCACAAATCTACAACAATTTTGTTACATTAATCCAATTTAAAGGTAGAATCCATACTCCTCTGACCAGAAAGGTCTTTTCTTTAACCAAAATGAGGTGTGATATGGCTCTATTTCTGAGTATTTGCCCGATCGTTTTACTAATTTATTTAATGGTAAAACGTAATGCGTTGCCGTCTTATGTGGCATTACCCCTAACAGCCGCTCTTATTTTTATTCTACAATTAACCTATTTCGGTAGTGATTTTACCTTAGTGGCAGCGAATATGATCGCAGGCTTAGGTGATGTTTTAACACCGATTACCGTTATCTTCGGAGCAATTTTATTTAACCGCTTCTCAGAAGTGTCAGGTGTAACCGATACTATGCGAAAATGGTTAGGAAACATTAACCCAAACTCTATCGCACAGTTGATGATTATCGGCTGGGCTTTTGCCTTCATGATTGAAGGTGCATCAGGATTTGGTACACCAGCAGCAATTGCAGCACCTATTTTGGTAGGCTTAGGTTTCAACCCATTAAAAGTGGCATTATTAGCACTTGTGATGAACTCTGTGCCAGTATCATTTGGTGCTGTAGGTACACCAACCTGGTTTGGTATGGGGCCTCTTTTAAAAGACGGTTTGATTAACGATGAGCAAGTATTACAAATTGGTCAAATTAGTGCATTTATTCACTCTGTTGTAGCATTCATTATACCAGTAATAGCGTTACGCTTAGTGGTAACTTGGAAAGAAATCCGTGCAAACCTTATCTTTATCTATATCAGCATATTTGCTTGCGTAATTCCTTACTTCATCATTGCGCAATTTAACTATGAGTTTCCAGCATTAGTGGCAGGGTTTGTTGGTGTCTGTTTGGGTAGCAAACAAAGGCATTGGTTTAGCAAAAACAGAAAACACTCTTGGTCACAATAAAGTAACATTCGGAGAAGTCGCAAAGGCCTTATTACCAACAGGTTTATTAATTGTTCTTTTAATCCTTACTCGTATTCAACAGTTGCCATTTAAAGCATTAATGAATGATACAACTACTTGGATTGCAAGCTCTCTTGGATTTGCGAACTTTGAAATCAGCCAAGGTTTAATTTTTGCCTTGAAAAACATTTTAGGCACAAACGTAGCAACTAGCTATAAATTACTTTATGTACCTGCATTAATTCCTTTTGTAGTGAGCGTATTAATTTGTTTACCTATTTTTGCAGTATCAAGCAGAAATAGCGCAGAGATCTTCTCTACCAGCTTATCACAAGTGAAAAAACCATTCTTAGCCCTATTAGGTGCATTAATTATGGTAAAATTAATGTTGATTGGCGGTAAAGAATCAATGGTGCAAATCATCGGTCAAAGCTTTGCAGAATACACTGGTCAATACTGGACGTTATTTGCTTCTTACTTAGGTGCAATTGGTGCTTTCTTCTCAGGTTCAAATACCGTATCTAATTTAACTTTCGGTACAGTTCAATATGCAACAGCAAGCCAAGTGGGATTATCAGTAACCTTAATTCTTGCCTTACAATCCGTCGGTGGCGCAATGGGTAATATGGTGTGTATCAATAACATCGTTGCAGTATGTTCTGTATTGGGTATTGATAAACAAGAAGGTAATATTATTAAGAAAACTGTTGTTCCAATGTTTGTTTACGGTGTAATTTCGGCAGCAGCAGCCATCTTTATTGTGCCATTAGTTTATAATCTCTAATTTTTTTTAATTAGTCTTTAAGAAAGGAAGTAAAATTTTACTTCCTTTCGCCGTTTTAGGACGGGATTTTTGAGTTTGATTCTTATTTTTATTTGTGGGAGTTCATTATGAACGTCAATTTTTATGTCACCTGTATTGCTGATGTGATGAAAGCCGGTGTTGCCAAAAACACTGTACTTTTACTTGAAAAGCTCGGCTGTCAAATCACTTTTCTTGAAAAACAAGGTTGCTGTGGGCAACCTGCTATCAATAGTGGCTATACTAAACAAGCTATCGCAGGAATGAAAAACTTAGTGGAAACTTTTGAAGTAAATGATTACCCAATCGTTGCTCCTGCTGGTTCTTGTGTGTATGCGATTAAAAATTATCCAGAATATTTTGAGCGTTCTGGTGAAATCGAATGGGTAGAACGAGCAAGAAAAGTAGCAAACCGTTTTTATGATTTAACCGATTTCATTGTGAATCAATTAGGTGTTACCAATGTTGGGGCATATCTCCCAGGAAAAGCCGTGTATCACCCTTCTTGCAGTTTATTTCGTAAATTAGGCATTAAAGATGAGCCAATCGCCTTATTACAAAATGTGAAGGGCTTAGAATTACTTCCTATTAAAAACCAAGAAACTTGCTGCGGTTTTGGTGGCACATTCTCAGTAAAAATGGCAGAAATTTCTGGTGAAATGGTAAAAGAAAAAGTGGAACATATTAATGTTGAACAACCAGATTACTTAATTGGCGCTGATGTAAGTTGTTTAATGAATATTAGCGGTCGTTTAAGCCGTGAAGGTAAGCCAATCAAAGTTATGCACATTGCTGAAGTGTTAATGCAGGGAGAAAAATAATATGTCATATTTACAAACTAACACTCTGCCATTTAAACAACGTGTTGATCAGCAAGTGAACAACGAAATTGTACGTAAAGCTTTAGTAAAAGCTCAAGAAACCATCGGAGCAAACCGTCAACGTATGGTTGATGAGCTTGGTAACTGGGAAGAGTGGCGTGATGCAGCCGCACAAATTCGTAACCATGTTTTAGCTAATTTAGATGCTTATCTCTACCAACTTAGCGAAAAAGTCACTGAAAATGGTGGACATGTTTTCTTCGCTGAAACAGCTGAAGAAGCAACTAACTACATCAAACAAGTGGCTAAAGCAAAAAATGCCCAAAAAATTGTTAAATCCAAATCAATGGTAACCGAAGAAATCGGAATGAACCATGTGTTAGAAGCAGAAGGCATTAATGTAATAGAAACTGATTTGGGTGAATATTTACTGCAAATTGTAGGCGATAAGCCATCACATATTGTTGTACCAGCAATTCATAAAGATCGCCATAAAATTCGCCAAGATCTACAGGATATGTTGGGCTACAACGGTTCAGAAACGCCCGAAGAAATGACTGCCTTTGTGCGTCAGAAAATTCGCCAAGATTTCTTAGAAGCCGATATTGGAATATCAGGTTGTAACTTTGCAGTGGCAGAAACAGGCTCAGTTTGTCTTGTAACCAACGAAGGCAACTTACGCATGGCAACGACAGTACCCAAAACACATATTGCGGTAATGGGAATGGAACGCTTAGCCCCTACTTTCCAAGAAGTTGATGTATTGATTACAATGCTTGCTCGTAGTGCAGTAGGTGCAAAATTAACTGCTTATAACACTTGGCTTACAGGTCCACGTTTAGAAGGAGAAACTGACGGCCCTGAAGAATTTCATTTAGTGATTGTGGATAATGGACGTTCAAAAATTTTAGAAAGTAAATTTAAAGAAGTCCTACGTTGTATTCGTTGCGGTGCCTGCTTAAACACTTGCCCTGCTTATCGCCAAATTGGTGGTCATGGTTATGGTTCAATTTATCCAGGTCCAATTGGCTCAGTTATTTCGCCACTATTAGGCGGATATGAGGAATTTAAAGAATTACCTTATGCTTGCTCGCTTTGTACTGCCTGTAACAGTGTTTGTCCTGTAAAAATTCCGCTAGCACAACTGATTTTAAAACACCGTGAAAACATCGCTCAAAGTGGAATGACACCAATGGCGGAGCGTTTGTCTATCTTCGGTTTCAACTTCGCGAATTCACACCCAACTCTGTGGAAAGTAGGAGTAAAAGTGGGGGCAAAAGTGGCGAGTAAGTTTATTAAAAATGGCAAAACGCCTGTAAACTTTGGAGCATTAGCTGAATGGACTAAAGCTCGTGACTTACCAAATGCAGAAGGTGAAAGTTTCCGTGAATGGTTTACTTACAGAGGATAATAAGATGGATCTACAAAACCGTGAAAAATTTTTAACGAAATTAGCTGAATGTATGGGCAGACCACTTCAAACTATCCCTGAGCCAATGCCAAAATTAGTGAATGACCACGCCATTACGCGTTTAACTAATCGTAGCCAAGCTCAACTCTGTCAAGAGTTTATTGATTTTGCTCGTGTAATGATGACTGATGTGGTGGAAGCAAAAGAATCTGGGCTACCCACGGCAATTATCAACATTTGTGAAAAATACGGCGGTGGTAATATTATCGTAAACAACGATGAGCGTTTAAAAGCTCTAGGCATTACCGATACGCTAAAAGCAAAATATGAACATTGCTACCAATGGGATTTCAATAGCGGCGATGAAAACTTGCTGAAAGCAAAACAGGCAAATATCGGCATTGTTTATGGTGAGTATGGTTTAACCGAATCCGGTAGCGTTGTATTGTTCTCCAGCAAAGATTACGGCAGATCAGTAAGCCTACTTCCTGAAAAATCAGTGGTAATCTTACGCAAAAGCACAGTGTTACCTCGTGTGGCACAGCTTGCAAAAATCTTGCACGACAAAGCTCAATTAGGCGAAAGAATGCCATCTTGTGTGAACATCATTTCAGGTCCTTCAGCAACCGCTGATATTGAGCTTATCAAAGTAGTAGGCGTTCATGGTCCCGTGCATAAAATCTATTTGGTAATTGATGATCTGTAATTTTCAATAAATTAGAAAAAATCACTGCTTGTAATTTGATTTGCAAGCGGTGTTTATTTATTTTTCTATTTGATTTTAATCATCTTTTCTTTCAATAAAACATTGCTTTTTAAGTTATTAGGAATCATTATCATTTGGCAATTTATCTATCATCTAAGGAGCTTTTCATGAAAAAAATTGTGACATTATGTGCCTGTATCTTGGGGTTGGTGGGGTGTGCAACAGAAGGTTCTCGTGTGGTCGCGCCAACTGAAACTCAAGCTGCAACAACCGCAGCTACTTACAATGGGGTTAAAGCACCTATTTCTGTTGGAAAATTTGATAATAAATCAAGTTTCCAAAATGGCGTTTTCTCAGATGGGGTGGATCAACTTAGTAATCAATCAAAAACAATTTTGGTTTCTCATTTACAACAAACTGGGCGTTTCTCTGTGTTAGATCGCACAAATATGAGTGAAATTAAGTCTGAGGCTAAAATTAAAGGGAAAAAACAGAACCTCAAAGGAGCAACATACGTTATTACGGGCGATGTAACGGAATTTGGTCGTAAAACCGTAGGCGATCACCAATTATTTGGGATCTTAGGTCGTGGTAAAGAACAAGTTGCCTATGCCAAAGTGATGTTGAATGTAGTGAATGTAAATACATCTGAAGTTGTGTTCTCAGCTCAAGGCGCAGGAGAATATAATCTGTCTAATCGTGAAGTATTAGGCTTTGGTGGTACTGCAGGTTATGATTCAACCTTAAATGGTAAGGTACTTGATCTTGCAATTCGTGAAGCAGTAAACAATTTAATTAATGGTATTGAGTCTGGTCGTTGGACTCCCACAAAATAGAGGTTTACGATGATAAAAACATTAAAAGTACTAAGTATGGGAGTAACGTTCGCCTTACTTGCCGCTTGTGGAAGTAAAAAAGAGAATACCGATCTCTATTATTGGGGAAATTATTCTGATGTCGTCTATGCTCACTATAATGAAACAGGTGATTTTGCCAAACAAGAAGATTCATTAAATCAAATTATTTCTCAAGCTAAACAAAGCAGTAAGCCAGTTGCTCCTGGAGTATATGGACATTTGGGCTTAGCGTTGCTGAAACAGGGAAAAAGAGCTGAGGCAAAAGCAGCATTCCAACAGGAACAAGCTCTTTATCCTGAAAGCACTACTTTTATGCAATTTTTACAACGTAAAAAGTAAGAGGACACCGCAATGAAAAAAGTATTAATAGGTTTGGCTAGTGCTATCTTACTTGCAGGTTGTGCGACTAAACCTGCACCACAATATGACTACACCGCATTAAAAGAAAGTAAACCAAAATCTATCTTAGTCGTCATGCCTGTCAACAATTCTGTAGATGCAAAAGCGGATACAAGTGTATTGGCTAGAGCATCCTATCAACTCGCAGAAAAAGGTTACTATGTTTACCCAGTAGCTCTTGTAGATGAAACCTTCAAGCAAAATGGTTTAGTTGATGGTGCAGCGATTCGCAGTGCAAGTCATAAAAAAATTCGCGATATTTTTGGTGCCGATAGCATTTTGTATTTAAATGTGAATGAGTATGGGACAAGTTATAAAGTGTTTGATAGCGTAACTACAGTTTCTCTTGAAGGACAACTTGTGGACCTAAAAACCAGCAAAGTCTTATGGGAAGGAACGGGATCCTATAGCCAAGGTTCTAAAAATAGTAATGATGGAGCATTAGTTGCACTAGTTAAAGCAGTAGTAAGTCAGGTAATTGATACATCAAAAGATAAAGGCTATGAAATCTCAGCTGGAGCAATGAGTAACTTAGTGCATTTAGGGAAAAATGGTGGATTATTAGTTGGCCCTCGCCACCCTAGTTACAATAAGCCCGATAGCAAATAATATTTAAAGTAACGATAAAAATCCGTATCTTAATTAATAAGGTGCGGATTTTTTTTATAATGCTATTCTACCAATCGCAAATTTTCCAAAAAAATGACCACTTACAATATATCTATAAAATTATTATGTATATCTTGCAATTTCTTTCAAATCTCTGTAAATTGCCTTCCCTATTATTTATTTATGCTTTTTTAGGTTTGAAGAATGTTTAATAAAAATAATCTTGCCGTTGCAGCGTTAATTGCAATGAGCGGAATGAGCTATGCGAGTGAAATCGTATTGGAGGAAATTCAGATTGATGGAAGTTTGCCATCAACCAAGGGGAAATTAGTCGGTAATGAACTAAACAGCAATGAGGCAATAGTTGAGGAAAAAACGCTCAAGCAACGTGGTGCAACCTTAGGTAATGCCCTTTCTGGAGAGTTAGGGATTCATTCTAGTCAATTTGGTGGTGGAGCGAGTACACCTATTATCCGAGGACAAGAAAGTAAACGCGCAAAAATTTTACAAAATAACGGTGAGAACCTAGATATGTCGGGAATGTCACCCGATCACGCTGTGACGGTTGATGCTTTGTTGGCTAAACGCATTGAGATTTTGCGTGGCCCAACAACCCTGTTATATAGTGCTGGCAATACGGCTGGTGTAATTAATGTGGTAGACGAAAAAATCCCAACAACAATTCCTGAGAAAGGTTATGAAGGGCAAGCGGGTATACGTTTTGGCTCAGCGAGCAAAGAACGTTTAACCTATCTTGGCTCAACTTTTGCCTTAACCCCAAATCTTGCGTTACATGTACAAGGTCTGTACAACAAGGCATCTGAATATTATGCACCTCATTTCACCATTGAGGGCAAGCCTTATCACCGAGTACCAGACAGTGATGTACAATCACAAACAGGCACGATCGGGCTTTCTTGGATTGGCGAGCGAGGACATATTGGCATGGCGTACACTGATCGCCGAGATCACTATGGTTTGATCGGACATACACACAAATATGAGCACCACACCATCAGCATTATTCGTCAATCGGTAATGTTTGAAAAAGGCTATTTGCGTTTCTACCCTCATTTGGCTGAAGAAAGTGATATTGATTACAATAACCCAGGCTTGCGTTTGCTACATACTCACATTCCAGGAGCCTCATCAACTGGCTTAGAAGAACATGTTCATGGCAAACCTTGGATCAAATTACACAGTAAGCGATATGATTTTGATGGCGAATTGCGAAATCCATTCAAAGGATTTGAGTCTTTTAAAGTGTCCGCCAATTATGTAGATTATTACCACGATGAGAAAGATGGTAACAGAGTGGAAAACTACTTCAAAAACAAAGGCAAAAACCTACGTTTTGAATTAGTACATAAGGAGTGGAAAGGCTTAAAAGGAGCAATTGGTTTGCAATATACCAGCCAGCTCACCAGTGCTTTAGCATTAGAGGAATCACGAGCAGTGAATAAACAGCAGCTTTTGAATAATCCGAAAACCAAGCAGCTAAGCCTATTTGCGATTGAACGTTGGAATTTAGGAGACTTAGCTTTTGAACTTAGCGGACGTGCAGAACGCCAAAAAATCTCAATGGATTATGATGTGGAATTGATTGACCGCTGGTTATACTTTAATACACCAATGCCAAATCTTGATCCGCATAAAGACAAAGGCTACTCCTATAGCTTTGCAACCCATTGGTATTTCGCACCAAATCATAAATTGACCTTAAATATGGCACATCAAGAACGTTTGCCAAATGCTCAAGAGCTTTACGCTCACGGCAAGCATATTGCAATGAATGCCTTTGAGGCGGGTAATAAAAATCTGAAAAAAGAACGTTCTAACCAAATTGAACTTTCGTTAGCTTATGTCGGTGATAAATGGGATTATAAATTCAATGTTTACCACACACGTTACGGTAACTATATTTATCCGTTTACCCTCAACGATAACCGTGGTCCAAAATCAATGACCGATGAATATAATCTTAAAGTAAATCGTTACTACCAAGCAAAAGCTCGTTTTAGCGGTATAGAAGGTGAAATCGGCTATTTATTTACTCCACGCTATCGCCTCGCCGTATTTGGTGATTATGTACGTGGAAAATTAGTGGATTTACCAGATATGGCAATGGGTTACTATATTTTCGGACCACAACGAGGACAAGTATCTCGTTGGGAAAAACAACCTGACATTTCTGCCCCTCGTGTTCCGCCACTGCGTTTAGGTACAAGATTTAATGCTGATTTCAACCAAAATTGGTCAGGAATGTTGGAATATTACCGCGTGTTTGCTCAAAATAAACTGTCGAAATATGAAAAACGAACACCAGGCTATCACCAAGTGAATCTAGGGGTGACTTATAGCAATCACCTAAACCAAATGGAATATCAAGTTTTCTTAAAGGTAGATAACTTGCTAAATCAAAAGATGTACCAACACGCTTCCTACTTACCACATATTCCGCAAATGGGTAGAAATGCAATGCTTGGTGTGAATTTGAGTTTCTAATTAGTCAACGTCTTAGAAAAACAATGATCTGCACTTTAAAAGTTGGAGACTTAAACCAACTGGTTAAGGTGCAGATCAAAGTGCGGTTTATTTATAAAAAATTTAGGCTTGAGTTGGCTTATAGAATAATGTGTAAGCAATAAATAAGAAACCTAACACACTTGCTATAATAAGTGCGTAGAAGCCGCCATCCCAACCATATAAATCAACTAGTTTTCCCATTACCCAACCTGCTGATGCTGAGCCAAGTAAATAACCAAATAATCCTGTTAAACCTGTTGCAGTACCTGTTGCCACTCGTGGAACTAAATCTGCGGCTTGTAAACCAATCATCATCACTGGTCCATAAATTAAGAAACCAATTGCAACTAAACAGATATTATCTACTAAAGGATTACCTGCTGGATTTTTCCAATATACAAAAATAGCAATTAATACACCAGTTAAGAACAGCAACATAGGTGGCGCACGATGTCCTTTAAACACCTTGTCACTTAAATAACCACTTGCTAACATTCCAAAAATACCAGCATACTCATAAAGGAAATATGCCCAACTTTGCTTATCTACTGTAAAATGCTTCACTTCTTTTAAGTAAGTAGGTGCCCAATCAATAATTCCATAACGAATGAAATACACAAACACATTTGCCATTGCAATTGCCCATAAGAATTTATTATGCACAATATATTTTTTGAAAATATCCATAGATGACAAAGTATGTGCGGATTCCACTTGTTCAATAACCGCTTCACCTTTCCATTCATCAACAGGAGGCAGTCCTTCTGATTCAGGGGTATCTCGCATTAAGAAAAACATGATAAGTGCTAAAATAATAGCAATTAATGCTGGTAAATAAAAAAGAGATTGCCAAGTACCAAAAATCGCTAATCCTAATAAAGCTAATGGTCCAATTAAACCGCCTCCAAGTTTATGGGAAACATTCCACCAGCTCCACCAAGCACCACGTTCGGACTTACTGAACCAGTTGGTCATAGTTTTTGCGCCAGGAGGATAGCCCATGCCTTGAAACCAACCATTCAATGCCCCTAATACCACCATAAATGGTATAGATGCCAACACACCAGGTACTAAACCAAAAATTAAGCTCACTAAGGCAGATCCTAGCAAGCCGATAGTAATAAAATATTTTGGGTTTGAACGGTCTGAAACATTACCCATGATAAATTTACTAAATCCATAGGCAAGAGAAAGTGCCACACCAACTGTACCAAGATCAGCCTTGGTATAGCCATATTCATCAATTAAATAAGGAATTGCCAAAGAAAAATTCTTACGAATAAGATAATAAGCAGCATATCCAATAAATACACCAAAAAAAACTTGCCAACGTAATTTTTTATATTCATTATCAATTTGTGAGGCTTCAAGACGAGGAATTGGGGGAGAGGCTTTTAAGAATCTAAACATGTATATTACTCCTTGATTTGTTTATAAACTTATTTTTACATATACCTATTTATAGGTATATACTCAAGCTTCACTATTCAATTTTGCGATCAGATTCACACTCTTCTTATCTAAGTGATTTTATGGCATAATTAACTTTACTTTTGATAATTTTTATGCATTTATTTTAGGAGAGAAAGATGCGTCTTTTACATACAATGTTACGTGTGGGAAATTTAGAGCGTTCAATTCAATTTTACACAGAAGTTTTGGGTATGAAATTGTTACGCACTAGTGAAAATCCTGAATATCAATATTCCTTAGCCTTTGTCGGTTATGATGATGAAGATAAAACCTCAGTGATTGAACTGACTTATAACTGGGGAGTCACCGAATATGAATTAGGCAATGCCTTTGGTCATTTAGCTATTGGCACTGATGATATTTATGCCACTTGTGAAGCCATTCGTGCGCAAGGTGGAAAAATCACCCGTGAACCTGGTCCGGTAAAAGGTGGCACAACAGTTATCGCATTTGCAGAAGATCCAGATGGTTACAAAATTGAATTTATCGAAAATAAAAGTGCTAAATCAGCATTGGGTTAATTCTCATCTGTAAAGTTCGACCTATTTTTTCATTTTTTATTGTACTATTGCTTTACTCGTACCTCCTTTATTTTAATTAGGATTATTATCGTGACAGAACTTCATACAGAAACAACAGAAAACGAAACAACTAATTACAATTTACTTAAAAATCGTTTTCGTGGTTATTATCCTGTAATTATTGATGTAGAAACCGCTGGTTTTAATGCCAAACAAGATGCATTATTAGAACTAGCAGCAATCACCGTTAAAATGGATGAAAATGGGTGGCTTGTGCCTGATCAAAAATATCATGCGCATATTGAACCCTTTGAAGGTGCAAATATTAACCCTGACTCATTAAAATTTAATGGTATTGATATTCACAATCCATTACGTGGTGCTATTTCAGAAACTGATGCAATTACAGGTCTTTTCCAAATGGTTCGTCGTGGTCAGAAAGACAATGGTTGTCAACGTTCTATTATCGTAGCTCATAATGCAACTTTTGATCAAAGTTTTGTCATGGCGGCGGCTGAACGTTGTGGTGTGAAGCGTAATCCATTTCATCCATTTGGCATGTTTGATACCGCAACTTTAAGTGGCTTTATGCTCGGACAAACAGTTTTAGTGAAAGCCTGCAAAGTGGCTAAAATTACATTTGATGGTAAACAGGCTCATTCCGCCTTATATGATACGGAACGCACGGCAGAATTATTTTGCTACATGGTAAATCATTTAAAACATTTAGGTGGTTTTCCACATATTGTACAATCTGATGATTCAGCAAATTAAAAGTGCGGTTGTTTTTTTTAAAATTTTTATCTAACCAAAAGGACCAATACAATGTTAACTAATCCAGTGGTACTCTCTATCATTGTTTTATTAGCGCTCAGTTTATTACGCATTAATGTGGTAATTGCCCTTGTTATTTCAGCGCTTGTGGCAGGTTTCTCAACACACTTAGGTGGAGAAAATATTGCTGTTCTAAGTATGAGTGACACCATAAAAACCTTTACCGAAGGCCTCGGTGGTGGTGCAGAAGTGGCAATGAACTATGCAATTCTTGGTGCTTTCGCAGTGGCTATTTCTAAATCTGGAATTACTGATTTATTAGCTTATAAAATTATTAAACGTCTAGGTAAAGCACCAAGTGGTAAATCAATGGCTGGATTTAAATATCTCATTCTTGGTGTTCTTGTATTATTTGCTATTTCATCACAAAACTTAATCCCAGTACATATTGCGTTTATTCCAATTGTGATTCCTCCACTACTCTCTATTCTCAATAAATTACATATTGACCGCCGTGCGGTAGCTTGTGTGTTAACTTTCGGCTTAACTGCAACCTATATGTTATTACCTGTTGGATTCGGTAAAATCTTTATTGAAAGTGTATTAGTAAAAAACATTAATACAGTGGGTGAAAAATTAGGTTTACAAACTTCAGTCGCTGAAGTTTCAATGTCCATGTTAATTCCCGTTTGCGGAATGATTCTTGGTTTATTATTTGCTGTTTTTGTCAGTTATCGTAAACCCAGAGAATACATCATTAATGTTGCTGAACCAACAACAGCAGAAATCGAGCAACATATTGCAAATATTAAACCATTCCATATCACTAGCAGTATTATTGCTGTTGTAGTCACCTTCGGTTTACAACTTTTCACAAGTTCAACTATTATTGGTGGGCTTGCTGGTTTAATTATTTTTGGTATCTGTGGCGTATTCCGCTTAAAAGAAAGCAATGATATTTTCCAACAAGGCTTGCGTTTAATGGCAATGATTGGATTTGTTATGATTGCGGCATCGGGCTTTGCTAACGTAATTAATGCCACACAAGGTGTCAATGATTTAGTACAAACTTTCAGCCAAGGCATTGAAAGTAAAGGTATTGCTGCTTTCTTAATGTTATTAGTAGGCTTATTAATTACCATGGGAATTGGTTCATCATTCTCTACTGTACCAATTATTACTTCAATTTATGTACCGCTTTGCTTAACCCTAGGTTTCTCTCCTTTAGCAACAATTTCAATTGTTGGTGTCTCAGCCGCCTTAGGAGATGCTGGATCACCTGCTTCTGATTCCACTCTAGGACCAACATCAGGTCTAAATATGGACGGTAAACACGATCATATTTGGGACTCTGTTGTACCCACATTCTTACACTTTAATATTCCATTATTAGTGTTTGGTTGGATTGCCGCAATGATACTTTAATTATCTCAAAATCTCCTCTACTTCGGGGAGATTTGTTTATCTAGCTTTAGGAATTTTATGCAAAAACTCACCGCACTTATTGATAAGTTACAAGAAAAAGTGACTACGCTAACTAAACAATTTTCAAATGCTGCTGATAAAAAAATTTATGCTAAATTTGACCGCACTTTATTTACTGAAGATTTTGAGAAAGGGGCATTTTATTTCTCACAACTGCAACAAACATTAGATCAAATAAAACAGCTAAATAATGACCAAATTGAACAAATTAGTTTTTTCACAGAAAAATTACTTGCACAATGTACAGCCCTTACCGATGCACTGAATATTGTGGAATTACAAACAAATAAAACAGCAACTAAAACAACGCAAAATAAACGTGAAAAATTAAAAGCACAGATTAATCAATTACCGCCAAGAGAACGTCTAGTTCGCTATTATGAAGCATTACAAGCGCTAAATGAAAAAGTAAGTGAATTACAAGATAACCTTGAGATTTGTACGACTGCTCAAGATAAAGGAATTTATTTACGACAAATTGAAATCACCAATCAACGCAAAGCAAGATGTATAGAAGCCATTGATATACTGGAAGAGTATTTATCTTTCCAAGAAGAAAAAGAAGAGAAAGAAAATAACAAAATAGAAAACAGTTAATTCAAAAAGCAAAAACCCGTAAATCTTTCAACTTACGGGTTCTTTAAATTAAGTGGCGGAGGAAGTGAGATTCGAACTCACGGAGGGCGTAAGCCCTCGCCGGTTTTCAAGACCGGTGCCTTCAACCGCTCGACCATTCCTCCGCAATTAAGCGAGGTGAATAATACGTTTTTAAGCCTTTAATGTCAAGCGCAAGTAAATAAAAAAATAAACTTTTAACCTGATTGATGAATTTTAAAACAAAATAATAATATAAGGCGTTATTTATTATTTTTAAATGAAATGATTAATTGAATTTTTAACTTATATTTAATTTTATTTTAAATAATCAGCTCATAAAAAAAGCCCTCGCAAGGAGAGCTTTCTGTAATATTGCTAAGAATTAGCGACGTAAACCTAAACGGCTGATTGTTTCTTGGTAAAGTGCTAAATCTTTACGTTTTAAATAATCTAAAAGTTTACGACGGCGTGAAACCATACCTAATAAACCACGACGACCATGATGATCTTTTTTATGTTCTGCAAAGTGAGCTTGCAAGTGGTTAATTTGTGCAGTTAATAATGCAATTTGAACTTCTGATGAACCTGTATCTTTTGCATCACGACCATATTCAGCAACGATTGCTGCTTTTTGTTCTGTAGTTAGAGACATATTAAATCCTTATAACTAGGGTTTGTTAATGATACATCGTTAGCCGATCTCTAATCCAGCTACGACAAGGAGCTAGTATTGTAGCCATTAGATATAAAAAAGCAATAAATATTTATCATTTCATTCGGCTATGATGCATAAGTTCTGCTAAAATTTTTGTAAATCTAACCGCACTTTTCTCGTAAAAGGAAACGCTATGCTTCTCAATCAAATGATTGCACAAAAAATTGTTCAACGTGCAATGAAAATAATTGGTTCATCGATTAATGTAATGGATCAAAATGGCATTATCATTGCTTCTGGCGATACCAAACGCCTTCATCAAAAACATATTGGTGCGATCTTAGCAATCCGTGAAAATCGCACTATCGAAATTGATGAGCAGCTTGCCAAAAAATGGAATGATGAAGTACAACCTGGTATTAATTTACCTATTAATTATTTAGGCAAAATACTTGGTGTCATTGGTATTTCAGGAGTCCCTGAAAAGATTAGTGCTTATGCTGAATTAGTCAGAATGACAGCCGAGCTGATTATTGAACAGCACGCAGCCTTAGAAAAAGAACGTTGGACACGCCGTTATCGAGAAGAATTTATCATAAAGTTGCTGGAAGATAGCTCTTCTCATAATCTATCACAAATCCTTGAACAGACTCATGGATTTAACATTGCATTAGCCCCTGAAAGTGCGGTGATCATTATTAAATTTTTGCAAGCAAATATAGAAAAATTGCAAACTACGCTGAGTTATTTGGAACAGACCTTTCCACAAACCCCATCAGTGCCCATTGGATTAGATCAAATTGCAATGATTATGCCAATCTCCATATTGACAACTATCACTCAACAAAAACAAATTAACCATTTATTACCTTTATTGCAGATTCAAGAATATAAACTCTCTATTGGCTTAACAACCAGTTCAATAAATAGCTTTCATCTTTCTTATCAAACAGCAAAAGCCACTTTAGAATATGGCTTAAAACAACATCCTAAAAAAACCATTTATTCATTTTCACAAGAACGCTTTCCTGTGTTAATCAACACTTTTTCTGAATCATGGCAACATGCATTATTAACTAGCCCACTTCATAAATTAGTGCAACAAGATCCCAACGGCATACTTAGAAAAACTTTAAAACAATATTTTTTATCAAATTGTGATCTTTCTCTCAGTTCAAAATCTATGTTTATTCATATCAATACATTACGTTATCGAATAAGTAAAATAGAAAAAATAACTGGCTTAAATATCAATAAGATAGAAGATAAATTTATTCTCTATATCGGTACATTTCAACTTTAAAAAATTAGATGTTTACATAAAAATAAGAAATAAAACAATCAATTTTTTGTATTTTAATACAAAGATTTTATAGTCAGATTTATCAATAATAAGACTGACCTATTTATTTTATCTAAGGAGCATTACTATGTCTGGTATTTCTCTTATTATCACATTTATCATCGCTATCATAATTATGATTTGGATGATATCAAAATTAAAAGTCCATCCGTTCTTAGCATTAATGAGTGTTTCTCTTGGTTTGGCAATTATTGCGGGCATTAGCTTAAATAAAATCCCAAGCATTATTGGTGATGGATTTAGTGGCACATTTAAAAGTATCGGTATTGTGATTATCTTTGGTGCCATTATTGGTACTGTGCTAGAAAAAACAGGTGCTGCATTAAAATTAGCAGATATTGTAGTCAATATCGTAGGGCAAAAACGTCCTGAATTAGCCATGCTGATTATGGGCTGGGTCGTAGGTATTCCAGTATTCTGTGATAGCGGTTTCGTTGTATTAAATCCAATTCGTGAAGCGATTAGTAAAAAAATTCTAGCCAACCCAATTAGTATGTCAGTAGCACTAAGTGCTGGTTTATATGCTTCTCATGTATTTATTCCACCAACACCAGGACCAATTGCAGCTGCTGGCGCTGTGGGTTTAAGCTCAAATATTCTACTGGTGATCATTATGGGGGTTGTAGTTTCTATTCCTGTTTTAATTGCTAGTTATATTTTTGCCAAATTCACGAGCAAAAAGGTAATGTTAGAGCCATCAGCTGAAGATGATCAGCTAATTACCCAAAGTTATGATGATTTACTTAAACATTATGGACCTTTACCAAGTGGCTTCTTAAGCCTTGCACCAATCATTATGCCAATTTTCTTTATGGCATTAGGTTCAATTGGCAAAATTATGGGATTAGAAGGTGATATTGCGGTACCCGTTCAATTCCTAGGAAATCCTATTATTGCTTTAGCGATTGGTGTTATTTTCTCAATTTTCTTGTTAGTGAATACTAAAAAAACTGTAGAATTTAATGAATTAACTAATGAAACATTGAAAATTGTTGGCCCAATCCTCTTTATTACTGCGGCAGGCGGCGTGTTAGGAAAAGTCATTACAGAAGCTGGCTTTGTAGAGTATATAAAACAAAATGCTGTAACTATTAGTGCTGCTGGAATTTTCTTCCCATTCTTAATTTCTGCAATTTTAAAAACAGCACAAGGAAGTTCAACCGTAGCGATTATTACAACAGCATCCATTATGGGGATGTTCAATGCAAGCGATTCACTAATGAATGCCTTAGGTTTAACCTCTGAAATGGGTGCAGCTTTAACCGTTATGGCAATCGCCTCAGGGGCAATGTGTGTATCTCATGCAAATGACAGTTATTTCTGGGTAGTGACTAACTTCACCAAAATGACACCACAACAGGGTTATAAAACCCAAAGCTTGCTCACCTTTATTATGGGAATTGTCGGTATGATAACCGTTTATATTCTTTCATTATTTTTACACTAAGGTAATGATATGAAAATTCTAATTGCACCAGATTCCTTTAAAGAAAGCCTTATTGCGCTAGAAGCGGCTAAAGCTATTGAAGAAGGCTTTAAAAAAGTCTATCCCACTGCGACCTATATCAAGATCCCAATGGCTGATGGTGGCGAAGGAACTGTACAATCACTTGTAGATGCCTTAGAAGGCGAGCTAATTGAAGTTGATGTGAAGGCTCCGCTTGGCAATAAAATTAAAGCGAGCTTCGGGATTTCTGGTGATAAACAAACAGCTATCATTGAAATGGCAGCGGCATCAGGGTTGCATTTAGTTCCACCATCAAAACGAGATCCTCGTAAAACCACAAGCTACGGCACTGGAGAATTAATTAAAGCCGCTTTAGATCTCGGGGTTAAAAGAATTATTCTTGGTATTGGTGGTAGTGCAACTAACGACGCAGGAGCAGGAATGCTACAAGCTTTAGGGGCGAAACTACTAGATCATAATCTCCATCCAATCGAACCCATAGGCGAAGCACTTATCAATGTTAGACAAATTGATATTAGCCAGTTAGACCCTCGTTTACAAGGCGTACAATTAGACGTGGCTTGCGATGTGGATAATCCACTCTGTGGTGAAAATGGCGCCTCTGCGATATTTGGTCCACAAAAAGGCGCAACAGCGGAAATTGTGCAACAACTTGATAAAGCGCTTTACCATTTTTCTCAAATACTCGAAAAAAGCCTCAAGCTTAACATTCGTGAGCATGCTGGAGCAGGTGCTGCTGGTGGAATGGGAGGCGGATTATTATTACTGCCTAATGTCAATCTAAAAGCTGGCGTACAAATCGTCATGGAAGCAACTCGACTCGCTCAATATGCGGAGCAGGCAGATCTTATCATTACGGGTGAAGGTCGCATGGACTCACAAAGCATCCATGGTAAAACGCCAATTGGTGTTGCGAAAACCGCAAAACAATTTGGCAAACCTGTGATCGCTATTGTTGGTTGTTTACGTGAAGATTATGAAGTGGTCTATGATCATGGGATTGACGCAGTATTTCCAATTATTCGTCAATTAGCTAGCTTAGAGGACACTTTAAGGCTCGGCTATGCGAACTTAGTTTCTACTGCACAAAATATCGCTAGACTCTATCAATTGCACCATTAACAGATCAATTTACAAACAAAAAAGTGCGGTGAATTTTCTAAAAATTTACCGCATTTTTCATTTTCAGTTGGTTAACCTAACTTATTCTTCCAACACAACTTTACCAATATAACCTAAATTGCGATAACGTTGTGCATAATCAATGCCATAGCCCACCACAAACTCATCAGGAATTGGAAAGCCTACCCACTCAACAGGCACTTGTACTTCTCGACGTGAAGGCTTATCTAATAATGTACAAATAGCAATTGACTTAGGGTGACGTAGTCCCAAAATTTCACGAACCTTTTCTAAGGTATAACCTGTATCAATAATATCTTCCACAATTAATACATGTTCATCTTTAATATCGCCATCTAAATCTTTGGTAATTTTCACATCATGATTAGTCGTCATGTCTGAACCATAACTTGCAGTTGTCATAAATTCAATTTCAACAGGCAATTTAAGTTCACGTACTAAATCAGCCATAAACATAAAAGAACCACGTAATAGTCCTACGACAATTAATTTATCAATCTGTTTTTGTTGATAATATTGAGTGATTTCTATACCTAGTTGTTGAATTTTTGCACGTACGTCTTGTTCTGAAATTAAGACGTCAACATGATGTTTCTTCATAAAATATTTTCCAATGATTGAGTTAAACAGAGCTTTGAGGTCGCTCATAATATCACAAAAAAAAGACCGATGTTAAAAAACATCGGTCTTTTAGTACCCTAACGAATTTACTTTGTACTCTACCTGTTTGGAGCTATCTATGCCGACTAAAAATAACCTCTACCAAATTATTTTTAATCATTTCCTTAACAGATGTGTGTATCTTATAGAAGTAAAATTCACTTGTCAATAAGAATTATTATCATTTGCAAAATATTTTTTAATTACCTGAAATTTTCATACTTTCTAGTAAAATTGACCCAGTTTGAATATTTGAACGATGTTCAATGTCATCAGATACTGCCACAATATCATGCAACATATCTTTGAGTTGCCCTGCAATAGTAATTTCTGCCACTGGATATTGGATCTCACCATTTTCTACCCAAAAACCTGACGCCCCACGAGAATAATCTCCAGTAACCATATTAACACCTTGCCCCATCAGATCTGTGACTAATAAACCATGTCCCATTTCACGTAACAAACTTTCTAAGCCTCCCGTTTTATTCGGGCGGACTAACCAATTATGAATCCCACCAGCATGGCCTGTACTTTGCATACCTAATTTACGACCGCTATAACTGGTTAATAAATAAGTACGTAAAATCCCTTGCTCAATAATTTCGCGAGCTTCAGTTCTTACCCCTTCACTATCAAATGGTGTAGAAGCTAATCCCCCTTTTAGATGAGGACGTTCACTAATTTGGAACCAATCAGGCAAAATTTGTTTCCCTAAATAATCTAATAAAAAACTCGCCTTACGATATAAACTTCCCCCACTGATTGCCCCTGCTAATGAACCAATAAGCCCTGTAGCAACATCATTTAAAAAAATCACTGGTGATTCTTGAGTGGATATTTTGTGAGGTTGTAAACGAGCAATCGCTTTTTTAGCGGCATTCTCCCCTACCCACGCAGGATTTTCTAATTGGTTAAAATCTCTAGAAATAGTATATTCATAATCATTTTCCAATTGCTCATCAATGCCACTAAGCACAGAACAAGAAAGAGAATAACGACTAGATAAATAGCTTTGTAACATACCATAACTATTCCCATAAACTCGCACACCATTATGAGAATTAAAGCTAGCACCATTACTATTTACAATACGTTTATCATAATTTAAAGCAGCTATTTCAGCTTGTAAGGCTAATTCAATACCTTTATCCACATTAATATCAGCCGCTTTATATAAAGCTAAATCAGGCGCTTCAAAGGCAATTAATTCTCTATCAGCCAAACCTGTACAATCATCTGGTGAGGTATATTTTGCAATCGCTAATGCTGCATCCACAGCATTTTTAATTGCAGCTTGACTAAGATCTGAAGTGGATGCATTCCCTTTTTGTTGACCTAAATAAACAGAAATGCCTAATGCACCATCATTATTAAATTCAACATTCTCAACTTCTTTTAGACGGGTTGAAACCGATAATCCATTTACTTTAGTAACTGAAACCTCTGCGGTAGCTCCCGCTTTTTTTGCAATATCTACCGCATAACATACGGCATCACGTAATTCCTGTTCCTGCTGTTTTAAAAGTGCGGTTTGATTTTCTAAATTTTCCATATAAAAGCCCTACTAGCATGATTTTCACTGCATTTTATCTTATTTTTAGGTTTTATGCTAAAATGCTACGGGTCAAAATTAAAAAAGGAAGCAAAATGAAGAAACGTGGCAAAAAGCCTGAACTTGATTGGGAAACAGAAGATCAAGAAGAAATTATCTGGGTCAGTAAGAGTGAAATTAAACGCGATGCGGAAGCTCTTAAGAAATTAGGTGCAAAATTAGTGGAGCTCACAAAAACTAACTTAGAAAAAATCCCATTGGATAGCAACTTATTAGAAGCAATTGAGCTAGCTCAACGTTCAGTAAAAGAAGCTAAACGTCGCCAATTACAATATATTGGTAAATTATTACGCTCTACAGACATTGAGCCAATTCAAGAAGCATTAGATAAAATTGAAAATAAACATAATCAACAACAAGTTATGTTACATAAACTCGAATTTATGCGAGATGACTTAATCGCTAAAGGTGATCAAGGTTTAGCAGATTTAATCAATGAATATACTCAACTAGATCGCCAACATTTACGTAATTTAATTCGTTCAGCACAAAAAGAAAAGGAACAAAACAAACCACCTAAAGCTTATCGTGAAATTTATCAATATTTAAAACAAATGATCATCGGAGATTAATTTCTAGCCGAGCAAAAGTGCGGTTAAATATTCAAAATATTTTTCTATTATCTCCTTGCTATACAAACATTATTTAACTAAATAATTAATCATATCCTGATTGCCTTAAACAGTCAGGATTTTTATTATACAATTGGAATGCTTATTCCAAGCGTTTATTCAGGCACTGCTCTTTTATTAAAAATAAACGAAATGAATCAAATTCGTTAGTACCTAATATAGATAATATTTTATTATTGAGATTTATTCCTATTTGCAAACTTACTGTTGTTCTTATAAACTACAGAAAACCTCAACTCCATCAGGCTAAAGCATTGCAATTATTGAAGCAATATTTAATTTATCTTCAGTATAAAGTTAAGATGGGTGGAAAGGATTTAATTAAATTTATATTCATTTAAATAATAAAGGAACTGTTATGAATAAACATTGTTTCCGTGTTGTTTTCAATAAAACCTTACAACGCCTGGTGGTTGTTTCTGAGCTAGCAAAATCAGAAGGGAAATCCACTGAGAAAAAGAATTTTAGTTTTCCAAGCATAACGGTTCGACTAAAAACACTCGTATTCAGCTTATTTTGTGCACTGGGTTTTATATCATTTTCAAATTTGGCACTGGCGGATGCCTTAATTATAAGAGCCGATAAAACCGCCCCGAAAACCCAACAACCGATTATCCTTTCTACCGCCAATGGCTTACCTCAAGTAAATATCCAAACCCCAAATGATAAAGGCCTTTCCCATAATAAATATTCACAATTTGATGTAGCTGAAAAAGGGGCAATTTTAAATAACAGCCGCACCAACACTTCAACTCAATTAGCTGGAAACATTACCGCTAACCCTTACCTTGCTCGAGGCGAAGCAAAAGTCATTTTAAATGAGGTGAATTCAAGCAAACCAAGTGTAATGAAAGGCTATATGGAAGTGGCAGGTAAAAAAGCCCATGTGATTATTGCCAACCCAAGCGGATTACATTGTGATGGTTGCGGTGTGATTAATGCCGACCGTGCGACCTTTACCACAGGAAAGCCAGAGATTAACCATGGTGTGGTGGAAAAATTCCAAGTTGAGAAAGGCAAAGTGACTATTGCGGGTAAGGGCTTAGATAACAGCAATGTAGATTACACGGAAATTCTTGCCCGTGAAACCCAAGTAAATGCAGGAATTTGGTCGAAAAAAGAAGCCAAAGTAATAACTGATAAAAATACCGTTAAGCGTTCAGATTCCGACAATAATTTGCAAATAATTAGCACTAAACAACCGCTTGCAGATGAAAGCCAACCGCAATTTGCCATTGATGTAGGCAAATTAGGTGGTATGTATTCAGGTAAAATTTATTTAGTTGGCACAGAAAAAGGAGTTGGAGTACGTAACGCTGGGCATATTGGAGCGAGTTTTGATACTCTTCAAATAGATAGCCAAGGACGAATTGTTAATACTGGAATATTAAATGCCGAAAAAGCCATGAACTTAACGGCAACACAAGATATTGATAACCAAGGTAAAATTGAAAATAAACAAGGGAATATTCAGCTTCGTTCCAAAGCAAAAATTGAAAACCGAGGTTCCATTGTCGCTCGTGGTGGCAATATTGATAAAAAAGCAGATAGTCATATTCAACAAAGTGGTGAAACGCTAGCAAAAGGCAATGTTAGCTATACGGCTCCAACAATTCACGCAACTGAAACCTCATTGATTGCCGCAGGGGTTAATGTAACAGATGATGCACAGGGTGAAACTCGTCAGTTAGAGAAAAAATCAGCTAAAGGCAAATCCATTCAACTAACTAGCTCAAGAAAAACTACGGCACAAGGCAAAAATATCGCCTCTGGAGGCATCACAATATCAGCTAGTGAGGTTAATGTCAGCCAAAGCCATACTTCAGCTCATGGGATTGAGATAAAAACGACAAAAGATCAAATACAAGCAAATCACGCAACATTAATAGCGGATAAAGCTCTCTCTCTAACAACACCAACAACATTAGATACTCAACATAGCCAGTTAAATGCCGAGAATCTTTCTCTTTTTTCACAAAAATTAATCAATCATAGTGGCGAAATTCAAGCTCGCTCACAGCTTGCTCTCACAACACATTTATTGGATAACCAAGCAGGCTATATCCGTAGCCAAACAGGACATATTCATGCGAATAAGATTGATAATCATGCAATCTCTGAAACTGGCTCATTGATTTATGGCAACTTGCTCAGCTTACAGGTCGACCATTTAGATAATCAAGGCACCAAGGCGAAAGGAAATCAACCGACACAAGGTATTCAAGGATCAGATTTAACCTTTGAGGCGAACACCTTAAATAATCAGCAAGGTGGTATTTATAGTACAGAAAAGGTAAATATTAGTGCTGCTCATCTTCTTAGCAATCAACAAGGTGAAATCGTTGCCCTCAATAAGATACAGATAAAAAATCCCCATGATTTAATGATAAATAACCAAAAGGGAGTGATACAAGCGCATCATGCTATTGATTTACAAGCGAAAGGATTACTATCAGAAGGGTTAATTAGAACCCTGGGTAATTTAACCCTCGATCTCAAAGACAGCTTAACTTTACATCAAGCATTTGAAGTTGGTAATAACCTTAGCTTGACAACCCAAGGAGATTTTAATAATCATGCCGAACAACGTGTTGGCAATAAAATGACTATTTTGGCAAATCATCTTGTCAATAATGCACATGCTGAGCTTTCTGCAAATGAAACTACTTTATCTGTAAAGCAGTTAACTAATAGAGGTTTAATTGATGGTAATGAAACTCGTATCACTGGTACAGATATTACCAATATTGGCACAGGACGTATCTATGGTAATCATTTAGCACTAAAGGCAAATAAACTAGAAAATCTTGCTGAAAAACAAAAGGATGAAACCCAATCAGCAACTATTGCTGCCAGAAAACGCTTAGATTTTGGCGTGAGTTCCTTAACCAATCGAGATCATTCTTTGATTTTAAGTTTAGATAAATTATTTATTGGAGGAGCGTTAGATAGCAATTATCGAGCAATCGGTAAAGCGACTCTTGTGGATAATGGCAGTGCGACTATTGAAGCCTTGGGCGATGGCGGAATAAATACGACAAGATTAAAAAATCACGACCTTTATATTAAAACGGGCATCAAAACCGACAAACAATATTTTAAAGAATATAGTCCAGAAAATAGCAGTGATGTTTATTTAGGACGAGACGGCGTAAATGCACAAGGCTGGTTAGATTGGAATAATAATAACCGTCATGACCGTAATGCCTATTTTCGCTTTGATAATGGCACTTCTGTAGGCTCCCCTACTTGGTTCCAAAAATTTTATACTCGAACTACGCATACCACTACATTAGTTCACCAAGACCCAGCTAAAATTGCCTTTGGTGGAAATTTATCCCTGGCTGGAGAACATTTGCTCAATTATGCGTCAAAATTATTGATCGGAGAAAAATTGTTATTAGGCGATCGCGTAATCGAACATAATCTTAATAATAGTGATTTAAGTAGCAAAGGTACACATCTTGAGAATATTGATTTAATTGGAGAAATCCATCGTCTTGATGAAGGAGAAACCTCAACCTTAGTGTCAAAAAGAAAGCATAAAGGAACAAAAAAAGTTTGGGCACATTACACCGAAAATATTAATGAAAATTTTAACCGCACTTTACCCGTTGAGACCTTTGGTTTTAGTTTAGTGTTAAATCAGATTGGACGCCCTATTTCAAGCGAAGCTGAAATAGCCAAGAAAGCTGACCCTAAAACAATTCAAGTCGAAAATTTAGATCTGCCTCATGTGAATAAATCACCTATTGAGACGGTTCCTCTTCCACAAGCTAGCCTTTATAAAATCAATCCTGATGCTCCTCATGGTTATTTAGTTGAAACTGATACTCGATTTACCGACCCTAAACAATGGTTGAGTTCAGATTATATGTTTAAACAACTACGACATAATCACGAAAATGTACATAAACGTTTAGGTGATGGTTTTTATGAGCAACGGTTAATCAACGAACAAATTCATCAACTCACAGGACGGCGTTATCTTGAAGGTTATCATGATGATTTAGCCCAATATCAAGCCTTAATGAATAGTGGCGTGAAATACGCTAAACAGTTTAATCTTGCCCTAGGAGTAGGTTTAACCGCTAAACAAATGTCAGAGCTCACCACCGATATGGTGTGGCTAGTCAATAAAGACGTCACCTTAGCAGATGGTCGCCATTTAACAGTGTTGGTACCTCAAGTTTATTTAGTAGCTAGAAATAGCAATATTAGTGCTCAAGGGGCAGTAATTTCAGCGAATAAGATTATCGGGGCAGTAGATAACTTAGAAAACAGTGGCGTAATTGCAGGACGAGATTTAACCCTTATTCACGCTAACCAACTTAAAAACCAAGGTATGATTTTAGGCGAAAGTGTCGATTTATCCGCTAAGCAGAATCTCATTAATTTAGGGGGTAAAATTGAAGCGGTAAAAGATTTATCCCTTTATGCTGGTAAAAAACTAGACATTCAAAGTACCCTCTCTTCTGCCGAGAATAAAGCGGGGAATTTTGCTCGCACTGTCTTAGACCAAAAAGCAAGTGTGAAAGTAACGGGGAAAAATGGGCATTTAAATTTACATAGTGATGGGAATTTAACCATTAAAGCTGCCGATATAGAAAGCCAAGGTGCTCTCACTGCAAGTGCAGGAAATCATCTACAAATCACCACACTTAAGCTCAACAACAAAGAGCATAATAACACCGATAGCGATAACTACTACCGTTTAGACCAGCAATATGAAGTCGGTAGTCACTTAGTTGGTCAAGATACGGTCATGCTCATAGGGCAAAACAACACCACCTTGCGTCAAGCCTCGGTGAGTAGCCAGACTGGTAAAACCATGATTGGTGCAAAAGGCGATGTTCGTATTGAATCAGGTACACAATCAGAAACCTTAGCTACTCATTCAAAAACCAGTAATCATGATATGGTGAGTAAAAGCAGTGAAATTCGAGGTCATTATCATGACAACACTGAAGCTGTCGCCAGTGAGGTCGATGGTAAACATGTCACCCTCGCTTCCGAGAAAGGAAAAGTAGATATTAATGGTTCTTCAGTAGTTGCTGATAAACAATTAAGCATCGCTGGAAAACAAGGAGTAAACATCACTGCTGCTCAAAATAGCCACTATGAAGAAAATGAACATATTGAAAGTAAAAGTGGCTTAATGGGGGGCGGTGGCATTGGTTTTACCGTGGGTTCTAAAAAAGAGCAAATTGAGCAAGACCAAATGCAGCAAAGTGCGGTTGCTAGCCAAGTAGGAAGTTTATCAGGGAATACCGATATCCACACCGCAGGAGAATATCGACAAACAGGTAGTATTGTCACTTCAAAAAACGCGGATATCAATATCAGTGCAAAATCAGCAAATATCTCTGCGGTACGTTCGGATTATAAAAGTCACTACAAATACCAAATGGAGCAAAAAGGCTTCTCTTTAGCCCTTACTGGTGCAGTGGCGAATGCGATACAAGCGGTGGATTCTGTCACAAAATCGGTAAAAATGGTTGGAGAAAGTAAGAATAATCGCATTAACGCAATGGCAGCGGCGAATGTGGGCTTTGAAGCCATGAATGCGGTGGATAATCTGAGTAATGTTGCCGATGCGGTTTCAAAGGGGTCTGTAACAGGCGGAGCCGTTGGTGTACGCCTCGCTTACGGGCAACAAAAATCGGTGCAAACCCAACATAGTGAGGGCAATCTTGCAGAGAAAAGTCAAATCAATGCTGGCGGTAAGGTGAATATCCAAACTCAAGGTGCAGGCAAAGACGCTACCCTCTCTATTACGGGGTCAGATGTTGTAGGCTTAGGTGGTACCCACTTAAAAGCGGATGGCAACATCAATATTGAAGCCGCAGATGAAAACCACTTAGAACGCAGTAATAATAAATCCAGCGGATTTAATCTAGGGGTGGCTGTTCAATTTGGTAATCATGTATTGGCTGGAGTTACAGCCAGTGGCAATGTGGCAAAAGGCTATGGCAATGGCGAAAGCCAAGCATGGGTAGCCAGTCAAGTGGGTAGCCAAAACAGCCAAACCATAATTGAAAGCACAGCGGATACCGCCATTAAAGGAAGCCAAATGAAAGGCAACCAAATCAGCGTTTCAGCAGAAAATCTGTCTATTAAAAGCTTGCAAGATACTGCCAAATATCAAGGTAAACAGCAAAATATCAGCGGACAAGCAACCATGGGTTATGGTTTTTCAGCAAGTGGTAGTTACAACAAATCTAAAATCAACTCAGATTATGCCAGCGTGAAAACTCAGGCGGGAATTTTGGCGGGTGATGGTGGTTACGATGTAGACATTAAAGACAAGGTACAGCTTACGGGAGGCGCTATTCTCTCTTCCGCAGAATCAGATAAAAATGCATTATCGGCCCGCACATTCAGCTTTACCGACATTAAAAATCACGCAAATGCTGAAGCCAGTTCAACAGGTTTTGATATGGGATTTTCTGTCGGTAGAGACCAGACTTCTAAGGAGGATAAAGAAAAAAATGAGATTTACCGTGCTGAGAGAGAAAGAAACGGCGAAACATTTGAGCAGACCAACCCAAATCAAGCCAATCGTAGCCCAATTCAATTTGGTTTAGGTGAAAATGACGTACATAGTGCCGATTTTTACGCTATATCAAAAATCGGAGCGGTTAATTTATTGAGTAATACGAAGAAATCTGAAAATGCTTCCAGTACAACTTCATCTGTGATTAGTAACGGGCGATTCACTATTCAGGATTCGGAGGGGCAGGAAAATATTAAAGGTATTACAAAATCAACAACAGAACAAACTCATCATTTAGACAAACCTGATTATCAATCTCTGCAAAAAGAAGCGGAAACAGATTCAGCAATTAAACGACAATTCTTTTCAAATATGGCAGGGTTAACCGATGAGGCTTATCGGACAATGTTTATAGCCGAACATAGAATGATGACCGCCAAGATTGATGAGAAGGGAGAACCTATAAAAGATAAAAATTTAGAAAATCAATTGAATGATGAAGCTAAAAAAGTAGCTGATGAAAAATTAAGAAAAGGAGAAATTACTCAAGAAGTGTATGAAAAAGAAATAGATAAATATAGAGCTAGCGAATTAGGTAAAGGCCGCAATGTTTATCAACTAAGAGAAGTTTCCGATCAAGAAAGGAATCATCTGCAAAAAGTAACCTATAAAGATCCGCTCACTGGTAAATCGGAAACAAGGTATGTAGTGGCATTTAATGGCATTTTTAACGATGAAAACGCAGCAGCGAAATTTGCATGGCAAAACTATGTAGCTAAAGAAAGTGAATCAGGAAAAATAAATACTCGTATCCATAAAGATATTTATTTTGTACATCATCCAGAGGCAAAAAATAAATTTTCTGAATTACTCGTGGCGGGTTATGAAAAGATATTTGAAACCTCTTTTGGTAACTTACTGGGAATGGATAATTCCAGCTTACAAGCCAAACAGATTATGACGAAGTATGGTAAAGATAATCTATTCATTGGTTCACACAGTCGAGGCACCTTAACTGTGGCTAATGCCATAAACTCACTAAATACTCAAGAAAATCGTGAGGCTAAATTACTCTCAGGTACTAAAGTAAAAATGGTGGGGCCTGCAGCTAATGTGACTAATACCGATAATTCCTTAAGTCAGCTACAAACAGGTTCCTTAAGAAACGAGGCTAACAAAGAGGGAGCTATTCGTATTGAAAACCATCAATTAGATCCCGTAGGTAGCTTACCATTTCTATTAGGAGGAAATCCATCAACAATGAATGATAATTATCAGAATAGAGGGATAATAAAACGAACGATTGATATGTTTGGAGATGATTCATCGGTGCATAATTGTCATGGTCTAGGACAAAAACAATGTGTAACGGATGGTTATCGTAAAGATGAAAAAGACCTAATTATGAATAAAGAACGAACAATTTATGATTTAAACAGAAATTCAAACCATAAATAATAGGAGAAATTTTATGAGAGTACTTTGTATGATTTTTAGTATTGCCTTTTTGGTTAGTTGTTCATTTGGTGGGTTTAAGCCACCTAAACTATACTATATATGGTATACAGGAAAGTCATTTTATGACCCCAATACTGGAGCTTGGATTGGGAAGTTTGACTTTTTCACTCAAAGAGAGGTTGATATGCGAGCTTGTGGAATGGATCCTGTATTAGGTGAAAGTGTTGAACTTAAAGTTAATTTATGTATGGAAAAAAAAGGATGGTATTTGGAACAAGGTCCCGTATGCGAAGAAAAGTATGTCTGGAACGAGCCAGAATGTATTAAATGGCGAGCTAAACACAGCAAACCAGATGCTAAGCCTTGGGGATAATAACACAAATATATTAGTGCAAAATCAGCAAATATCTCTGCGGTACGTTCGGATTATGAAAGTCACTACAAAAGCACCTTTAAGCGAAAAGGGTTCGCCAATTACAAAGGCAGCAGTTTCGGTATAAGCGGAAGTGTTGCCGCAAACTTTGATACTCCGTTTGGCAACAGTAAAACGGGCATAGCCCAAAGCAATAAGCAGGCGGTGAATGAAAAAGGCGAGAAGCTCTACATTAATCAAAATGGGGAAGAAACGACAAAAGCCGAAACGGATGGTAATGCGAATAAAGCCAAACTGGCAAGTGGTTGGGCTTCTTTACAGACGGATTTAAATGTGGGGTTTGGCTCGGATGAAGATAGCCAATCCAGCCAAACCATCTCGGGGATTAATACGAAAAATATTACTATCCGAGACGAACAGGGGAAGCTTGACAGAACGGGCAAAACCGCAGAACAAATTAAAGCGGAAGTCAAAACTGATATTACGACAGATACAGCCGAAAGCCGTTCAGGGAAATTGGAAAATAAATTTGATAAGAAGAAAGTACAGAACGAATTGGATTATCAGGTGAAAGTGATTCAAGAATTCCAAAGTATCACTTTAGCAACGATAAATGAAAAAGCAACTGCTCACGCAGAAAGCAAACGGGAGGAAGCGAATCAAGCCAAAGCAAATGGTAATCTAGCTAAGGCAATAGAGCTGGAAAAAGAAGCAGAAAAATGGGAAATAGGCGGAGCTTATCGACAAGGAGTGAATGCTATTACCAGCGCAGTAGGCTTAGCCTTAGGTGGAAGCCCAACAGCAGGAGTGGTAACAGGAGCGGTTTCGCCTTATATGAATACGGTAATTAAAGAGATTACACAGGATAACAAAGCAACTAATATTTTGGCACACGCTGTATGGGGAGCAATAGAGGCTTATACTCAAGGAGGTAATGCAACAAGTGGTGCAGTTGCAGGTGCTAGCGGTGAAATGGTGGCTGAAATTATCAGCAAAGCTCTTTATAACCAACCTAACCCTAAAAATCTAACAGAAGAACAAAAACGGCAAGTATTGGAGCTAAGTCAAGCTATTGCAGGAGTAGCAAGTGCAGCAACCAGCTCGGTGACAGGCGGTGATTCACTTACCACTGCAAAAAATGCTCGAGTTGGAATGCAGATTGCGGAAAATGCGGTGGAGAATAATGCTTTATATGTTGATTTAATGCCTATAACAGAAAGTGAAAAAATAGAGCTTGTTGCTGAACGGTTTTTTGGTGGAGATTGGCATAAAGCGATGCTTTTTATAACTTCTTATAGAAAAGCAGAAGGGAAAGGTATTATCAATAATGTAGTAGAATCTGTAGAAAGTGTTATTAACCTTGACCAAACTATTAAGGATTTAGCTTATGCGATAACAAACCCTAATGAAATAGTTGATAAGATAGTTCTTTCTGGAAAAGAGCTTAGCACTACTTTAGATTACGCAATGAAAAATGATCCAGCTTTAGCTGGAGAGATTCTTGGGTATATTGATGGTAACTTAACAGGAATACCAGGTTCAAATATTGTTTTAGGTGGTGTAGCAGCAAAAACTATCCAAAAAGCAGCTTATTTAGCTAAAACATCTGGTATTGCGGTAATAGATCAAGTTAATCGTTTCAAAAATTACTCTGTATTAAATAAAGTTATCAATGAAGTTGATAATGTAGCTATTTCAACAAATAAAGGCTTTATTAATGCAAGCAAAGTTTGCAAATCAGCGTGTGAATTAAAACCGACTAATGCTGCAGAGAAAGATTTAATTGAAAAAATAGTTAATTATGGAGATCCGAAAGGTGATTTAACAGAAAAACTCATAAATGATCTTGCTAACCGTTCTGGTTATAAACCATTAGCGGGAGGGAAATATGGTTCAAATAATGGTTTTGATCATGTTTTAGTTGGAAAAGATGGTTCTATTGTTATTATTGATAGTAAACAAATTAGAAATAGTACGATTCAGATCAGCTCTAAAGGTGCTGGTGGAACGAATCAATTATCATCAGACTGGATTACTAATGTTATCAATCAATTACCTAAAAATGATGCTGTACGTATAGCTATAGAGAAATCGGATCCTACTTCTATTAAAACTATTGTAGCTGGAATAGATAAATCCGATAGAGCAATCAAGCTAATTCCAGTAAAAGTTCCAAATTCAAAAGGAGTAAAATAGTATGTCAATAAATTATACTATTTATTTAGGTAGCTCAGGAAAACGTAGTTATCAAGAAAGCGTAGAACATGTACAGGGGCGTGCAGAATATATTTGGGGTAGAGGATATGCGGATGAAGAAGTAGGCGTAAATGCTTTTTTAAACAAGATATATTCTGGACAAGGGAATGTATTATTTTGTATGGGCAGAATAGGTGTTTATTATGAAGCTAAGGCATCTTTCGATTTGTTGTTACACTCTGATATTATCGCATTCAAACAAGATGCTTATATTGGAGCTAAATTACGAATATTAAGTAGCGAAGAACCATTGTCTTGGATTAGTGGTTATAATACTTCTTGCTTGTTTTTACCAATTATGTCTGATAATCCAGATTTAATCCATTTTCTGATTAATTCTAGAAATCATTTTTTAGGAGAATATAAGAGAAAAGATACCTATAGTTTCTTTTTAAAAAATACTTTATTAGCTTTAGCTGGTGATTGGTCTGAATTAAAAATACGTGCAGAAACTTTTTTAAATGAGCCTAATAAACAAAAAAGTGATGAAAAACGTATCCCTGATCATGAATTTTATATTGCTTTATGTAATAAAGATATTGAAGGAATGAAAATAGCACTAGAAAAATTGCTTGAGCCAAAATTAGCCAAGAATGCAGTTTATGATAATAATGTTTGGTTTGATTTTTATTTGCAGATGCAAGTATTGATGTATGCGAAAATTGCGGCTATTCATGGATTTGATTTAGAGATTGATAGTCCGATAGCTCCGAAAGAATTAATAGAATATAAACCATTGAAAAAATATGAAGATCCTTATGATTTTATGAGGGATTTTGATTATAGCCAGCCATTAGAAAATTGGATTAGTTTTTGGAAACAGAAAGCAGACAATGCTAAGCACCTAGAAAACCAGAAAGGAAAAGGATTTCTTTCTAGATTTTTTGGTATATAGGCAGTTCCTATTCTGATTGGGCTAGAGCTAAATTAGAGACAAGCGGTTAATTTTGTTTGAATTTTTGCAATTTTGGCACGAGCGAGACACTCACGCCATTAGTGGAGTATAAGAATAATCGCATTCACGCAATGGCGGCGGCGAATGTGGGCTTTGAAGCCATGAATGCGGTGGATAATCTGAGTAATGTTGCCGATGCGGTTTCAAAGGGCTCTGTAACAGGCGGAGCGGTTGGTGTACGCGTCGCTTACGGGCAACAAAAATCGGTGCAAACCCAACATAGTGAGGGCAATCTTGCAGAGAAAAGCCAAATCAATGCAGGCGGTAAGGTGAATATCCAAACCCGAGGTGCCGGCAAAGGCTCTACCCTCTCTATTACGGGGTCAGATGTTGTAGGCTTAGGTGGTACCCACTTAAAAGCGGATGGCAACATCAATATTGAAGCCGCAGATGAAAACCACCTAGAACGCAGTAATAATAAATCCAGTGGTTTTACTGCTGCTGCCAACTATGGCAAAGGCTATGGAAATGGCGATGAAGTCACCTATGCTTAGAATCAAAGTGATTTAGATAGAGTATATGGTTCAATCCAATATTCGGGCAAAGATATTTTAGACAATGCCAGCGTAGTTGTGCGTAAACCTTATGCCGGATTAGCGGAAGAAATGACCTTTACCATTTTTGAACGATTGCGTGCCGGTTTAGATATGCCGAGTATATTTGGCGCATCTAATGCAAGCCGAGATCAAGTTACGATTTGGGATAGGCTTAATACCTATAATGCACAAAACCCGACTAATCGAGTGTCATTAGATCATGTAGCTCATAGTTTGGGAGCAGCAAGCACAAAAAATGCAATGAATTGGGCGGGATATAAAGAAATAGATTTAAATGACACCACCTTAAAAGGCTATGTGGCAGGCACATCTTATCCAATTACCAATAGTACTATCGGAGGAAGACTGTCGCTTGGTTTGTATGATCAAGGTTATGTAGAAAAAGCAGCGGGTTTATTTAAAGATGGTGAGGTGGAATATGCTGCAGCACCGAGGGATATTGTGGCAACAGGGCTAGGATTGCCTTATCAAGCGGGTATGTTAAGTTTATTTATTGGGAATACAAATACAACAGGAAGTAATTGGACAGGAATACCGTTATGGGGGATTATTGCAGGGGATCATACCAAGGCTTATTATCGAGATGAAGATGTGATTAGATTTTTAGAAAATGAAAAAGAAGCTAAAAAAATTATTGATTATCAAGATAAGACTTGGGGAAAAGGAGGGATTAAAACAAAAATAAGATATTTTGAAAACCAAATTAAGGAGAATAAAAGATGAAACTCATAGTTTTATTTTTACTATTATTGATTTTAAATGGTTGCTATTTAGCTAATGGTTCTCCTCCTTCGACTACCTATTGGTTAAAAGATTCAAGGAAAATATTATATGATGACATAAAGTTTTGTAAGACCAAAATCTACCAAGGGTTAGGAGCGCGTTTTTTGTACTTAAGTGATAAAAGTAAATTGGGAATAGCTAAAATGAAATATAACAATCCATCTGAATACCAAGAATATTCAGAGTATTTAGATTACGCTGAACCATTAATTAGCAAATGTTATTTTGACCTAGGTTATCGTTTCCGTGCTCCTTACTATTGGTGTGTTGCAGAAAATAATATGGAAACTTGTAAAGTTAATCAGAAATATCGTTAATTAGTATGTTAAAAGATATTTTAGATACTTTCAGTGCGTTTGGCGCATCTAATGCAAGCCGAGATCAAGTTACGATTTGGGATAGGCTTAATACCTATAATGCACAAAACCCGACTAATCGAGTGTCATTAGATCATGTAGCTCATAGTTTGGGAGCGGCAAGCACAAAAAATGCAATGAATTGGGCGGGATATAAAGAAATAGATTTAAATGACACCACCTTAAAAGGCTATGTGGCAGGCACATCTTATCCAATTACCAATAGTACTATCGGAGGAAGACTGTCGCTTGGTTTGTATGATCAAGGTTATACAGAAAAAGCGGCTGGTTTATTTAAAGATGGTCAGGTGGATTACACTATTGCTTCTGGAGATATTGTTGGAACAGGGATTAATTTATTACCTTGGATACCAGGTCGCTTTAATTTTGGAATAGGAAATACGGATACTACGGGAGAGAATTTCCCTAGGATTCCAGGTAGGATTTTAACAGGAGATCATACCGATGCTTATTATAGAGATTTTAGTGTTATAAATTTTTTAAATAACAAAGCTGTTGCTGATAGTATTATCAATTATCAAGATAAAATTTGGGGTGGTGATGGAATTAAAATAAGAAGTAATAGATTTAATCAAGGGATGATAAATAATGAAGGAGATGGATAATGAGATTCGTATTATTTATTCTTGTAAGTGTTTCAAGTGGATGCTATTTGGGTAATGGTTCTCCATCTGAATTTAATTATTGGATAAAGAATGGAGAGCATATATCCTATTCTGATATAAAGGTTTGTGAAAAAAAAGTTTATGCATTGTTAGATTCTAGATTTAAGCATTTAGATGCTATTGAAAATAATATAGGTATAGTTTCCATGAGGAAAAATTATAGGGAGGAATATGATGAGTATATATCATATATAAAAAAAGCAACCCCAAAAATAAGTGAATGTTATTATGATATGGGATATAGATTTACAGCCCCTTATTATTGGTGCTTATCTAGAGATCATGGAGGAGCAAACACAGAAACTTGTAAAGTTAATCAGAAATATCGTTAATTAGTATGTTAAAAGATGTTTTAGATAGTTTCAGTGCGTTTNAGATCAAGTTACGATTTGGGATAGGCTTAATACCTATAATGCACAAAACCCGACTAATCGAGTGTCATTAGATCATGTAGCTCATAGTTTGGGAGCGGCAAGCACAAAAAATGCAATGAATTGGGCGGGATATAAAGAAATAGATTTAAATGACACCACCTTAAAAGGCTATGTGGCAGGCACATCTTATCCAATTACCAATAGTACTATCGGAGGAAGACTGTCGCTTGGTTTGTATGATCAAGGTTATACAGAAAAAGCGGCTGGTTTATTTAAAGATGGTCAGGTGGATTACACTATTGCTTCTGGAGATATTGTTGGAACAGGGATTAATTTATTACCTTGGATACCAGGTCGCTTTAATTTTGGAATAGGAAATACGGATACTACGGGAGAGAATTTCCCTAGGATTCCAGGTAGGATTTTAACAGGAGATCATACCGATGCTTATTATAGAGATTTTAGTGTTATAAATTTTTTAAATAACAAAGCTGTTGCTGATAGTATTATCAATTATCAAGATAAAATTTGGGGTGGTGATGGAATTAAAATAAGAAGTAATAGATTTAATCAAGGGATGATAAATAATGAAGGAGATGGATAATGAGATTCGTATTATTTATTCTTGTAAGTGTTTCAAGTGGATGCTATTTGGGTAATGGTTCTCCATCTGAATTTAATTATTGGATAAAGAATGGAGAGCATATATCCTATTCTGATATAAAGGTTTGTGAAAAAAAAGTTTATGCATTGTTAGATTCTAGATTTAAGCATTTAGATGCTATTGAAAATAATATAGGTATAGTTTCCATGAGGAAAAATTATAGGGAGGAATATGATGAGTATATATCATATATAAAAAAAGCAACCCCAAAAATAAGTGAATGTTATTATGATATGGGATATAGATTTACAGCCCCTTATTATTGGTGCTTATCTAGAGATCATGGAGGAGCAAACACAGAAACTTGTAAAGTTAATCAGAAATATCGTTAATTAGTATGTTAAAAGATGTTTTAGATAGTTTCAGTGCGTTTGGCACATTTAATGCAAGCCGAGATCAAGTTACGATTTGGGATATGATTAATACCTATAATACACAAAACCTGACTAATCGAATGTCATTAGATCATGTAGCTCATAGTTTGGGAGCGTCAAGCACAAAAAATGCAATGAACTGGGTGGAATATAAAGGAATAGATTTAAATGACACCACCTTAAAAGGCTATGTGGCAGGCACATCTTATCCAACTACCAATAGTACTATCGGAGGAAGACTGTCACTTGGCTTGTATGATCAAGGTTATGTAGAAAAAGCGGCTGGTTTATTTAAAGACGGGAAAATTACTTATACTGTGGCATCAAGGGATATTGTGGCAACAGGGCTAGGATTGCCTTATCAAATAGGTAGTTTAAGTTTTGGTATCGGTAATACAAATACGACAGGAAGTCATTGGACAGGAATACCGTTATGGGGGATTATTGCAGGGGATCATACCAAGGCTTATTATCGAGATGAAGATGTAATTAATTTTTTAAATCCTAGTTTTGATAAAGAAAGCGAAAAAAATAGACAAAATATAATACATTATCAAAAAAATGTTTGGGGAAGCGTTGGACCTAAAACAGAAATAATAAGATTTGATAATAAGATAATCTTAGGAAAAGAGAAGGAGAATAAGTAATGAGAAAATTATCAACTATATTTTCCTTGTTATTATTAGGATGTTATTTAGCTAATGGTTCTCCAAATGCCTATACTTTTTGGATTAAAGATGGCAGACACATTTCTGCCTCTGAAATGAAATTTTGTTTTGATAAAAATAAATCTAAATTAGGCAGTGCAAATAAGAAAAGATTAGAATATTTAGAAACTCGCTATGAAAAGCTAGGTTATTTAAAAATGAAAACAGAATATCCAAATGAATACCAAGAATATCGAAGTTTGCGTGAGCTGATTCCCTCTAATACTAGTTGTTATTACGAGCTAGGATATAAATTTAGTGCCCCCTTATATTGGTGTATGGCTCAAGATGGAGATAATGCGAGTATATGTAGAGAAAATGCAAAATATCGTTGATTAGTGTGCTTGGTTACCCTAGATGGTACCGGCATCCACACAGTGCTTGATTAACTTTAGTAGAAACCGTTCATTTTTCTCAATTTTTTCATAAAATCTATAAAAACTCGGATAAAGTAAGAACAACCGCTGTATAACTTGCCGATTCTATCAGCTCCCCTCCCCTCACAATGAATGATAATTATCAGAATAGAAGGATAATAAAACGAATAATTGATATGTTTGGAGATAATTCTTCAATACATAATTGTCATGGTCTAGGACAAAAACAATGTGTAACGGATGGTTATCGTAAAGATGAAAAAGACCTAATTATGAATAAAGAACGAACAATTTATGATTTAAACAGAAATTCAAACCATAAATAATAGGAGAAATTTTATGAGAGTACTTTGTATGATTTTTAGTATTGCCTTTTTGGTTAGTTGTTCATTTGGTGGGTTTAAGCCACCTAAACTATACTATATATGGTATACAGGAAAGTCATTTTATGACCCCAATACTGGAGCTTGGATTGGGAAGTTTGAATTTGCCACTCAAAGAGATGTTGATATGCGAGCTTGTGGAATGGACCCTGTATTAGGTGAAAGTGATAAACTTAAAGTTAATTTATGTATGGAAAAAAAAGGATGGTATTTGGAACAAGGTCCCGTATGTGAAGAAAAGTATGTATGGAACGAGCCAGAATGTATTAAATGGCGAGCTAAACACAGCAAACCAGATGCAAAGCCTTGGGGATAATAAAAAATTATTATTAATTTTCAGAAAAACTTTGGGGGATATTGGTTCAAAAACAGAACAAATTGAATTTAACAATAAAACAGTGCATAAAGTAAAAAGTGAAGGATGAAAGCCATTAATTCTATTTTATTTAATAATATCAATATGTTATCTAAATAACAATTCTCCACCAGATATGAATTTTAGGTAAAAAGAGTAAAAAATATTTTATGAAAATTCTAGATTTTGTAAAAAAATTTTTAATTTTTAGACCGCACTTTTACTTCGATTCCCTTTCCATTTTAGTGATCTCACTCACAATTTTATAAAACAAATTTTGTGTTAAATTTTGAACGGTATTACACTTGTTATTACATTAGTCGGGGTGCTACGTTTCAGTAGCTGAGATAACACCCGTGAACCTGATACAGCTAATACTGGCGTAGGAAACTAATTGTAAAAGATTCAAGTAAAACTAAAATACTCTCGTTTATTGATAAAAGATCTTTTGTACTTTTATTCCCTTTCGTCTTATTGCTGGTTAATTTCATTTTTTACAAAAAGGAATTGCTATGCAAACTCATTATTTAGAACTGATTCGTCAAAAAAATCCATTAGTTCATTGTATTACTAATATTGTTGTCACCAATTTTTCCGCTAATGGCTTATTAGCTTTAGGTGCCTCGCCTTTTATGTCAACAATGCCTAAAGAAGTAGCAGAAATTCAAGATTTTGCGCAAGGTTTATTAATAAATATTGGTACGATTCACCCCGCAGATATTGAAGCAATGTTGATTGCAGGAAAAGCAGCAAATCAATTAGATATTCCCGTGGTATTCGATCCTGTTGGTGTGGGTGCGACGAAATTCCGTCAACAGGTTACACATCAATTACTCAGCCAAATCAAAGTGGCGGTTATACGTGGAAACGCTGCGGAAATTGCTTTTTTAGCGGAAGGTTGTTGGCAAGGGAAAGGTGTAGATGCGGCGGGTAATGATGCAGATTTAAATATTATTGCTAAAACCGTGGCTCAAAAATATCAATGTATTGTGGCAATAAGTGGTGAAACTGATGTGATTTCTGATGGTTCACTACTCTGCTCCATTCATAATGGCTCATCTATGCTTCCTAAAGTCACAGGTTCTGGTTGTTTACTTGGTGCTGTAATTGCCGCATTTCTTGGGGTTGCTGAAAAGGATTCATATTTTTCTGCTTGTGTCGAAGCCTGTGCAACTTATGCGGTTGCAGGAGAATTGGCAATGCAAGGCTTACTACCAACTGAATATGGCAGTTTCGCGGTTAATTTTATTAATCAATTAGGTGCTATTACCTCTGCCCAAGTACAACGTGTTAGCAAAATCAACAAGAAGTAAAAAACATATGATGAATCCAATAAGACAAACCTTAACCATTGCAGGTTCCGATAGCGGCGGTGGTGCAGGTATTCAAGCTGACTTAAAAACCTTTCAAATGCGAAATGTTTTTGGGACTTCTGTTATCACTTCGGTGACGGCACAAAATACGCTGGGCGTTTACGATATCCATCTTATTCCTATTGATACAATTCAATCTCAACTTAAAGCTATAGCTGAAGATTTTGATATTAGAGCGGTTAAAATTGGAATGCTGGGAGATGCTAATCGCATTGAATGTGTTGCTGATGGTTTACGTCAATATTCTTTTGGCAAAATTGTGTTAGATCCCGTGATGATTGCAAAAGGTGGAGCTAGCTTACTACCACAAAGTGCGGTCAGTGCATTAAAAAATTTAATGATTCCTCAAGCAGATATTATTACCCCTAATATTCCTGAAGCAGAAGCACTTACAGGGATTAAAATCCATAATGAAACAGATATTAAAAAAGCCGCTGAGATTATACAAAATTTAGGTGTTGAAACGGTAATTATCAAAGGTGGTCATTTAGATGATGCGAAAAGTGCGGTATGTAAAGATTGGATTTTCACTTCAGATGAAGATTTTACACTCTCCTCCCCTCGTTATCAGACCCTTCATACTCATGGCACAGGCTGTACATTTTCAGCTTGCATTACCGCAGAAATAGCTAAAGGCTATACTGTTCCACAAGCGATACATACAGCCAAGTTATTTATTACTGAGGCAATTAGCCATCCATTAAACATTGGTCATGGGCATGGACCAACAAATCATTGGGCATATCGTGATGAATAAAGTGAAATCAATGCTTTCCGTGTATTTTATTGCTGGCTCACAGGATTGCTGCCATTTATCTAATAATGCTGGTGAAAATTTACTCTATATTTTAAAACAAGCACTAATGGGCGGAATTAGTTGCTTTCAATTCCGTGAAAAAGGAAAGAACTCTTTAGAAAATGATCCCGCAGCAAAACGTCAACTTGCCATTGAATGCCAAAAACTATGTAAAGAATTTAATGCTCCTTTCATTATTAATGATGATATTGACTTGGCTTTATCTCTACAGGCTGATGGAATTCATGTAGGACAAACAGATATGGGAATCAACGATATTCTGCTAAAAACTACAGTAAAACCGATTATTGGATTATCAATAAATAATTTAGCACAAGCCTTAGCGAATCAAAATAATCCTAATATCGATTATTTTGGTATTGGTCCTATTTTCTCTACGCAATCTAAATTAGATCACAGTCCTGTGCTTGGTATGGAAATTTTTCATCAAATTCGAGAGCATCAAATTAATAAGCCTTGTGTTGCTATCGGTGGAATTACTGAATTATCCGCCCCCAAACTAAGACAACTAGGTGCCGATGGGGTGGCTGTCATTTCTGCGATTACCCGTTCTAAAAACATTTTCGAAACCATTAGAATATTATCAGGCGGTTAAAATTTAATAAAAAGTGATTTAAATCATAAAATATGAAAATGTTGATTGACATATAAATACGAATCCTTATCATTCATAGCATTTGTTTTTTATTATTAAATTCAATTTATTTTATAACCCTAAGGAATTTTGTATGAGTCAATCACACTTACACTTTCGACTTTCATTATTAGCATTAAGTATTACTTGTGCATTTAGTTCAAACATTTATGCACAAGAAAATACAGAAACACTTTCTCAAATTGATGTCACCACTCAAGAAGAAGTTAAAGCCTCTACTGAACAAAAAACGCAAAAAGTTATACAACAAGAATTAATTCAAAATAATCGTGATTTAGTTCGTTATAGCCCTGATGTTGGCGTTATTAACCAAGGTCGACATCAAAAAGGTTTTGCGATTCGTGGTGTAGAAGATAATCGTGTTGGCATTAGTATCGATGGGGTAGCATTGCCCGATTCTGAAGAGAATTCTCTCTATAAACGTTACGGTAATTTGAATACTTCTCGTCAATCTATCGATCCTGAATTGGCAAGAACAATAGAAGTTTCAAAAGGGGCTGATTCGTTTAACCAAGGTAGTGGTAATTTAGGCGGTGGTGTAAATTATCGAACTCTTGAAGCTTATGATATTGTACGTAATGGCAATAAATTTGGTGCTTTATATCGTACAGGTTATGCCACTCGCAATAATGAATGGGTCAATACTTTTGGCTTGGGCTATTTAGGTGAACAATTAGAAGCGGTCTTGCTTTATTCCCATCGTCATGGTCACGAAATGGAAAGTGCTGGTGGTTATACTGTACCTGAGGATGATTTACAAACTCGATATATCGGCAGTAGCAAACAAACACCTGATGATTCCACACATAAAAATCATAGTTATTTAGCAAAACTTTCCTATCGTTTTAATGATAATCATCGTATTGGCGTGGCTTATAGTGGTCAACATAATAAAAACTATATTATTGAAGATTCTGCGGTATATCTCAGCTCATATTGGCGAGAAGCAGAAGATAGAGCAAAACGCGATACCTTCAATGTATTTTATGAATATTTCCCTGCCTCTAAATGGATTGCTTTAGCGAAAGTTGATTTTGATTACCAAAAAACAGAAACTTCCGCCTATAACTATGAAGGAAAACGTGCAGCGCCTGAAACGGAATATAGTCCAGCGGTAGAAAGAACACCAAGTGATAACAATATTCGTATTTTCAATACCAAGCTAAAACGTTTAAATTTCCGTTTAGACAGCCAAACTCTAACATTAGGAAATTTAACACATCAACTTTCATTTAAAGCCTCAACCGCAGAAAGAAAATTTGATGTATTGCATAAAGATTCATTCTATTTATATGGTACTTGGCGTATTCAGCCTGATTCCACGATGATGCATCCAATTAAAAGTAAACAGCATTATTTCTCATTACATGATTCCATTGATTTAACTCATGATTGGAAAGCTACTCTTGGGGTTCGTTATGACTGGGCGAAATATGAACAGCAAGATTTAAATGGCTTAGAATGCCGCAATTGCGTTAAAAGCGATAATGCGAAGTTTAATCAAACAACTTGGACTGCGGGTTTAGAAAAACAAATCACTGATGCATGGAAAGTAGGCTATAACATCGGCACAGGCTTCCGTATTCCAAATGCCTCTGAAATGTATTTTGATTATCGTAACAATGCTGCAGGGGCTTGGATGTCAAATCCAAACTTAAAAGCTGAACGTAGCTTAACGCAGAATTTAAGTTTGCAAGGTCATGGCAATGTTGGACAACTCTCAATTAACTTGCATCATACTAAATATAAAGATTTCTTATGGGAACAAGAAACTTGGGGTGAATTTTATTCCAGAATGCGTCCAGTGCAACAGATGCAAAATATTGACTCAGCCAAAATTTATGGTTTAGAAGTTACTGGGAAATGGAACTTAAATTCTGCGATGCCTGTTCCTGAAGGTTGGAAATTATTCGGTGCTTTAGGTTACAGCAAAGGAAAAATGTCAAATGGTGCTGATTTACTTTCTGTTCAACCTATTAAAGCGGTGATTGGTTTAGACTATGAACAGCCTGAAGGCAAATGGGGCGTCTTCTCTCGTTTAACATTCTTAGGCGCGAAAAAAGCCAAAGATGCCAAATATATGGACACTTTACCTGAAAGATGTATAAAACAAGAAAAAGTTCGCAATCCTTATTACGATTGGGGATATGGTCCAGAATATGAAATTAGTTGTACAAAATACGCTTATGAAACAGGTATAAAAACTTGGCCACATCTTAATTCAAAAGCCTTTATTGCGGATCTATTTGGCTTTTATAAACCAACTGAGAACATTACATTACGTGCTGGCGTGTATAATATCTTTGACCGTAAATATCACACTTGGGATACCTTGCGTGGCTTAAATATCAATGGTGGCGTAGTTAATGCTGTAGGAATGGAAGAAAATTCAAGATATGGTGGCTACCCTGGCTTACAACGTTATTATGAACCAGGTCGCAACTATAATATCAGTTTTGAATACCGATTCTAATTTTCGATAACACAAAAGTGCGGTTAAAATTTTCAAAAATTTAACCGCACTTTTTTATTAATTAGGCAGATTTTTATACGCAAAAGCGTTTAAAGATATCAGCTAAATGTTCAAGTAAAACGTCTTTTCCTGCAATATCTTCATTTTGCCAAGAGTCCATTAAAATCTCTGGAGTAAATTGGCTCTGTAATTTAGTTGCCACAGGTAAATAACTAATATGCCAAGGCTCACGCCCGATTTCTTTATCATTTGGCATATTGATGAAAGGTAAAGCGAAATCAAACTGAACTAGATTTGCTTGTAACCACAAACTAAAGTCTGCAAAATAGCCACCTTTATCATATTCCCAAGGTTCAAGTTGGAGTTGTTGATTTTGTGGTAGTAAATCAGGATCAAATACATCAATTTCAGTTCCCCAGTGATGACGGCTTCCACCTGGCAAAGCGGAAAAACGTAAAATGGCTTCAATTTTCTGCCAATCTGACATCACAGTGAGATCTAAAGTATTGCCTTTTACATCATGAACTTTACGTTCTCCCTTAAATTTTCCATTCCAAATTAGTTGCTGACGTTGAAAATCACGGAAACTACTGGCTGGCTGCAAATTAAAGCCATTTTTCACCGCACTTTTTTGTAATTCTTGAAAGGCTTTCAAGGTGTCCTTTTGCAGAAAATGATGATTAGAAAATGGGCAAGGCAAATTCTGCAAATGAGAGCGAGATTTACCAGTTAACATTTCAGCAGTAAATTTCATGAGGCACTATCCAATAAATTAATCAACATTTGGCGATAAACTTGTCCTAGAGTAGCGAGATCATTCACATTGACGCATTCATTTACCTTATGAATAGTGGCATTTAATGGACCTAATTCCACCACCTCTGCTCCCATTAAAGCAATAAATCGTCCATCAGAAGTGCCACCACCCGTATCTAATTTAGGTTTAATTTGAGCAAACTGTTCAAGGCTCTCCACTACTGCATTGACTAATTTTCCTGGTTTAGTCAGGAATGGCTTACCTGATAAATTCCATTCAATTCGGTATTTTAAACCATGATTTTGTAACATTTCAGTGACTTTAGCTTTGATTAATTGGTCTGTCACTTCTGTGCAATAACGTAAATTAAATTGTACATAAAGCTCACCTGGAATCACATTGTTACTCCCCGTTCCAGCCTTAATATTAGCGATTTGTAAGCTGGTTGCTGGGAAAAAATCATTACCTTTATCCCATTCGTAAGTGGTTAAATCGGTAAGAAAACCTAAGGCTTTATGAACTGGATTTTCGGCTAAATGTGGATATGCTACATGCCCTTGAATACCTTCAATGTAAAGATTACCAGTAATGGAACCTCGACGACCATTTTTAACAATATCGCCAAGCTGTTGTGAACTTGAGGGTTCTCCAACTAAACAATAATCAATATTTTCACCACGAGCCATTAAGGTTTCTACTACCCTGACCGTGCCATCTTTAGCTTCGGCTTCTTCGTCAGAGGTAATTAATAAGGCAATCGTACCTTGATGATTAGGATGAGCTTTAACATATTCCTCGGCAGCCACAATCATTGCAGCAAGCGAGCCTTTCATATCCGCAGCACCACGACCATAGAGCATATCCTCTACAATTTCTGCGGAAAAGGGCGGATAAGCCCACTGTGACTCATCCCCTGTAGGCACGACATCAGTATGTCCTGCAAAGGCAATTAAAGGGGCTGAACTGCCGTGCTTTGCCCATAAATTAATGGTGTTATTAAAAGGCATCCATTCAATAGTAAAACCTAGCTTTTGTAAACGCTCTGCGATCATCATTTGACAACCTTGATCATCAGGGCTAATGGATGGGCGACGAATTAAATTTTGTGCTAATTCAATGATCTTGTGTTTCATATTTTTAAATTTATTTAAATGCCTGTTCATATGCATGAATATCAAAGCCAATTAATGCGATATTATCTTGTAAAATAATTGGTCGTTTAATCAATGTTGGCTGCTTTGTTAATACTGAAAGTGCGGTCGATTTTGATAAATTTTCTTTTACCTCATCCGCCAAATTACGCCAAGTGGTACTGCGTTTATTAACTAATGATTGCCAACCAAATTGCTGTTCTGCTTGATTAAGAAAATACTCATCTAAACCATCTATACGATAATCATGTAATTTGTATTCAATCTGGTGTTCTGTAAGCCATTTCAAGGCTTTTTTTACTGTATCACAATTTTTAATACCATAAACTACAATCATTTTATTTACCCTATTTGTTCAAAAAATCTTTATCACTTAACACACGCAATGGCTGCATATCACTCTCGCCAACAATAATTCGAGTTGGGTCTGAACGTAAACAACTGCCACCATAATGCCCACCAACAGTGAATGTACAAACTTGCATATATTGATCTTCTACTTTAGGTAAACACCATAATTCTTGATAAATATTCTCTTGCTTATCAAAACGTCCATTGGTGGTATCCAGTGCCATTTTGCTATCAGCGACTAAGGTTACATTATCTCCACGACGACCTGCAATTGGTTTCTTCGCATATCCTCTATTAATAAGATCTTGTGTCAATTCAAAGCTGGCTTCCAGTAAATAACGATGATTTGGAAATAATGACCATAACACAGGTAAAATAGCTTTATTGCTTGGAATAGCTGTCCATAATGGCTCATAAACTAACACTTCTGGACGTAATAACACATCAATCAAACGGACTTTATCTTCAGGGTAGCCTGTTCGAATTGGTGGTGCAACTTCTCTTCCCGTTGTACCTTCACGCAATTGTTCTAGCATGGTTTCCCATGCCCAGGTTTTCCACACGCTTAACATTTGATTATCTTCATCATCTAATAAACGCCCACGTTTATCCCAATGTAACCCTTCAGTGCCATGAATAATTTTAGTATGATAACCCGCTTGTTTAAGTGCAGATTGCATAAACATTGCATGATAATCCTCTTCACTATCATTATCCTGCATAATATGTATCAAAGGAGGATTACCTCGATGTTTCCAACAATCGGCTAAAGCATCACGTAAATGTGCACCTGGATCTAATCCTTTATCCTGTAAACCAGCAATAGCTGCCCAACGACCTAAAATTGCTCCTGCTTCTGCATGACAAGATGCTGAATCTGCATTATATTCATAAACTTTCAAGCCTCGCTCATCCATACAGAAATCAAGCCGCCCCGAAATTGTCTGATAGCGACGATTTTCCCAAGACAAACGTAAACGAGGCCATAACAATTTAGGAATATTGAAGTATTGCAATAAATTGTCATCTTTTAAAACTTTATCCGTCGCATGCAAATACATCAAATGTAATTCGTTAGTAGCACGAATCAATTCATGATGAGCACTCTCTGAAATAGTAAAATAACGATATTGATCACTCAAATTCACCTGATGACCTTTCATTGCCGTTACATAAAGACTTTCAAAAGTATCTTGTTCATTCAACCATTTACCATCAAATTGACCTTTATTTTCAATATGCTCTGTATTAATCTCAAGTTTCTCAGGCTCGACCATCGGTTGAGGTAAACTATAAGATGGATCTTCAGTTTGAATCATCCAACCTAAAATTTCAGTATCATCAAAGGTATCATGTAACATATAACCTTCTGAACCTTTGGTCATTTTTAATTCACGAGTCCATTGTTGACCACTTGGCAAACGATAATGGATCACATTCTGCTCAGCAATACGAATTTTATCTGCAAAAACTTCCGTAATAATAGCTACGTGTCCCGTTTCTTGGAATTCCCCACCTTCTTGCCAAATCAACAATGCACCAGGTTCAGGCGCTTTTTTACAACCATTCGCATAAGCTTGTAATGGCACTAGAGCATCATCTAATACTTGGCGTAAAAAACGTAACGAAAAGATTTCATAAGCCATGCCAACATCGGTGAATACTAAACCATGATTTAAATATAAATAACGACGGGCAAACTCGACACATTGCCATTTATAACCCATATATTCACGATCTAAATAACTGCGAAATGCGGTATCATCAGGAAATTCTTTCTTATCGACGGTTTCATAATCGGAAGAATAAATTGCTACTCCACCAGGGGCGTAACCGAGTAAACTGCCAAAAGCATCATGGGTGGGAATATTAGGCGAGATTTCTGACATTGTAGTTTTCCGAGTTAAGCAAAATAAATAAAATTATTAGTTAGTATAGACCTAAATCAGGGTAAAAACAAAAATCGCCAAAACAAAAATTTTATCGAAAATGACCGCACTTTTTCTCTATAAAAAACTCATTTTAATAATGATTATCAATCAATAATGCGTGATTTAATTTGCAAAATCTATCATTAATAATTATTTTCTATTATAACTATCAATACTAACGATTAGCATAATTAAGACTAGCCATTCATAATAACCACATCAAAACAAAGGATGTTTCGAACTATCCAATTTATGATTAAGAACAAATACTCTACTAAAATAGGAGAACAGACTATGAATAAAAAAACTATCTCTTACCCAGTTTTAACATTAACAGAAACACATTCATTAACAGCAGATGTTAATAAAAATGCTACCCACACTGTACCAGGGCTAGAAATTAAGACGGGTCGTTCTATTGCAGAAGCCTTACAAGCCCGTTTACAAGGATTAAATGAACTTCAATTAATTTTGAAACATGCGCACTGGAATGTCACTGGTCCTCAATTCATTGCAGTACATGAAATGTTAGATGAGCAAGTGGATGAAGTACGTGGTTTTGTAGATGAAATCGCAGAACGTATGGCTGCATTAGGTGTGGCACCTAATGGCTTATCTGGTAATTTAGTAGCAAATCGCCAAACTCCAGAGTATCCATTAGGCCGTGCATCTGCACAAGATCATTTACGTATAATTGATAAATTCTATACCTACAATATTGAATCTCATCGTGTAGTGTTAGAACATTTCGGTGAATTTGATGCAATGAGCGAAGACTTACTCGTTTCTCAAACACGCTCATTAGAAAAACTACAGTGGTTTATTCGCGCACATTTAGATAACGGCCACGGCAACATTTAATCTTGCCTTGATTTTAGTCTGACAGCTTATAGCTATTATATAAAGCTGTCAGATTAAATTTATTTTTCCTAATAATGTTTAATCTTTATAATCTTCTTTACTTAACTGATGCTTTTTCATACGTAAATAAAGTTTTTTACGTGGTATTTGCAGATATTCAGCCACCTCATTAATTCGTCCTTGAAAACGATCTAATGCATCTTCAATCACCGTTTTCTCATATTCTTCAATCAATGCATCCAATGACAGCTCGCCTTGATGCTCTTGAATAAAATGTAAATTATCATTTTGTACAAGTACACCAACCGCATAAAGCTCTGCGGTATGAATCAATTGACTGACATTACCACACCACTGTTGTGATAATAACTGCTTAATAACACTTTCTGTTACGGCAGGCTTTTTCTTATTTAATTTTTTACAAGTAATATCTAAATAATGACGGAATAATGGCTCAATATCAGCAGGTCGGTGAGCAAGTGGAATACATTCTAACTGGGTCAATGAAAAAGCATAAAATAATTCTGCTAATAAGTGATAGTCAGTCAATAACTTTTGAGGCGAATATTGGCTAATTGCAATGACTCTAACCTGTTTATTATGTTGAATAAACTGTGCCAACAATTTTTGAGCTGGGGGCATTAAATACTCAATATTTTTTAAAATAATCACCGCACTTTGTAAATGGCTAAGCTCTGCTTGCAATTTTTCTCCACTGGTTTCTTCAAATAATTCTAAAAAATATTTCTTTTCAAAGCGTGATTTTGCTAGTTCATATAAATAATTTGCGGCTAAACTTCTTCCCGTGCCAATTTCACCAAAAATAAAAATAGGTAAATTCGTTTCTGCTAACTGTTGTAAACGTTTTCTTTGATTTTTAATCCAATTACTTTGCCCAATAAAATGCGTTTCAAGTTCTGCTTGTTGCCATAATTTGACGGAAAGTTGCTTTTCTCGTTGAATGAGTGCTCGTTCAACTTGTTGCAAAATATGCTCTGGATTAACGGGTTTCTCAATAAAATAAAATGCCCCTTTTTGCATCGCTTCAATTGCCATAGGCACGTCCCCATGGCCAGTAATTAGAATCACAGGCAGATGTTTATCTTGATGATGAATTTTCTCCAATAATGTCCAACCAGACATTTGTGGCATATAAATATCACTTACTACAACACCTTGCCAATCTTCACTAATATACTGAAATGCCTCAAGGGGATTATTGACACCGATTGTTTGATATCCTTCGCCTTCCAATAAGGACTGATAGGCTTGTAAAACATCTTGATCATCATCAATTAATAACACTATTTTTTTATGATTCATCTTTATTCTCTACGATATTCATAGTTAGACTCGGAAATTCTAAAATAACCACCGCACTTTTTTGCATATTTGAGGCAATATAAAGTTGTCCATTAAATTGATTCATAATGCGTTGACAAATTGTTAACCCCAATCCTAATCCAACTTCTTTATTACTATAAAAAGGCTGTAATAATTTATCCGCATTGTCTAATTGCCAACCTGTGCCATTATCTTCTAGATACACATGGGTTTTATCATCATTTATCAATATACGAATATAAATTTTAGGCTGAACTTTACAAGCCTCCAAAGCATTCGTAAATAAATTGACAAAAACTTGCTCTAATAAAACCTTACTGCCATTTACCGATGCCACTCCTTCCACCAATAATTTTGCTTGAACAGGTTGATGTCTTAGTTCAAGTAAATCCCAAGCTTCTTGAATAACATCATTTAATTGAATAGGTTGCAGTAAATCTGTTTGTCCATGTCGTTTAGTAAATTGACGTAGCCCTTTAATAATATGAGCAATACGCTCCGCAAGTTTACTAATTTTTTCTGTATATAATTCTGCTTGAGGCAAATTTTGTGCCTTGAGAATCTTTTTCAAACTAAATAAATAGATAGAGATTGCATTTAGTGGTTGATTAATTTCATGAGCTAAACTGGTCATCGTCTGACCAACAACTGCCAATTTAGCCGTTTGAATCAACTCATTTTGTGTATCTCTTAAATCTGAAGCAATCGCATGACGTTCTTTCACAATTTCAGTGTGATGCTTTAATAAATGATTAATTTCTGAAATTTCATCATTGCCAGATACTTTAATAAGAAGATCTTCTTTGCCTTGATTTAATAATTTTACTGATTCAATTAAATCTTCAAAACGTTTTGTTAAATGTTGCTGTAAGTAAAAGTAATTAAATAACCAAATAAAAATTAACGAAACCAATAAAGCTATACCAATAATCGTACCGCTTATCTCAGTCTGAAATTGCATATCTTGATTAAGTGCACTGACCTTTTCTTTTGTCTGTATCAAAATGTTATCAATAATCTGACGTATCGATTGTAAAATCTGTGATTGTTGGAAACTCACATCAATTTGAGAACGTTGATAATGTGTAATATTGCTTACTAAGCGCCCCACTTCTTCTGTGGGTGTTGTTGTTTGAACCAACATATCAATCATTTGTTGCAATGTTGTCAAACTGGCATTTGTCACTTTAATAGGCTCACTATGATAAATATTGGAAACTAGCTCTAATAAATTTTGATATTGAATAGAAATTGTTTTTTCATCTAAAGAATATAAAAATTGAGTAATTTCATTTTTAATTTGTTCTTCTATATTTTTAAGTTGTGAAATAGCCTGTAATTCACTAGACAAATTGGAGGCAATATGGCGTTCCTGATGTATCACATAAGGTTGACTTGCCAAATTAATTTGTTGCCAATTAAGCTCTTGTCCAAGTGCCACAATTTCATTATTAAAATCATCATGCAACCACTGAATTTTAGTTATCAGCTCTTGTTTTTTTTGTTCAATAAGTAAGTTATCTGAAATATTCTGATTAATTTGTATAATCAGTGCTTTAAGTGCCTCAATATTTTTTAAAATAGTTTCTTTATCATCTGTTGTAGACAAAATTACTACATCTTGTTCAATTTCTTCTAACTGTTTGTTTAATTGTTTAAACATAGATTGGCGAATCACATTATTTTTTAATTCAGAAAAACGCTCAAGTTCACTCAGTAGAGTGTTCACATTGTCTTCTAACTTTAATGCTAAATTAGTTTTGGGGAAGTAATCTTCCAAAATATAGTTAACTTGTTTATGTTGTTGATACCATGAAAACAAACTTACTAGTCCAATAACTAAAGTAAAGAAAAGGCTAATTGAGAATGCATTCTTCAAAATTCGGCTAATGCTGTTTTTTTTCACAATATAAATTCCTTAACTATTCTTCAAGTGAAATAAGAACCTTATCTATTTGCCCCTGAAAATATTCAGCCCATTTTTTTTCCTGAGCAAGAGCAAAATTTCGATCGTTTTTTAATTGTTCCAAAAACTGTTTGTCTTTAGCTTGTGCATCACTAATTGGAATAGAAGTGAGTTCATCACGAAGTGCGGTCAATTTTTTACCTAATTTTTTTTCTTTCGCATACAATACAGACCAAACCTCTTTTAATTGAGATAAACGGAAAGTAATCGCAACATCAAATAGTTTTTCGACTAGAGAATCACGTAACAATAATAAATCATAATCTAACAAGGGCTGCGCAAATAACTTCTGTTGTTCTACATATAAAGAATCTTGTCGGTTTAAAGCAATCAATGGGTATTTAGCAAAATTATGTGTTGCAACAATTTGCTGACCTTGATCGGATAACAAAAATTGAATAAAGGCTTCTGCTTCCTTTGGGTGTTCACTGTTTCGATGTATTGAAATAAACGTCGGTGAAGCTATTGATAATGGAAAATAAACAAACCCTAAATCTGAATTTGTCATCTGATTAAGTGCATAAGTATCAATACTAATGCCTGCCACAGCCAGCCCCATTTTAACTTTATCCACTACATTAAAGCTACGAGAAGAAATTAAAGATAAATTACTCGACAATGTTAAAAGAGCATCCCACCCCTGTTTCCAGCCTCGTTGCTGTAAAAGCATTTCTAACATAATATGATTTGTGCCAGAACGAGATGGAGAACTAATAAGTATTCCATTGGCATAACTAGAATCAAGTAAGCTATCCCAGTCAGTAGGTATAGATAAATGACGAGCTTCCAATAATTTCTTATTATAAAAAATCCCATAACCAGAAAAAGCGATGGCTGTTGTGGTTTGCTTTAAATTTGAAGGTACGCCAATCAAATTCTGTAATAAATGTTCTGGTAATAAAGCTAAATAATGTTTTTGTTGTAATTGATTAAATAAAAATGGTGATGAACTCAAAATCAGATCAACATTCTCAATATTGGATTGTGTCAATAAACGTTCTAAAGAACTCACTGTTCGGTTGATTAAGCGAATCGGTTGTTCTGGATGTTTAGTCTCCCACTGTTTACTAATATAATCCATCGTTTCTGGTGAAAAAGAGGTCGCAATAACTAATTCTTCTGCTTTCACAGCATGATGACATAATACCCCTAACAGAATACTTATAACACCTAGGATTTTTTTCATTTTGTTTGTCCATTCTTGTGATTTAGATCACATTTTTTAAAATTTTTTTTTATTTATTTAGAATTGAAAAGGCTAATTTTATCTCAAATTTGAATCATATCATTTTAGCAAACTTAACTCACTTTATTTTGAGTCAAAATTGACACTTGAAAAATCAAAATGGGGCTTTTTTAACTTAAAAATCAACATATTGCCTTTTATTTTAGACATATTAACATACTCGCGAATTTCTTTAAGTAGAAAGAAAAATTTATTATTTTTTATTCTTATAGGTATCACATTATGATTTCATTTTTAGCCTCTAAACCTGGGAAACCAGTTCCCGAAGCAGAACTCCAAGAGCGTTATAATCGTTTAAGATGGCATGCGCTTTTTGGTATTTTTATCGGTTATGCTGCATATTATATTTTACGTAACAACTTCTTACTTTCCTCACCAGAACTTATTAGTGAATTTGGTTTCACTAAAAAAGATATTGGTTTTATCTCTGGTACAATGCTTGTTATTTATGGCTTGAGTAAAGGTTTTATGTCCGCATTTGCAGATAAATCTAATCCGAAACATTTTATGATTTTTGGATTAATGATGTCTGCTATCGTCAATCTTATGATGGGCTTTAGTGCATCTTTCTGGGCATTTTTATTCCTCTGCGTACTTAATGGTATTTTCCAAGGTATGGGAGCAGGACCAGCTTATGTTGTTCTAGCAAGTTGGTTCCCTCGTAAATCTCGTGGTGTCACTACTGCTATGTTTAATATTTCTCACAACGTTGGTGGCGGTTTAGTTGCTCCTATTGCAGGCGCAAGTATTGCATGGCTTGGCTCAGAAAATTGGCAAGCAGCTCATTTTACTGTACCTATGGTATTAGCCACCATCATTGCAATTATTGTCTATATTTTTGGTAAGGGTCGTACTTATAATGAAGGTTTACCTCCAACCAGCAAAATTTTAGGTACAGAACAAGAAGAATTAGTGGTTACTAAAGACGAAAATGTAAATTTAACCACATGGGAGATCTTCCGTGATTATATCGTAAAAGATATTAATGTTTGGTTTGTATCTTTCATTGATGTTTTCACTTATATGATTCGTTTCGGTGTATTAACTTGGTTACCACTTTATTTATTAGAAACCAAAGGTTTCTCTAAAGGTCAAATGGCGACAGCATTCGCAATTTTCGAATGGGCAGCAATTCCTTCTACTTTACTTGCTGGTTGGTTAACAGATACTTATTTTAAAGGTCGTCGTATGCCACTTGCAATTATCACATTAGTCGGCGTAGGTTGTGCAATGTTTGCTTATTGGGGCGGTCAAGATTTATTGACAGTAACCATTGGCGCAGGAATTATCGGTTGCTTAATCTATGTACCAATGTTCCTATCTTCATTACAAACTATTGAATTAGTACCATCATTTGCAGCAGGTTCTGCAACAGGTCTACGTGGTTTATTAAGTTATATTCTTGGTAGTTTCTCTGGTACTGCACTATTTGGTATTCTTGCTGAACGTTTTGGTTGGGATGCAGGTTTCTATCTTCTATTATTTGCGGTATGCGGTTGTATCTTCTGTTGCTATATGACTCACTTAGGCGTATTACGTTTAGAGAAGAAGAAATTAGCACAATCAACAGCAAATAAATAATAGTTAAAAACTAATAAAAAATCTGCACCTAAGGTAGAATATACTACCAATTAGGATGCAGATTTTTATTACAATATATAATCAACTCATCTTCCACTAAACAACTTTTCTTTTCATCAAATCTATATTTATAAATAATGTTGCTAATATAGTGAATTCATTGAAAAATCAGTATATTCAGACTACATTACTGACCCACCAATACCAATAAATAAGCCTGCAATAGCACCACTCATCAAATTAGAGAGAGAACCAGCAATTACAGCACGAATCCCCATACGAGCAATGTCACTACGACGATTTGGCGCCATACTACCTAATCCACCAACTAAAATTGCAATTGATCCTAAATTTGCAAAACCACATAGTCCAAATGTAATAATTGCAACCGTTTTTGGACTCAATTGAACAGCTGCTTCAGGGCTTAGATATTTAATAAAATCCACATAAGCGACAAACTCATTCAAAATCAATTTTTCACCAATTAATGCACCTGAAACCTGGGCCTCTTCCCATGGAACACCTATAGCCCAAGCTAATGGTTTGAATGCATAGCCAAGTAAGGATTGCATCGTTACGCCATCTTGACCAACTAGTCCGGCTAATGCAGATATAATCCAATTTAGCATTGCAATCAATGCAATAAAGGCAATCAGCATAGCTCCAATATTAATCGCTAATTGAGCACCAGATGCAGCTCCAGAAGCGGCGGCTTCAATCACATTAGCAGGTTTCCCCTCTGTATCAACAAGCGTAATATCGTCATTAGGTTTTTCTGTTTGTGGGAACAATAATTTTGCAAACAACAATCCGCCTGGTGCAGCCATAAATGAAGCAGCAATTAAATAAGGCAATGGAATTCCCATTCCTGCATAGCCTGCAAGTGATGCGCCTGCAATTGATGCTAATCCACCGACCATCACAGCAAACAGCTCTGATTGTGTCATTTGCTGAATAAAAGGCTTCACTAATAATGGCGCTTCTGTTTGACCAACAAAAATATTAGCTGCTGCAGATGTTGATTCTGCTTTTGATGTACCAAGTACCTTTTGCAATCCACCACCTATAATTTTGATAATGAATTGCATAATACCTAAATAATAAAGCACTGAAATTAATGCAGCAAAGAAAATGATTGGAGGCAATACTCGGAAAGCAAATACAAAGCCACCACCACCAAACACTTCAAACATCTTTTCACTCACTAAACCACCGAATAGGAAATTCATCCCTTCTGCACCGAAACTGATAATCTTAGCTACACCATCAGATACCGCCATCAACACATTACGTCCAGCTGGTACATATAAAATTAAAGCACCAATTCCCATTTGAATAGCAAGGGCTCCCAGCACTGTACGATAATTGATGGCTCTTTTGTTATTTGATAATAAAAAGGCAATAAACAGTAAAATAAAAATACCAAACAAACTGTTTAAGATATCCATAGAATCCTCCTGTTAAAAAAATGCCGTCAAGTAAAAACTAAACGGCAAATTTATAATTTTATTGATTAAAATAACCAACGGCGAGCTGCGCCCCTATTTTAGCATTATGCTTAACAAGCTGAATATTAGCTTCTAAGCTTTTACCTCCTGTCATCTCTACAATCTTACCTAATAAGAATGGTGTAATATTTTTTCCAATAACCCCTTTTTCTTCAGCTTCTTTCACCGCACTAGCAATAATGCCGTCAATATATTCTGGTGCAAGAGCGTGTTCTTCAGGAATAGGGTTGGCAATAACAATACCGCCTTTAAGCCCTAGTTCCCATTTTGTTTTAATCATATTTGCAATATGTTCTAATTTATCGGAAGACATAGGTAAAGGTAATCCACTATCACGACAGAAAAAAGCAGGTAAATTTTGAGTTTTATAGCCAATTACTGGTACTCCTTTAGTTTCTAAATACTCTAGAGTAGCTGGAAGATCTAAAATGGATTTTGCTCCAGCACAGATAACGGCAACATTAGTTTGTGCAAACTCATCTAAATCAGCAGAAATATCTAAATTATGCTCCCAACCACGGTGAACACCACCTAAGCCACCTGTTACAAAAAATTTAATGCCAGCTAGTGCTGCTGCAATCATGGTGGTAGCAACTGTGGTTGCACCTAAACGTTTTGAAGCAATAATATCTGCTAAATCACGACGAGAAACCTTTGCGATACCTTTACTATTGGCAAACATCTCTAATTCATCATTAGATAAACCTATTTTGATTTTTCCGTCAATAATCGCTATGGTTGCTGGTACTGCGCCATTATCACGAATAATTTGTTCCACCTCACGTGCCATTTTTACATTTTGAGGATAAGGCATTCCATGAGAAATGATCGTAGATTCTAAAGCGACGATAGGTAATCCTTTTTCCATACCATCTTTAACTTCTTGAGAAAGCACCAAGTATTTATTCATAAAAATTCTCCATTTCAGTTTGTAATTGTACTTTGGTTAAATTTGGTCGAACGGTAAATTCTGACTGAATGGTATAATAAGCATTAGTCATACCAGCTAATATACATTGTTGTTCATTGTGTCCCTGCAACCAAGCATCAATAAATGCAGCACTGAAAGAATCTCCAGCGCCTGTTACATCAACAATTTTGGAAGGCTCTAATTGTTTAACGGCATACCACTGATAATGCTCTCGTGTAGCACAAAGCACTCCCTTAGAACCTGCTGTAAGAATAATTTGTTTAACACCATAGCCTAATACTTCATAAATAGCTTCACGTAACTTTTCTTCAGTATCGATGATACGTCCGACTAAAGCACCGAGTTCTCCTTTATTAATAAAAAAGCAATCTACGCCAGTAAGTTGCTTAGGCAAGTGGATCATCTTCGGTTCTGAAACTGCAATAATGGCTAATTTTATTTGCTGCTTTTGGGCATAAGCGCAGAGAAATTCTATGGTTTCTTTAGGACAATTTAAATCCACTACCAAGCATTTAGCATTACGTAAATATTGTTGCTGTTTAATAAGTAATTCAGGTTTAAAATGTTGATAAATCGACATATCAGCTAAACCCAAATACATTTCTCCATCAATATCCAATAGTGCGGTATAACAACCTGTAGATTGACCTTCCAATATAATCACCGATTCGGTATTCATAAAAGGTGATGAAAGTGCTTTAATGCGTAGCCATTCGGGATCATTACCTACAGTTGAAATAAGTACGACTTCTTGTTCCAAACGACCTAAATTTTCCGCAATATTTCGTACAACCCCACCAATAGACACTTTTGAAGTAATAGGATTCGAGGTATACCCTTGTAATTCATGATCTGTTTTGATTTTTTTGTCTAAATTTGCAGCACCAATGCATACAATAGAATTACGCTCATTAAATATATAGGCTTTACCCAGCAGATATTCTTTTTTTACTAGACTAGAAATGATATTGGCAACAGCAGAACGAGAAAGGCCCACTTTATCTGCGAGCTCTTGTTGAGAAATAAATGGATTTTGGCGAATAAGTTCAAAAATAATACTTTCATTATCAGTCATTATCGACCTCCAAACATAAGTTTATGAGTCAAACTTATGTTTGGATTCTAGGTAATATCATAAGGATTGCAATAGATTATTTTTTAATCTGTGAGAAGGATCACAGAAAAAATAAAGGCTATCTCAACAGCCTTTATTAATATACAAAACTTATAGATTCTTTACTGACTCAATAACTAAATCCCAGAAACGCTCTTTATCAAGTTTCTTTGCAACCCAGGTATGACAAGGCTTGAGCGGATAACGGAAATCTGCGACCGTCATTCCTAATGTATGCGTTCCTGTCAGTTCAATATTGACAGGGACTTGTTGTACTTCTATGAGTGTTGGATCGATGACATAAGCTACTGCACAAGCATCATGCACAGGTGGAGCATCAAAGCCTTGAGCTTGTTTATACATTTTGCCAAAAAAAGCTAATAGCTCAACAACAAACTGTCCTGGCTTACTTTGCAATGAGGAAAAGCGAGCTATCACATCAGGTGTAGCAAGTGCTTGATGAGTTAGATCTAATCCTACCATGGTTACTTTCCAACCCGCATTAAATACGATATGTGCTGCTTCTGGATCAATTTTAATATTAAATTCAGCGACCGCACTCCAGTTGCCCGTATGATAGCCTCCCCCCATCAATACAACTTCTTTTACTCGTTCGATAATTCTAGGCTCTAAACGTGCGGCCATAGCAATATTAGTTAAGCCTCCTGTTGGCACTAAAGTTATTGTTTTTTCAGGATGAGACATAATTAAATCAATAATTAAATTCACCGCATGTATGTCTTCAAATTGCATAGTGGGCTCTGGCAATAGTGGGCCATCCATACCAGAATCACCATGTATAGTTGGTGCATTTTCGATTTCACGAACTAAAGGACGTGGGCAACCTTTAGCAAATGGAATACCATGGATATTTGCCATCTCTGCCACAGCCAATGCATTGCGTGAAACTTTTTCTAGCGTTTGATTCCCGACTACGGTCGTCACAGCAAGTAAATCAATATTTGGATTTCCCCAAGCTAACATCATGGCAATTGCATCATCATGCCCAGGATCACAATCTAAAATAATCTTCTGGATCATATTCATCTCCTTATAAACATGCGTTAAATAATTTAGGTTTACTCACAAATAAAAAGTGCGGTTAAAATTTTAAAAATTTATACCGCACTTTTATTTATTCAAATTCTAATTCAACTGCACTTTCACCTAACATATTAACCAATTCACCGAGCAAATCATCGGTTGGCTTAATATACCATTGCACACCTAATTTAAGTAAAGCTCTACCTTCAGGGCTTTGGTAATAGACATTAATCGGCATCGTTCCGCCCGAATATGGTTCAATCACAGCTTTAAATTGCTTGAGAAACTGTGGGGTAATTTGCGGTTGACTCAAGCTAATAGCAAGACTTTTTGCATAACGGCTACGAGCCTCATCTAAAGTCATTAAATCACGAACGGACATGCGTAAGCCTTGGGTGAAGTCATCGTAGCTAACCTGCCCTGAAACCACTACCACTGTATCTTTTTCAAGTTTTTCACCAAAACGTTCTAAGGCTTCTGCAAATAAGGTAATGTCTAAACGCCCAGAGCGGTCATCTAAAGTTGCAATACCTAAACGATTCCCTTTCTTCGTCATAGCAAATCGAGAAGCTACGACTAAACCACTTGCGGTACTTACTTGGCCTCTAATATTTGGTACTAAGTCCTTTAAGCGATTTTGACTATAATGAGAAAGTTCTTTTAAATAACGACTAATAGGATGGCTGCTTAAATATAATCCTAAAGTTTCCCGTTCTCCATCAAGAAGTTGCTTTTCTGACCAGCGAGGTGTATTAGCATATGCAATTTCGACATCTTCAGGACTTTGTGTCAAAACACCAAACATATCAGCTTGCCCAGCAGCCCGATCTTTTGCATGTTGATCTGAGGCTTTTAGAGCATCTTCTAAATTTTTCGATAAGGCTGCACGATGAGGACCTAATTTATCAAAAGCCCCCGACATAATTAAACTTTCAAAAGTACGACGATTAATTTTCTTTAAATCAACACGAGCACATAAATCAAATAAATCTTTAAAAATTCCGCCTTGCTCACGAGCAGCAACCAATGCTTCAATTGGGCCTTCACCAACGCCTTTGATCGCACCGATACCATACACGATCTCACCATGATCATTCACACTAAAATGATGTTTACCCGTATTAATATCTGGTGGCGTTACTTTTAACCCCATTCTTAAACATTCATCATATAAACCGACAATTTTATCTGTATTGTCCATTTCAGAGGTCATTACTGCGGCCATAAATTCCGCTGGGAAATGGGTCTTTAACCATAGGGTTTGATAAGATACTAAAGCATAAGCCGCTGAGTGTGATTTATTAAAACCATAGCCTGCAAATTTTTCTACTAAGTCGAAGATTTTCATGGCAAGTTCGCCATCAATACCTTTATCAATCGCTCCTTTCTCAAAGACAGAACGTTGTTTTGCCATTTCCTCTGGTTTTTTCTTACCCATCGCACGACGCAATAAGTCCGCTCCACCCAGGGTATAACCTGCAAGTTCTTGAGCAATTTGCATGACCTGTTCTTGATAAACAATAACGCCATAGGTTGGTTCAAGAATTGGCTTTAAACATTCATGTTGGTATTGTGCATCTGGGTATGCAACTTCTTCACGTCCATGTTTACGATCAATAAAGTTTTGTACCATACCCGATTCTAGTGGACCTGGTCGGAATAATGCTACTAACGCAATAATATCTTCGAAACAGTCTGGTTGTAGGCGTTTGATTAAATCCTTCATCCCACGCGATTCCAACTGGAATACAGCGGTAGTTTCTGATTTTAAGAGTAAGGCAAAGGAAGCAGGATCATCCAATGGAATATGACTAATATCTACCAACGGTTTACCTTCTCGCTCCATACGTGCATTAATCATATCTAATGCCCATTTTATAATAGTGAGTGTTCGTAAACCTAAAAAGTCAAATTTTACTAAACCTGCATATTCCACATCACTTTTATCAAAGTGTGTAACAGGATGTTTACCTTCACTATCACAATACAGTGGTGCAAAGTCGGTAATCAAGGTTGGTGAAATAACCACTCCACCTGCGTGTTTCCCTGCATTACGAGTCACCCCTTCCAGTTTACGAGCCATATCAATTAAGGCTTTAACTTCTTCATCACTATCATAAATAGTTTGTAACTGAGGCTCTGCATCAAAGGCTTTTGCTAAGGTCATCCCAGGATCTGAAGGAATCAATTTTGAAATACGATCGACAAATCCATAAGGATGTCCGAGTACACGTCCTACATCTCGAATTACCGCTTTGGCAGCCATGGTACCAAAAGTAATAATTTGTGATACCGCACCACGACCATACATATCTGCAACATGCTCAATAACTTTATCACGGTTATCCATACAGAAATCAACGTCAAAGTCAGGCATAGAAACCCGTTCTGGATTGAGAAAACGCTCAAAAAGCAAATCAAATTCTAGTGGATCTAAGTCGGTAATACGTAATGAATAAGCCACTAATGATCCAGCACCAGAACCTCGTCCTGGGCCCACTGGAATATTATTATCTTTAGACCATTGGATAAATTCCATCACGATTAAGAAGTAACCTGGGAATCCCATTTGGTTGATCACGCCTAATTCGGTCTCTAAACGCTGATCGTAAATTTCCCGTTTTTGTTGGCGTTCTTGTTCATCAGGGAAAAGTACGGCTAAACGTTCCTCTAAACCATCACGAGCTCGCTTAATCAGATAATCTTCCGTACTCAATTCGCCCGTTGGGAATTGGGGTAAGAAATACTCTCCCAGACGTATAGTCACATTGCAGCGTTGGGCAATTAATACTGTATTTTCAAGTGCTGAAGGAATATCTGCAAATAAATCACACATTTCCTGTTCTGAACGGAAATATTGTTGCTCCGTATAAAGTTTTGGACGCTTTGGATCATCTAAAGTATAACCGTCATGAATTGCTACTCGAATTTCATGCGCTTCGAAATCATCAGCTTTAAGAAAGACAACATCATTAGTAGCTACCACTGGAAGTTGATGTTTTTGGGCTAATTTAATAGCAGCTTGTACATAAGTTTCTTCTTCGGCATGTCCTGTACGAGTTAATGCTAAATAATAATGATCAGGGAAATATTTTTGGTAAAAAGCGACCGCACTTTCAACATCATCTGTAGCATTATTTTTAAGCAGTTTTTTACCTACATCACCATTACGACCGCCTGATAAAATAATCACACCATCACGATGTTCGATCAACCAGTCTTGGTCAATATAAGGTAAATCTTCATAACCTCGTTGATACGCTTTCGATAATAATAAGGTAATGTTTTTATAGCCTTCATTATTTTTGGCTAAAAGTGTTAATTCAAAGCGCTCATCTCCCATTAATTGACTTTTAACTAAGACATCCGCGCCCATAATGGGTTTAATCCCAGATTCCAAAGAGGAACCATAAAATTTAACCAACCCACAAAAATTTGTGAAATCGGTTAACGCCATCGCCACCATATTTTCTTGTACACAGGTTTTAACCAATGGTTTTACTTTAGCAATTCCATCAATCATGGAGAAGTCACTATGTACACGTAAATGGACAAATCGAGGTTCTGGCATAACTATCCTTATGTTCTTACTTTTTAATTATAATGATACGTTTTCGTTATTTAAATCTTTACGAATGGATACGAGTAGCTGATCAATTTTGAAATTTTCAGTATCAATAATCTCAAATTTATATTTGTCATAAAGCACAAAATCCGTTTTCTTTGGAATCTTACGTAACATATACATCATAAAGCCACTAATCGTTTCGTAATTTTCCCAATCAGGAAAACTCTCAATATCAAGAGCACGTCTTACATCTTCAAGTGGGGTTGCACCATCAATTAACCATGAATCTTCATCACGACGTACAATTTGTTCTTCCTCACTAGAGACTAATTCGCCCATCACTATACTCATTACATCGTTTAACGTACAAATACCAACAACAAGTGCATATTCATTGACAATAACCGCAAAATCCTCGCCAGATGACTTAAATAACTCTAAAACTTCATAAAGCGATAACGTATCTGGAATAAATAACGGTTTTCGTAAAATACGTTGATCCGTCAATGAAACTTGTGGTTCACGCAAATAAAGGGTTAATAAAGTATGGGATTCTACATAACCGAGAATATGATCTAAACCTTTATCACAAATGAGCACTTTAGAATGTGAATCTATAGTTAAGGTATCAATGACTTTTTGTCGATCAAAAGTGCGGTCTAAAAATACAATATTTTCACGAGTAGTCATACTTGAGGTCACTGTTCGCTCTTGCATATCAAAAATATTTTCAATTAAATAATGCTCTTGAGCCTTTAACACTCCGGCCTCCGCTCCTGCATCAACAACTGCAACAATATCTTCAGAAGTCATACTTTCATGGCGTACTGTAGAAATATGAAATAGCCTAAATATGACATTGGCAATAGAATCAAACAGTAATACTAATGGTTTAAACACCATAATGAAAAAAGACATAATGCCAACTGTGCGTAAAGCAACGGTTTCTGGATAAGTTATCGCAACACGTTTAGGCATTAAATCAGCAAAAAGAATAAAAGCCATCGTGACTACAGCAAATGATAGCCAAGAGGCTACGGTTTCGACCCATTCGGCACTGGTATGTTGATAGATAATCTCTTGAATATAAGGACGTATTGCGCTTTCACCTAACATCCCGCCAAAAATAGCCACCATATTCAAACCAATTTGCACCACGGTAATGAAGCGACCAGGATGTTCCTGTAATTTCAGCACATTCTCTGCTCGCACATCTCCTTCATTCGCTAATGATTGTAGCTTTAATCTTCTTGCGCCCGCTAAGGAAATTTCGGAAGAAGAAATCACTGCACTGATTAAAATTAACAGCAGTAAAATTAATATTGCTTCAAATAAACTCATAAAATCATCTTTTACTATGTGATATGAAAAGTAGGACGCCAGATGGCGCCCTCACTTACTAAACTTCACTATCAAACCAACCACGGATCAGTTGGATGGAGAAGAATAAGGTAATTAAACCAAGGAAATAAAAAATATAGCTCAGAATTGGATGCGAGCCCGTATCTTCTGTCACCTCTTTCATTGAAATAGCATTACGGAACTCATCAAACATTACAATTCTCCAACCATAATATTTTATTTCTACTAACCGCTGATCTTGAGCAAAAGTAGATGCTTTTGCTTGTAAATCCGCTGAACCAAATTTGAAATAAAATGGAAATCCCCAACGAGTATCTTCATTACGATATACCATTGGCTTATCTTTACCTGGCTCTTGAGTATAAATGTAATAAACATCTCGAGTTGGGCCGTCAGCTGGATTCGCTTTAGTGATAGGGCCATCTTTATCTACACGTTTTACTTCTACACCAGTAATTTTGGTGGTTTCATAATGAGGAAATATATAATGAATTCCAGCAAATAACACAACATGGAAGAGGAACACTACTATCAGTAGAAAATATTTAATTAGTTTACGCATAACATTACCCTTTTAAAAATGTTATTGATTATAACACGTTAACCTTAAACAAACGCTCAAAATTTTGTGTTGTGATTAAAGCAAACTGTTCGCTAGAAAACCCTTTTAATGCTGCCACATATTCGCAAACTTCTCGGGTATACGCAGGTTGATTTTGTTTACCTCGATAAGGCACTGGTGCTAAATAAGGTGAATCAGTCTCTACCAATAGGCGATCGACAGGTACATAGCGAATTACTTCACGAATTTCTTCTGCATTTTTAAAAGTCACAATGCCAGAACAAGAAATATAAAATCCTAAATCCAATGCTTGTTTTGCAAAATCCATATTTTCCGTAAAACAATGAATTACTCCACCACACTTTTCAGCATGATTTTCACGTAATACACGAATGGTATCTCCACGAGCATCTCGTGTATGAATAATTACTGGTTTATTCACCTGATTAGCAACATCAATTTGTTGAGCAAAAACATCTAACTGTTCTGCTTTACGCTGTTGATCGTAATAATAATCTAATCCAATTTCGCCAATTGCAATTACCCGTTTATCTGTGGCATATTGTTCTAAACGTTGTCTATCAAAGCGCTCATCACCTAAATCAAGTGGATGCAAACCACAGGATAAAGACACATCATCACGATGCGCTACTAAATCACGCATCGCCTCAAAACGACCTAAGGTGACACCAATTGATAAAAAATGTTTTACTCCACGAGCTTTGGCTTTTTCAATCACATCATCCACATTAGTATGTAATTTCTCATAATCTAGTGAATCTAAATGACAGTGACTATCAACAATAAACATTTTACTTTCCTTTAAATTTTAGGGTCAAAAACTTCAGTAATTAAGCGACTTAAACCATCTAATAAAATTAGCTCCTGATTCACCCCATTAATTTTCATTAAATCCCACCGCACTTTTTGTATAATCTGTATAGCCTTCAATAATCCAACTACTTGTTGCTGTTCTGAAAATTGCTGTACTCCTTTAGCTAAATCTTGGTTTATCCACCCTTCATAAATATTTAGCTTAAATTTTATTGCATCAGACAAAAAAGCAATTAACCAATCTAACTGCGATAATGTCAATGTTTTATCAAAAAGTGGCAATAGTTCTAAGGGAGAACGGCGAATATAAAACAACCAAAACGCACGTAAAAACTCACGTCTTTTTTCAAGTAACCCTTGTGTTAAATAGGTGAGCGCTAATAACGGGCGACCATAGCTCATACGAAGTGCGGTATCAATATCTGAAATTTCTGCTGTACATTGTTGTTGCAACCAGTTGATAGCGACTTGCTCAACAGGAGTATCAATAATCCATACCTGACAACGACTATAAATAGTTGCCATTAGAGAGGCTGATAAGTCAGCGTTTAATAAAAAATAGGTATTCGGACGAGGCTCTTCTAAAGTTTTTAATAAGGCATTTGCGGCACTTTCAGTTAATCGATTGACCTCTTCAATACAAACAATTTTATTTCCGCCTTGCTGTGCATGTTGAGCGACCTTTTGGTTAATCTCTCGAATCTGATCCACACCAATATCTTTATCTTCAATAGGTGCTAAGCGATAAACATCAGGGTGATTACCTGCCTCAAATAAATGACAGCTATGACAATGCCCACAAGGTTTACTTTGGCTATCCTCTGACTGACATATAATCCTACTTGCTACCGCTTGAATGAGTTCTTGCACACCTAGCCCCTGCTCAGCTCGAAACAATATGGCATGGTGGCCATAGCCTTCGCTAAAAGCAGTAGTTATTTTGTTATAATAAGATTGTAGCCAAGGATAAAGATTTACCATCACGAATCAACTCTTATTTCAAAGAATTTAGCCAATTTCTGACCGCACTTTTAATGTCAGCAGTTACTTGCTCAATAGGTTGTTCTGCATTAATAATCACGGCTTTAGGATCGGCTTTTACCAATTCCAAATAACGAGCTCTCGAACGGTGGAAAAAATCTAAACCTTGTTGCTCAATGCGATCTAAGGCTCCACGCCCTCTTGCACGTTCTAAGCCGATAGCGGGATCTAAATCCAAATATAAAGTCAAATCAGGTGTAAAACTACCTAACACCGTTTCTTTTAATGTGGCTAATAAATGACGATCTAATTGCCGTCCACCACCTTGATAAGCCTGTGATGAAAGATCATGACGATCACCAATTACCCATTTGCCGTCTGCTAATGCAGGTTTAATGACATTTTCGACTAACTGAATACGTGCTGCATAAAGCATTAACAACTCTGCTTTATCTGTCACTGGCTCTTCCGTTTCATGTTTTATCAAATGACGTAATTTTTCCGCTAAAGGTGTCCCACCTGGTTCACGAGTAAAAACCAAATTTGTAATACCTTGAGATTGTAATTCTTCAATAATTGCTTGACGTGCTGTGGTTTTCCCTGCTCCCTCTAAGCCTTCAAGCACAATAAATTTTCCGTTCATAATATCTCTTTCTACTGGGCCTTATTTTGGCGTAACCAACGTAAATATTCTTGCACCGCACGATTATGCTCATTTAAATTACGTGTAAATTTATGTCCGCCAGTGCCATCTGCCACAAAATATAAAAAATCTGTTTTTTCTGGTTTAGCCACTGCCATTAAAGATTCTTCACTTGGCATAGCAATAGGGGTTGGTGGTAATCCATCAATCACATAAGTATTATAAGGAGTCGGTGTTTCAAGATCTTTTTTACGAAGATTACCTGTATAATTTTCCCCCATGCCATAAATAACAGTAGGATCTGTTTGTAATTTCATATTAGCTCGCAAACGGTTCAGAAATACTGAGGCTATTTTCCCACGCTCCGTAGAAATACTACTTTCTTTTTCAACAATAGAAGCAAGAATCAACATTTCATAAGGATTTTTTAAGGGCAATCCTTCATCCCTTGTTTGCCAAGCCTTATTTAAAATTTTAACCATTTTTTCAATAGCACGTTTTAATAATGCGGTATCTGTTGAATAAGGTGTGTAATTATAAGTATCAGGATAAATCCAGCCATCTAATGTTTTCCACTCATTCACTGCATTCCATTCAGGCAACAGTGCATTAAAATGGGTAAAAATTTCTTCTTCTGTTTTATCTTTTAGTTCTGATGTTAAATGAGGAGCATGTAAAAGAGATTGCTTCACTTGTCTCCAGGTCTCCCCTTCCGTAAAACGCAAACTAAATTGAGCCTCTTTCCCAGTATTCAACAGTCTGAGTAATTCCCCTAAGGTAGTTATTCCATTCAAAGAATAAGTGCCAGCTTTCACATTATTCAGTTGAGGTTGTAATTTAAGTAACCAAGGAAACAATGGATGATTAGTAATAATATTTTCTTGCTCTAATAAGGTGAATAGCTTTTGTCCCGTTGTTCCACGTTCTAAGGTTAATAATTGATCGGCTTGAATATTAACAGGTTCATTAATTAAGGATTGAATCTTACTATAACCCCAAAAGCCGATGCCCAACAAAATAACAAATAAAATTAAAAAAAATTGAAATAGTTTTTTCATTTAAGATAAAAGTTAAATAAATAATTAGCAAAGATATTACCATAAATATAAGCGCTAAGGATAAAATTTTATCTCTTCTATACTTGCTTAGGAATGAAAAAAAGGAAGATCAACTCTTCCTTTTTAAACTGACTTGAAGGTTAATTAAACTAAGACACGTGCACGAATCGTACCATCAATATCTTTTAATTTTTGCAATAATTCAACACTGTCATCGGTTTCAATATCCACGACAACATAGCCAATTTTCGAATCAGTTTGTAAAAACTGTGCTGCAATATTAATATTTTGGTCTACAAACACTTTATTAATTTGATTCAAAATACCTGGTCTATTTTGATGAATATGCAAAATTCGTTTAGCAGAACTATGTTCAGGTAAAGAAACTTCTGGGAAATTTACCGCAGATAAAGTTGAACCATTATCCGCATATTTCACAAATTTATTAGCCACTTCAGTACCAATATTCTCTTGTGCTTCTGCCGTTGAACCGCCAATATGTGGAGTTAAAATCACATTATCAAATTTGCATAGTGGTGACTCAAATACTTCGTCTTCAGAAGCGGGCTCCACAGGGAAGACATCAATTGCTGCCCCCTGAACTTTACCTTCATCAAGTGCTTTTGCTAAGGCTTCAATATCCACTACAGAACCACGTGCAGCGTTAATTAAAATACTACCTGGTTTTAACTGTGCAATACGTTTAGCATTCATTAAATTTTTAGTAGAAGGTAATTCTGGCACATGCAACGAAATAATATCGCAAAATCCTAAAAGTTTTTCTAATGATGAAACTTGCTGTGCATTTCCCAAAGGCAATTTATTCTCTATATCATAGAAAAACACATTTAAACCTAGAGATTCAGCAATAATACTTAATTGTGAACCAATATGACCATAGCCAATAATCCCTAATTTCTTACCACGAACTTCATGAGAACCTGCGGCTGATTTATTCCATTCACCTCGATGCACTTGTGCATTTGCTCTTGGAATATTACGCATTAACAACAAAATTTCACCTAATACGAGTTCTGCCACAGAACGAGTATTGGAAAAAGGTGCATTAAAAACGGGAATACCTTTTTCTTTAGCAGCTTCTAAAGCCACTTGATTCGTACCAATACAAAAACAACCAATAGCAATCAATTTTTCCGCATGTTCAAGAACATCTTCAGTTAAGTTTGTTCTGGAACGTATACCGATAAAGTGAGCATCTTTAATGGCTTTTTTTAGTTCTTCTGGACATAACGCCTTTTTATAATATTCAATATTGGTATAACCTGCTGACTGCAATACGTTAATTGCATTCTGGTGAACACCCTCTAATAATAAAAACTTAATTTGATCTTTATCGAAAGATACTGGAACCATCTTATCTTCCTTATATAATTTATTAACTAATAATTTTAGCACCTTCTGGAGTACCTACAATTAAGGTATTTGCTGCATTTAAAGCAAAAATACCATTAGTAACCACGCCAGCGACATTATTTAATTCTTTTTCCATTTCAACAGGATTCATAATCGTAAAATGATGTACGTCTAAAATGACATTACCATTATCCGTAATTACCCCTTCTCGCCATTCTGGAGAGCCACCTAATGAAACCAGTTTACGGGCTACTTGAGAACGTGCCATCGGGATAACTTCAACAGGAAGGGGAAAGGTAGTACCAAGCACATCAACTTGTTTACTGCTATCAACAATACAAATAAAATTTTTTGCCAACGAAGCCACAATTTTTTCACGCGTTAATGCTGCACCACCACCTTTAATCATCATCTTCTGTGGGTTAATTTCATCTGCACCATCCACATAGATATCCAAACTCGAAACATCATTTGCACTAAATACTTCAATACCTTGTTTTCTTAATAATTCTTCCGAGGCTTTGGAGGCAGCAACTGCCCCTTTTATTTGATTACGAAGAGAGCCTAATTCTTCTATGAAACAATTCACTGTAGAGCCACTACCGACACCCACTATCATATCGGGTTTTACAAATTGTAGCGCTGCTTTTGCAGCAACTTTTTTCATCTCTAATTGATCCATATTTGCTCCTTAAGGTCTAGGTTAAATTTAATTCTTATTTTAAAGCATACTATTTTTAAAATTAAAGCCAAGAGACTTCATCAAACTTCTTCAGCAATTAAAATCATTGTAGAGAAATTTGAAACTAAAACAACTTACAAAACAATAAGCAAACGTTTGCTTATTGAATGTATGTTACTTTAGCCTCAAATAATCCGATAAACAAGTGAAATTCTTAGATAGTTTTAAATCAGAGTATAAAGATTCTCGATAAAAATAAAGGCTGAAATCAATTCAGCCTTTATTTAGTCATTCATCTGCTAAAAATGCTTCAAGTAACTCATTTAAGAATAACTTACCATGTTCAGTAATTTGCCACGTTGTTTCAGTTTCTATAATATAATTCTGTTCAACCGCCCAATTTATCTGTTGCTCTATGGTACTTTCCGATAATCCTGTATAGGCTCGAAATTCTGATTTTGGCACGGCTTCTAACAATCGGAAACGATTCATAAAAAATTCAAATGGACGATCCACATCTGCAACTTGACGTTCTTCATAGAGATATTCACCTCGTAAGTAACCTTTAGGGTGGCGAGTTTTTGAATAACGAATAATTTCACCATTTTCAAAACTCATTTTGCCGTGTGCTCCACAACCTATGGCTAAATAATCACCAAACCGCCAATAATTAAGATTATGTTGACATTGAAAACCTGGTTTAGCATAAGCTGAGGTTTCATATTGTTGATAGCCCGCAGCAGTCAATAATTGATGACCTTGCTCAAAAATATCCCAAAGTTCATCATCATCTGGCAGCTTAGGTGGTCGATATGCAAACATGGTATTCGGTTCAATAGTTAATTGATACCAAGATAAATGTGGTGGCGACAATTCAATAGCTTGACGTAAATCATCTAAAGCTTGTTCAAGGGTTTGATTCGGTAATCCATGCATTAAGTCCACATTAAAGCTCTTCAAGCCAGAAATTTTAGCAATTTCTACCGCACTTTTTGCCTCCACAACATTATGAATACGTCCAAGTGCCACCAGTTTCTCATTAGAAAAACTTTGAATACCCATAGATATTCGAGTTATCCCTGCGTTGACATAGCCATGAAAACGTTCTGCCTCCACGGTGCCAGGATTTGCCTCAAGAGTCACTTCAATATCTTGCTGAAATGGAATAAGTTGCTGAATAGCTGATAATAATTGAGCAATGCTTTCTGCGGAAAATAAACTTGGTGTACCACCACCAATAAAAATAGAATGTAATGATCGATTTTGAAGGCTATCTTTAAAGCGCATGATATCGGCTTGCAAATCTGCAAGTAGATGTTCAATATAATCTTGTTCAGGAATCTCGCCCTTCAGCCCATGAGAATTGAAATCACAATATGGGCATTTTTGTACACACCATGGAATATGTACATACAGGCTAAGTGGAGGAAGAAGTAAAGACGCCATTAACGAGTAACTACGGCGGTACCACTTGCCACAATCATAAACATACTTTTACTTTCTGAGGTAATCGACGTATAGTTCACTTCCACACCAATCACCGCATCTGCACCTAGCTTACGAGCATTCTCTTGCAATTCGTCTAATGCTTCTTGACGTCCCTTAGCTAAGCGTGCTTCATAAGCGCCTGAACGTCCACCAAAGAAATCTGTAAAACTTGCAAAAAAATCACGGACAAAATTAGAACCCGCTACGACTTCTCCAAAAACAAGTCCTTTATATTCTACAATTTGTTTACCATCAATATTTGGTGTTGTGGTTACGATCATTTTACTTTCCTCAATAAAATAATGAGGTCTGCTTAACAGCCTCATAATATAAAAAATTATCTAAAATCCTACCGCACTTTTATCATCAAAGGTTAAATCCCTAATTTACCTTTTAGAACCGATAATGATCTTGCACGATGAGAAATTTTTTTCTTCTCTACTGTATCTAATTCACCAAATGTGCAGTGGGTATCATCACTTAAAAATAAACTATCATAACCAAAACCATTTGGACCTTTTTCTTCAAAAATGATAACACCATGACATTCTCCTTCAGCAATAATTGGAGATGGATCGGTTTCATGTTGTAACATCACAATACAACTCACAAATTTTGCTTGGCGTTTTTCAGCAGGAACATTAGCTAATTCAGATAATAGTTTCTGACGATTTGCGGCATCAGCATTTTCACCCTCTATCCCAGCATAACGAGCAGAATATAAACCAGGAGCACCCGCTAAAGCTTCCACAACTAGACCACTATCATCAGCAATAGCAGGATAGCCTGATATTTTTGAGGCATGGCGTGCTTTTAATAATGCATTCTCAACAAAGGTTAAGCCTGTTTCTTCAGGACTTTCAATGCCTAAATCTGTTTGTGCAATAACTTCAAAGCCAAAATCAGATAATACATCTGTCATTTCTTTGACTTTACCTTTATTACCTGTTGCTAGTACTACTTTTTGTTTCATAACCGACTCCTATTCCATTTTTGCTCATTATACTTGAAATCATAAAAAAGCGGAATTTTTCATATTCCGCTTTGTACATAAGAGAAAGGATCGATAATAAGCAAATAAATTATAAGAGAATACGTTCTCTATTTTTCTCTAAGGTAGCTTGCCCAATACCAGAAACCTCCGTAAGTTGTTCAATAGAAGTAAAACTTCCATGCTTCTCTCGATATTCCACGATGGCTTCCGCTTTTTTCATACCGATTCCCACTAAAGTATTCTTAATTTCTGTAGCGGTAGCAGTATTAATATTAACCTTATTTTCCATATTCATTGGAGCTTTTTCTACTTGTTCAGTTTTTGGCATTTGAGGTTTCTCTGCTGCCATCACCTGAGAAGTTAAAATTGAACCAAGAATAAATAGTGAAGATAAAAATTTTTGCATTTTGGTCATAAAGACTTCCTTGTTAATTAATCAATGTTGAGAATTCAACAAACCTTACTTTAAGGAAGGTGGCAAAATTTTCTAGAAACTCACCGCAGTTTTACGAGGAAGATCGCAAAAATCAGATTTTTTTGGAAAAAAACAGATAAACAAAAGGCGAAATTAATTATTCACCTTTACTCTATTATTGAACTTCTTTAATACGTAATTCTTTTGGAACTTCAAAAAACATATTTTCTTCAAGCCCTTCAAGGGTTTCTACCGTAGTCGCTCCTAAAGTTTTTAGATGAGAAATAACCGATTGAACAAGCACTTCTGGAGCCGAAGCACCAGCAGTTAAGCCTATAGTTTCAACATTCTCTAACCATTCAGGCTGAATATCTTCGGGCCCATCAATTAATTTTGCCCTCACCCCCATTCGTAAGGCTAATTCAGCTAATCGATTAGAATTTGAAGAATTTTTAGACCCGACAACTAAGACTAAATCTGAACATTTTGCTAATTCACGCACCGCTTGCTGACGATTAGTGGTTGCATAACAAATATCATTCTTATGAGGGCCTTTGATCGCAGGATATTTTTCTTTTAAGGTGCTAATAGTCTCTGCCGTATCATCTAAAGAAAGGGTTGTTTGGGTCATAAATGTTAAATCATCTTTCTCATTTACTGGAAGATTTAAAATATCTTCAACACTTTCAATAAGATAAATACCACCTGCGTCATTGCTATATTGCCCCATGGTCCCTTCTACTTCAGGGTGTCCCTTATGACCGATAAGGATCGCTTTTGTGCCCTTTTTACTTGCTCGAGCGACCTCCATATGGACTTTAGTCACCAAAGGACAAGTGGCATCAAACACCTTTAACTGGCGACGTTTAGCTTCCTGACGTACCGCTTGTGAAACACCATGGGCAGAGAAAATGACAATTGCACCATCAGGTACTTCATCTAATTCTTCCACAAAAATTGCACCACGCTCACGCAATCCATTTACCACGAAACGATTATGCACCACTTCATGACGTACATAAATTGGAGCACCGTGAATTTCTAATGCTAATTCTACAATACTAATGGCTCGATCCACTCCTGCACAAAAACCTCGTGGATTAGCTAAAATTATTTTCATATTATGACTCATTGATATTTTTGTATTGGCTCATCAATTCGTTTGCTAAAAAAGAAATTATGCTTTTTTCTTATCAGTATTTTTAAACGCATCTAGTGCAAGTAGCCCTGCACCAATACAGATTGAAATATCTGCCACATTAAATACAGGATAATGCCACTGTTGCCAATAGAAATCTAAAAAATCGACCACAAAACCATGATAGATTCGATCCACCATATTAGCTAGAGCACCGCCGATAATCAATGCATAGGCAGTATTCTGTAATTTTTGACTAGCATGATTTTTAAATAATAAATAAACCAATACAAATGAAATAGCTATTGCTAACACAATAAATAAATATTTTTGCCAACCGTTATTATCGGCTAAAAAACTAAATGCAGCGCCATGATTACGCACATAGGTTAAATTAAAAATAGGCAAAACTTGAATGCTTTCATAAAGCTCAATGTTTTTCACAACAATATATTTAGTGATTAAATCAAAAATAAATGCAAAAGCACTTATCCAAAGAAAAGGTAGTCCAGTTCTAGTTTGGGACATAAAATACGTTCCTACATAATAATCTAGGGCGTATACCTACGCCCCGATCAATGGTTATCAATGTAATAAAAGTGCGGTCAATATTTCGCAAATTTTACTGATTATGCAAAGTGTCTTACTTCGCCATTACCGTTAACATTTTGTTCACAGCGTGAACATAGTGAATTTGCATCTTTGCTATCAGAATAATGCCAACAGCGAGGACATTTATGGTTAGCAGAACGAATCACTTTAATTGCTAAACCTTTTACTTCGCCTTCTTCTACATCCGCTTCTGTAAGTGGTTGAACATCTGCTTTTGAAGTAATGAGTACAAAACGTAACTCATCTTTCAATTTATTTAATAATGCAGCATATTCATCATTTGCATAAAGAGTGACTTCTGCTTCTAATGCTCCACCAATGAGTTTATCGTTACGAGCTTGTTCTAATACTCGATTCACTTCGGCTCGTAAAACTAATACTTGTTGCCAGTAAGCATCATCAAATTCTGCATTAGTATCTAAAGCAAATAAACCTTCATAAAATTCTTCAGTAAATACGAATTCAGAACGTTCACCAGGTAAATGCCCCCAAATTTCATCTGCGGTGAAAGATAAAATTGGTGCAATCCAACGTACTAAGGCTTCAGATATATGCCATAAAGCGGTTTGGCAACTACGACGGGCAAGACTATCTGCTTTAGTCGTATATTGGCGGTCTTTGATAATATCTAAGTAAAATGAGCCCATTTCCACTGAACAGAAACGCATTAAACGTTGTACTACAGCATGGAATTGGTAATTATCATAAGCATCTTTAATTTCGTTTTGTACTTGCAATGCACAATCAACAGCCCAGCGGTCAAGTGAAATCATCTCTTCTGGTCTGAGCATATCACGTTTAGGATCAAAGCCGTTTAAGTTTGCTAATAAGAAGCGCGCGGTGTTACGGATACGACGATATGAATCGGCTGCTCGTTTTAAGATCTCATCAGAAACAGTCATTTCACCAGTATAGTCAGTTGAAGCCACCCATAAACGTAAAATATCGCCACCAAATTTATCCATTACCTCTTGTGGTGTGACGATGTTACCAATAGATTTAGACATTTTACGGCCTTGTCCATCCACAGTAAAACCATGAGTTAATACTTGTTTATAAGGTGCTTTGTTATCAGTGGCAGTAGAAAGCATTAATGAAGACATAAACCAACCACGATGTTGGTCAGAACCTTCAAGATACATATCAGCTTCCTTACCATTAAATTCAGGACGTGCTTTCACAACTGAATAATAAGTTGATCCTGAGTCGAACCATACATCTAAAGTATCTGGAACTTTACTGTAATGAACGGCATCTTCACCTAATAAATCTTTAGGATCTAAATCCCACCAAGCCTGAATACCTTTTTGTTCAACTAATTTTGCCACTTCTTCAATTAATTCAACGGTACGTGGATGAAGCTGTTCAGTTTCCTTATGAATAAATAACGCTACTGGCACGCCCCAAGTACGTTGACGAGAAATACACCAGTCAGGGCGATTTTCTACCATTTTTTCAATTCGTGCTTGACCCCAATCAGGAATCCAACGCACTCTCTTGATTTCATTTAATGCTTGTTGGCGTAAACCTTTAGTTTCCATACCAATAAACCATTGTGGTGTAGCACGGAAAATAATTGGTGTTTTATGACGCCAACAGTGCGGGTAGCTATGGCGAATTTTTTCTAATTTAAGTAAAGCACCTGTTTCTTCTAATTTTTCAATCACTTTACCATTAGATTCAAACACACCGAGACCTGCAAAAAATTCAGCATTTGAGTTAAATTTACCGTCATTACCGATTAAACCAGCCATGCCAATATTATATTTACGTGCAACCACATAGTCGTCTTGACCATGATCTGGTGCAGTATGTACTAAACCTGTACCACCATCAGTAGTCACATGATCACCGAAAATAAAAGGCACGCTAAATTTATAGAATGGATGGTTAAACTCTAATAACTCGAGTACATCACCTTTGGCTGAACCCAATACTTTCCAAGATTCAACAGCTACAGCCTGAGTAACAGATTCGACTAATTCAGAAGCTAAAATAACACGCTCATTACCTAATTGAACAAGGCTATATTCTAATTCTGGATTAATTGCAATAGCACGGTTTGAAGGCATTGTCCAAGGTGTCGTTGTCCAAATGACCGCTGATAATTTACCATTGCCTTTTTCAGTTAAATTAAATTTACTTTCAACTAAGCTCTCATTAACTGCGGCAAAACGTACATAAATAGAAGGAGAGGTTCTATCTTCATATTCCACTTCGGCTTCTGCTAATGAAGATGCACAATCTAAACACCAGTGAACAGGTTTAGAGCCTTTATATAAGTGGCCATTTTCAACTGCTTTACCAAAGGCACGAATGATATTCGCTTCAGTATCAAAGTTCATTGTTAAATATGGATGTTCCCAGTCACCTAACACACCTAAACGAATAAAGTCTTTTTTCTGACCTTCTACTTGTTCACGTGCATATTTACGACATTCTTCACGGAATTCTGCTGCAGAAATTTTTTGATTTGGTTTGCCTACCAAACCTTCTACTTTTAATTCGATAGGTAAACCATGGCAGTCCCAACCTGGTACATAAGGGCTATCAAAACCTAATGCGGTTTTAGATTTAATGATAATATCTTTTAAAATTTTATTTACAGCGTGACCAATATGAATGGTACCGTTCGCATATGGAGGTCCATCATGCAAAATAAATGATTTTTTGCCTTTTGAAGATTGACGAATTTTTTGGTAGAGATCTTTGTCATACCAATTTTTTAGCATACCTGGTTCACGTTTTGCCAAGTCTCCACGCATTGGAAAACCTGTTTCAGGCAGGTTTAAAGTATTTTTGTAATCAATTGTTTCGTTAGACATTTGTATATTCCACGTTGTAATAAAATTTAATTTGTAATCGGATAGTTATATCGTTTTTTCTTTATGAATAAAAGCAAAATTAATCATTTCTTTTGAAAAAATCTCGTGCCACAAACACATCTTGAGCGATTTGTTCTGTTAAGGCTGTGATAGAAGAAAATTTTATTTCATTTCGAATTTTATGGCAGAGGGTGACTAAAATTGTCTTACCATATAAATCATCATTAAAATCAAATAAATAAACCTCTAACCGCTGTTCTACTCCATTTAAGGTTGGGCGTTGACCAATATTCGCCACCCCTTCAAACACTGAACCGCAAGGGCATTTTACTCGTACAGCAAAAACCCCTTTCACAGGATTCACTTGACGTTGTAAACGAATATTCGCTGTTGGAAAACCAATAGTACGCCCTAATTTTTGACCATGAACGACTTTACCAAAAATGCTATAAGGGCGACCTAATAATTCTTCCGCTTTCACTAAATCATCTTGTGCCAAAGCTTGCCGAATTGCGGTACTACTAATACGTAACTTATCAAGGAAAAAAGTGCGGTTATCTTCTACAGAAAATCCAAATTCTTTACCCGCACTTTCAAGCAATCTGAAATCGCCTTTACGATCTGCACCAAAGCGGAAATCATCACCAATACTCAGAAATCTCACATTTAACTTATTCACTAACCAATCTTCAATAAAGAATTCTGCCTTTAATGAAGCAAAAGTGCGGTCGAATTTTACGCAAATTACATAATCCACACCCAGCTGTTTTAAGTAATATAATTTATCACGTAACCGCATTAAACGTGCGGGTGCCTGCTCATGCTGAGCATTCATTGACATAAAATACTCACGTGGCTGTGGCTCAAATAACATCACCACCATTGGCAAATGCAAGGCATTGGCTTTATTACGTAGATGTTGTAACACGGCTTGATGACCTAAATGAACACCATCAAAATTACCAATGGTTAACGCACAGCTTGTCAATGTCTTAGGTAAATTCTGTATGCCACGAATAAGTTGCATCACATATTCCATTAAATATAAGTAGAAAAATATGCCGTATTATACGCACAAATTGAGGAAGATTAAAGGAAAGTGGGTAAGAATCTAGCATTAAAAATAATGCGCTAAAAATTTCAAAAATTTTTGAAAAACCTACCGCACTTTTAAATTTTCCGTTTAATTAACGGCGCAAATACTGAAATCAACATTGCGCCTAAGGTGAGCAACACTCCGAGGGCAGAAATGAATGAGAATCTATCGCCTAAAATTAAAATTGCCAATAATACACCAAACACGGGTTCTAGCGTGGATAGCAGACTGGAAATATAAACGGAAGAGGTTTGTACTCCTTTAAACCAAAGAACAACGGCAAAACAAGTGCACATTAAGCCAAGGTAGAATAAAGAAGCAATTCCCTTGAAAGTAGGGATAATTGTCCAATCTTTTACCAATAAAATACTAAAAGGAATACAAAGAACTGTGCCCAACACAATAATCACATTTGTATAATCCTTAGATTTCATGGTTTTCATAACATCTTTAGAAAGATATAAACAAAAACAGAATGCAACCGCTGATGCTAAAACTAATAGGCATCCCCATACATTAATATGGCTATCTCCTTGCCCTCCAATAACCGTTAATAAGATACCGATAAATGCAATAATACTTAACAATAAATCAATTGGTCGGATATATTGATTAAAGAAAAAATAGCCGATCAATACCGAGAGTAAAGGAATCATGCCCAACATGGTAACTGCACTTGCGGCAGAAGTATAATATAAACCAATAAATTGCAATAAAAAGACCACAGGGAAATTTACAAATGCCAAAATCCACATGGTTTTAATATAAGTTTTTGGGATGGTATTATAGGCTTTAAAAAAAGTGGGTAATAAAACTAAAGATGCAATAAAAAAACGACACTGTACCATAAGCACAGGATCCATAATCTCATAGGTATATTTCGCTGCAATAAAGGCGCTCGCCCAAATTAGCATGGCAATTATTTGATAGATCATCGCTAGAGTGCCATTTTATTTTTTAGATATTTAATTAACATTGGTGATAAGACTGAGGTCCCCGCGGCTAAGATGACTAGCAACATGCCAAAAAAAGTCACGAGAGTTAAATGTTCATCTAGGAGTAATAGTGCTAATAATACGCCAAATACAGGTTCAAGGGTAGTTAAAATGCTTGCCGTATTCGCTGTTGAAACTTGTAATCCCTTACTCCATAGACGATAAGCCAACCAAGTACAACCAATGCTTAAGTAAAGAATCGCAAGAATACCTTCACTATGAATTTGAACATGCCAATCTTGCACTAACAACAATGAGAAAGGAATGCAGGTAATGGCACCTGTCATAATAATTACATCAGTATAAGCTTTCGGATCTATGGCTTTCATGACACTTTGTGCTAAGTGTATACTGAATGAAAATGCAATACTCCCTAGCAATACTAACATACAACCTAATATTGTGACTTCATCTGTTGATTTAGCCCCCAACACGACCAGAGCAATCCCAATTAAGGCTATAATGCCCAATAACCAATCCAATAGACGAGCTGACTTTTGAAAGAAAAGATGCCCTAACAGTGCCACGATTAACGGTTCTGTACCTAACATTGTTACGCCACTAGATACTGATGTATAGCGGACACCAATAAATTGTAATAATAAGACAATAGGGAAATTCAATAAACCTAATCCCCACATCTGCCAACGATACTGCACAGGTACTTTTTGATAAGAACGAAAGAAGGTAGGCAACACCAATAATGCCGATAGGATTAAGCGGCACATGACTGTGAGTGCGGGATCGAACATGCTATAACTGAATTTTGCAGCGATAAATGCACTCGCCCAAATCAAAACAGCTGCCACTAAATAGAACATAGAACCTTCTTAGGTATGCTTAGGTAAAAGTGCGGTCAAATTTGAAGAAATTTAGGGATAGTGGTTTGTTAACCATGCCCAATAGCTAAATTATCCTATTTATAGCAAGAGATCTAGTGGCAACTTAAAATATATTCAATAATAAATACCCTAACAAAACTAATTAGATGTACGAGCTAACAAATGATGTTTACGCACGCCCATTATCACAAGCATAGGGAAATAAACCATCGCAGCCAAAAACATCAGCCAACCTAACCAATGAATACGTTTAAACATTGTCATTGCTTGCCAAGTTTCAATAGCGGGGGTGTAATGCCATAGAACACCTCCCATCACCAGCGCAGAGATTAAAATTTTCACAAAAAAGACCGCACTTTGTTTAGAAAATCGATATACTCCCGCTTGCGATAAACCACGATACAATAAATATGCATTTAAGGTTGCAGACATTGCGGATGCGATCGCTAAACCGACATAACTAAAAGGAATGGCTAATAAATTAAACCCCATATTGCTTATCATCGCAATAATCCCAATCTTTACTGGGGTTTTGGTATCTTGTCGAGCATAATAACCATTGGCTAAAATTTTAATCAGCATAAAGCTTAACAAGCCCACATTAATTGACCACAGTGCATAAGAAGTGGCTTGTACATCAGCTAAAGCAAATTGACCACGCATAAATAATACTAATAACATCGGTTGAGCTAATACCGCAATACCGATTGTTGCAGGTACACCTAATAATAAAATCATACGTACCCCCCAATCCATTGTGCTACGAAAATCTTCACTGCTTTTTACCGCATCATCAGAACGATTAACATGATGACGAGATAAAGTTGGTAAAATTACCGTAGAAATAGCAATACCAAACAAACCTAATGGGAATTCTAATAAACGATCTGAATAATAGAGCCAGCTGATTGAGCCAGTCATTAAGAAACTAGCAATAAAGGTATCCAACAATAAATTAATTTGACTGACAGAAACACCAAATAATGCAGGAATCATCAGTGTTCGAATTTTTTTAACGCCCTCATCATTCCATGCCCAACGAGGTTTGACTAACAATCCAGCTTTTTTCAAGAAAGGCAGTTGGAATAAAAATTGCAATAAACCACCAATAAAAATACCAATTGCCAATGCCATATCTGCGTTTTCCAGACGGGGAGCAAGAAAAAGTGCGGTCGTAATCATGGCAATATTGAGTAACACAGGAGAAAACGACATCACTGCAAACTTGCCAATACTATTAAGAATCGCTCCCGATAAAGCAACAAAGGTAATAAACCATAAATAAGGGAAGGTAATTTTTAATAGTAAAGAGGCTTGGGAAAATTTATCTGCATTAGGACCATCATTCAACCAATCCACAAACCAGCCTGTCCCGAAGATCGCTGCAACAACGGGAGAGCCAATCATCGCAAGCAAGGTAACAATAGTGACTAATCCTCCCAAAGTACCAGAGACTTTACTGACAAACTCTTGAGTTTTAGTTAATTCACCTGACTTTTGATATTCAGCTAAAACAGGTACAAACGCCTGTGAAAACGCCCCTTCAGCGAATAAACGGCGTAAAAAATTGGGAATTCGGTTGGCAAAAAGAAATACATCCGCTGCTGCCCCAGCGCCAATAATATTAGCAATCACTACATCTCGTACTAAGCCTAATACACGAGATAATAAAGTCATCACACTGACAGTAATGCCTGATTTTAGAAGTTTTTTACTCAAAATATTGTTCTCTAGTAAGATCTTCTTATTTTCGATACTAAATAGTTAGAAATAGGATCAGCTGAAGATCGCTGTCATAAAAATTTATGCTAATTGTATAGAAATTTAGTTTTTAAGCTATATTCTATCGAAAAAAACTGGTAAAATCTCGCCCACATCGTTAATCTCAATCGCTTAACGGCTTAATGGCGACATTCAAAACGGTGGTAACATTCGGTTGTGTCTCACCGAAACCATAGAAATTACTTAATTTATCATTGACAAACGTGCATAAAAGGGGCATATTTTACGCCTTTATTTTATCTTCGTTTAATTACAGAAATTCTTAGGAGTTTGACCTTGGCTAATATCAAGTCAGCAAAAAAACGTGCGGTTCAATCTGAAAAACGCCGTCAACACAATGCAAGTCAACGTTCAATGATGCGCACAGCGATCAAAAAAGTTTACGCAGCAGTAGCAGCAGGTGAAAAAGCCGCAGCACAAGCAGCATTCTTAGAAATGCAAAAAGTTGTAGACCGTATGGCTTCTAAAAACTTAATCCACGCTAACAAAGCAGCTAACCACAAATCTAAATTAGCAGCTCAAATCAAAGCATTAGCGTAATTTAAAAGTTTTTAAAATTGAATAAAAGAAAACCGCACTTTAACGTGCGGTTTTTTATACTTAATGATTTTCAAAAAACGAAATCATAAAACAATATTATCACTTATATCGGCGACGTCTGCGATGAAATGTTAATGACGGACTAACCTTGTTCTCCTTTACAGGTTGCGGAGCTAATTCTAGTTGAACACGTCTTGTACGGCGATAATGGCTTAAAAAATAATGCACTGAACTGGCTAACACCACTCCAGCCAGAAAAACAATAATTAACTCACCGTATAGACGATGAAATAACTGATTAATTTTATTTTGTGTCGTTTGCCCATATTTATTATCAAAAGTTACTCGCAAGAATCCTTCCACACCATTTGATGAATAAACTGGCTCAACAATTTGTTGTCCATCATTAGATTCTATATGGCGTTGCTCATGATCTAAACCAAGTTGATTACGCAGTGCAAAAGCATTACGTGTTTGAGCTAATAATTCGCCAGTATTATTATAAATAGATGCATCTAATACAAATTGATTTTTCTTTAATTGTTCTAAATTATCAGTTAAACGTTCTGTACTCGCATTATTTACCAATAACATGGAAAATAGATTGGCCTGCTGACGAACCAATAAGTGAGATAAGTTCGATACCTGATTAACACTGGCAAGCTGTGAGCCGATTTTAAATTGATTCACACCAAATAAAATTACCGCCATAATCAGCACGCAGAGTGCAATAATCAGTAAAATCATTGATGATTTCATGACCTTTTCTTTGATGATATGCAAATTATTTCCCCAAAAGCATAAAGCAATATATTATTGTAGCATTTAGACAATTAAGCGTTAAGATTACCATAATAATACCACAGGATCTTTTAAATTATGCAAACAAGCAAATTGATTAGCTCAAACATTGAAGATATTAAGCAACATTACTCTCCCTTTCCCTGCCGATTCAATACAACTCAAGTAGCATCTAATGGCTGTGATTATTTTATTTTATTTGGCACTAATTTAGGCATTGAAAAACTACAAGCTTTCCAACAAAAGTGCGGTGAGAATTTTCAAATTTTTGATTGTTGGAACGAATTACATAATATCGTTATATTACTAAAAGGTCATTGGCAAAAAGATTATGAAAATCATGCATATACTTTACATTTAGATGTAGCCAAAATCGACTTTCATGTAAACCTGACTCAACCTGGTTTGCTCGTAATGGATATGGATTCCACTGCCATTCAAATTGAATGTATTGATGAAATTGCTAAATTAGCAGGCTCAGGAGAAGAGGTTTCGAAAATTACGGCAGCTGCAATGCGTGGTGAATTAGATTTTGAACAAAGCTTACGTCGTCGTGTTGGAACATTAAAAGATGCACCTGAAAGTCTCCTACAACAAGTGTGTAAAAACTTACCTTTAATGTCAGGCTTAAAAGAAATGGTTGAAATCTTAAAACAACATCAATGGCGTATCGTCATTGCCTCTGGTGGTTTTACTTATTTTGCTAATGATCTAAAAGAAAAATTAGGATTAGATGCGGCAGTGGCTAATCAATTTGATATTGTAGACGGTAAACTTACAGGCTTACTCAAAGGCGATATTGTCCATGCTCAATATAAAGCAGATACCTTGCTGTACTTCGCTAACCAATTTAATATTCCGATTAAAAATACCGTCGCGATTGGTGATGGGGCGAATGATTTAGCTATGATGAAGATAGCTAACTTAGGTGCTGCCTTCCATGCCAAACCAAAAGTACAACAACAAGCACAAGTTGTGGTAAACTTTGCGGACTTAACTGCACTTATCTGTTTATTAAGTGCTAGTACAAAAATTAAGAATTTATCATTATAGGAGAAGAACAATGCCATCATTTGATATTGTGTCAGAAATTACTATGCATGAAGTACGTAATGCCGTTGAAAATGCACAGCGTGATTTAAGTAACCGTTGGGACTTTAAAAATGTTCAAGCCTCTATTGAGTTAAATGAAAAAACAGAAAGCATTAAATTATCTACTGAATCTGATTTCCAATTAGAGCAATTATTAGATATTTTACGTAATGCTTGTATTAAACGAGGTATTGATTCAACATCTTTAGATATTCCAACTGAATTTGAACATAGCGGTAAAACTTACAGTAAAGAAGTAAAATTAAAACAAGGTATTGAATCAGAGATGGCTAAAAAATTAACCAAACTGATCAAAGATAGTAAATTAAAAGTTCAAACTCAAATCCAAGGTGAACAAGTTCGTGTAACAGGTAAATCTCGCGATGATTTACAAGCCGTTATTCAATTAGTCAAAGGTGCAGAACTAGGTCAACCTTTCCAATTCAATAATTTCCGAGATTAATTAAAATAGTAAGCCTATCTAATCATCAGATAGGCTTATTCCCTCATATTAATGATGCTTAACCGCTATAATTAGATTTTGCTTAAATCTACTAATGCATCACGGGTAATATCACTGATTTTCTGGTTGCTGGTGAGGGTCATTGCCACTTTCATCTCTTTCAAGAAGATATCGAGTAAGTTTTCAACACCTGCTTGGCCTGCCGTACCTAGAGCGTAAACAAATGAGCGACCAATCATCGTACAGTCTGCTCCCAACGCCAACATACGTACCACATCTAAACCATTACGAATACCTGAATCGGCAAGGATTTTGATGTCACCTTTCACTGCATCTGCAATACTTGGTAACGCTTTAGCGGAAGAAAGCACGCCGTCTAACTGGCGACCACCGTGGTTCGACACGATAATCCCATCAGCCCCGAAACGTACTGCATCTTTCGCATCTTCAGGGTCAAGAATGCCTTTGATCACCATCGGACCGTCCCAGAATTCACGGATCCACTCTAAATCTTTCCACGAAATAGAAGGGTCAAAGTTTTCTGTCAGCCAGCCGATATAGTTATTCAAATCAATCGGCTTTTTCATATATTCAGACACATTACCGAGCGTATGCGGTTTGCCTTGAATGCCCACGTCCCATGCCCAGAATGGGTGAACCATTGCTTGCAACACACGGCGAATATCTTTGTAAGGACCACTCATTCCAGAATGATTGTCACGGTATCTTGCTCCTGGTGTTGGCATATCAACAGTAAATACCAGCGTTGAGCAACCTGCCGCTTTCGCACGCTCAAGGGCGTTTTTCATAAAGCCACGGTCTTTTAATACATAAAGTTGGAACCACATAGGGCGTTTAATCGCTGGAGCCACTTCTTCAATCGGGCAAATTGACACTGTTGAAAGCGTAAAAGGAATGCCTTTTTTATCTGCTGCTTTCGCTGCTTGCACCTCACCACGGCGAGCGTACATTCCCAATGCACCCACTGGTGCAAGAGTTACAGGCATTGAAAGCTTTTCGCCGAATAGATCGATACTGGTATCTAATTGCGACATATCTTTTAATACACGTTGACGCAAAGCAATATTTTCCAGATCTCTCACATTACGACAGAGAGTCTGTTCTGCATAAGACCCTCCATCAGCATAATGAAACATAAATGGTGGAAGACGACGTTTAGCCGCTCGACGATAGTCGTTTGCAGATGAAATAATCATTTAAAGACCTCATTAATCAATGATAAAAATTAACAATAGCTTAACATATTAATACAAATAAGAATCAATATCTTTTATATTATGAGGCATCGATCACATTTTTGTTAAATAAATGTAGAAAAATTACCCATATAAAATATTTAATTAAATTTTGAGGTGCTTTTTATTGGTGGATTTAATGCCTCTATATGGCACTTAGAACAATAATAAAAAAGGCTAAACTCTTTTTGTAAAGTCTAGCCTGATAAAACCTTGTTGAATACAATAAAACTTTTAAATGGTCCCCCCTGCCGGACTTGAACCAGCGACCAAGCGATTATGAGTCGCCTGCTCTAACCAACTGAGCTAAGGGGGGAAGTTTATGTTTTTTAAAAAGTGCGGTGATTATATTGAAATATTTGCTATAAGTCTAGAACTGAGTCAAATAATTGATGTAATTTCAAACAAATAAGGCCTAGAAAACTAGGCCTTATTTTAAATTATTCATCAAGGAAACTACGTAATGTCTCTGAACGACTAGGATGACGCAATTTACGTAATGCTTTTGCTTCAATTTGACGAATACGTTCACGTGTTACATCAAATTGTTTACCCACTTCTTCTAAGGTATGATCGGTATTCATATCAATACCAAAACGCATACGTAACACTTTAGCTTCACGAGGAGTCAACCCTTCAAGCACTTCGTGAGTAGCTGCTTTTAAGCTTTGTGCCGTTGCAGAATCTAAAGGAAGTTCTAAAGTACTATCCTCGATGAAATCCCCTAAATGTGAATCATCGTCATCACCAATTGGCGTTTCCATTGAAATTGGCTCTTTAGCAATCTTAAGCACTTTACGTACTTTATCTTCCGGCATTCCCATACGTTCTGCTAACTCTTCTGGTGTTGCCTCACGCCCCATTTCCTGTAACATTTGACGAGAAATGCGGTTTAGCTTATTAATAGTTTCAATCATATGAACAGGAATACGAATAGTACGTGCTTGGTCAGCAATTGAACGAGTAATTGCTTGTCTGATCCACCATGTTGCATAAGTAGAGAATTTATAGCCACGGCGATATTCAAATTTATCTACTGCTTTCATCAAACCAATATTACCTTCTTGAATGAGATCTAAGAATTGTAAACCACGGTTCGTATATTTTTTTGCAATAGAAATTACTAAACGTAAATTTGCTTCAACCATTTCTTTTTTCGCACGACGTGCTTTTAATTCACCCTGTGCGATACGCTCACCAATATCACGGATTTGTTGTACCGTTAAATTAGTATCTTGTTCAATTTGTTGTAAACGACCGATAGAAATACGAATATCTGGTGCACGTTGTTGTAATTTTTCGACAAATGGTTTCTTGCCATCTAATAATTTATCTAACCAAGCTTCTGAATTTTCTTTACCAATAAAGGCTTTTAAGAAATCTTCTTTTGGCATTTTGGCATAATCAACAGCTAAACGTTGAATTTGGCGTTCTTCTGTACGTACACGTTTCATAATGGTACGCATTGAAAGAACCAAAGTATCAAATTGACGCGGGACTAGGCGAAATTGTGTGAATATATCAGATAATGCCTGAATTTGTTCTTTAGATTTTTTACCTGTACGACCATGTTTAGCAATTGTTGCTAAAGTTTTCTCACATTGTTCTTTTAAGGCAGTAAATTTTTCACGTGCAACTTCAGGATCAATTGAATTATCACCATCATCACTAGAAGAATCACTATCATCACTTTCTTCATCATCTTCATCGTCTAAAGCATCAGTATCTACTTCAGCCTCGTCTGATAATTCATCCTCTAATTCTGAAAGATGCTCCTCTTCTGCAATGGCATTAGGATCCACAAATCCCGTAATAATATCGGCTAAGCGGACTGAACCATCCTCGACTTGTTCATATTGTTCAATTAAATAGGCTAAGGCTTCTGGATATTCTGCTACCGCACTTTGAACTTCATTGATACCATCTTCAATACGTTTAGCAATATCAATTTCACCTTCACGAGTTAGAAGTTCCACACTTCCCATTTCTCGCATATACATACGTACTGGATCAGTAGTGCGTCCAAGTTCAGCTTCAACACTAGATAATACTTGCGTTGCTTCTTCTACAGCATCTTCATCAGCAATATTTTCATTTAGCATTAAATCATCAGCATCGGGAGCACTATCTAGCACCTGGATACCCATGTCATTAATCATTTGAATTATGTCTTCAATCTGATCCGTATCAACAAGTTCTTCTGGAAGGTGATCGTTAACCTCAGCATAAGTTAAATAACCTTGCTCTTTCCCTTGGGCGATTAACAATTTCAATTGAGATTGTGGATTATGATCCATATATGACTTCCGCCTTTGATAAATTTAGTTATATATAAAGATAAAATGCAAATATTTTCGATTTTACCACTGTTAAGATTGATTAACTATTGTTTTATTGTCGTTGAGCTAATAATTGTGCTAATTCTTGTTTTTCCTCTGAGGATAAACCTGTACTACGATCTTTAGCAATCAATCTTTCAATATTTTGGTCCGTAAATTGGACATAAAGATAAAGCAATGTTTCCAAGAAAGTCTCTTGGATTTTATCTTCCGTGATTAAATGATCCCAAGTTGCCAAAATTTCAAGGGGTTTACTGTATTTTGAATCACGCCAATATTCCAAAATTTGTCCCATACTCATACCTACATGTTCACGACAGAGATGAGTTAACGCATAGAACAAATCAAAACCCGGTTCCTTTAAAGACTTTAAAGGCTCTAAGTCATAATCTAATTGAGATAATTCAGGATTTTGTAGCAATAAACCAATTAATAAACGCATTGGAGTACGTTTCACTGCAGGTGTTTTGTCAACTTGAGGTTCTGCTTTATCTATTTTACTCGGAATTAAACTCTCCAACTGAGATTGATCAATAATCCCTAATTTTTGTGCTAATAAATTACGTAAATACAAACGTAACATTTGACCTGGAATACGTTTGATTAATGGCACGGCTAAAGCCGCCAATTTACTCTTACCCTCTTTGCTAGAAAGATCCACTTGAGCCACTAAATGAGCAAACATAAAGTCACTCAATGATTGAGCCTTTTGTAAATATTCTTCAAAACCTTGTTTACCATATTGACGAATATAAGTATCAGGATCTTCGCCATCAGGTAAGAAAATAAATTTCAATTGGCGACCATCTTCCAAATATGGTAGAGCATTTTCTAAGGCGCGCCATGCGGCATCACGTCCAGCTCTATCGCCATCGTAGCAACAAACAATTTGTTCAGTAACACGGAAGGCTTGTTGAATTTGCTCAGGCGTTGTTGCTGTACCTAATGATGCAATCGCATAATCCACCCCAAACTGTGCTAAAGCCACTACGTCCATATAGCCTTCCACCACCAATAACATTTCAGGTGTTTCATTGGCTTGTAACGCTTCATATAGACCGTAGATTTCATTACCTTTATGGTAAGTCACAGTTTCGGGGGAATTTAAATATTTAGGACGTTCATCCGTAAGTACTCGCCCTCCAAATGCAATCGTTCTACCTCGACGATCTCGAATAGGGAACATAATACGGTTACGGAAACGATCATACACATCACCTCGCTCATTACGAGATAACATGCCTAAATCAAATAATTTCTCTTGGTCTGAACGATTTTTAGCAAATTGGCGTAACACTGAATTAAAGCTATCAGGTACAAATCCAATAGCAAAACGTCGTATAACCTCTTCTGATAATCCTCGTTTTTGTAAATATGCTTGAGCTGGAATACTAATAGGTAATTGTTGCTGATAAAATTCACTAATCTCTTCCATCAAGCTATATAAATCACGCTTGTTTTGAAAGTGCGGTTGGTTTTTATCAAATTTTTCATTGCTTGGCTCTCGAGGTACTTCTAAGCCAAGAAAATTAGCTAATTCTTCAACAGCCTCTAAAAACTCTAACTTATCGTATTCCATCAAGAAACCAATGGCATTACCATGAGCTCCACAGCCAAAACAGTGATAGAACTGCTTATTTTTACTGACTGTAAAAGAAGGTGTTTTTTCATGGTGGAATGGGCAGCAAGCTTGATAATTATTTGTGCCTGCTTTTTTAAGTTTTACTCGTGAATTGACAACATCCACTATATCAGCTTTAGCTAGAATATCATTGATGAATGTACGGGGAATAGGCACGCCCATGAGTCAACCTCGAATAAAATAGAGAAATATTACATAATATTACAATGAACAAAACCGTGATTCCCTTGTATTCTTATCTTTCAAGGTATCACGGTTTGTTGAACTCGAGTTTAATTAAATGAAAATTTAATTAGTATAAACGTGTATTACGAGCATTTTCACGAGCTACACGTTTTGCATGACGTTTAGCACGAGTTGCATTTTCACGTTTACGAATAGTTGTTGGTTTTTCGTAGAATTCGCGACTGCGAACTTCTGCTAAAATACCTGCTTTTTCGCAAGAGCGTTTAAAACGACGTAATGCAACGTCAAATGATTCGTTTTCACGTACTTTAATTACTGGCATATGCCATCACCTCTAAAAATAATAATTTGATAATAAGTTTAGTTAATTTTGCAAAATTACTGAGCAACTTACTCAATAAGGTCCGTGATTTTAATCTAAACTTATACTAAAAGTAAAGTATTGATTTACTGTTTTATCAGCAATTGTCCCTTTGCCACTCAACAAAAGCTAAAAAGTGCGGTAGAATTTGCAAAAATTTTTAATTAGAAAACGAATCTAAGAGACTCTCAATGCGAATTTTAGGAATTGAAACATCCTGTGATGAAACAGGTGTAGCGATTTATGATGAAGAAAAAGGTCTTATTGCTAACCAACTCTATACTCAAATTGCCTTACATGCTGAATATGGTGGTGTCGTGCCTGAATTGGCATCACGCGATCACATCCGTAAAACTGCACCATTAATTAAAGCGGCATTAGAAGAAGCCCATTTAACTGCACAAGATATTGATGGCATTGCTTATACCTGCGGACCAGGTTTAGTGGGGGCATTATTAGTAGGTTCAACGGTTGCTCGTTCACTGGCTTATGCATGGAAAGTGCCTGCAATTGGTGTTCATCATATGGAAGGGCATTTATTAGCTCCGATGCTTGAATTACCTGAAAATCGACCGCAGTTTCCTTTTATAGCCCTATTAGTTTCGGGCGGACACACACAATTGGTGAAAGTCGATGGCGTAGGCAAATATCAACTAATGGGTGAAAGCATTGATGATGCAGCTGGCGAAGCCTTTGATAAAACCGCAAAATTACTGGGATTAGATTATCCTGGCGGTGCAGCTTTATCACGTTTAGCCGAAAAAGGCACCGCAGGACGGTTTATTTTTCCAAAACCTATGACCGATAGACCAGGATTAGATTTTAGTTTTTCAGGTTTAAAAACTTTTGCTGCCAATACCATTAATCAGTGCATTAAAAATGAAGGTGAGCTGACGGAACAAACTAAAGCAGATATTGCTCATGCTTTCCAAACTGCTGTGGTAGACACCTTAGCTATAAAATGTAAACGCGCACTTAAAGAAACAGGCTATAAAAGCCTTGTTATTGCTGGTGGCGTAAGTGCTAACAAACAATTACGTAAAGGCTTAGCACAATTAATGGAAAGCTTAAACGGTCGTGTTTTCTATCCTGCCCCGCAATTCTGTACAGATAACGGTGCGATGATTTCTTATGTAGGTTATTTACGTTTAAAACATGGAGAACGAGCGGATCTTGCTATTGATGTAAAACCTCGTTGGCCAATGATGGAACTTAGCGAAATTTAATATGGCAAAACTCTATTTTTATTATTCAACAATGAATGCAGGCAAATCGACTACCCTACTTCAATCAGCTTATAACTATAATGAACGCAATATGAACACCTTGGTTTATACTGCTGCCATTGATGATCGTTTTGGGCAAGGGCGAGTCACCTCACGTATTGGCATTAGCCAACAGGCGAATTTATTTAGCCACGACACAAATTTATTTGAAGAGATTAGCCAACATCTTAAGCAAGAAAAATTACATTGCATTTTAGTTGATGAAGCACAATTTCTCACTAAAACACAGGTATACCAACTCAGTGATGTCGTAGATGAGCTTAATATTCCTGTTTTATGTTATGGATTACGAACTGATTTTCAAGCGGAATTGTTTGAAGGCAGTAAATACCTGTTAGCTTGGGCTGATCAATTAGAAGAATTAAAAACTATTTGCCATTGTGGGCGAAAAGCAAACTTCGTTTTACGCCTCAATGAACAAGGTAATGTAGTTAAAGATGGTGCACAAATTCAAATCGGCGGAAATGACCGATATATTTCTGTATGTCGCCTACACTATAAACAAGCAATAAGTAAAGCATAAAATTATGAAAGTTAGACATGAGTCACAAAAATAAAGAAAAGATCTTTTTTTTTACAATTGTAAGGGCTAGAATGAAATCAGTTGTTGTAAAAATAAACAAAAAAGAGGTTATTATTATGAAAAAACTTATGTCTTTAATTCTTGCTAGTGCTTTCGTCTTAGCTCTTACAGGTTGTGAAACAACAAAAGGTGTGGGTAAAGATATCCAACACGCAGGTGAAAAAGTAGAACAAGTTGTGACTAAATAATTATTCACTCAATTACCATATTATAATAAAGGCAGGTTTATACCTGCCTTTATCAATGAAATTATTTTCCCTTCCATAATATAAGCCAAATTTTCAAAATACTGACCGCACTTTACTCTACTTCTAAAACTTATAGCCTAATTTCCGTTGTATATCATATGTTCAACTTTTCTAACCATCAATATGATAGCCACCTACAAAAAATGTTAAATCATAGTGAAGTTTGATTATTCCGAGGTCTATTTTAGATATAAAACTTATGAAACTATAATAACACAATTTTATTGGAACTAGAACTTCTGGCAATTTTGAGCTAATTAACCACTGAAAAGCGATTATGCATAAACTTTTTACTTATGTCCAATTTTCAGATGCGATTCGGAGATGAACGAATAGGAATGTTTAATTACAACCCCAAACATATTAAATTAGACTAAAAAAATACTGAGCCTTGCATAATGCAAGAACTCAGTAGTTATTAACTCTAGGATTTTTTAGATCTGTTTCTTAGCTGTTGCTTTGCTAGATCTAAAATTAAAGAATATCTAATAATTCAACTTCAAACACTAATGGACTAAATGGAGGGATTGATGCGCCAGCACCACGCTCACCATAAGCTAATTCTTGAGGAATAGCTAAACGCCATTTTGAACCAACTGGCATTAATTGTAAGGCTTCAACCCAGCCAGCAATTACGCCGCCTACTGGAAATTCAGCAGGTTGACCACGACTTACAGAACTATCAAATACTGTGCCATCAGGCAATGTACCTGTATAATGAACTCGTACAGTATCATTACGAGTTGGAATTTTACCCGTACCTTCAACTAAAACTTCATATTGCAAACCAGAATCCGTTACCTTAATACCTTCTTTTTTTGCATTTTCAGTTAAAAATGCTTGGCCTGCAAGTTTGATTTCTTCAAATTTAGCTTGTGCTGCTTCTTGTGCTTTTTGTTGTAATGTTTGTAATGCTTGACTCACTTCGTTTAAATCTAATGCTGGTGAATGATGATTTAATGAATCATAAATACCTTTCGCTACGGCTTCAGGTGTGACATCTAACTGGCTATCTAATAACTGTTGACCAATTTGTAAACCCACACCGTATCCGCCTTTCGCTGATACACTTTCCAAACTAACTGAATCAAAAAATTGTTTTGACATAATATTTTTCCTAATTTCAAATGGTTATTTAAATAAATTGATATATGAAACTATATTTCTAATTCAAGAAATCATAAGCCTATTTTTTATAAGCAAGTAGTTCACCGACACGTGTAATAGTATCCACCTGTAAATAATCGGCTAATTGTACTGCATCTTTTGGAAATAAATTGATCACTGTTGATCCCAATTGGAATGCTCCCATTTCCTGACCTTTAAGTAAGGTAATTTGTTCTGCATCATAATTCCAAGTTTTGATTTCATTATGGCGAGGTGGGTTAATTACCCCAGCCCATGTTGTACTGATACTCGCTGTAATCGTTGCTCCAACAAGGATTTGAATCATTGGACCAAATTTAGTATCAAATAAACAAATCACACGCTCATTACGAGCTAATAAATTTGGAATATGTGTATTTAAAAATGGATTTACTGAAAATAACTCACCAGGAACGTAGATCATTTTTCTGATTGTGCCATCACAAGGCATATGTACACGATGATAATCTCGAGGCGATAAGTAAGTGGTAGCAAACTCGCCATTTTTAAATAAATCAGCGAGTTCTTCATCACCTGCGAGCAACTCTTTTAAGCTAAAACTATGACCTTTTGCTTGTAACAACAAATCATCATCAATATGACCACATTGGCTAATTCTTCCATCCGCAGGCAAGCACATAGCATCATTATTTTGATTAATTGGTCGAGCATTAGGTTTTAATTTACGAATAAAAAACTCGTTAAAAGTAGCATAGTCAGAGAAATTCTCTTTTTCTGCTTCGCCCATATTAATATTATATTTTTTAGCAAATGCTTGAATGGCTAAATGGGTAATTTTGCTCCATTTTTGCTGTGCAAACCAACCTGCAAATTGAGTTAAATAAATTTGCGGCATAGCATATTGAAAAGCAACTTTTAAACGTTGCCAATAAGTAATTTTAGACATAATTTAGATTTCCTTACTAAAAATAGGCTTGATTATAACAATAATTGAGTTTGTGCCAATGTTTTTCAAGATATTAATTAAAAAGAGATGAAAAAACATGTAAAATTCTATAGGTTTTAATATGAAGTTATTGGAAATCTGATACAAAATATTTATTAAACATATTAGAATTTAGTATATCAACTTTAATAATTTAGATTATTAATAAAAAAATAGTAATTTCCTTTGACTATTTTTCTATCTAAAGGTAATATTTGCGCCCTATGCAAAAGGTAAAACTACCCCTAACTGTTGACCCAGTTAAAGATGCTCAACGTCGATTAGACTATGTAGGCTATTACACAGCCGATCAATTAGTGCGTCTTTCTGAGTCTGTCAGTAAAGTGCTCAGCGATGCACAGGTAACATTATCATTTTTCATTGATCCACAAAAATTAGTGGTAATTAAAGGGCTAGCCCAAGTTGATGTTGAATTAGAATGTCAGCGTTGTGGTCTACCATTTAAGCAAACAGTAGAATGTACTTTTTGCTATAGCCCTGTGGCTAATTTGGATAAAATTGATGAATTACCTGAGATTTATGAGCCGATTGAATTCAATGAATTCGGTGAAATAGATTTGGTTGGTACAATTGAAGATGAATTAATTTTGACTCTGCCTATTGTGCCAATGCATTCATCTGAACACTGTGAAGTGTCCGTGGCTGAACAGGTTTTTGGCGAATTGCCCGAAGAGTTGGCAAAAAAACCGAACCCGTTCGCTGTATTAGCTAATTTAAAGCAAAAGTAAATTTAGGAGTATAGCCAATGGCTGTTCAACAAAATAAAAAATCTCGTTCACGTCGTGATATGCGTCGCTCACATGATGCACTAACTACTGCTGCAGTATCAGTTGATAAAGCAAGTGGTGAAACGCATTTACGTCACCATGTAACTGCTGATGGTTACTATCGTGGTCGTAAAGTGATTAATAAGTAATTATATTTATTACTAATAAGGTAATCACTTGAGCCGTCTAACCCTTGCGTTAGATGTGATGGGCGGGGACATTGGTCCCCGTACTACTATCCCTGCATCAATAAAAGCGTTGGAAAAAGATCCAATGCTATCTCTCTTATTGTTTGGAGATAACCAACAAATCACTCCTCTCTTGGAACAAGTTCCAAGCAACCTCAAACAACGTCTTACTATTTGCCACTGTTCTCAGGTAATTGAAAATAATCAAGGTCTTTCTTATGCATTACGTCATAGCAAAGGCACTTCTATGCGATTAGCAATTGAAGCAGTTCAAAAAGGCGAAGCTAAAGGTTGTGTGAGTGCGGGAAATACAGGTGCGTTAATGGGGCTCTCAAAAGTTATTCTGCAACCTTTAAAAGGAATTGATCGCCCAGCTCTTGTTTCATTATTACCTACGATGGACGGTAGACGTAGCGTGATGTTAGATTTAGGAGCTAATATAGATTGCAATGCTAAAAACTTATATCAATTTGCCTTAATGGGAGCAATATTTGCTGAGAATCAACTAAATTTACTGTTTCCACGCATTGCTTTATTAAATATCGGTATTGAAGATATAAAGGGTTACAAATCTATTCGTGAAGCAGCCCAATTATTGGCAGCAGATACAACTCTCAATTTTACAGGCTTTATTGAAGGCAATTATTTATTAAATGGTAAAGCTGATGTGATCGTTAGTGATGGATTTGCAGGGAATATCGCACTAAAAACCCTTGAAGGTGCAGCTAAAAATGTCATTAGCTTAGTGAGAGGTCAATCTCAAAACCATCGATTAAAACCTATTTTTAATTGGTTAATAAAATTACTATTTAAAGATAGTTATTTACGCTTAAAAAAAATCAATCCAGATCAATACAATGGTGCATCTTTGATAGGATTAACCGCAGTTGTGGTAAAAAGTCATGGCTCTGCTAACATTGAAGCATTTAGCCATGCAATTCAAGATGCCGCCTTACAAGCTCGTCAAGATATTCCAAATAAAATCTTGGCAGGTCTACAAAAATATTAAAATTAAGACAATTACGAACATAACGAGAATATTATGTACAGTAAAATTTTAGCAACCGGTAGTTACTTACCAACTCAAATACGTACTAACGCCGATTTAGAAAAAATGGTGGAAACATCTGATGAGTGGATTTACACTCGCTCAGGTATGAAGGAACGCCGTATTGCAGCTGCTGATGAAAGTGTTGCAAGCATGGGCGCAAAGGCAGCAGAAGCCGCCTTAAACATGGCTAATATCGATCCACAAGAAATTGAACTTATTGTCGTTGGAACCACCACTAATTCTCATGCCTATCCAAGTGCTGCTTGTCAAATTCAAGGTTTGTTAGGTATCAAAGATGCAATTTCATTTGATGTTGCCGCAGCTTGTACAGGCTTTGTTTATGCTCTTGCGGTAGCGGATCAATTTATTAAATCAGGTCAAATTAAAAAAGCCTTAGTGATTGGTTCCGACCTGAACTCTCGTCACTTAGATGAAACTGATCGAGGCACTGTCGTTTTATTTGGTGATGGTGCAGGAGCAACGATCTTAGAAGCAAGTACAGAATCAGGCATTATCTCAACACATCTACATGCTTCTGCTGATACTGAAAATATGCTAGTTCTTCCTAATATTGAACCGAAACAAACAGGAACTGGCTATATTTCAATGCAAGGTAATGCAACTTTTAAACTTGCCGTAGGACAATTATCAAGCGTTGTTGAAGAAACTTTAGAAAAAAATAACTTACAAAAATCTGATTTAGATTGGTTAGTTCCACATCAAGCCAATATCCGTATTATTTCAGCTACGGCAAAAAAATTAGAGATGGATATGTCGCAAGTTGTATTAACCGTTGAAAAATATGGCAATAATAGTTCTGCAACGGTGCCTATCGCATTGGATGAAGCCGTTCGCGATGGAAGAATTCAACGAGGTCAATTGCTGTTATTAGAAGCATTTGGTGGTGGTTGGACTTGGGGTTCGGCACTAATTCGTTTTTAATATACACATTTCATCCTCTATACTTTTGAGGTTTTGCTTAATATTTTACATACAATATAGGAAATATAATGAAAAAATTCGCAATGGTTTTCCCTGGTCAAGGTTCACAAACTGTGGGTATGTTAGCTGAATTAGCAGAACAATTCCCTATTGTTCAGGAAACATTCCAACAAGCATCAGAAGTGCTTGGTTATGATTTATGGCAATTAGTACAACAAGGCCCCGCTGAAGAATTAAATAAAACTTGGCAAACTCAACCCGCTCTTCTTGCTGCTTCAGTTTCAATTTATCGTGTATGGCAAGAACAATATCCAAATCTAAAACCAGAGCTTATGGCTGGACATAGTTTAGGTGAATACTCTGCTTTAGTATGTGCAGGTGTAATTGATTTTCAAGATGCAATCAAACTTGTTGAATTGCGTGGTAAATTAATGCAACAAGCGGTGCCAGAAGGCACTGGTGCAATGTATGCTATTATTGGCTTAGATAATGAAATTATTATCAAAGCATGTAAAGATGCGGAACAAGGTGAAGTAGTTTCAGCAGTAAACTTCAACTCACCAGGACAAGTTGTTATTGCTGGTAATAAAGCAGCAGTTGAACGTGCGGCTGTTGCTTGTAAAGAAGCTGGTGCTAAACGAGCTTTACCATTAGCAGTTAGTGTTCCTTCACATTGTGCTTTAATGAAACCTGCTGCCAATCAATTAGCCGTATCCTTAGAAAGTATTACATTTAAAGCACCAAGCATTGCAGTGATTAATAATGTAGATGTAAAAACTGAAACTGATGCTGAAACAATTCGTAATGCGCTTGTTCGTCAATTATATAGCCCGGTACGCTGGACAGAATCCGTGGAACGTATGGCAAAAAATGGAATTGAAGTGCTCATTGAAATTGGTCCTGGCAAAGTATTGACAGGGTTAACTAGCCGTATTGTAAAAGAATTATCTGCACAAGCCGTTAATGATGTAAAAACATTAAACGCCGTGACAGAAATTTTAGCTTAATCTTAAGTGAATTGGATTAAACAAGGTTATTGGTAAAATTTATCAAAAATATACCGCACTTTTGGAAAAATCTATTTTATAAATAATCAGGGAGATAATATGCAAAATAAAATCGCATTAGTTACAGGTGCAACTCGTGGTATTGGGCGTGCAATTGCCGAAGAATTAACGGCTCAAGGTGCATTTGTTATTGGCACGGCTACATCTGAAAAAGGTGCAGAAAGCATTTCTGTTTATTTAGGTGAAAAAGGCAAAGGCCTAGTATTAGATGTGGCTAACCAAGAATCTATTGATTCAGTATTAGAACAAATCAAAAAAGAGGTTGGAGATATTGATATTCTTGTTAACAATGCAGGAATAACTCGTGATAACCTTTTAATGCGAATGAAAGATGATGAATGGTTTGATATTATGCAAACGAATCTTACTTCAGTATATCGGTTATCAAAAGCAATGTTACGCAGCATGATGAAAAAACGTTTTGGTCGTATCATCACTATTGGTTCTGTTGTAGGTTCAAGCGGTAACCCAGGTCAATCAAACTACTGTGCAGCTAAAGCGGGCTTAATTGGTTTCAGCAAAGGTCTAGCAAAAGAAGTAGCTTCGCGAGGCATTACCGTTAATGTGGTTGCTCCTGGTTTTATTGCGACAGATATGACAGAAGTATTAACAGATGAACAAAAAGCAAGCATTTTAACCAATGTTCCAGCGGGTCATCTAGGCGAGCCTAAGGATATTGCTAAAGCAGTAGCCTTCCTAGCGTCTGAAGATGCAAGCTACATTACAGGAACAACATTACATGTAAATGGCGGACTTTACATGGCGTAACAAAGAAAGACTATGGAATACATCCAAAAAAGGAATAAAAACCATAGAAAACCATAAAGCTTAATGTTAAAATCAAAATATGATTAAACCTTAGTAACGCAATCATGCGTATATAAACGAGGTAATTAAATTTTAACGGTATGTTTTAACTAGCGTGAGAATTCGTGGTTTGACCACTAAAATAAAGTTCTTGCAAGTTTTAGAAAAATACATACACTATCTACTTTATCGCATTGGGCGAGAACTACAATAGGAAAAAAAAATGAGCATTGAAGAACGCGTAAAAAAAATCATTGTTGACCAATTAGGTGTTAAAGAAGAAGAAGTTAAATCTGAAGCATCTTTCATCGAAGATTTAGGTGCTGACTCTTTAGACACAGTTGAATTAGTAATGGCTTTAGAAGAAGAATTCGATATCGAAATTCCTGATGAAGAAGCAGAAAAAATTACTACCGTTCAATCAGCAATTGACTACGTTCAAAACAATCAATAATTAATTTATTAAGGCGACTATCAAGTCGCCTTAATTATATATACCTCACCAATTTCATTAAATTTCCATTCTGTTAATGACTAAGTTATTTTTCATTTATTGACTTAGAACAAAAATTAATTAAATACCCCCTTTTAAGTAGTAAAATTGATGTTAAAATTAGCAACTATACATTAATCATATTTAATATTTGGAGTATTTATGGATTTTCTAATAAATCTAAGTGAAGGAAGTCAATTTGCAATTCAACTTGCGATTGTACTTATCTGTTTATTTTATGGTGCAAGAAAAGGTGGGATTGCACTTGGAATGCTAGGTGGAGTAGGTTTACTCGTTTTAGTATTTGGCTTTGGTATCGAGCCTGGCAAACCTGCAATTGATGTTATGCTAACCATTCTTGCTGTGGTGGTAACATCTGCAACATTACAAGCTAGTGGTGGTTTAGATGTAATGTTACAAATTGCAGAAAGAATGTTACGTAGAAATCCTAAATACGTGAGTATACTTGCTCCCTTTGTAACCTGTACATTAACTATTCTTTGTGGGACAGGTCACGTTGTTTATACCATGTTACCTATTATTTATGATATTGCTATCAAAAATGATATTCGTCCTGAACGTCCTATGGCGGCTAGTTCTATTGCCTCTCAAATGGGGATTATTGCCTCACCAGTTTCAGTTGCTGTAGTCACCTTAACAGCCTTCTTAATCAATGCGAAAACACCATTAGCAGGTTTTGATGGTTACTTAGATCTATTAAAAATCACCGTGCCTTCTACACTTTGTGGTGTATTAGCTATTGGTATTTTCAGTTGGTTCCGTGGTAAAGATTTAGATAAAGACCCAGAATTCCAAGAAAAACTTAAAGATCCTGAATTCAAAAAATATGTTTATGGTGAAAGTACTTCACTATTAGACAAAAAATTGCCACAATCCAGCTGGAATGCAATGTGGATCTTCTTTGGTACCATTCTATTAGTGGCTTTATTAGGTTACTTTAAAGATTTACGCCCTTCTTTCGAAAAATCTGTGCCCGCTCAAGTAGTTGAAATTGTATCAGCTGACAAAACAGTAAAAAGTATCAATGTGAAAGACGGTAAAATTGTTGCTACTGCAAAAGATGGCAAAATGGCTATTGACGTAAAAGAAAGCAAAGGTAAAGCCAAAATTGCCTATAATGCAATTGATATTTATGATGATAAAGGGGTGCTAGCACAAACTGTTTCTGCACAAGATAATAATGTTGTTATTACCGCAGGTGATAAATCCGAAACGATTAATGATGCCTCTATCCTATTAAAAGATAGCGTGAAGAAAAAATCTACCTTAGGTATGGTACACGTTATTCAAATTTTCATGCTGTTAGCTGGTGCGCTAATTGTTGTATTCACTAAAACTGATCCAGGTAAAATCAGTAAAAATGAAATCTTCCGTTCAGGTATGATTGCATTAGTTGCTGTATTTGGTATTTCTTGGATGGCAGAAACCATGTTTACCGTACATACTCCAATGATGAAAGCTGCCCTTGGTGATATTGTAAAAGCACACCCTTGGACCTATGCAGTAATGTTGTTACTCATCTCTAAATTTGTAAACTCACAAGCTGCGGCTTTAGTTGCTTTCGTACCATTAGCATTAAGCATTGGTGTTGATCCTGCGATTATCCTTGCATTTGCTTCAGCTTGTTATGGTTACTATATTTTACCAACTTATCCAAGTGACTTAGCTGCAATTCAATTTGACCGTTCAGGTACAACCCACATTGGTAAATTTGTTATCAATCACAGTTTCATATTAGTGGGATTAATCGGTGTAATTACATCATGTATCTTCGGTTATATCTTCACAGGCTTATATGGTTACCTTTAATCTTTCATAAAGCGTAACTAAAGTGCGGTAAATTTTTTAAAAATTCACCGCACTTTTTTTATTTTTTTTCACCTCAACCTCAGCACTAGTACAGAAAACAAAATTAAATAAAAACTCACTATTTACATGAAAATAGTAAATTTCATTTAATTACAACTCTAATTTAACAAATATCCAACCAATATATAATGAAAATATAATAAATTATGATAATATCATTACACTTATTACGTTTTTTTAAGGAGGTATGTAATATGTTGATGGCTCAATTAGAACGTTTTTTCAAAATGGAGTCAGCTAGTGGCATTTTATTATTCTTTTTTGCGTTACTTGCCATGATTTTTGCAAATACCCCATTAAGCTCGCTATATTTTTCTTTTCTCGATATTCCTGTACGAGTGCAATTTGGTGACTTTATTATCAATAAGCACCTTTTACATTGGATAAATGATGGTTTTATGGCTGTTTTCTTTGTACTTGTCGGGCTTGAAGTAAAACGTGAAATGCTTGAGGGATCGCTCGCCAGTTATCAACAGGCTATCTTCCCTGCAATTGCGGCTATTGGTGGCATGATTGTACCCGCCATGATCTATTATTTTATCACACAAAATCATCCTGAATTAGCTAATGGCTGGGCAATTCCAATGGCCACGGATATAGCATTTGCTTTAGGTATTGTCGCATTATTGGGAACACGTGTACCTCTACCTCTTAAAGTCTTTTTATTAGCCCTTGCTATTATTGATGATTTAGGTGCGATTGTTGTGATTGCAGTATTTTATTCCGAAGAGTTGAGTATGCCTGCTTTATCTGTAGCAATTTTAGCTATTATTGGTTTAATAACTTTAAATCGCAATAAATCAGGGCATATCTGTGGTTATTTAGTATTTGGTCTGATCTTATGGGCTGCAGTATTAAAATCAGGAGTCCACGCAACCTTAGCAGGTGTCATTATTGGTTTTTGTATACCAATGAAGGATAAACAGGAAAATAGCCCCTTACACTCTTTCGAACATATTCTTTCGCCTTGGTGCTCATTCTTTGTGTTACCTTTATTTGCCTTTGCTAATGCAGGCGTGTCTCTTCACAATGTCTCTCAAGACATGATTTTATCCACCCTACCTTTAGGCATTGCTTTAGGGCTATTACTCGGAAAACCCTTAGGCGTATTTAGCTTTAGTTACTTATCAGTAAAATTAGGCATTGCCAAATTACCAGAAAAGGTTAAATGGAAACAAATTTTTGCAATCGCTATGCTATGTGGTATTGGCTTTACCATGTCTATGTTCTTAGCAGGTTTAGCATTTACCGAAGGTGGCTCAGAATCCACCATCAATATATTATCTCGTATCGGCATTCTATTAGGTTCCTGTTTTTCTGCCATATTGGGCTATATATTATTGAAGATGACAACGACTGAGGTTCAAGTTAACTAACTCTTTTTATTTATATAATTATTTGAACCTTATCACATTTTTCGAAAATAAAATTTGCATATTTTTAACATTATATTAACTTTAATACGACCCTATACTAAGGAACTTTATTTACCCTTTGGAGGATATGATGAACACAACATCAAAACCTAATGCTCTCAATAAAAATTCAATTATTTTTATTGCAGATGTCATTATCTTTTTTATTCTATTAAAAACTTTACCCTTTAACCCAAAAGAAAATGCGGGCTTATCTTTGCTTTTCTTTGTTGGGGTGTTATGGCTTACTGAAGCGTTACATGTTACGGTAACCGCCATTTTAGTCCCTATTTTGGCAATTGGACTTGGGCTTGTCACCACTAAGAATGCCTTAGTTGCATTTGCTGATCCGACTATTTTCTTATTCTTTGGTGGTTTTGCACTAGCGACAGCATTACACATTCAAAAAATTGACAAAATGATTGCTAATCGAATTATGTCTTTAGCTCGAGGCAATTTATTTATTGCAGTGATTTATTTATTCATTATCACCGCATTTCTTTCTATGTGGATGAGTAATACTGCGACTGCTGCCATGATGTTACCATTAGCGATGGGGATCCTTAGTCAACTTGATCCACAAAAAGAACACAATACTTACACTTTCGTATTATTAGGAATTGCCTATAGTGCAAGTATTGGTGGTATGGGAACCTTAGTTGGAAGCCCTCCAAATGCTATCGTTGCCTCTCAATTACACTTAACCTTCTCTGATTGGCTTTGGTATGGTTTACCGATTATGGTTGTTCTCATGCCAATTATGATCGGTTCGCTAATTGTTATTTTCAAACCTAAACTAAACTTACATTTCGATCAAAACTTTGAAAAGATCGAAATCAATAACCAACGCCTAATTACTTTAGGAATCTTTGTTCTCATTGCATTATGCTGGGTATTTAGTAGCTCATTAAATCCATTCCTTTCAGGATTATTAGGGCTAGAAAAAAATATGGGCAGTTTTGATAGTGTAATTGCTTTAGTGGCAGCTGCTTTAATTTGCATTTCGGGAGTAACCAGCTGGAAACAATTACAAGAAGGTACTGAATGGGGTGTGCTAATGCTATTTGGTGGCGGTTTAACCTTAAGTGCAGTATTAAAAGACTCAGGCGCGAGTAAAATTCTTGCCGATGGTATCGTATTCTTAATTGATGGAGGACACTACTTCCTCATTGGTTTACTGGTCTCATTCTTTATTGTGTTCTTAACTGAGTTCACATCAAATACAGCCAGTGCGGCATTGTTAGTGCCAATCTTTATTTCAATTGCCCAATCATTAGGTATGCCAGAACTCGGTCTATCATTGATTATCGGTTTAGGTGCTTCTTGTGCATTTATGTTACCAGTGGCTACTCCACCAAATGCAATTGTCTATGGCACAGGCCATATCAAGCAAAGCGATATGATTAAAGCAGGGTTTGTATTAAACATTATCTGTAGCTTTATTATTGCAATATTTGCTTATTTCTTCTGGTTAGGTTAATCCAAACAAAATTTTTGAAATTGAAACCGCACTTTAGTGCGGTTTTTTATTCATTTTTTCCAAATAATTAATATAATTTAAAATTATTAAACTTTATTAGAATCTTTATATAGACTATTAATAAAAATAAAAAATGAAAGGATAAATATGAAAAATACGTTTTATATTGGGTTATTATTTATCGCCATACTCACAATCATCGTCAATCTGTTAGCCCAAACCACTTTTGCTACCCATCTCCAACTAAGTTCGCTTACAATAGCCATTATATTGGGAATTATTATTGGTAACTTATTCCATAATCAACTAAAACCTTATACCGCTGATGGCATCAATTTTGCCAAAGGCACATTGCTCCGTACTGCAATTGTATTATATGGGTTCAGAATCACCTTACAAGACATCAACCAAGTAGGAATAAATGCAATCAGTGCTGACGCAGTTATGCTCATAACAACCTTTCTGTTAACTTGCTATCTTGGTATTCATTATCTAAAAATCGATAAACATATTGCCTATTTAAGTGCCGCAGGTTGTAGCATTTGTGGAGCTGCTGCGGTGATGGCAACTGCACCTATTACTAAATCAGAATCACATCAAATTTCAGTTGCCGTGGCAGTAGTTGTCATTTTTGGCACACTCTCCATGCTAATTTATCCTCTCGCTTATCCTTATCTGAGTAGTTGGATGAACGCCCACCAATTTGGTATTTATATTGGTTCTACAGTACATGAAGTCGCTCAAGTTTATGCAGCGGGTGGCAATATTAGCCCAACCGTTGCAGATAATGCAGTGATCACAAAAATGATCCGAGTAATGATGCTCGCTCCTTTTTTATTAGCTCTCTCTTGGTTCTTAAATAAACAAGATAGCAACAATCAAACCCGTAAAATCAATATTCCTTGGTTTGCAGTGTACTTTATCTTAATTGCTATTTTTAACTCTTTTAACTTACTACCAGAAAGCGTCGTCAAGTTTATTATTAGCCTTGATAGCTTATTATTAATCGCTGCAATGACAGCATTAGGCTTAACTACCCAAATCAGTGCAATTAAACAAGCTGGTTTCAAACCTATTTTATTAGGAGCTATAGTTTATATTTGGTTAACAGTGGGTGGATTTATGGTGAATTTATTAATGCAAACTGTGATGTAGCCTTTAATAAGTGCGGTAGATTTTTCAAAAATTTTATTCCAATACTAAAAAAAAAAGCACGGGTTTTTGTCCGTGCCTTTGTTTATCTATTTAATTAAATTCATTAACGAGTTCTGAATTCAATACGGCGATTTTTCGCACGTCCTTCTTCAGTATTATTATCTGCAATTGGATTATCTTGACCATAACCAACGGCAACTAATGCATCCGCAGGCACGCCTTGTGAAACTAAGTAATTACGAATTGCATTCGCACGAGCTTCAGATAATTTTTGATTTGCTGCAGCATCACCCACATTATCTGTGTAACCTGCGATTTCACCACGACGGTTATTTTCAACAAAGTATTTTGCTAATGCATTTAAACGACGGAAGTAACGAGGGCTAATATCAGAAGATCCCGTTGCAAAAACGATATCTAAATCTAAATTAGCTAAAGACATATCTGCAATTTCTTTTGCTTCAGGCTCAACTACTTTAACCGCCTCAGCATTCACAGAGAATAAATTCCCCAATACTGATTTTACGCCATCAACCAAACTTGATTTGGCTGAATCACTTTCAACAGAACCGACTAAATTCAAAACTTTATCTGCAAATGAACCGCTTACGCCAGGGAAATTTTTGAATAAATTAGCTAAGCCAGCAAAATCACTAAATGCAAATTTTCCAGTTTGAGGATCCACCATCAATTTATCTACTAATGGTAAACCACCAGCTAAACCTTTAAATGCATCAAGAAGACTAGCCTTAATACTGTCATTTTGAACCGTACCAGAAACAGTTAAATCTTTATCTGTTTTGTTCCAAGCTAAATTACCTAATCCTTCAACAGTTTTTACTTCAGCCACAGCTTTAGCTACAGGAGCTTGAGTAGTTGATGCAGTTTGAGTTGCTGCTGTTTTATCTGCACTATCAGTTGAACAACTCTTATAACCGAATAATGCGGCTAATAATACTAAGGCTGGAACTAGCCATTTGCCTAAACCTGATTTTTTCTCAACAGCTGCAGAGCTAGGTGCTGCTGAAGTGGTTACGCTGGATCTTGCCATATTAGCAACCACATCATCAAAAGAGCCTTTAAAGCCTAATGATTGTAATGCGCTACTATCTAAATGAGGTGCTACAGATTTTGCTAAACCACCTAATATACCAGTTAATGCTGATACCCCTAATCCACTATTCATTTTACCTTTAAAGAATGAGAACACCACAGGTAATAACATTCCTAATATTCCTTTAGCCGCATCAGCAGAAGTATTCGCAGAAGCCGCTAAATGATTTGTGACAGACTCTGTATTTGTACCAAAAACACTTGGTAATAATGATTTACCTAAATCTAACAAGCTATTCTCAGCATCAATATCAGCTTTACCTGTGAGCGCTTCTAACGGATTTGCATTAGTCGGAAATGCCGTATTTTTGATCAAATCAAATAAATTGCCAGCACCTTCGTGAGTATTTACTTTAGATACCATACCACCAAGAATCATTGAAAGACCTTTGGTTAATAAGTTACCTCCATTTTCTGTTGATACACCAAGTTTTTGTGTGACTTGATTTAACACTAAATCACGTACTGGACCTTGAAGTAATTGGCTTAAATCAAAATTCATAATAAATCCTTCATAAACGATAAGCTAAGTAAATTCCAGAATAAAAGAAATCATTTATTTTTATTCTTCTAGAGAATTATACTCGCCTTTTATGTAAAGAACCGCAAAGAAAAAGTAAAGTTAACTAATCTTTAGCTGGAATTAAAAAGATAGTTATATCAATAAAAGTGCGGTAAAGATTTGGGAAATTGCAACATACTGTGTCGTATAAAATAACAAGCGGTAAAATTTTGCGAAAAGCTTGCAAAATTTTTACTTGGAAGATAGTTTTCCTGCATTAAAAATGGTGCAGAAAGCTGCGCCATATCAGACTTAATCTTTACGGGTTAAAATTGATTTTATTTCCTCTAATTGTTTTTCTAATACTGATATTTTTTCTGAGATTTCAATATTAGATTTCTTCATCACACACCTCAAAAAAATCGCCCATTAAGAGTGATCTTATTACCATAATTTTAAAACTAATTGTGCATATGCAACTAAAATTGGATAGCCATTTAAATCATAACTATTACGAGAATTAGCATTGTATTTTGGTTTTAAAATCCCTTTATTATCCACAACCCAAGTGTTACTAGAATTCGCATTATATTTCGGCTTTAATGTTTGACCATCAAAAACCCAAGTATTACTAGATCTCGCATTGTATTTTGGCTTTAATTCACCACGTTCATAAACCCAAGTATTGCTAGAACTAGCATTATATTTCGCTTTTAAGATTGCACCATCGCAAACCCACTCTTTTGGTAAAATAATATCAAGCATAATAGCTCCTTATTTTGATAAAAATAATATCATTATAGATAAAGCACTAATCTATAACCACTCAGAATCATTGTAAAAAATAGAATAAAAATCAATCAATTCACAATAAATAATCCAACACTGCCCGCCAATCCGGAAATTGCGGCTGTCCGAAATGAATATGCTCTCCGCCAAATTTATCCGCTCCGTTTCGCAAGCGGTCATCAATCAAATAATCGCCCTGATTGAGATTTTTGTGGTGCGATAAAATCAGCCGTTTATATAAAACGGAATCTTCATCTTTGCCAAAATATTTTTGAATCCATTCCACTTTATCAATCCACGCCGATGAATTCCACCAAGGCGCGGTGGAAAGCACATAAACATCGTACTTTTCCGCCAATTTATACACCGCTTCCACCGCATTCGGCATTGGCTCCATTAAGCCGAAAATACCTTTCACATCATCGTAACGTCCCACATATTCCTGTTGGATTTCTGGAGCTAATTTGGCAATACCGCTGGCAAAATCCACCAACACATTATCCATATCAATGTACACAATTTTTTTCATTTTTCTGTTCCTTCTCTTTGATTTTTTGAATCGCTTGGTCAATATCAAACTTTTGCCCAGCTTCTATTTGAGCCAACCGCTTATCCGCACTTTTTCCCATACGGTTTAAATAAGCCTTACTCATTACCCCTGCCTTATAAAAACGCCAATTTTCTTTATATTCTTTCCAACCTGAAATATCCCATTGATAAATATAGCGAAAATAGTAGTGAATCACACAATCGATATCGGTGAAATCCCGTTCTTTATAAGTGGGCGAAAAAACATTGTCTTGGCTATGCAGCGTATAACGGCGGACTTTTTCACCAATCGGCAAAATCAGCACGGTTTTTTGGTTGAATAAATAACCTAATTTGGTGACTCGGGTTTCCAGTCTTTCCAGTTGGTTATAGAAAATCAGATAAAGCGTAATCACCCTATCACTGGTACAAAATTTCTTACAGGTCACTTCCATACCGTCCAAGCGAAGAATAGAACCCCAATAACTTGTCAAATCACGGCAAACTTCGCCCAAATCCGCATCGGCATTCGTTTCCAAAAACTGATGGATCTGCTTCGAATTGAAATTCGCAATGCCCTGATCCTGTTCACAGCTTAACACTGCACAGTGATACACTTTAAACAATGAGGGATTAATAATAACGCCATACATACTTCACTCCTTAAATGAATTAACTTCAAGGTGAATATATGGATTAAAGCGACAATTTGTGTCGGGAAAAACAACAAGCGGTGAAATTTTGCAAAAAATTTACAAATTCTCACCGCTTGCAGGTTTATTTCGCTAATTGCTCCAATACTGCTTTACAAATTCAGGCACAATTTCACTTGCTTTACCGTATTTTGCGTCTTGGAATGCACTTTTGACTTTGCTCGGCTCCAAATTCAGCTCAACGGTTTTCGCTCCCCAATTATTGGCGACTTGCACAAAGCCCGCTGCCGGATAAACATTGCCCGATGTGCCGATAGAAACGAAAATATCGCACTCCATCAATGCTTGTTCAATCCGTGCCATTTCCAACGGAATTTCACCAAACCAAACAATATGCGGACGCAGCCGTGCAGGTTGAACGCAGCAGGTGCAACGGCTTTCATCTGTGACATCGCCTTGCCACTCATACACAGTACCTTTATTCGGGCAACGCACTTTCAACAGTTCGCCGTGCATATGGATTACATTTTTAGATCCTGCCCGTTCGTGCAAATTATCCACATTTTGCGTTACAATCAGCACATTTTCGCCCAATTTTGCTTCTAATTCCGCAAGGGCAAGATGAGCCGCATTGGGTTGCACTTCGGGGTCAAACAGCTTGCGCCGGCGTTCGTTGTAAAAGCGTTGCACCAATTCCCGATCCCGCTTATAACCCTCAGGCGTTGCTACATTCTCCACCCGATGATTTTCCCACAAGCCATCTTCCGCTCGGAAAGTCCGAATGCCCGATTCCGCAGAAATACCAGCCCCTGTTAAAACGACGATTTTTAGATCTTTTTCCATTTTTGCTCCTACTTTAACCAAACCGCTTTTCCGCCATTTCTAGCGTTGCTTGTAAATTTTGGCAAAATAATTTCATATGTTGTAAAAATTTATCAGTGTCATCATAAAAATCTCCCCCAATCGTCATCTGCATTTTATCGCCAGCACGGAAAAAAGTGAGATGTTGCATTCCTTCTATTTCCTCATTAAGTAATAGTGCCAGTGTGCCAATATTGGAAAAGGTCATTATATCCTCATCTCGTTCAACAATCGCATTGCCGCAAAGATAAGCATTACCGCTGATATTGGTATCAAACTTCACTTCGGTATTGCCCTCCACTATCGCTTCACCACAAATATCAGAATCATAAATTTGAGCGTTCCCGTAAATCTGAGCATTATCGCTAACGCAACCACCATAAATTTTGGCATTGCCAGACACGCAACAATTATCATCTAGACAACCACCTCGTATTTCCGCATTATCTCTTACAGTAATATGCCCCTTATCATTACCTGTTACTCTACCTGCTGAAAATATCGCATTATCAGAAATATCAAATTGCGTATGACTTGCTTCTGCATTACCGTATATTTTGGCATTATCTGCCATTGTTAAACCAACTTTATAAATAAAGGCATCACCATAAATCTTTGCCTGCCCAGAAATATCAGATTTATATTTTTTAAATCTTTCATCAGAGAGCCAAGCTCGTCCAAATACACGGCTGTTTTCACGCACTACACAACAACATTCAATAACCGCATCATTTTCCACTCGGGCATTATCCAACACATAAACTGCTTTTGTAATCCAACAATTCCCTTTTTGAGAAAGGTTAGATTCTTTTTCAATATAGCCGCCTAAATCACCTTTTTTAACTTGTAACGCCCACTCTCGTTTAATTTCAAAATCTTTTAAGGCTTCAATTTGATAAAGGGTTTTACCGCAATATTCCACGGTATTTTCAGTTAAACGATATTTCATTAAAAATCTCCTAAAATGCGTGATTTTGCAACTTGAATAGCTATTTCATATTCTGTATAAGCCGATAATGCTTTACGCACTTGCTCTGGGGAAAAAGACTGATTGTTATAGCGAATTTCAATGCCGTTTTCAGTTTTATAGGCTATGAAATACTCTAAAAAATCGGAAAAAATCTTGCTCTGTATAAAATCATTTTGCGAGCGAATAAACGCATTGCCCGCAATCCTGCCATCACCACCTATTTCAATGCGTTGTGCTTCATCTGTATTTATAATTTTGGCATTTTCTGCAAAAGATACGCCGCCACTAATTACAATGTTTTGCCCCACAATTTGGACATTATTTTTAAAACGATTACCACCCGTAATTTCAGCACCGCAAATTTTCGCATTATCTTGAATATATACATTTTTTCCTGCAATTCTCGTATTGCCATAAATTTCAGCATTACCTTTTAAACAACAAGATGCCTCAATTTGAGCATTGCCATAAATCTGAACATTATCGCAAATCTTAATATCACCGATAAAAACACCTCCTATTACAGCATTTTCAAAAATTTTAACTGCCCCCGAAATATTCGTACATTTACCGCCTACCTCTGCATTTCCAAATATCTCTACCTCATCACAAACTGTACCTTTAACATAAACAGTAGCGTTATCATAAATTTTTACCTCGCCATAAAAATCTCCCCTTGTAATACAAGCATTACCAAACACTTGCACCGCATCATTCAAATAACTACAACCACCCACATAGCCATTTTCCGACACACAAGCCTTATCTCGTACCTCTGCCGAATTCGCCACCCAACAATTCCCCTCGTGGGAAAGATTATGCTCACCACTCAAAAATCCGCCCAAATCGCCTGCTTTCACTTCAGTGTCATTACTGGTGGTAAAATCTCGCAACGCTTGAATTTGATAGAGCTTTTGCCCTCTATACTCTTTGTCGCTTTCAATCAAACGGTATTTTTTCATTTTTATACTCCTGTTTCATTAAGAATAAGGCTATTTTATTTATCATTGCGACAAAGAGTGTCGCAATAATCATTATTTCTAAAAAAATGGTACTCCTCATTTTCTATTCTCTGCGAAATCGCTCGCATTTTATGACGATCAAATTCCGCAATATGCACGCCCCCTAAATCCTGCCACTGAATAGGCTCTAACACAGCCCCACTCCAAATAGGTGTAAGCAACGGCACAAGCAAACTCTCATTAAACACTTGCTGCGGTGTCACAAAATACTGAATTTTCTGCCAAGTCGGGTCATAAAACCGTCCTGATTGCTCTGCAATCACACAATCCACACTCATCGGCATATCCCAAAACAGCTCGCCATTTTCTTGTATAAATTCATAGTGATAACTGCCACTAAATGAATTTTCCGAACAATATTCAAACACCAAACAAAGATTTTTATCCCAAAATGGGGACCGAATTTCCACTAAATCATCGTAAAATTTAGCTTTAATCTGCTGCTGTTTTACCAACTCCAAAGATAAAAATCCCGAATTTAACCATTGATAAAATGTCGTTTTCATAGCATTCCCTCGCTTTAAAACAGGCTAACCCTCCAAATTAAAAGTCTTAAAAAATAAAAAAGCGGTGCAATTTTGCGAAGTTTTTGCAAAATTGCACCGCTTGTACTAAGGTAATAAATTAACTATTTAATGTTATACATCCTGACACTTTCAGCATTTAGAATACCCACCATATCTTTATGATGTTTTTCTATTTCCTTAGCATTCCATTCTTGTCTGCTTAACATTAATGCCTGCTTAGGACTAATACATTTTAAATTACCAGACTCATACCGTTTTTTCTTTTCTGAGGGAATTTCATCATTTAAGGACGAATTTTGATAATGCGAGATTAAACATAAATTACCAAATTTGTTTAAAATACCATCTCTTTCATCTAACTTTATATCTTCAAGCAGACTATCTCTTTTGCTTTGCGGCAAATAATGTTCAACAGAATTTCTAGATAATGAGAAAACAAAGTTATCTTTTGTTAATAACTCATTATCTTTAGAAAGCTCATCGTCACCCCAATTTCTCCACAAAAGATAATCTAAATAATTGAAAATATAGTTAGGTATAGATTGACCACCTTTAGCGAAAAGAACTTGCCTTTCGGGATCTTGATAATAATCGTAAGCTAGCTTTTCTAAAATTTCTATATAAGTTTTAGCTTTTAAAGCATATTCTGTTTTCAAATCTTCAAGAATATATAACTTAGATAGCACATCAAAGAGCCAATTTTTATAGATTTTTTGCCTAAATGAGGTATGAAACATTGATAGCAATTGAATTATCTGAGTATTATCTTGAGATGAATAATTCTCTTCATTATCAGTTCCTAATATGTCAAACGCCGTTCCAAATGAATTTACTTCCTTAAAATAAAAAGAATTACTATTCTTGTATTTTTTTAGTCCATTTAGCAACCAAGTATCTTCTTCATCTTTTGATTTTATGATATATCTATCAAAAATCAATCTAGATTTTAATAAACACAAGATAAAATCCTTAATTGAATAAGGATCTTTCAAACCCTCAAATTCATTAAGAAGATATTTATCATTTAACGGTATATTTTTATGAGTGAAAATCCTATAAACAATCATTAAAAAATTAGGAAAGTCAATAATAGAATTAAAATTTCCATCTTTCATCTCATCATTATTTTCACCTTGATTACTTTCCTTAATTTCTTCCCCTGCCAATAAATCTAAAATAGATTTATATTCAAGTATATTAACACTATTACTTAATGTTATTTCATTCAGCATTTCATTAAAACATTTAGGTATTTTATTACATAGTTCACCAAAAAACGCATTTGAGGTTCTTATATTCTTAGTATTATCCTTTGAATAAGGAAAACGCTTAATCGCATACACATTCATATCTGAACAAGCATCCCAAATCAATGCAAACAACCTCCTCTCATTATCAGGTAAAGCATTCATTAACCTAGCTTTTAAAACCTCGTGCTTTTCTAATTGCTCACCACGATTATTCATAATTTCGAAATAATGATTCAGATCTGTACCATCTGGTACTTCAGTTCTTAAAATAACGACTTTTTCTAGTAAAAAATCAAAGAAAACTTTTTTATCTAATTTTTGTTTATCAAATTGCTCAAAAATATTTGAGATTATTTTATATCCTAAATCTATACTATTCTTAGTATAATTATCACCTGATAAATTTTTAAAACTAAAATTAGATTCATCACGATGCTCAAAAGTTAAATTAACACTCTGATTTATATCATAGTATGCCAATAACAACTTTAATGTTGTTAAGCGTTGCTGTCCATCAATAACTTCATAACTATCTTTTCGCTTTGAAACAACTAAGCTACCAATGTAATAATTTTTATCTTTATCTTTACTTTGAGCCTCTAAAATATCTTGGATCAACAATTCAATTTCATCTTTACCCCAAGCATAGTTACGCTGATATATGGGTACAATATATTTATCGTCATTACATAAATCTTTTACTTTTAATGTTTTTACTTGACTATTTTTCATTTTTTCTCCAAATCTGAACTTAACAATGACACTAATCCTGTTTTATTATCCATATCAAACTCTTGATTATACTTATCAATCATAAATTCTAAGAACTCTCTTGAATTATCAGATCTCATAAGATGAGAAAATAAACTATTTTCACTGTATACTTCATTTTCTATTGTTCTATAAAAAACTCTTCCTTGCATTAGACGGATTCTATAACACCATTTAAAGCATTTCTCTATTGCCTGAACTAAATTTTCTTGACCGAACTTATCATAATAAAGCACAACTAAACACTGGAACAGATTTTTAATGTATCGATCTCCAACACGGTAAGCTCCTTGATAACCATCAATAAACTTTAATAAACTATGTTCATAATTACCCAATTTATTACGTATAATTTCAGGATTATTAAGAAAGCCATTACGATTATCAAATAAGAAAATATAACACTCCCTGTAATTTTCAATGTATCTAAAAAACAACTCTCCATTAACAATAGGCTGAATAGCTTGAAAGCTCATCTTACTAAACCTACTATCAACTAGCATTGGAAAAGATTGATACATTTTATATAAATTAAAATTAGCTAATTGTTGATTAATATATGAATAGTTATACTCAGCACTAGCACCTTTAAATGTTTCTAACTCTTTATTAGTAAAGAGTTCAGCATTTTGATATTTATACCAACGGCGTAATCTAAATAAAGTTTTGCTAATAACTTGTTCTAAATTAGCCACATCTGTATTTACTGCCTTTTCCCAATTTTCTACACATTCATAAATTGTTTCTTTATCGGCATTTAACTCTCTTAAATGGTAAGCTTTTAAAAGATCATAAGGAGCAAGAGATTTTCCTCTTGCATTTTGCGCATCAAAAAACTGAAATGCTTCATCAATATCGTTTAATTCAATATAAACAAACTCACAAACATCTAGAATATATTTAGCAAATTCTTCTTTATTTTTGACTCTATCTTCAATAAATTGATCTATAGCTTTTTTGTTTTTGATTAGATTATCTACACTGATGCTATGTGGCAATTTCTCCTCTAGTAATTTAGGTTTTTCCTCTTCATTCAATAAATGCAAAACTACACAAAGACTAATCAATCTCTGTTGTCCATCAACAATATCATACGCATTTTCTTGTGTATTATTATGAATAACGACTGATCCAACCCGATAAACTTGCTTTTCATTTTCAAAATGAAAATAGAGATCATTGAGCAGTTGGTTAATGTTTTTTACTGTCCATTTATAAGGTCTTTGGTAATCAGGAATAGATAATTTCTCTTTCTCTACTACGCCTCTAATTTTTTTAATTTCTGCAACTACGTTATCTTGGCTCATATTGCCCCCTAAAAGTAATGTGTAAATTCTGTGCATTGTAGCAAAACTTGCAAAGTTTCGTGAAATTTAAACCGCTTGTAACAACGCATCAATCGCCCTTAACGCCTCCAATCCCCCCATTTCCAAACTTAAAAAGTGCATTTTCGGTACTCCTGCGTCTATGGGGTTAATGCGGATCAGTCCGCCTTTTTTCTGTTTGGCGGTGCGTTCGGAGAAATTACGGACGGTGGGAACGACTTTGCCTGCTCCGATTTCAATCACCACAGGGCGTTGCGTTTTGCGTAGCCATTCGTCTAACAACGCGTGTTTGCCGAGTTGGTAGCCTTCGCTGTATGTCCAGTCGTTGAACATCAGCACATTTTGCCGAGCCAAACCGCCACAATGTGGGCAGGTTGGGGGTTGGCTTGTGACGATACATTGCTCGTCATCGGTTACGGGGTGGTAGCCGTATGACCACCACGATAAATCCTCGCAATTCTCCACGCACTGCAAGCGGTCTAATGTACCGTGGCATTCGTAAATACGGCTTTCGGCAAAGCCTGCCTTGCGGAAATGCCCATCTACATTGCTGGTGAAAACGAAATAGCCGTGCGTTTTTTCTGCAGCCCAGCGTTGCAAAATGGCGTAGCCCTCGTGCGGTTCAGCTTGGCGATATTGGTTTAGGCGGTGAGCAAAAAACCATTTGGCAAGCTCGGGGCGGTCTTGGTAAGCCTTTGGTGTGGCGATGTCCATAAATTGCAAATTGAATTTTTTCAGCGGCGGATAGGCGTTCCAAAATCCGCCTACACTGCGGAAATCAGGCAAGCCGCTATCCACCGACATTCCTGCCCCAGCAGTAATTAAAATGCCGTCTGCTTGGCGAATAAGTTCAGCAGCGTAGTTGAGATCGTTTTTCATAAATGGCTCCTTTGTGTTGATTTTTGGCAATTTTATTGTTCTAACCGACAATATGTGTCGCATAATCACAGCATTTCACAAACCACTGCAGAAAAATCGTCATACAAGCGGTGTTTTTTCACCATTTTTCTGCAAATTTGCAGGCGTTCGGCATTATTGGGGTAGGTTTTCCAAATATGAGCAAGCTGTTGTGGCGTGATGTAATCGTGCAAACCGTCTGAACAGAGCAAAACACTTTCGCCTTTTTCCAACTGAAAAGAGGCAGAATGAATACGGAAATCCGCAGCATCAAAATCTGCGGTAATGCAATCCGATAAGGCGTAATACATTGCGGCATATTCGGCTTCTGCCAAAGCCAAACCTTGAGCTTTCATTTCTGCCAGCACAGTGTGATCAAAACTGATCTGGCTCCACTCGCCCGTTGCGGAAATTTTATAAGATCGGCTGTCACCGACATTCAGAACGTTGCCGATTCCGACCGCTCTTTTTTCATCAAAATGCAGCTCACAGCCGACAAATGTGCTACTCGTGCCGAAATCAGACAAGGCAAATCGCTCACAAAGTTCAGCTTGAACATTGCGTAACCACGCGGAATCTAACGCTTTACAGGCGGCAAGCTTTTCCATTAAAAATCGGCTGGCAAGCTGTGATTTTGGGCTGTTGGAAATACCATCCGCCACGCCCAAAATCACTTTTTCATCGTCTAAAATATCACTTTCTGCATTTTTCAGTTGCCATTGATAAACAGCTTTGCCATTGAATAGTGCGTCTTGGTTTTTCTGGTGTTTGTTGCCTGCTTGTTGGCAGTAAGTGAGTTGAAACATTTTATTCTCCGCAAAATTTAAAGCTCATAGCCTGCTAAAATGAATAACTTTAATGCAAAATTCTCATCCCTTTCAAACTTCATTCCAAAACAAAAATCGCCATCATCAGACATTAGCAATCTTACCCAGTCTGTCACTGTACAATATTCTGCCAAACTAAAGCCGAGGCCCACCGTTATATGACAAAATAAATGTTGATACCGTCTAATTTCTTTAAAAACCAGACTTAATTGATGAGCCAATTCCTTATCATTTTTCCAACTCTTAATCCGAATATCATAACTTTCAAGGTTTTTCATTTCGCTGATATATTTCAGATCCTTTTCGTCAAGATGAACGGAATTATCACTTGATAAAGTTGCATTAAATAAAGCCATCAGCTCATTTTTTTCTAATTCAGTTCTGATGATATTACCTTGTTTAACCAAGATTTTTTCAGATTTTTGTAATTGATGAATAATGTTTTCAATTTCTGTATTCATTTGTTTTTCCTTTATGAATTTAGAGGTATTTTATGTATAAATGCGTCATTTTGTGTCGCTAAAAACAATAATTTTTATCGTAAAAATAAAAATTAGATTGCGGTTAAACAGGAAAAAAGCAGAAATTAAAAGTCGAGAAAGTGAGAAAAGTGCGGTAAAAATTTGAAATAATTCTCCCAAAAGCAAAAGAATGATCAACTCCTAGTATTTCATACCCATAAAAAGATAATTATTTATGATATTTTTATGGTTATAACCAAAAATAAATAGTAAAATTATTCTTAATTTAGAACATAACCAAAATACTTTACTATGATCAATCGACCAAATTACATTCAACAACTCAAACCTTTTATCAACACACCTTTAATCAAAGTGATTACAGGGATTCGCCGTTCGGGGAAATCTACGGTTATGAAATTACTAAGGGCTGAACTTATTGCACAAGGTATTAGCGAACAGCAAATTATCCATATCAATTTTGAAAGTTTTGCATTTAGTGAGTTCAAAACTGCCGAAAAGCTTTATGCTTTGATAAAAGAGAAAATCCAGACGACAGACAAATACTATTTGCTGCTTGATGAAATTCAGGAAGTTATCGATTGGGAAAAAGCCGTGAATGCTTTTATGGTGGATTTCAATGTTGATTTGTATATCACAGGTTCCAATTCGCATTTACTCTCGTCTGAACTTTCAACTTATCTAGCAGGACGCTATGTGGAAATACCGATTTTCACTCTATCTTATAAAGAATTTTTGGATTTCAAAGCTGGTTATTCACAAAAAAATAGCGAAAATCCGACCGCACTTTTCAACGAATATCTGCAAAAAGGCAGTTTTCCTATGGTGCATACAGCAGACTATAATACTGAAACCGCATATAAAATCGTGCAGGATATTTATGCTTCTGTGATTCTGCGAGATACGGTGCAACGGCACAAAATCCGAGATGTAGAATTATTGGAACGTATTGTCAAATATGCTTTTGATAATATTGGAAACACCTTTTCAGGTAAGAATGTTGCAGATTATTTCAAAAGCCAACAACGAAAAGTAGATATCAATACCGTTTATAACTATCTGAAAGCATTAGAAAGTGCCTTTATTTTGCATCGTGTGGAACGATTCGATCTGAAAGGCAAGGAAATTTTAAAAACCCAAGAAAAATTCTATTTGGGCGATGTTTCCTTACTGTATGCCACAATGGGTTTTCGTACTAGCTTGATCGCAGGTATTTTGGAAAACTTAGTCTATCTTGAACTCAAACGTCGGGGCTATCAGGTTTACATTGGCAAACTAGGTACACAAGAAGTGGATTTCGTAGCACAAAAACAGAATGACAAACTCTATATCCAAGTCGCCTATAAGCTAGAAAGCGAACAAACTGTCCACCGGGAATTTTCGCCGCTACAAGCTATTGCCGATAATTACCCGAAATATGTTATTACAATGGATGATTTCTGGCAGGAAAATATTGATGGGATTGTGCATCAGCATATTGGGGAGTTTTTGTTGGGAAGTGAATAATTTTTTCACTTTTAAAAGTGCTTTAAAATAGGGGCTATAGTAGATTAGCAGTAATGCCATACTACAGCCCCATTCTTTAATCGTTAAGTATAAGCCCTTGGCTAAAATGCCTTCGATTAAAGTGGTTCTTTCTCAATATCCCAAATATTATCGCCGAATCGCCGTAGCCACCATTTCAGCATATCATTATCAGCAACGGTAGCTTGGAAACGGTAGTGTTCTTCACTTTCTTCCAGCAGTTTTTGATCTTTGGAAAGCGGCGTTTCGGTTAAGTGAAAGCCTTCGCCTCGTTCAATGGAAAAGGAAAGGCGGATTTTCCCTTGGTTAGAAAAGCCCAGATTGCCTTCGTCTTGGTAGCGTTGCAGGTTAAAATCCACAGGGCGTTCAAAGCTGAAAGTGGAAATTTCGGCTTTTTGTAAACGGTGTAAGGCAAGCAGGCGGTTATCGTCAAATCCTTCAAAACGGCAAACAAGATAAATGCTCGCCCCTTGTTGCGAAATCGCCAGCGGCATAATGGTGGCAGTGCTTTTCTTGCCCCATTGGTTACGATAGTCAATGTGCAACAATTTATTTTGAAACAAGGCTTGGCTCACCGCTTCAAAAATGCCGTCTTTGATTTTGGCGGGGATCAACGGCAGGCTAGTGGGCGTAGCACACACCTTGCCAAGCCATTGATGCACGGGCTTTTCCTTACCGTTTGGATAAGTACCAGACACCATTCTGTCCGCTTGGTCAAAAAACGGTTGCATTGATGACATAATATTCGCCGGCAGCAAATATTTAAGCTGCTGCTCAGCAAGTTTGAGCAGCAGCGATTGTTGTTCGCTTAAAACCGGCAACGCAAGTCCGTTGCTGCGTTCTTTCCACGCATAGGTGTAGGGCTTAGACTCATAATTGCACTCAATGTCAAAACTCTCACACAAGGTCTTCAAAGTGCGTTGAATGGTGCGGATATCACGGGAAATGCCCGCATCTTCCAGCTGTTTTAACAAGGTTTTAGCATCCACACTTTTCGGCAATTTCGGCATACGGCTTAAAATTGCCATCTGCAAATTGGTGTTTTCGATTTCTTTTGGTCGGTTTGCCATACTGTTCTCCCTGTTTGTTTTTGGCGAGATTATAGCAAGATCCAGCGGTGGTTTTATCAGAATTTTTTGCAAATTATTTGTCTGTTAGCAACAAAAACTTGATACGAAATATCTGTTCTTTAAAATAATTCACGGTAAAGACTAGGCTCGCATCAGTAGAAACCTATAGTTCTAAACTACACATGACGAATACTGGGAATATCTATAATAAGGCTCTCGTCAAATACTATTTTTCTAAAAATAGCAGAAATAAAATTACCAACAAAATTTCTTATCAATATTTGATGCTTTACGCTTTTGTTTAAATTGCTCAAGATTTTTCAAATCACTGAAATAATTTTGGTATTTGGTAACCCATTCTGAAACTTCATCTTCTGCTTGTTTAATGGCTTTTTTACGATCACTATGCTTGCTTTTTAATTGTGGCAAAAGCAATGCTTCATAAGGATTGGATTTTGTCCATTCAAGAGCTTCATTTTGAATTTTTTGTTGTTTATCTAAATCGCAAGCAGCGTAAGGTAGAATAAACGAACCGACTAAGCTATTTAAATCAGTATATTCCGCCATATTCATTTTGGGTAAATCTAAAACATCATTCAGTATCATTAAGCGAAAGCGTGCAACGAAATACCAAAACACAGCCTCATCACGCAGCCCCATATCATAAGCTCGAGCAGCTAATACAGACATTGTCATTGGCGTTATCATTGCGGGCTCTTGACGTACGATTTGTGATGCTTTTTCGTAGTCGGATTTTTTATTAGTAAGTAACAGAGCATTAATTTTTTGATAAACCTTTACATAATCTGCTTTTCCGCCCTGAGCAGAATAAAAAGGACTATAAATATCTACACTAGTTACTTTTTCACTATTCGACCAAGCAGGACCAGCAAAAAGTGCGGTGCAAATTAAAAATATCTTGAATTTCATATTATCTCCCAGAGAAAGGTGATAGTTATTACAAATAATAGGCAAAAAATTACTGCTACATAATAGATACAATATAAACTAATACTTTGAAAATAAAATAGAATTTACTTAAAACATGAATTTTTTATTCAACTTGAGAATACTAAAAGAGCAACTAAAAAATTGAGAAAGTTGTGTGGATTAAGATTGGTTCCTATATATTCCCAACGATTATTGAAATACCTAAGCTTTAATCCAACTAAACCTTTATCCTAGCAATAATTTTGATTTTTTCGACGCAGATCGCAAAAATAAATTATACAAGCGGTCAGATTCTGCAAAAAATTTGCAAATGCTATAAGATGGCACTCGCCAAAGACGAGCACCATCGGGAGGACTGATTAAAAAGAATGATTTTTAAAAATATTTACTTCATTATTTTTAATAATAATATCCAAACGATCAAATTTTTCGTGGCTAAATATATTAGTACTATTGACAATAGTTCTTAACTGGTCTGATGTGGGGTCATTTTGTTTTAGCCAAGAGAAGTTTCATAATGACTTAATATTTTCTTGATTTAAATTACATATTTTTTCATTAAATATGAATTCATGATATTTATATTTCAGCATTCTTTGTAACCATATCTGTGCAAAACCAGAGTTGGGCATATTTATTAATTTATCGTATACCCTCTTGACCAATTCATCTTTTTTATCAATATCATTAATATTGTTTAATAGTTTACTAATAATAGAGCAACATAAAGGTATTGATTTAGGATTGTTAAAAGCTATATCTGTGGTAATGGCTGTGAGTTGAGGTATATTATTTTCTATAAAAATCCCTTCTTTCTCTAAAATTTCATCAAATTCTTTTAAGTTCTTTAATAAACTTCCTGAGTTTTGATATTCAATAGAATGAGAGCGTATTAGTAATAATAATTTTTGTTGATTTTTTGGTGATGTATTTATTCTTAACCAAGATGTTTTATCTTTCTTTATTGATTGAGTTATTATATCGTTAGATCCTTTAGTTTTCCCAGAATTCAATTTCATACCAAATTGAGCTAATATTTCAGATAAAATCCTAAGGATTTTTTCTCCATCAGAATGATTTTTTACAAAAATACGGTAATCATCTCTATATCTAAGTATTTTATATTTAATTATTGAATTTTTCTTTATTTCTATTGATAGTATAAGATCTATATATCCTAATACTATTTCAGCAATAAAGTCCATTAATACCGAACCTTGTGGAATTCCATTTGTTTGTCCATTTTGTGACCATTGGATTCTTGTGTCAATAATATTGCCTAATAATGATTTACCTGTTCTTTTATTTTTTGCTTTTTTCTTTCCATTTGTAGCCCAAGCAATAGAATGAGTATAAATAGAACCGTAGCAGTCAGATATATCAGTATCAAAAATATATTCATAGTCTAGTGATTGTAAAATAGATTCTTGCTCAATATTTTCCCACCAACTTAGAATTTGTTCAGCTTTGTCAGATTTATTTGAAGATGATACAACAGGAATGCTCATGCATTGAATTTTTTTATTCTTACTAAAAACTTTGAATCGTTTTTTTAAATAATTCCAATTTTTATTTTTTGTTATTTCATTAACTAAATCAATATATGATATGGGGTTGATAAGTTGTAAGGGTCTCCAGGATAGTCTCCCATCTTTATTGTTATATAAAGTATAGTTAATATTTGATGAGCTTATATTCTTTTCAGAAAAGTTTTTAATAGATGTTCTGCCTATTTCAGTAGATAATCTATCTAATAAATCTTGAAATGAAATATACTCAGGAAAACCTATATTACAATAGGTTTCTGATTTTAAGAAAAATTCTTTAGCTTTTATGTGATTTAAATTTAGTATTGTGTTGTGCATAAAAATATTTTCTATTTAAATATTATAAAAAGGCACTCGTCAAAGACGAGTGCCATCATTATTATTTTAGAGCAACACGAGCACTTCTAAACAACCGCATCCAAGCCCCGTCTTCTGTCCAATCTTCTGGATACCAAGAGTTGCTCACCGCTCTGAACACACGCTCTGGGTGTGGCATCATGGCGGCGACGCGTCCGTCTAGGTTGGTGATAATGGTAATCCCCTCTGCCGATCCGTTCGGGTTGGCAGGATACACTTCCGTTGGGTTGAGTTGGCTGTCGATGTATTGTCCTACCACCAAGTTTTGGGCTTTTAGGCCTGCCAGTTGCTCGGCGGATTTGAACTCCACTTGTCCTTCGCCGTGGCTAACCGCAATCGGCATATGGCTGCCTGCCATTCCGTTGAACCAAAGCGAGTGGGTGTCGTTGATTTTCACCATTGCAGCACGGGCTTCAAAGCGTTCAGATTTGTTGCGAACGAAACGCGGCCAGTTTTCGGTTCCCGGAATGATTTCCGCTAGGTTCGAGATCATTTGGCAACCGTTACACACACCTAACGCCAGCGTGTTCGGGTTAGCAAAGAATTGGCTGAATTGGTCACGCAATGCTGGGTTGAACAGGATGGATTTCGCCCAGCCGCCGCCAGCCCCTAACACATCGCCGTAAGAGAAGCCGCCGCACGCCACTAATGCATTGAAATGATTCACATTATGGCGACCTGCCATTAAGTCAGACATATGTACGTCAATCGCGTTGAAGCCAGCACTGTCAAACGCTGCCGCCATTTCGTAATGGCTGTTCACGCCTTGCTCACGCAAAATCGCAATGGTCGGTTTCACGCCTTTGTTGATGAATGGGGCGGCTATATCTTCATTCACATCGTAGGTTAAGAATGCCGATAAACCTTGGTTATTTGGGTCTTTTTTCGCCGCAAATTCTTGGTCGGCACATTCTGGGTTGTCACGCAAACGCTGCATTTGGTGAGTAAGTTCCGCCCAAATGCCACGCAATTCAGAGCGTTTTTCGCTTAATAATTTGCGTGAGCCTCGGCTGATTTCAAAACGGTCGTCCGCTGTTACCGCACCTAATTCTTTGGTAAGGTGGATTAAGTTGTGGGCTTTCAACACATCACGCACGGCATTGAGTTCGCTGTCTGCCACTTGGATCACCGCCCCCAATTCTTCGTTGAATAACACCGCTAAATCGTTGTCGCCAAGGGCTGAAATATCCACATCCACGCCGCAGTTGCCCGCAAACGCCATTTCTGCCAAAGTGGTGATTAAACCACCGTCTGAACGGTCGTGGTAAGCTAATAATTTACGCTCCGCCACCAAGGCTTGCATTGCGTTGAAGAAATCTTTTAACGCTTGAACATTCACCACATCGGCTGGTTTGTCACCTAATTGTTTATACACCTGTGCTAAGGCGGTTGCTCCCAAGCGGTTGTTACCTTCGCCTAAGTCAATTAAGAGTAAGCGGCTCGCCCCTTTGTCGGTGCGAAGTTGTGGCGTGACGGTTTTACGCACATCTTCCACACGAGCGAAGGCTGAAATCACCAGCGAAAGCGGAGCGGTCACGGTTTTCTTCTCGCCATTTTCTTCCCAAGTGGTTTTCATTGACATTGAGTCTTTGCCCACTGGAATGGTTAAGCCGAGTGCAGGGCAAAGCTCTTCGCCCACCGCTTTCACGGCTTCATATAAGCCTGCATCTTCGCCTGCGTGACCAGCCGCCGACATCCAGTTAGCCGAAAGTTTAATGCGTTTGATGTCGCCGATATCGGTCGCTGCAATGTTGGTAATGGATTCCGCCACTGCCAAGCGTGCCGATGCCCCGAAATCTAACAACGCCACAGGGGCTCTTTCGCCCATAGACATTGCTTCGCCGTGATAAGTGTCTAAACCAGCAGTCGTTACCGCCACATCAGACACAGGGATTTGCCACGGGCCAACCATTTGGTCACGGGCTACCATAGCCGTGACCGAGCGGTCGCCAATGGTGATTAAGAAGGTTTTTTCCGCCACCACCGGTAAGCGTAACACACGGTGTAAGGCATCTTTCAGATTGATGTCAGCGGTTGCAAGCGGTGCGTTTTCCACATTTTTTTGCGAAACATTACGGGTCATTTTTGGCGTTTTACCGAGTAACACATTCATCGGCAAATCAATCGGATCGTTGCCGAAATGCGCATCGTGCAAGGTGAGGTGTTTTTCTTCGGTCGCCTCGCCAATGACCGCAAATGGCGCACGCTCACGCTCACAAAGTGCGGTGAATAATTCCAATTTTTCAGGGGCAACCGCTAACACATAACGCTCTTGCGATTCGTTACACCAAATTTCCAACGGCGACATTCCTTTTTCATCGCAAAGGATGTGGCGTAAATCAAATTTACCGCCTCGTTCGCCATCGTGTACCAATTCAGGCATTGCGTTAGACAAACCGCCCGCACCCACATCGTGAATGAATAAAATCGGGTTCTCATCGCCCAACTGCCAGCAGCGGTCGATTACTTCTTGGCAGCGGCGTTCCATTTCTGGGTTTTCACGCTGAACGGAAGCGAAGTCTAAATCTTCTTTGGATTTACCGCTGTCCATTGACGAAGCCGCACCGCCACCCAAGCCGATATTCATCGCTGGGCCGCCAAGCACGATCAATTTTGCCCCCACAGGGATTTCGCCTTTTTGCACGTGTTCGGCACGAATATTACCGATACCGCCAGCCAGCATAATCGGTTTGTGGTAGCCACGCACTTCTTCGCCGGCAAAGCTATTTACTTTTTCTTCGTAAGTACGGAAATAACCCAACAACGCTGGGCGACCAAATTCGTTGTTAAACGCCGCACCGCCCAATGGGCCTTCAATCATAATATCCAATGCCGAAGCAATACGGCTTGGCTTAGAAAGCGGATTTTCCCAAGGCTGTTCAAAGTTTGGAATCACTAAGTTAGACACGGAAAAGCCTGTCAAACCGGCTTTTGGTTTTGCCCCACGCCCTGTTGCCCCTTCGTCACGGATTTCTCCGCCCGAACCTGTCGCCGCCCCTGGGAATGGCGAAATAGCGGTTGGGTGGTTGTGGGTTTCCACTTTCATTAAAATGTGAGCGTCTTCTTGGTGGTAGCGGTATTGACCGTCTTGATCAGGGAAGAAACGCCCGATTTTTGAGCCTTCCATTACCGCTGCGTTGTCTTTGTAGGCAGACAGCACATAGTCAGGGGTTTTCTCAAAGGTATTTTTGATCATTTTGAACAGCGATTTTTCCTGTTTTTCGCCGTCAATAATCCAGTCTGCATTGAAAATTTTGTGGCGACAGTGTTCTGAGTTCGCCTGTGCAAACATATACAGCTCAATGTCGTTCGGGTTACGCCCTAATTTGGTAAAATTTTCCACCAAATAATCGATTTCATCGTCTGCCAACGCCAAACCTAAGTTGATGTTTGCCTCTTCTAAGGCTTTGCGACCACCGCTTAAAATATCCACGGTCGTGAAAGGTTTTGGTTCTTGTTGGGCGAATAAAGCTACCGCCTCGCTTTCATTGCGGATCACGGTTTCCATCATACGGTCGTGTAACAACGCCGAAAGTGCGGTCTGTTCTTCAGCGGTTAATGCACGCTCAAAATCAAAATAGTACGCCAAACCACGCTCCACACGAGCCACTTGAGCCAAACCGCAGTTGTGAGCAATGTCGGTAGCTTTTGACGACCAAGAGGAAATGGTGCCGAAACGGGGGATCACGATAAAGGTTTCGCCCACAGGTTCGTGTTCAGCTAGGGTTGGTCCGTAGTGTAAAAGTTGGCTAAGTTTGTCTTCTTGCTCCGCAGAAAGTGGAGCGGTTAAATCGGCAAAATGCACATATTCCGCATACACGGATTTCACAGGTAAATTCGCATTAGCAAATTTTTGTTGAAGTTGGTTTAAACGAAATTCAGAAAGGGCTGGCGAGCCACGAAAGCGCTTGAACATAGGGAGCATACCTTAATTAGTTAACTAAAAATTTTCTCTATTATAAATGAAATCCATCCAAAACGAAAACGTTTGCATTGCTTTTGATTGAAGGCGGATTTTATGTACAATGAGAAAAATCAAACAATTAACTTCAATTGATAATCTGAAAAATTTTCAAAATTTTTACCGCAGTTTTGCAATAAAACCTATCTCGAAATGTACATCAATCATCACAAATTTGAGTATTCTGTGCCGAACAGTTACAATGCCTCCAATTTATAATCAATTTCTAGAGAACAATATTTGAAAGGCTTATTTTTACGTATCGTTGCTGCACTAGCGCTATTATTATGGGCTATTGATATGGTCTTCCCTTGGCAACAAATGATGCGTTCAGAAGAAAATCGTTATACAGCTATCCAACAACGGGGCAAACTTATTGTTGGAACCGTCAATAATCCTGTGTCTTATTTCATTGGCACCGAAGGACAGGCTGGGCTTGAATACGATTTAAGCAAAGCATTTGCCGATTATCTTGGCGTAAAGCTCGAAATGAAAACAATGAATAATAGTGAACAACTCTTCAATGCTCTGGAAAACAATAAAATTGATATTGCTGCAGCGAATCTGCTCTTCCAACCTAAAAAAGCAGAAGCTTTTCAAATTGGTCCAGCTTATTACTCCGCATCTTGGCAGTTGGTCTATCGAAAAGGCGAAACTCGTCCACAATCTTTAAACCAAGTTAAAGATAAATTAATTATTGCTAGTGGAACAGAACTGCCACAACTATTAATAGAAGGGCAAAGTAAATATCCAAATCTACAATGGCAATTAGATGATAACCTGACTCAAGAAGAATTATTATTACAAGTGGCAGAGGGTAAAATTAATTATACTATCGCTAATTCTATTGATGTTTCTGCTGTACAACAAATTAAGCCGAACATTGCAGTAGCCTTCGATGTGACAGATGAAGCGACTGTACATTGGTATTTACCTAATAATTCTTACAATGAATTACAAGCTGCCTTATTAGACTTTATGAATAATTCTATTGAGGGTGGATTAACTGCACGTATTGAAGAAAAATACTTTAATCATTTCAGTCAGTTTGATTATGTAGATATGAGAGATTATATTAAGTCTATTACTACTGTATTGCCTAAATATGCTGCCCTTTTTGAAAAATATAAAGGAGAACTCGATTGGCGATTACTCGCAGCTGTAGCTTATCAAGAATCTCACTGGAATGAAAATGCCACGTCAACCACTGGCGTTCGTGGTATGATGATGCTCACAAAAGCTACCGCAGATCGAATGAAAATTAATGATCGTACCAATGCAGAACAAAGCATTAAAGCAGGTTCAGAATATTTACATTGGTTAATTGGTCAAGTGCCTGATAGTATTCCTCGTGAAGATCGAATTTGGTTTGCTTTAGTGGGCTATAATATGGGGCTAGGACATATGTTAGATGCTCGCAGGCTTACTAAAAACTTAGGCGGGGATCCTGATAATTGGCTTGACGTAAAAAAGAATTTACCATTATTAGCTGAAAAACGTTATTACAGCAATTTAAAATATGGTTACGCCCGAGGTTATGAAGCTTTTCAATATGTGGAGAATATTCGTCGCTACATGAACAGCATCATTAATTATTATCGAGTGCAAGGAAATGCTGATAATAAAGAAAACGAACAAAAAACACTTTCTCCGAATATTGAGATAAATGATTCCAACTCTTCAGAGAAAATACAAAGTGAACCTGTTTCAGAAAAAACGCCCGCAACATCATCTGAAACTCAAGACAAATAGGAGTAATAAATATGTTAATTAGAAGACGTAAACCTTCTTTAAAAAAAACCACCAGTTTATCATTACATTTATCTCATCGACGTAACTCTCGGATTAAACGGTTAAAACATCGCAAGGCAAAAATTGCACAACGTCATGAATATAATTTTGTGGTATGCCATGAATGTTAATCGAAAAAAAATACCGCACAAGAAGCAACTAAAGTGCGGTATTTTTTAGAAAAATTTTATGCCAATGCCAATTTAAATCACTGATGATAAGAGTTTAATTGCATAATCTGATGTCACATTTTTTAGATTTTGCACCGCACTTTGCTCCACTATTTGTCCTTGCTTGAAGAAAAGCACTTGCTCACATAAATAACACAATACTTGAATGTTATGTGTAATAAAAAAATAACTCAGATTAAAATCTTGCTTAAGACGAATCAGTAAATCTAAAATTTGAACCTGAGTCACCAAATCTAAGGAACTCACGGGTTCATCCAAAACGATTAATGAAGGATGAGTTATTAATGCTCGACAAATACAAACACGCTGAGCCTGACCACCAGATAACTGATAAACATAATGAGACATTAAATCAGCAGATAAATTTACTTTATCCAAATATTCTACCACCCGCTGTTGTAATTGCGACAAGGTATAATTTCCTTGAATTCTTAAAGGTTCGCTAATCGCTTGAAATACAGTCATTGTTGGATTAATTGAAGACTGATAATCTTGAAAAACAAGACTAATACTATTTAGTCGATTGCTTGATTTGAAAATAGATTGCCCATTTAACCATATACTGCCGCAATCAGGCTTTTCAATACCACAAATTAAACGAGCTAATGTACTCTTGCCTGAACCACTCTCCCCCACTAAACCTAGGCTTTGCCCCTTATTTAAATGAAAAGAAACATCATTTAAAACTTGCTGGTTAGCAGATTTTAATAAGCAAAAAGAAGAGGAATAACTTTTTGAAATATGTTCTACAGACAATAATGGAGAGCTACACATAACTTTCTCCCTTCATAGAATGCAACGCACGATTAAGTTTTTCCCGCATGGAAAGTAAATACTGGGTATAACTATGTTGAGGTTGGTTAAACAGTTGTCGAGCTGCCTGTAGTTCTACTAATCGCCCTGTTTTTAACACAGCAATCTGATCTGCCAATTCTTTGACTAAGCCTAAATCATGGGTAATAAAAATAAGTGAACAACCTTTTTGTTCAACTAATTGTTTAAATAAAGGCAAAATTTCAAATTGTGTTATGGCATCTAAAGCTGTTGTTGGCTCATCAGCGATGATCAATTCTGTATCCATAGCTAATGTCAACGCTAACATGACTCGTTGTAACTGACCACCACTCAATTGATTAGGATAACGTTTTAAGATATCAGGAGATAGTTTTACTTGCTCGCAAGCCAAAGCTAATTGTTGCAGATAATCTCGCTTAGAAAGTGCGGTATGTTTTGCAAAAATTTTTCTTAATGCGAGGCTCTCAATACATTGTTTTTCTAAGCTCATTAAAGGATCAAAGGCACTCATTGCATTTTGTACAATCAAACTCATCCCTACTGGCTTCCTCAGGCTAGAAGAAGAAATTTGCTGATTTTTAAAATAAATTTGTCCTTGAGCTTGTAAATTTTTAGGCAGTAAACCCATCATCGCTTTTGCCAACAAACTCTTACCACTACCGCTTTCTCCAACTATTGCTAAGGTTTGTTTAGGTTGAAGAGATAAATTCAAATTATCGATCAAGGGAAAAGTTGAATCTGGTGCCTTAATAGATAACTGATGAATAGTTAATAGATCAGAGTTCATCAGTTTTCACCTTAGTAAAATTAATTCGATTATCAGGATCAAATACGTCGCGTAAAAAATCGCCTAAACCGTTAAATGCCACCACAACCAATACAATAGCTATACCTGCTGGTAACATTTGTTCGGGGTGTAAAATCATAATATTTTTTGCATCACTTAGCATACTTCCCCATTCAGGCTCGGGCGCTTGAACGCCTAATCCCAAAAAAGAAAGTGCAGAGATCAATAAAATCACAGATCCAATATCCGCAGAACCTAAAATCATAATTTCTGCGGCGGTGACGGGCAATAAATGACGATAGATAATTTGATAAGAAGATTCGCCGATAGTTTGCGCATAACGAATATAATTTTTATGCATATATTGTATGACAGTACCTCGAATCATACGAGCATACCAAGCCCATTTGACTAATACTACCGCTAATAAGATATGTTCAATTCCAGCCCCTAAAATGCCCACTAAAGCTAATATCATGACTTCACTAGGAAAAGAAAGCATTACATCACATAAACGCATGAGTATTTCGTCAACTTTTTTACCAAATACCCCAGCTATCATACCAATTACAATGCCAATTAATAAGGTAATAAACATTGCCCATAGTGCATAAAATACTGTAACTCGAATACCAAAAAGAATACGTGCAAAAATATCTCGTCCAAGATGATCCGTACCAAACCAATGTACCTCACTCATTGGTAAATATTTTTGGCGAATATCCGCAACAGTAGGATCAAATTGAGTTAACCAAGGAGCAAAAATCCCCAACAAGAAAACTGCTACCACCACAACTAAGCAAAACTGTGCAAAATAATTATAGCGTAATCTTGATAAAAATAAGGCTAACATTACTTACCTCGTCTTAATCTTGGATCAAGATGATGTTGCAATAAGTCAATCATAAAATTAAAGCACAGGAAAAGCACTGCCATGAGTAAAATATAAGCCTGAATCATTGGATAATCTCGTCCAAAGATCGCTTGAATACATAAACGTCCGATACCGGGCAATGCAAAAATATTTTCAATAACAACCGAACCCGCAATCAATTTTGGAATTCCCATACCTAATGCCACTAAAATACTATGTAGCGAGTTTCTTAACACATGCTTAAATAAGATTTGAGAGGATGATAAACCACGAGCTCTTGCATAAAATACATAGGGTTGCTCTAATTGGTTCAACATGGTACCGCGAATTAGTCTTAAATATGTGCCGATATAACCTAGAGATAAGCTTAAAGCGGGCAAGATAATCCCTGAAGCTTGAGATAAGCCATTAGAAGGGAAACAATTAAAATGAACTGCAAATCCCCAAATTAATAATAATGCGAGCCAATAATTAGGTATTGCAGTAAAAATAAATAAGACAGCTCGAATACTTTGATCCCATTTACTATTTGGGTAAATCACACAAATTAATGCTCCACCGAAAGACACCACTAAAATAATAATTAATGCGCTAAAAGCTAAATATAAGGTTATAGGTAATGCATGTAATATTTCAGAAAGTACAGGCTGATTATTCAAAAAAGAACGCCCTAAATCTAAATGGATAATATGCCACAACCAATTTAGATAGCGTTGTAAGAAAGGCAAATCTAATCCTAACTGATGACGCATATCCGCGATCACGTCATCAGTTATGGTAACCGCATTGATCCGCAAAGCTATTTCTGCTGGATCTGATGGTGCAAGGTTTAATAACACAAATGCGACAAATGAAATAAGTAGCATAAGTGGAAACATCATCAGTAAGCGACGAATAAAATAGCTTTGCATTCAGGTTCAGCTTATTTTGATTTAAAAGACATCTTCTCAAATGGAATCTCATATTGAGAAGGGTTAAAAGCCACTCCCTCTAATGCCTTCGCATAAATAGCTTTGGTACGAGAATAAGTTAAAGGAATATATACCGCTTCATCTGCCAGTGTTTTAAACAGATCTGCATATAATGCTTGGCGTTTTTGTTCATCAGGGGTAATCAGTAACTCACCAATAGTGCGGTCAATTTCTGCTTTATTTGGTAATCCTTTTTGTGCTTGGAAATCCGCATGTGCTGGAATACGGAAAGAAGACACAAAAGAAGCAGGATCGTAAGGTTTACCCCAAGAAAGTGAATATTGTAAATCAAAATCACCTAATTTTTGACGATCTAAAAAGGCTTGCTTTTCTTCCCCTAAAATCTGTAGATCTATACCAAGTTTTTTAAAGTCAGCTTGCATTAACTCTGCAATTTCTTTTTCTGAAGCATTATTAACATTATAAGAAAGCAATAACGAAAGTGGAGCACCTGCTTTTTCACGAATTGTTTTGCCTTTTTCTAAAATCCAACCCGCCTCATCTAATAATTTTGCAGATTTTGCTAAATCAAAACCATAGGTTTTCACGTCCACATTTGCATAAGGAACTGTTTTTGACATTAAGGTTTCGGCTACGGTTTCAGCATTATTAAAAATCCCTGTAGCAATTCCCTGTTTATCAACCGCATATTCTAAAGCCTGACGTAATTTTTTATCTTTAGTTAAAGGACGAGCACTATTTAATACAATAGAACGAGAAGCCGTTGGCTCACTCATTGATGAAGCAAATTGTTGAGAATGACTAATTTGCTTGAAAGAATCCATATCCAGCATATCACCATCTGCACCATAAATTAGCTGAATATCACCTTTCTGAAAAGCTAACAACATTGTTTGACGATCTGGAATAACTTGCCAATTCACAGCGTTTAATGCAGGCTTTTTCCCCCAATAATTTTTATTCGGAACAAAACGAGCATATGCATTTTTATTGTGATTTTCTAACATCCAAGGCCCTGTACCTACGTAACAATCAACACCATTGAGGGTTTTTCCTTGTTTAAAACATTTTGGAGAAAGAAAACGAAATGGACGAGTTAGCCCTAATTCAGTTAACGTTGGATAATATGGATGTTTAAGTTTTAAGACTAAAGTAAAATCATCTGGCGCTTCAATATGATCAATTTGTTGTACAAGCTCTAACCAAGCATGACGGTTAAAGTTTTCAATTACTGCTTCCATATTAAGTTTCGCAACCTTGGCATTAAAACTTTCACCATTAGAAAATTTCACATCTTTACGTAAATGGAAAACATAGGTTTTTCCATCTTCGGAAATCGACCAACTTTCTGCGAGCCAAGGTTTTACACCATCATTCGTATTCATCACCAAAGACTCGAAAACCATATTCTGTGCTGCCATTTCACCAGAATAAAGATGTGGATTAATATCTCGAATATCTTTAGTACTCGCATAATCTAATTCATTATTGGCTTGATTAGCATAACTTCCTGTTGTTACTGAAAGTGCGGTCAAAAAAATAAAAATTTTTTTCATACAGTTTTCCTTCTCCTGATGATAATTATTTATGCTAGAAATTATTTCTGAGCGACAATCATAAACATGGGGGTCGAACAATAATTGATTTTTTCAATATCATCCCAAAGTCTTTCCCCTATTTTTGTATCAACGACAAATTGACTAAATCCAATATTCAATAACTGCTGTAAATCCCAATGAGGGCGAAGTTGGCGACTTAAAGGTAATTGGCGAGCAATAGCTTCCATTGCATGGGTATCTGTATTCTCATAATGATCCTCAATTTGTCTTTTTGCTGTATTCGCTCTATCTTGCTCAAAAGCCTTACGACGTTGTTCATCATATAAATAGAGATACCAATTCGCATCAAAATTAATAAGGCGCCCATTAGGCTTTAATACACGAAACCATTCTTGGTAAGCTTGCTCTGGATGTTGCAAATTCCATGTAACATTTCTCGTAACAATAACATCAAAGCTCTCATCAGCAAAAGGAAGTTGATGCACATCACCTTGCACAAAATTAATATTCACATTGGCTTGTTGTGCGTTTTGTTTAGCTTGTTCAAGCATATTATGGGTTGCATCAATCCCTGTTACTTGAAATCCCGCCTTTGTCATCAAAATCGCAAAAAAACCTGGACCCGTTCCGACATCTAAAATTTTAGAAGCGCCTTGAGGAACATGACTAAGAAGCGTTTTTTTCCATTTTTCTCGTTTAATACTTTGTAATTCTTGTTGATTATGTTGGCTATAATCTTTTGCACGATTATCCCAATAGTTAGTCACATTATCTAATAAGCTATTTTGATTTAAATTTAACAACACATTAATTCTCTAATATTCGTTTCATTGCAAATTATGATAAACTATGAAGTAACTTTATGGTCAAGTGTTTTTTCTAATAAAATCAAAGGATAAAAATGAGAATCAGTCAACTTGCAAAAGCCGTAGGATGTACTAACGAAACTATTCGATTTTATGAACAGAGAGGCCTATTGCCCAAACCTAAACGCACTCCCAGTAATTTCCGTATCTATACATCCGAACACTTACAACGTCTTTGTTTTATTTGTTATTGTCGTAACCTAGACATTTCATTGTCAGAAATTAAAATGCTACTAAACCTTGAAAATGGATCTGAAAAGCAAGTTCAAGAAGTCAATCAATTGCTTGATAAACATATTCGTGATGTTGCTAAACGTTTACACGAACTAGACCACTTACGCATGGAATTAATTAAATTAAAACAAAAATGCAGTGAGATGACAGGCACCGATGTAATGCAAAATATTTTTAATACTGAGAATATTCGTTTCCGTAAAATAAACACTTGAGCTAATTTTTTGAGAAGTGTATAATCCGCTCCTTGCAGTCACATTTAATTTTCGTTCCTTGCTTCCGCAGATTGGTGACTGATCTAACAGTCGGAGGCTGATTAACCCGTAAGGAGCAGTAATGCGTCACTACGAAATCGTGTTTATGGTTCACCCGGACCAAAGCGAACAAGTACCAGGCATGATTGAACGTTATACAGGTTCTGTAAAAGAAGCTGGCGGTCAAATTCATCGCTTAGAAGATTGGGGTCGCCGTCAATTAGCATACCCAATTAATAAATTACACAAAGCACATTATGTGCTTATGAATGTAGAAGCGCCTCAAGAAGTCATCGACGAGCTAGAAACAACTTTCCGTTACAATGATGCAATTCTTCGTAACGTAATTATTCGTACTAAGCACGCCGTAACAGAAGCGTCCCCAATGGTTAAAGCGAAAGACGAACGTCGCGCTTCAGCTGAAGTTGAAAACAACGATTTTGAGGATGCTGAAGAGTAATTTGAAAATTGATAATCGTTTATCCATAGTTGGCGTTGTATCTGACCAACCTAAACGAAGCAAAAGCCCTAATGGAATTGAACATTGCCGAATTTGTTTAGAACATCGTTCTGAGCAAGTGGAAGCAGGATTAGCTCGCCAAGCATGGTGTAAAATTTCCGTTCAATTTAGTGGCAATCAATTAATCCAAAAAACTCAAAGCATTACGGTCGGTAGTAAACTGTTAGTGGTTGGTTTTATTACAACTCATAAAACAGCAAATGGCTTAAGCCAATTGGTTTTACATGCCGAACATATCGAATATTTATAGATTAGGAGACTAGCCAAATGGCACGTTATTTCCGTCGTCGCAAGTTCTGCCGTTTCACAGCGGAAAACGTAGTTGAAATCGATTATAAAGATATCGCTACATTAAAGAACTACATTACAGAGAGCGGCAAAATTGTTCCAAGCCGTATTACCGGTACTCGTGCGAAGTATCAACGTCAATTAGCTCGTGCGATTAAACGCGCTCGTTATTTAGCGTTACTTCCATACACTGACAATCATCAGTAATTAATAGAGGATAACGGTAATGCAAGTAATTCTTTTAGATAAAATTGTTCACTTAGGTAATGTTGGTGAACAAGTTAATGTTAAATCAGGCTTTGCTCGTAACTTCTTAATCCCACAAGGTAAAGCGGTTATGGCAACTAAAGCTAACATTGAACACTTCGAAGCACGTCGTGCAGAAATCGAAGCTAAAGTTGCAGCTGAATTAGCAGCAGCACAAGCTCGTGCGGCACAAATTGCAGCATTAGAAACTGTAACTATCGCTTCTAAAGCTGGTGACGAAGGTCGTTTATTCGGTTCTATCACTACTCGTGAAATCGCTGAAGCTATTAAAGCAGCTGGCGTTGAAGTTGCGAAAAGTGAAGTTCGTTTATCAACAGGCCCAATTCGTACATTAGGTGAGCACGAAGTTAAATTCCAACTTCACGGTGAAGTATTCACTTCATTAAATGTGAATGTTGTTGCTGAATAATATCAAGTCACTTGATATGAAAACCCAGCTTACCAGCTGGGTTTTTTATTGTAAACAATGAGATAGGATATTTAAGAAACCTTTCTACTTACCAAAGATAACCATTTCTTTCCTTGCTTTCAGCCCTTCACAATGTCAAACTAACCATGATTAATAATCATCATCCGCTAACGAGGAAAAGATTATGATAAAAAAAATCAAAAATCAGACCGCACTTTTAGATCCTAATTATCAACAAGAATCAGAAAAATATGATAATCCAGTGCCAAGTCGTGAGTTTATCCTACAGACTATCCGTCAGCATAATGCACCGATGTCTCGAGAAGAAATTTTGAAAGCCTTTGCTATTCGAGATGAAGAACGTTCAGAAGGTATACGTCGTCGTTTACGAGCGATGGAAAATGATGGTCAGCTTGTTTTTAATAAACGTCGTTGTTATGTACTACCTGAAAAATTAGATTTACTGAAAGGAACTGTCATTGGACATCGCGATGGTTATGGCTTTCTACAAGTAGAAGGCGCTAGAGAAGATTTATTTATTCCTAATGCACAAATGCAACGTGTAATGCATGGCGACTATGTACTTGCTCAACCAGGTCAGCTTGACCGTAAAGGTCGCCGTGAAGTGCGTATTGTCCGTGTCCTAGAAGGACGTAAAAAACAGATTGTTGGTCGTTTCTTCCTTGAGGAAGGGATCGGCTATGTGGTACCTGATGATAGTCGCATTAATCGTGATATTTTAATTCCCAATGAAAGCCGAAAAGGTGCTCGTATGGGACAAGTTGTCGTGGTTGAACTTAAACCTCGTACGGCGAGTTTCAGCCAAGCAGTTGGAGTAATCACTGAAATTCTTGGCGATAATATGGCAAAAGGTATGGAAGTAGAAATTGCTCTCCGTAATCATGATATTCCCCATACTTTTCCAGCAGCCGTAGAAAAACAAATTAAAAAATTTACAGAAGAAATTCCTGAAGAAGCAACAATCGGTCGTGTAGATTTACGAAAATTACCTTTGGTCACTATTGATGGTGAAGATGCTCGAGATTTTGATGATGCAGTTTACTGTCAGCGTGAAGATGGCGGTTGGCGTTTATGGGTAGCTATTGCCGATGTAAGTTACTATGTACGCCTACGTACAGCATTAGATATTGAAGCTCATAATCGAGGTAACTCTGTATATTTTCCAAATCGTGTGGTACCAATGTTGCCAGAAGTACTTTCTAATGGTTTATGTTCGCTTAATCCACAGGTTGATCGTTTATGTATGGTCTGTGAAATATCGATTTCAGATAAAGGAGAACAAAAAAGCTATCAATTCTACGAAGCTGTAATGAATTCTCATGCTCGTCTTACTTATACTAAAGTGGCTCGTATTTTAGAAGGTGATGAAGAGCTTAGTAAACGTTATGCAGAACTTGTACCCGACTTGAAAGAATTGCACAATATGTACAAATCCTTGGTACAAGCACGTCATCAACGTGGTGCCATTGACTTTGAAACGATTGAAAGTAAATTTATTTTTAATGAATTAGGCCGTATCGAAAGTATTGAGCAAGTAGAACGCAACGATGCTCACAAAATCATTGAAGAATGTATGATTATGGCAAATATTGCGGCAGCGAACTTTATGGAACGCCATCAAGAACCCGCACTATTTCGTATTCATGCAGGGCCAAGCGAAGAAAAATTGGTATCATTCCGTAGTTTTCTTGCTGAATGTGGACTAAGTCTAGAAGGTGGATTAAAGCCAACCACTAAAGACTATGCAAAATTACTTGAAGAAGTGAAAGAACGTCCAGATCATGAATTAATTCAAACGATGTTGCTACGATCTTTAAGTCAAGCTATGTATAATGCGGATAACATTGGTCACTTTGGTTTAGCTCTTGAGGAATATGCCCATTTTACCTCGCCAATTCGTCGCTACCCCGATTTAACTTTACACCGCAGCATTAAATATCTATTAGCTAAAGAGCAAGGAGCTAAACGTAAAACCACAGCCACTGGTGGTTATCATTATAGTTTAGAGGAAATGGATGTATTGGGCGATCATTGCTCTATGACAGAACGCCGTGCTGATGATGCAACTCGTGAAGTGGCTGATTGGCTAAAATGTGAATATATGCAAGATCATGTAGGTGATGAATTTGAAGGTATCATTTCATCAGTCACAGGTTTTGGCTTCTTCGTACGCTTAAAAGATTTGTTTATTGATGGCTTGGTACATATCTCAACCCTAGAAAATGACTACTATCGTTATGATATCGCAGGTCAACGTTTATTAGGTGAAAATAGTGGTACAGTGTATCGCATTGGTGATGTAATTAAAGTTCGCGTTGAAGCGGTGAGCCTTGAACAACGTCAAATTGACTTTGCTTTAGTTTCCAGTGGACGTAAGCCTCGTAGAGAAGGTAAAACAGCCAAAGATAATGCAAAAAAATCTATGCGTTATGCAGAAAGCTATGACAAACAACACAAAAAAGCACAAGCACCCCGTAAAGGAAAAGCTAAAAGTGCGGTTAAAAAATCAAAAAAATTGGTAAATAAAAAAGCCGATAAAAAATCCACAACAAAAAAGAGAAAATAATTCATGTCTGAAAATATTTATGGCATCCATGCAGTAAATTCATTTTTAACCACCGCCCCTGAACGCATTATTGAAGTATTTGTGCTTAAAGGCCGTGAAGATAAACGCTTGCAACCATTATTAAAAGAATTACACAATTTGGGTATTTCTGTACAATTTCTTAATCGCCAAACTTTAGATAACAAAGCCAATGGTGAGGTTCATCAAGGTATCATTGCACGTGTACAACCTGCAAAGGAAATGAATGAGCATGATCTAGATAAGATCTTAGCCAATCAAAAAAATCCCTTAGTCTTAATCTTAGATGGAATAACCGATCCGCACAATCTTGGTGCGGTATTACGTACAGCAGATGCCGCTGGTGTATGTGCGGTTATCGTGCCTAAAGATAAATCAGCACAGCTAACGGCTATTGCTCGTAAAGTCGCTTGCGGTGCAGCCGAAGTTGTCCCACTTATTCGTGTGACTAATCTTTCTCGAACTATCCGTGATTTACAACAAAATCATAATATTTGGGTGGTAGGTACTGCTGGTGAAGCAACCGAAACACTTTATCAAACCAAACTTACGGGGCCACTTGCTTTAGTAATGGGCGCTGAAGGTGAAGGAATGCGTCGTTTAACTCGAGAACATTGTGATCAACTTATTAGTATTCCAATGGCAGGAACCGTATCCTCACTTAATGTATCGGTTGCTACTGGAGTATGTTTATTCGAAATAGTAAGACAAAATATCGCCTAAAAGATCTCTCCAAGAGATGCTAATGGGATGATTATTGTTAACATCCCATTAAGTCAAATAATAAAATTTTGTGATAATCTTCACATTTCTAATATGTCATCCGTGACAATGGAAAACCATATTTATATTATTCGAAATGTTGTAATCTACAAGCGAGAGAACTAAGTTACTCTCATCATATTAAATGCTAAGCTGAGGATTATCGCATGCTGACAATACTTTCACCAAATCAGGCCTGGGTATTATCCGACCCTAAAATTTCACTTTTCTTTCCCATAAAATAATACACTCTTCTCTTTCTTACCTAATTTCATACTTATTTCTTTGAAATAAAGTAACGTGTTTTTATCGCATTTTATAATTGCTCACCCAATTATATAAGGATTTTATTATGGAAAATTTTAAACATTTACCTGAACCATTCCGTATTCGAGTCATTGAACCAGTAAGAAGAACCACACGTGAATATCGTGAACGAGCTATTATTAAAGCAGGGATGAATCCATTCTTACTAGATAGTGACGATATTTTTATTGATTTATTAACAGATAGTGGAACAGGTGCTGTGACGCAAAATATGCAAGCAGCTATGTTGAGAGGAGATGAAGCTTATAGTGGTAGCCGCAGTTATTATGCACTTGCAAATGCAGTGAAAGAAATCTTTGGCTACGAATATACCATTCCAACACACCAAGGGCGTGGAGCTGAACAAATCTATATTCCTGTGTTAATTAAAAAACGTGAACAAGAAAAAGGTTTAGATCGTAGCAAAATGGTCGTTTTTTCAAATTACTTCTTTGATACTACACAGGGGCATAGTCAATTAAATGGTGCGACAGTTCGTAATACTTATATCAAGGAAGCCTTTGATACCGCTGTCAATTATGACTTTAAGGGCAATTTTGACTTAGAAAAATTAGAACAGGGAATTTTAGAAGTAGGCCCCCAAAATGTGCCTTATATTGTCTGTACCATTACTTGTAACTCCGCAGGTGGACAACCTGTTTCTATTGCAAATATGAAAGCCATGTATGCTATTGCTCGTAAATATGATATTCCCGTGGTTATGGATTCCGCTCGTTTTGCTGAAAATGCTTATTTTATTCAACAACGTGAGGCTGAATATAAAGACTGGACAATTGAACAAATTACTTATGAAAGTTATCGTTATGCTGATGCACTAGCGATGTCCGCTAAAAAAGATGCTATGGTACCAATGGGAGGATTACTCTGCTTCAAAGATAGTGCAATGGAAGACGTTTATAACGAATGTAGAACATTATGTGTTGTTCAAGAAGGCTTCCCGACCTATGGTGGATTAGAAGGTGGAGCGATGGAACGTCTGGCCGTGGGATTACATGATGGGTTACGTCAAGATTGGCTAGCCTATCGGATTAATCAAATTGAATATTTAGTCAATGGATTAGAGGAAATCGGTGTCATTTGTCAACAACCTGGAGGACACGCTGCCTTTGTTGATGCTGGTAAATTATTACCCCACATTCCCGCAGAACAATTTCCAGCTCAAGCTTTAGCTTGTGAGCTGTATAAAGTCGCAGGTATTCGAGCTGTTGAGATTGGTTCATTCTTATTGGGAAGAGATCCAAAAACAGGTAAACAGTTGCCTTGCCCTGCAGAATTATTACGCTTAACCATTCCTCGAGCAACTTATACACAAACTCATATGGATTTCATTATTGAGGCATTTAAACAAGTGAAAGAAAATGCAGCGAATATTAAAGGATTAACCTTTACTTATGAACCCAAAGTCCTGCGTCATTTCACGGCACGTTTAAAAGAAGTCTAGTAAAATCAACCGCATATTATCTTAATGTGCGGTTTCTTTTTATCAAATTTCACATCAATATTTTATATTGATAAGGGTCTTATTATGCACAAGAAACCTTCTGTATTTGGTGGAGCCTGCATTATTGCTAGCGTATGCGTTGGTGCTGGAATGTTAGGTTTACCTTCTTCTGGCGCTGGTGCTTGGACAATATGGTCCGTAATAACCATTTGTTTCACCATGGCAATAATGACTATTTCAGGTTGGCTACTATTAGAATCTTATAAAAATTTTGATCTCCGAGCTTCATTCAGTACCGTAACAAAAGCATTATTAGGTAATCAAATTAATTTTCTCAATAATCTTGCAGTTTACTTCGTTGGTGGAATCTTACTTTATGCCTACATCACAGCATCAGGCAGTATACTGGATAATTTAATGAAGCCTTTTATTGACTTAGGTATATCAGGGAGTCGCTTATGGTCTGTCGTTTTTGTATTCGTTTTTTCCTATTTTGTCTGGTATTCAACACGTATTGTTGATCGTATTTCTGTCTTATTAATTATTTTTATGTCTCTATCTTTTATTTTTAGTACTTATGGATTAGCTACAAATATTGATTTAAGCATATTATTTGATTTACAAGGTACAGAAACTAATTATGCACAATATGCTATTGGCATGCTCCCTGTTGCATTAACCTCTTTTGGTTATCACCATTCAGTAGCAACAATGCGAGCTTATTATGGTGAAGAAAGAAAAGCAAAATATGCCATCCTAGGAGGTACTATCATTGCCTTAGCCCTCTATTTACTTTGGTTCTTAAGTATTTTTGGTAATTTACCACGTAATCACTTTTCTTCTATTATTGCTCATGATGGAAATCTTGATATATTACTTAATACATTAAGTAATATATGCAGTAACGAAGTCAAACAAGCGATTCATGCATTCTCTATTGCTGCAATTTTATCTTCATTTATTGGTGTAGGTTTAGGATTATTTGACTTTCTTGCTGATTTTTTCAAATTCGATAATAGCAAATTAGGGCGTACAAAATCTTGGGCTGTCACTTTTTTACCCCCACTTTGCTTATCCTTGCTTTTCCCTCTTGGCTTCTTAAAAGCCATTGGTTATGCAGGTGCGGTAGCAACAATTTGGGCTTGTATTATTCCAGCCGTGCTTGCTTATAAATCAAGAAAAATGCCAAAAGGAAATGAAGGATTCATCGTTGGGGGAGGAACTGCAATGCTGGTAATAGTTATTCTCTTTGGCATATGTACTGCCATTTTCCACTTTCTCTCAATGAATGGCGGATTACCAACATTTAAAGGATGATTAAAACTAGTACAGTCTAATAAAGAACAAGCTATTTTTAGCATCAGTATTCAGTCATTCTATTTATCATGCCTTTAATCTAAAATTAAAGGCATATATTCATCTTGATGATCATATCTATATATCTGCGAATACTAAAATTTTTTAAAATTCTACCGCACTTTGCTCTCTAAACACTTATTATGTCATATAATGGAACATCCCAACTTTCAATAGGTAATTCATCTACTTGCTGACAAGCATGGGCTAGCCCAACGGGAAGAAAATTCTTTTGCTGCCAATGTTGTAAGGTTCGATCATAAAAACCACCGCCCATACCAAGGCGATTAGCATACTTATCAAAAGCAACAAGAGGAGTAAAAATAATATCTAAATCATCTATAAGTATTACATCATTTACATTTAACACAGGTTCTGAAATACCCATTTTATTCCTTTTCATTAAACTATCGGGGCGATAATTGATAAATAATAAATGGCCTTTAGTAAATGGATGTAAAAGAGGAACATAAACCTTTTTACCTTGTTGCCATAAGCTCTCAATTAATAATTTTGTCGAAACTTCACCATCAAAGGATAAAAATAAAGCAATATTATGTGCTTTTCTTTTTACCACCAAGGATAAGGCTTTTTGAGTGATTAATTGCTCGGCTTGAGCTTGTTCAAGTGCGGTAAGATTTTGTCTATTTTTTCGTATTTGTAAACGAAGTGCTTGACGATGTTGGGAAATGGTCTTCATAAATATAAAAGAGTAAAAAGAACCCGAGATGCCGTTGTGGGTGGTCGGTCCTTGAACCCGACGGTTCAAGGGAATCAGTTATAATTGTTTTCAGGTTTCCTACATCAGGATCCTAAGATCAAGGTAAGCATACACACCAACAATAGAGAACCAATTCGAAATATATAAGTATCGGCTCAGGGACGTAACCCGCTGTCGAACATCTCAGGAAGTCTTTATAAGTATACTAACGTAAATTCTTTTTTTTGACTAGTCCTTATTTACTGAGAACAGCTTAACTAGTCGAGTTTTAACCAATCTCATAGGAGCTAGTTTGCATTGGTGTTAACATTGCAATACGCTCTAATGAATGGGTTAATTGCTCAATTTGGTTTTGTAAAACTTTTTCTGTGTTATGTGTTTTTTGCTGTTCTTGCAACAATTCAAAACTTAAATTTAAAGCAACAATCGCCAAGGCTTTTTCTACTTGTAAAATACCTGTCCGTTCCTTCATTTCACTTACACGAGCATCTAGAATTTTTGCTGCTTCACGCAATGAATCATGCTGTTCTTCAGGACAATTTAAACGTAACACTTGACCTAAGAAATTAACTTCAATCGTTTTTGATGACATATCATAACCGCCTGTTTTGCAAAATTTCTCTTATTATGCCACACAGAAAAATTTTCGTCATAGATAATCCACAAAACAGTGGTAGAATGACGGTATCTTAATCAAGCAATAATAGTGAAAATATATGATTTCTTACTCAAATTTAAATCAACAACTTAAAACTTCAGGGATCGGAGCGACTTCTGCAGAATTACATGGTTTTCTTAGTGGTCTATTATGTGGAGGTATCAATGATGAAAGCTGGCAGCCACTCCTCTATCAATTCACCAATGATAATCATGCTTATCCAACCTCATTATTAAATGAAGTTGCTGAAGTCTATCAAGCGATTCAATTACAGCTAACAGATATGGATAACTTTTCTTTTGAATTATGGCTACCAGAAGAAGATGATGTATTTTCCCGAGCAGATGCGCTTTCAGAATGGACCAGTAATTTTCTTTTAGGTCTTGGTTTAGTCCAACCTAAATTGGATAAAGAAAAAGATGAAATTGGCGAAGCTATTGATGATTTACATGATATTTGTCAATTAGGTTATGAAGAAGACGATAATGAAGAAGAGCTTAATGAAGCTTTAGAAGAAATCATTGAATATGTACGTACAGTCGCAACCTTGTTCTATACCCATTTCCATCCCTCTAAAACTGAAGGAAAACCGATTTTACATTAAGGAGTAGAAAATGGATTTAGCTTATATGGACACTTTACCTATTGAAGAATTTATTCAACGTCGCGAAAAAATAGGCGAACAATTAGCTGATAATTCAGCGATGATCGTTTTTTCAAATATTGAGCAACGCAGAAATAATGATTGCACTTTTCCATTCCGTCAAGATAGTTACTTTTGGTATTTAACAGGTTTTAATGAACCTGATTCTGCATTAATTATTAGCAAACAGAATGCACAAATAACTACAACTATCTTTGTACGTCCTTCTGATCCGCTCATGGAAACTTGGAATGGTCGCCGTTTAGGAGTCATCAATGCGCCTACTAAATTACGTATAAATAAAGCTTTCTCCATTGAAGACTTCAAACAAGAAGCGACTAAAATTTTTAAAAATTTAACCGCACTTTATCATTATCAAGGATTACAACCTTGGGGTGATGAACTACTTAATGAAGCCTTTAGTACACCTCCGCAATATATTTGCTGGGCTCCAATCTTAGATGAAATGCGATTGTTTAAATCAGCTAATGAAATACGCTTAATGCAACAAGCTGGACAAATCTCTGCATTAGGGCATATTAAAGCAATGAAACAAACTCGTCCTAATCGCTTTGAATATGAAATTGAAAGTGAGATTCTTCACGAATTTAATCGTTTTGGGGCTCGTTATCCATCTTATACTAGCATTGTAGCAGGTGGTGAAAATGCTTGTATTTTACATTACACAGAAAATGATCAAGTTCTCAGAGATGGTGAATTAGTACTCATTGATGCAGGCTGTGAATTTGCCATGTATGCTGGAGACATTACTCGCACTTTCCCTGTAAACGGCAAGTTTACTCAACCACAACGTGAAATTTATGAAATAGTTCTTAAAGCTCAAAAACGTGCATTAGAGTTATTGGTCGCTGGTAATACCATCCAGCAAGTCAATGATGAAGTGGTGCGTATCAAAGTACAAGGCTTATTAACTCTTGGCATTATGCATGGAGATATTGATGAACTTATCAAAAATGATGCACACCGTGAATTTTATATGCATGGATTAGGTCACTGGCTAGGCCTAGATGTGCATGATGTAGGAAGTTATAGTAAAGATACTCAAAATGGCAATCGTAATTCAAAAATACGTAATCGCCCATTAGAAGTTGGCATGGTTTTAACTGTTGAACCAGGTCTTTACATTTCTCCTAAATCTAATGTACCTGAACAATATAAAGGAATTGGGGTACGTATTGAAGATAACATCCTAATTACCGAATATGGAAATAAAGTCTTAACTAGTGCAGTTCCCAAAGAAATAGCAGAAATTGAAGCCTTAATGGCAGAAAGTCATTGATCACAATAATAGGAGATAAGGAGGCATCAGCCTTCTTATTTTTTATCTGAAAAACTGAATAAATACTTTAAAATTTTACCGCACTTTTAATACGCACTTAACGATAATTTTATTTATCCTACAATAACAAATTATTAAAATAATATTAAATTCAAAAAGTCTGATTATTCAACTTTGGTAATGCTACTACAGATGATATTATTGCAATGAAACTGAACGGAATGAAAGAGGGAATGACACCTCAAGAATTCGTTAAATATCAAAAAGATCGTTTTAATATAAATTATGCTCAAGCCAATAATGTGAATTATACGCAAAAAGAGCAAGTCTATTTTTCCGATCGTCCATTAGCAAGGATAAGCGTAGCAAATGCAGTAACCCAATCACAATAAGCTATCAGTAATATGCAGAACCTTGCTCAAGGTCAAAATGTGACGAATAATAGCAAACAAATGTTGTCGTAAATTGTGGGGTTGTTGTAAGCTCATCAGCGAATACTATTTCTGGTGTGGGGGTCTGATTTTGCAAAAGGTGTGCAAGATAGAGTAGCTCCATTAATGCGTCACAATGTGGGGTTACATTAGGTTATGAATAAGTTGATTTTATTTTTTGCTCTTTGTTTCAGTTCAATATCTTCTTATGCAAAGACTTGTCTTTATGAGAAAGGTAATTCTTTAGCTCAGAGAGAACAGTGCTTGATCAAGAGAATTAGTGTAGGTAGCCAATTTTTTATTGATAAGATTAGAATGGGTAAGCGTGTAATAAAATTGCACGCTGCCCAACTCACATCATATGTAACAGGCTATGAGGTTGCGTTCATAGAAGAAAATGGACATAAAATTAATGCAAAATACGCTATCCTTGATGATAAATTAAATTTATCTAACGGCTCAATGAAAAATGGATTTGTTTTGTAAGTGATGCTAAAGAAGAGTCGATTTACGAAGAATACTTGATTAGAGATGTTGAAACAAAAGGTCGGGCTATAGGCGAATAAACTATGAATAATTATTATGCAGAAATACAAAACTTTACTGATACACTAGAAAGTGTTGCATCAATTTTTCTGAATAAAAAAATTATTTTTAGTTATAAATTTGGGGCTTTGGTACATAATTATAAATTATCTCTGTCTAGCAAGTATTTTGTAACTTGTCTAGCCAATAGTAAACACGAGGATAGCGGTAAAGTTTTTATTTTTGATGTGGAGAATAATCAACTATTATTTTCCGGAGTTCTTGAAATAGGAACTATCAAAGAATTCTTTTTTATTAATGAAGCTGAAGATTTGTATGTGGTCAATGATTTTGGATCTTATGAAATAGATAAGAATGGAGAAGTTGTTGATTTGGAAAGGGTATATTATGATGCGGTTATGGCTGCCCATAATAATTCTATCTATTTTATGGATTCTTATCTGAAAGATAAAAATTTTTCGGATATTTCGATTAGGCAAGTAATACATTCATTAGATCGTATTATAGATAATCAATTCAATCAATTTCACGGTATTTATTGGTCTGCTCTAGCATTAAGAAAACGAGGGGAATACCTAGAAATGATTGGTGAGAATGAAGAGGCTTTTCTAAATTATATTGACGCAATATATTTAGACCCAAAAGTAGGCGTAAAAAGAAAACTTACTACATTAGGCAAAAAAATTGGAGGTTAATATACGGGATTTTTCACCTTCTGAGAGAGCTTTAAGAATAGAAGAAAGCTGCAAATTGAATAGAGAAATTTCAATTGCTAAGTCTGATGCTATTTGGCAATCAATTCATAATAGTAAGATTATTGAATTTGATGATCTTTGCGTAGAAGTTAGTTCATCTAATCAATCAAATAAAAAACAAAAGAATTATTCCATATCTAAATCCTTGTTTAGAACTATATTATGGTTTTTAAATTGTCTTAAAAAATAGTAATTATACTTATAACCATAAAATTATTGTGCTTGGTTCTTATTGTGTTAACTTGCATCGTTGTATTTAATTTACTATTTAAGTCTTAAGTATTGATTAAATAACCAAAACCGAAACATCTTCAAGAAAAGCATTTAGTCTTCTAAAAGTGTTTCGGTTTCTTCTTCATTGGGATTAACGATATTCAGGCTGCTATCAACCTTTGAAAGAATACAATCAATACCACATTCATTGATAAATGCTGAATTAACCAGTGTTTAAAAAGATCTTTCATAGTTTCCTCCCTTGTCTTCTGTAAAAGGCTATGCTCACCTTAACGCAAGCCACTTATTAAATTACGCAAATGTGGGAACGTTTTGGGAACACTCTGCGATAAATCGGTTCGGATTGGTAGCAGAAAATGACACAGCAACAGAAATATCACACAATAAAAAAGCCGTAAGTTACTGATTTTAAAGAGATAACTTACAGCCAATTGGATTTTCTAAATGGCAGGGGCGGAGAGGCTCGAACTCCCAACACCCGGTTTTGGAGACCCATTTAATATAAAAACAGTCAAATACATAAACAATTAAATTTCAATGACTTGCATTTCTAACCACTATATATTTATCCATTCAAAATATCAACTAGATATATCATTTTAGTTCTTTTTGGGAATGTTTTGGGAACATTCCTAGAGCAAACCTAACTATACCTACCAATAAATTAAATCATATACATCTATTATCATTAAATAGCTCTCAATACAAATACATTTAGTTTGTATAAATGTGTAAAGTGCAGTAGCAATTTACCGCACTTTGTGTTTATGGCTAAGCATCTGTTTCTTTAATTTTACCACCAGCAAACATATAAGGATTAACATATCCCGCATATTCTTCTGGTTCAAAATCTTCAGGTTGAGGTTTAATTAATTCATTCAATGCAAATTCGTATGGTATTACTGACCAATCTGGTACAGCATTAATAGTAAAGGTGTTTACTGATAATGCCTCTTTACCTTTATCTTTTGCTTCTTTTGACACAAAAGACGTCATAGTTATAAATGTTTTACTATTTATATAATCTACTTGCAATCCAGAGACTATGTGGTATTTCTGTGTGGCTCCTGTGCGTGATTCCTCTGTTGTTTTTTCTATGTATTTCATTTTTTTACCTCATATATAAAAATAAAACCGCCATAATGGCGGTTGGTTGGTTAAAAGTTAAGAAAGGATTAAAAATATAAAATCACAATTAATACGAGCTCTCTCACTGTTATTAGCTTTAATTGTAATAGTGTATTCAGTATTTTCTTTTAGAGTTACCACTCCTTTAATTACTTCTTTAATAGTCTCGCTATAATTAGCGCTTGCGCCTGATTTAGCAAAACTGGTACTATTTGCTAATATTTCTATAGATGCGGATACTTTAGAATCTTTTTTTAACACATTAGCATGGTGAATATCATACCAGCTATCATTAAGAACTAAGATCCTACGTTTGGAACTGCTTGAAATAGTAAATGCACTACTATCAGAGCTATTAAAAGATACTTTATGTTTTTTATAAGTACACACATCGTCTAAAATATTTTTGGCGTAAACATTACCTGTAAAAACGCCAGTACCACCGTTAATTACTGCTCCTTTAATAGTTGTACCATTTATCGTACCACCATTGATTGTCGTACCGTTTATTGTTGCGCCTGTGACAGTCGTACCAGATACTTTACCTCCGTTAATATTAGGCGCTGAAATACTTTCGTTGGCTTTAATGTGCTTACCTAAAATTGTACCATCAGCAATTAAATCACCATTTACAGCCACTTTGTTATTCACGATGGATAGCATTGATATAACATTACCATCACTGGCGTTTTTAACTACTCCAAACTTATCAGCCATCACAATAACAGATGATTCAACCGTTTTATTATCGGCTATTGCCCCCATAGCAATACCTGCAATAGCAGTGCGTCCACCTGATATAACTTGCGTTTTTAAGGTGTGTGTTGCAGAGACCTTGCCAGATACATTAGCTAAAGTACCACTTAACGAAGATACCGTAGATGATACATTGTCAATCTTACTAGTTAATGATTTACTCGTTTGAGCAATTGTTTTATCAGTATTAGCTACTGTAGTTTGGATATTGCTAATATTTGATGTATTATTATTTACCGTACTGTTTAATGTATTAATACGATTTGATAAAGCACTATCGGCATTAGATCTCGCTGTAGCCTCTTCATTTATTTTGGCATTTATTTTGCCAAAATCCGCATTAATATTACTTACCTGAGTTGATACCGAACTGCTTAAGTCAGTAACAGACTTTTGGATATTAGTAATATTAGATTCAGCCCCACTTACTCTAGAGGTCAACGATGATACCGCATCAACAATCGCTTTATCTTTTGTTGCTTGAGTAGATTTATAAGTAGTTAAATCTGCACTGATAGCATTAATAGCACTAGCAGTATCTTCAGGGGCTGGCGACCAGTCCGTTGCAACGTTACCACGTTCGATTTTCGGTTTTTTAAACTGTACCGTCCCAATTCGTGAATAACCTAAAATAAACCGCCAATTGCTAAAATTATTATCGCTTGCACCTACTGGAGTAAATGTCCAAGTATAACGTTTCCATTCGGAGGTAATGGCAATACTACCTAGATCATTATTCAACGTTTTACCACCAGTAACAGCATCCTCTCTTAATGTCGCCCAAATGGTTGGATCGCCATCTAAACAACGAGCATAAAAGCTAGCAGTATATTCAGTGCCTGGTTCAATTTTAGCTAGAGCAACATTATTATAGTTGTACTTAGGTTCTGTGCGAATCCCCATTAATGCATTGGTTTGTACTTGCTTAAATTTTGCAGTTGTACCTGTTACTGTCACAACACCATCAGCAACATTAACGGTCGAACCATCTCTATCAGCAACTCCAAAATCCCAGATCGAATTTTTATCAGTATAAACACCCGTTTTAAATTCACTATCCTGGATATAGTTACGTCCACCAATCGATAAACTATCAATTTTACTGTTTAAATTACTACTCACCTCACTTATGGCTGAGTTTTGGTTTGCTACAGTTTTTTGTATAGTCGCAATGATTGACTCTGCACCACTAACGCGACTAGTAACAGCATTAATTAATTGAGCATTTGCATTATCGCCTGCAATCCGAGCTTTTTTTTCGTCTTCTATACCTGATATAGCTTGGTCCGTTTTAGCCGTTACACTGCTAATCAATTTTGCTTGATCCGCATCAATTTTTTGCAATTCTGTAACCGCAGTACCACGTATTGTTGCTTCTGCTTGGATAGCTTTAGATAGGTTAACACTTTCCGCTTTAATCGCTTCTGTTCTTTTTGTTGCTTCTGCTTGGATAGCATTGGTTCTTTCTTGCGTTTCCGTTAGCACTTGAGCAACGACTTTTGCTACTTCGCTTTTACGATTTTCCGCTTCGCCATTGACTGCATTGGTAATATCGGCATTAAGACTATCAATTAGACTTTTGCCCAATTGAGTTTTAGTAATTTTACCATCTAGAGCAGAGACAATCATGTTAGTATCTTGGCTTGGCAAGCCTTTGATTGATTGAGTAAATTCTCCCTTGTTACCTGATTTATCACCAATTCTCGCCCAAAAATATAACACGTCATCTAAGCCAACATTAGTAACAGTGTAATCAGTTTGAGGATACGATAAACTAGCAATTTTATCTGCATCATTTAAATCATTAGATGATGACTTCCAAATTTCGGTGTAATACCCTACTTTAGCTAAGGTCGGCAATTCCCAACTTAATCCCACTGCAAACAACTGACTTTTTGCTTCAAAATTTTTTACTAATAAATTAATTTCAAAGGACTTGGTGACCGCATTAGAATATTGTCCTTGAGCGTTCTTAGCTCTAATTTCAGCGACATAACTACCGTTAGGTAAACCTTCGAAGTTGAGTTTAGGCTCTTTTAAGCCTTGATAAACTTTATAAAATTGACCATTTTTATAAAGTTTTACCTCATAGCTTAAAATACTAGTGGAATATGAGGACTCCCATGTTAATACAATACCATTATCATCAGTTACGGCTACATCTGTAAAATTCACACTGTTTGGTATTGATTTATAAATCGTAGTAGCAGTTTCTACAAAATGAGCAGAATTATCTACGATTGCCTCTTTCTGTGGCTCGTGCTGTAAAGCAGTAATTGTGTTTGTGCCATCGGCATTTTCCACAATTGAGATTGAGCGATATAAACCTGAGGTAATTTGTTTGGTCGATAATGACCACACGCCGTAGCTCTCTAGCCCAGTTGGTGTGCCATCTAGCGTAATTTCAGGTCCATTTATTGAGCGAATTTTGATTGTGGAGTGCGTTGCTTCGCTGTTGATATAAGTAAAATAACTTGTATCATCAATAGTGATTTCACGATCTAATGTCACTTTCTTGCCATTTACCGCCAACACTCGCCCACCGATTGCCGTGCCTGCGTAGGATTCATCCGCCACGCGGATAATATCCCCTGGTAAGTGCATTAATCCCTCACGACCGACGAGAAAAGTAATGGTTTCCTTTTCTCGTTTTTCGGTTTCCAAGATCCATCGCCCTGTGCGGTAGGCTTGCCCGCGTGAAGTGCAGCCGAATGCGGTAACTTGTTGCAGATTCAAACCATGCTTTTTGATTTCCTCATCATCAGAGACATACTCAATCGCACTTTCATATCCGTTATTTTTATCGGAATAACTCACTTGTACTGCATTATGGCGTGATTTTCGTGCGGAATAAGAACGCTCAAAACCATTTACCACATTGGCATTGGTGTAAGTCCAAACAGGATCACGAGGGCGGTCAATAATAAACGACACTTCTGTACCGTTCCAAACAGGAATCGCACGGAATACTGAGCAAAAATCATTGAGTAAGTCATAGGCAGTTTTAACTTCGGTCAGCCACACATTACAGGTAAAACGTGGCTCTTGTCCGCCAATTCCATCTGGCACAAGCTGATCGCAATACCGTGACACATCGTATAATGCCCATTTATCAAAGCTGATTTCAACACCGAGCATTTTACTGAGGATAGGGGCTAAATCGTAAATCTCCCACGCTGGGTTATCCGTCCATGTAATTTTAAATGTACCGTCCCATAAGCCTGCATAAGTACGAGTAGTAGGATCGTAATTACTTGGCACCTTGACTTTTTTAGCTTTAATTAAATAGTTTCGAGTTGGGATACTATTAAAATATTCGGAGTCAAAACTAACACCTGCCACAGCCGAATTCGGATAAGTAAATTCAGTGTCGATAATTTCAGTGTAGCTGCTCCAAATTGTGCTATTTTGTAGGCGTTGAGATTCACTGTCATTTGTGATCCTCTCAACCGAAACATTAAATGGTACTGGCGGTAAATTTTCAAATACCACGGATTCTAGATATTGAGAGCTGTATTTACCTTTAAAAGTATAATTGGTTGTTTTATCTCCAATCTTAATACTAAGATTGACACTTGTACCATTAGTATCTCCCTGGTTATTTTGCTCATATAAAGCTTTTACTCCTAGGGTTAAACGCAAGCGAGTCACTCGTTCATCGGTGACAGTGCGAACGATTGTTCCAGTTTTTTTCTTGACTTCTACGCCGACATTAACCTCATTTTGTGAGCTGTCATAGCCATCTAGGATATTCTGATCTTGCGTACCAACATTTAATTGACCGCTCACATTATTAAAATTGTAGCTACCATCATCGTTTTGCACTTTGGTGCCATCAAGGTATATGGATTTAAAACCATCAACTAAGCCCTCGATTTCACCCTCGCAGAGTAGCTCCACAATATTAACAATTTGTTTTGAGCGACCTGTTTCAGGTGCTTCTATTGGAGTATGACTACCGCCACCACCGCCTTTTGCTCCATAAATACGCATATCTAACCTTTCTTGCTAAAAATTGATTTTTTTCGGTTTGCTGGTTTATTTTCTTTAATCGTTACTGTCTCAACACCTTGCGAAATTACCAGTGAGCCTGTACGAATTAATCCGTAAGCTAAAGGCACAGGTTTACCTTGAGCAACGAGATTGTTTAGGTTCGAAAACGCTGTTGAGCTTTCTTTTTCTGTTTCGTTACCTGTGCCTGATGACATGTTTGGAGTCCTCGTTAGCATTTGAGCAACACCACCTAATGTCATCGCAATACCGATTGAGCCAATTAAATTTGATCCAGCCATACCACCAATTAAACCTAGTGGAGCAAACATCGCAATACCAATCAATGCCACACCTAATACAGCTTGAAAAATACCACCGCCTTTTGCTCCTTGAATCACAGGCGTGAAAGTAATGGTTTGCCCTTTTTTTAGGCGATAAAAAAGCCCTTTTTCAAGGGCCGAATTATCTAAATACTGTTTGCCAATACGGACTTTATAAATGCCGTCTCGTAGGGTTTCACGCAAGCCGTGTATTTGCGTACACAAGGCTCGGATCGCTTCTGCTGTATCTTTTACTTCAAGTTTAAAGTCTGAGCCGAATTTTTTAAGGTTACCGTAGAATTTGACTGTAATCATTTTGAGTATCTCTACTATTTTATAATGTCAAGATGTTCTTTTCTTAATAAGAAAGATATTGCTTAAATGGAAAGCTTCTCTTATTTATTTCGTAATGACCTAATAGCATTTAAAATGTTTGCGAATTGCCATATAAAAACAATGAAAGAAACGCAAGCAGTAATTTCGTATAGACCGTATTGCATAAACAACTCCTTGAATAAAGGGATAATTAGTTTTAAAATGTCTTCCATAGTATATTTAATCATTCTCCGATAATGGTTAAATTGAAACCCCGAGGTGCTGCAAACGCTTCGGGGTTTGTTTTTTCCGATTGCGCTGTGAAATCATAACAATGCTAATTTTCTATGTAAGGAGGAAGAACTTCCACACGTTTGCTTTGTTAAGTGTATTTTCACAACTTAAAGACTTAATTTCTTTTAAACTGTTTTAAAGATTTTTTGCTAATATTGAACCGCAATATCATTCAATATGCCGTCAAAATCTAATTTATCTGCCAGCTTATGCCGCCAAATGCTGTGCGTATGACGGAGCCAGTAGCCGTCGTATAAATCACGTTTAGATAATCGGTTTGGGCTGTGGTGAATCACCATTTGTCCACCAATATAAATTGCGGCGTGATTTGGCACATCCGCCCCCACTTGCATTAAAATCACATCACCGATTTGGGGCGTTTCTACTCGCTCAAAGCCTTGTCCTTGGATATTATCCAAATAGAGATTTTGCCCTGTGTGCCACCAGTCGTCTGTTCGCTCAAACTCGTCCATTTCGTAGCCTGCCAACATATAGGCATCACGATAGAGTGTATAGCAATCCATTACACCGTGCTGAAATTCACGCCCAATCAACGGCGGTACATTGCGGAATTTGTGGATTTGCTGATTTTGCACCAACCACCAATCCAGCCCTGTTTGTACCTGCATTTGCCGATCTGCGGTGGATAACACTGGCTTGCTGTTTGGCTCAGGGTGGGAATGCACCACCGCCACTAACTTACCTTTTTCTTCCGCCTTGATGTAATCAAGATCGGAAATTTCAAAATAATTGGCTTTATCCTCTGCTTGGTTTTCGCAAGGGATAAACTGATTTTGCGTGCCGTCAAAAACAATAAAACCGCACATTTCGTACGGTTCGTTTTCAAGAGCGTAGTTGATAATCTGTTGTTCGAGTTCCATTTTTACCCCAATTTATTCACCGACACAAATCCACCAAAATTGCGTTGGTTGCCACGTAGTTTGCAACCATTCAGGCAATGGCTGCATTTGTCCGCTTTTTGGTCGGTAGTTGCGTTGTCTTTTTCGTCAAAGTAACGTGAGCCTGTGTAGCCACATTCAGGCGAGCGGTAAATCCAAGTGCAGGTATCCGCCATAATAATGCGACTTGGGAGCTTGGCGTTATCGGTTTCAATCGGCAAAGCCAGCGTGAATGTAGCGGTTTCTCTGGTCAGGCTGGTGAGTTGCTCAATCACAAAATGGCTGATGATTTCCTGATTTGGATCGGCTTTAGGATTACCAGCGGCAAAATTAACGGCATCTAAATATTGAGCGTAAACCTGATGACGGCGGACAATCGCTCCGATACATTCATCAAACTGATTAGCAATACCCGTAACTAAGCCAAACAGATTTGATAGCGTAAGAGTAGGGCGGTTGCTTGGTCCGCTGCTGTTTCGCTCAAACCCTGTTGCCTCGATTGAGTAAGGGTCGTAAGTGTTCCCTTGCCACACCACACTTGTTTTCAGCTCATTCAAGCCTGAATAGAATCTGTAAACACCGCCTGCCGTACCGTTTTTGTCTTTAAGATTACGTAAAGACACCTCGTACAAATCAAGCATTGCATTTTGTTCAAGTTTTGAGAGGTCAAGTTTCATTTGGTTCGAGATACTGACAGGCATTATGGCACTTCCTTGAAGGTTACACTGAATTCCCAGTACTCCAAGCCTGAGGCTTTTGCTGGCCAACTGCTACACACCACTTTTTTGTTTTGTTGGGTGTAAGGATCTTTAAAATAAAAAGGGGAAACACCTCGATGTTTAGCAAAAAATGCTTCCACCGCCAAATGTTCCCCTTTCTTCACCTTGATTGTACCAGTATAGGTTCGCAACAGGTTATTTAAGCCTTTGGGAGATCGTTGGGTGTAGCCGTCCCCAAATTTTACTTCCATTATTTCGGGGCTGTTTTCCACCGAAAAATCGGTGCGTAGGCACCATTTCAATGTTTCCATTAGGCAAATACTCCTCCAGCTCGGAAGTTGTTTTGGATTGCTCCGTTCGCTTCCTGTCGGGCAATTTTTCGCATTAGCTCTACGGTGATTTGCGTTTGTTCGCCTTGCTGTTTTTGGCTCACTTTTGCCTCAACAGGTTCACCGTTGTTGATCACCTGTACGCTAATACTGCTTTGAGCCGATTTTGGTTGGTACGATGATGACGGCACTCTTGGCACCGCAACCCCACCGCCAGTCGCAAAACCACGCTTACCATAGTTAAGGTAGTTGAGGTAATCCAAGCCAATCCGTGAGGTTGCTTCTTTGGTGATGACATATTCGCCACGGTGGACGATACCAGCAGGGGTATATTTACCGCCTAGACCGGTAAAACCGCCATCGTCAAAACCAACTAAACCGCCCGTAGCATAGCCAACATAGCCACCACTAGAAAAACCAAATCCAATAGCGGACATCCCAGATTTAATCGCATTAAACAACATTATTTTGACAATCATTTTACTAATATCCGAGATAATCGATGTCGCCAAAGATTTAAAATCCGCCTTACCCGTCATCACTAAATCAGTGATTGCACTAGACATCCCATCAAAAGCTGATGTGGTAATGTTTGAGATATTCCCCGCCACATCTGTTACATCATCTTCAATCTGTGCCATGCCATCTTTAACGCCAGTAACCGCACTAACTTTGCGTTCATTTGTTTGCTTTTCAATTTCCGCACGTCGTTCTTTGAGCTTGGCAATTTCTTCATCAAGTTTAGCAATGTTTTCTTGAGTCATTCCAATTTTGAGTTTAGCGGCATCGACATCGAGCTGATGATTGTAATTAATCAATTCTTGCTCGCTTTTAGTTTTACCGAGTAAAGTTAACTCAAACTCCAACGCTTGCAGTTTTTCGGTGTTGTCATAGCTAAATTGAGAAATTGCCACTTGCTGATTAGCCGAGTCAATCTGTGTTGCCATTGACTTTAATTTTTCCACACCTTCAGCACCAAAATTTTTATATTTCTCTGCGTTTGTCGCAATATCTTGAGTTAATTTATTAACTTCTTGGTATTGAGATGTCTGACCAAATAGCTGGATATCCGCAGCATTAGCATTTAACTCTGCTAACCGCTGTTGCATTTCGGTGAGTTGGTCAGTGTATTGTTTTTGATAATCGGTGCCAGCACCTTTTTTGCCCTTACTGCCTGATTTTTTACCACCAGAGCGACCCGTTGCATTGGCGAGATATTCGGCTTCTTTCTGCGCTTCTATTTGCGCAATGTCATAATCCGAAAACTTAGATTTATCTAAGCCAAGTGCATAATCTTGGGCTTGTAATTTTGCTTTTTTGGCTGGATCTTTTTCATTTATGATTGCGGTTTGGCGTTTTGATTTTTCGATCAACTGTTTTGCCGCATCACTTAATTGTGACGCGATTTTATCTGCACTTGGGAGCGAGATAGACATACCAGACAAGCGTTGTAATGCACCCGATAAACCATTGACAGACACTGTTAAACCATCAAAATCACCAATAGCACTGCTCGCTGAATCAGCCCAAGTATTGATGCGGTTTTCGCTTGTCAGTGTCATATCACCATAGCGTTCGACGAAGCCAATCATCTCTTCTGTTCGATCAGCCAACTGCGCCGAAATAGCGTTACTTATATCTTGGGTATCATTTAATTTTTCTTGTGCCGTTTGTAAATCTGCTTTGGTTGTTGCCAATGTGCGGTTAAGTTTGGCAAGTTTTTGAGTATTTTCAATTGTAATCTCAAAACCAGTGTCATCTGTGATAACGGTTAATTTTGGCGTGTTACGAATTTGATTTTCAAGATCACTGATTGTTTTCTCAAGCTTCTTGATTTCTTGTTGTTGAGCAATAATACTTTCTTCTGCTTTGGCTTTTTCACTGCCAAGCTGGATTGAGTTCATTTTTTCAATTTCCGCGGTCAATGTTGGCAAATCATTGGCAAACGCCAGTGCCTTGTTGTGAGCTTCAGCAGTTTTTTGCGAGTAATCCAACCAAAAGCCAGCGCCTGCCGCCAATGCGATTGAGACTGCACCAATAGGTCCACCAACAAGACTTAATGCGCCCGCGCCAAGCCGTGATAAAGTATTGGTTTGTTTTTGCGCTACCGCTAAATTACGTTGTGCTGCTGCTTCCGCGTTGATCGCCGCGGTTAATTTGCCTTCGGCTGCGGATAATTGACCAATCACCGCCAATCGCTCCGCATCGGTGCGTGCGTGATTTGCCTTGATTTGGAGCAAATTCATTTCGGTTACGGCTTGTTCGCGGAGTGCTTGTGTGCGCACTTTTTCCGCTTCGGCGGCAGCCACCGCCATTACCGCTTGCTCGTTGCCTGTTTTGACAAACGATTTAAACTGGTTCGCGATCGCGCCTAATGTACCCACGCCAACCGCACCACCAATCGCATTAAGGTGCTGAGACACGCCACCGATAACGCCAACAAATTTTTGGCTAAGCCCCAAAGTCTGGTCTAATTCGCCAGCCCATTTGATGGTCGCCGTATTTAGGTTTTCAAACGCGCCAGAGACAGTCACCACGCGTGTGGCAAATTGCGAATCCACACTATTCTTGGCTTTTTCGAGAGCAGGGATCAACACGTCCATTGTGAGCTGACCTTGTTTTGCCATATTGCGTAGCTCGCCAGTACTCACCCCTAGCCCTATAGCAATTGCTTGCGCAAGCCCAGGTGTTTGTTCCATCACTGAGTTAAATTCTTCGCCGCGAAAAACCCCAGACGCTAAAGATTGCCCAAATTGTGTTAATGCAGCTTGAGCAGCTGACGCACTCGCACCAGAGATAGCTACAGCTTTTGACACGGTCTCAGTTAGACTGGCGACTTGCGCTTGACTAATACCTAAGGATTGGGCATTCTGCGCAAAGCGTTGATAGACACTCGATGTAGCGTCTACGCTTTGATTGGTTTTAAGAGAGATGTCAAAAATTGACTGCAAACCTTTTGTTGCACTAATGCCAGCTGGTTCAACTAAACGTAGTTTATTGGCAATTTCTTGGTACATTTCTGCATGTTTACCAAGCGACCCAAGCGATCCACCAAAATTGCTAAAAATGGTCGTCCAAACCGTCAATCGTGCCGAATTGTTTAGGTTAGACATTGCTGCGTCGATATTATTTAAATAACTAGACGTTTTCGACGAAAATTGTTGCGCTTTTAATCTGGCATTATCAAAATTTGCTTGTAATTTTTTAGCAAACTGCTCTGCTTGCATCCCCGTACGGTTTAGCGATGCCTGAAATTCAACGGTGTCCACGCCCAATTTAATATTTAAGTTGCCTACTGCCGACATATCAATTTCTCTCAAATAAAAAAGGCTCACCGAAGTGAACCTTTAAAGGAACTTTTAATTTTTAGCTATTTACCCAATAATTTATCCCATTTTTGCGATCTGGTTAAATTTTTATCTCGGATTATTTTAATAATCTGATATAAAAATATCAGCGCAATTAATCCAAAAACAACCAACGGATATGGATAAGGCAGAGTTAGCACCGCAAGTAACAAACCAAAGCATAAAATAAAAAACAATGTATAAAATATAAATCCACCAAACATATTTACGCTCCTTTGTTACTTTTGCTTAATTATTACACAACTACAATTAATATCAAGTGTTATTAGCGGTTAGCTAAATATTCGGCGGAGCCGTCATTTTCCACGTCATCTTTACTTTTAAAAAATGGCATAAACTCCATTAATTCGGGGTCTTTTGCTTTAGGGTTGCGATTTATCATGGCTAATAGATGGGATATTTGTGCGGTCCGATAGTCATCTCGCCACAAGCCAAATGGCTGCTCTTGCGCAAAAAGCTCCCACTCCGCAAACTCTCGCTCGGATAATTGGTCTATTTCGCTAAGCGATTTACCCAGCGCTAACGCTAAATTTAGTTGTGATTTGCGTCGGCTGGTAAGTCTTTTGGGGCAAAGTCAGACAAGGCTTTGGTAAATTGCTCAAAGGTATCTTTATCAAGTTTTGAGATAGCGTCCAAGTCGTCTTGGTTGTCTGGGTCAAAAATATTATTGCCGTCTGCGTCACATAAGCGTGTCGCTAAACTACGCGCTAAACGATACGGATCATAAACTTGCGCTAATTGTTTGGCGAGTTCGTCTTCATCGTTAAAATTTAACTCAATCCCTTGTTTTTGAGCTAATTTAATTAATTCTTGCTGTTGACCATATAACGCCTGATTCATTTCGCCAATATTAAATTCGCGAATAAAATATTTTTCACCGTTGATTTCAAGTGCGGTCAATTTTGGGGTGTTTTTTAAAAGTTTTTCACGCAAAGACATAGTTTTACTCCAAATTTAATTTAAAAAAGCCAAAATGTTTTAATCCACTTTGGCTTTTATTTTTTTATTACGCGACAGGCAATAAATAATCGCGTTTTGCTTTTTTAATGGTTACGCCAGATTCGTATTTTCCTTTTACTTCGCCGCTAAAGTTTGGCGATGTTTGGATAAATCCAGTGCCATATAAAGATCCTTGTTTATTGGTTAATACCAGCAACCAAGGAAAGTTTTCTTTGCTGTAAAATTTTTTACGCAAATCTTGTTGCATTTTGGTCGCAGGGGTAAAGAAAAAGGTGAGTTTGATCGAACCATACTCAATTTCGCCCGCTTCCGTTTCGGTGCCCTGAGAACACATCGTAGTGACATCTTCTTCGCCCAGCGTGTCACCGTCACCTTCAATGCTTTTGATCTGGCAGAAATTGTCGGACCATTGGACTTTTGCCGCTGTCGCGTTGGTAAATGATGACGGGGCATCATAACCAGACCAGTCCACTTCGTCCGCCAGCGTAATTAAACCTGTATCGCTCGCAACGGATTTAATCGGATAAGTGCCGTTTAATGCGCCTAAACCGTCAATCGTGATTGCATCACCTTTAGCGTAACCACTTGATGCAATCGTGATTGTCGCAGGAGACAAGGTGCACGCCGTGATTTTTTTTGTCGCGTCTAAACCTACACCAAGATAAAATTTAGACCCTTGAAAGGGAGTTGTTGTTGCCATAACTATGCCGCTCCTTTGCGGTAAAATGAGATGTCATATTGGATACTGCCCACAATCCACTCAGTTTGTCTGTCGTCGTTGATGTATGTAATGGCGGTCAGTTGGAGCAGCTCTAACTCGTCGGACGCATAACCGTCTAACTTGTTGATAACAAGCTCCATTAGGTCGTCTAAATCATCTTCGGGGAGTGATGATTTTAAATACACCTGTACGCTGAGTTTGCCAGCCCAATAAGCACCGCATAGCGTGCTGTCATCGGACTGGACATCATCAATAAAGACGCAGATTGCTGGCAGGTCGGTCTCTGCGGATAAAAAAACGGTGTGCCCACAAAAATAATGGTCCACACCGTCAATTTGTCCGTCTAAAAAGTCAAAAACCGACTTTCGGATTTTTTTTAGATCTTGCATTAGATGGTATCTCTTAATTGATTGACGAGCTCTTGTTTGATCTCGGTACCATAATTACTCGTTGCTTTGGTAAACTCACGCGTAATCATATCCCCCACGGGGATTTTGGTTACATCAATCGGATAACGCGCGCGACCGTCACGTTGTAAGATGTGCTCTCGACCATTTCGCAACTGTTGGCGAAAGCCGCGCGAGATAGCATATTTACCAATAACAATCCCACCGCGACCAACCCAAATACGATTTGATCGGTTTTCAAGTAGTCGTATTGCTGGCATATCCGAGCGCAAAATGCGCAATCTAGCGACGGGCAACTTATTCTTAGCACGTTCGAGCTTCATTCGTCCACGCACTGTTTTTAACGGCACTCCAACATCTTTCGCGACCGCTTTCATGGCGCGGTTGCCAATCTTGTGCGCTACTTTGTTGATCGCATTAACTGCGGCTCTTGGCACTTTTTGTCTACCAATATCATTAAGTCGTCGCTGGACGCGAGCTACATCATCTTGTAGAGACATTATTCCACCTGTAAAACTATATAGCCGTCTTGGTAGCCAAAACCCGTTACGCCATAACGCTTACCATTAATCACCACAACATCGCCACGTTTCGGGGTATAACCCTGTGATTTAAACAGGGTGAGCGTACGATAGGCACCATTTAGCGCGAGATGACCGCTATAGCCAGTAGGTTCAATTTCTCGGGGGATCTCGTCAAAGACCCCCTGATAAATCTCACCGTTGATCTCGTAGTCGGTCATAATGGTTTGTTGGATCACACGATCGGCTTGTTGTAACGCAAGATCAAAGAGGCTAGGCATTTATTTTCACGTCAACCTGTGTGGATGACGTGCCACTGTCCGACCAAGCTACACCTAATTTAATATTACTTGCCGCTGTTGTGGTTGCACCGTCTGCTTCAGACCAGTAAAGCACCGCACCTTGTTTAATGTCATCTGCCTGTTTAGCCTTAACAGTAAATACACCTGTGGTTAAACCAACACCTGTTTCTTTTGCTGCTACCGCAGTGACAGCAATTGCCGCCATAGCGCCGACAATCACCACATCACCACTGGCAACAGACTTAGCTGGCGTAAAACGGATTGTATTTCCGTCTTGTACATAATTTTTTGCCATAATTTAGATTTCCTTTTTTTAGGGATAAAAAAGACCGCACTTTTAAAAAGCACGGTCAAATTACACAACAAATTGATTAAGCGTTTGTCACTTTAACAATACCGCGGTAATCAATCACGTTAACTCCTGCGTCAATGCGGACTTTAGTTGCCACACCATCCACAGTAAAGCCTTGTTGTTGCTCAATGTAAGGCGTATCTACACCGTCAAGATAAGACACTTCGATCGCTTCTTTGTTGAGTAAGTACCAAGACTTAGGATCAGCCACTTGTAAACGAGCAGATTTAATCGGATCAACAATATCACGGATTGGATTGATAATACCGCTATTAATATCTGCACCTTCCACGCTTGACGAACCTAAGATTTGTCGTGCTTTTGTGTACAATGATGTTGGTGCAAGCATAAATTCAGGCTCAATCGCTAATGGTTCGCCACGGCTATTCACAAAACCATTCATTAACTGAATTGCTTTATCAATGTTTGTTACATCTAAGGCAGCATTAGTTAGGCTGTTTTTGTGACTTGCATCAAAGAGTTTTTTGCCGTCTTGCGCAATGGCATTGCCAGTGATCAAAGCAAAGACTAATTTAGCGATTGTAGCGCGTGCGGCTTGTCCCATTTTTTCAGGAATTTTGGTTAAAAGGTGCATATCGTCATTGATGATTGCCTGACGAGTAATGCTGAATAATTGCCCATAGGTCGCCAATGCCACTGATGCACCTTCATCACCGATTGTACCGTAAGTGTATTCTTCACCTTCGCCCACTTCTGGCAAGTAACCAAACTCACCCAAGCCAACACGTTTCGCAGGACGGAAATCCGTTAAGATGCCACGCGAAGTGAATTGCTCATAGTTTTCAGTGGTAGTTTCCCAGCCTTTGAGTAAGGATTTATGCGCTACATCAATCAAGATTTGACCAAAGTCGGAGCTTGAGTGCGTAAAGGCAAGACCAACCATCTGCATTGGAGTTAAACCTGAAATGCCTACACCACGATCAACCAATGACGCACGAGCTAATTCGCGCAAGGTCATTGCGTTGTAAGCGTTATCTTTAGCGTTGGTTTTGTCTTTATCCTGACCTGCACGAGCCATTAAAGATTGTTTCACACCATCACCAACGATATTACCGTTGCCAGCGTGAATATGATTTTGTGGTACGCTCGGTGTGGTATCTGCACCAAGTTTCGCAAGTAATTTATCTTTGGCTTGTTCCGCGGTGATAGATAAGTCACCTAAGCATTCCACTAATAAATCATTGTGAGCTGCACCAAATGGCGCAAATACAGCTTTAATGTCCGAGTTGCGTTTATTCATCGCAGCTTGTATTTGTGCGGTATTATCTACCGTAGCTTGTGTTTTTGGCTCTTCTTTTGGTTGAGCTGGCTCATTAGTTGGTGCTGGTGTAGTTGTACCAGCGTTGCCTTGTGGCTTGGTGAACATATTTTTAATTTGATTAGGCATCTTTGTATAATCCTCTAAACGTTTTGATTGTAATTGCGCCATCGCCACAAGTGGTTCGGCTAATTTATCGGCAAAACCCAACTCCACGCATTCTTTGCCATTGAGCCAAGTTTCTTCCGCTAGCATTGCTGCTATTTCTTCTTCGCTTTTACCTGTTTTACTGGTATAAGCCATAAGTAAAGAGCTTTCGACTTTATCGAGTAAGTCAGCATATTTACGCATATCTTCTGCATCGCCACCTTGGATTCCCCAAGGCTTATGGATCATCATCATCGCATTTTCAGGCATAATGATTTCATCTCCGCACATCGCAATCACACTTGCCATAGATGCAGCAAGACCGTCAATATAGACGGTCTTTTTAGCAGTATGATTTTTTAATAAGTTGTAAATGGCGATTCCATCAAATACATCTCCACCAGGTGAGTGAATGTGTAAATTAATCTGTCGGATATTGCCACCAAGTGCGGTTAAATCCTTAGCAAATTGTTGAGCCGTTACGCCCCAATAGCCAATTTCTTCAAAAATTGAGATTTCAGCTGTATCCTTGGCTAAGGCTTTAATTTTGAACCATGTTTTCATGCTTCTCCCTCTTCAATATTATTGGATTTTTTACTTGTAACCTGTGTATTTGTTAAATCAGTATCAAATTTCAATCCAGCTTCTTTATTTTCGGTAACTTCAACAATTCGTCTGCGTTTCACCTCAGCAGGATTGCTACCACTTGCGCGGATCGCTTGGCTTTCTGTTGCTAAACCACCTTTAATACGCTCTTTCCACGCATTGGCTTCTTTGATTGGATCAATCCATGGCATGACAGGCCCTGAATACACCGCATTAAACAGAGAGTTTGTATCAAGATCTGCTGGCAATTTAATTGCTTGTGATGCAATCGCCATTTTCAGCCATTCACGGTAAATCGGACGAGATACCGCAGCGACAAAGCAATCTTGCAACACCGCATAACCTTCAAAACTTTCTACCAGCTCTTGTCGTTGTGCTGAGTATGTGCCGTTGTAATCACGAGCAATACTGGAGTAGCTCGATCTTGTACCTGCTGCTGTCGCTCTTAACTGACCATTTCTAAAAGTCTCAAGATTGACATTTGGTCGGTTAGAGTTAATCAATCCAACATCTTCACCGGGTTTTAAGTCATCAATCACTGCACCTGGTGCAATATCAAAAAGTCGTGTGCCTTTCTCATCTGTATTGTCATCGTCATACAACGCTGCATCACCTTTTTTAATGTACATCGTCATCGCTGCGGCAATACGTGCTGCTACACGTTCGCTTTCTTCGTATTCTTTCAAGTCAGCAAGACGAATAATGACACCGTGCAACATACTGACACCGCGGATTTGATGTAATCGCTTGCGGAATGCTAAATGCAGCATGTTCTCAGCTGATACTTGCTTAATTTTGCCATAGTGACTAACGGCTTCCTGCGGATTATTAAGATATACTTGATAAGCTGTAGGTTTGCGCCAAGCATTAAGATACACGCCTTGTACTAATCCCTGATTGCCTATATCCGATGTCATTGGCACAAAATCAGGCTCCAATGCCTCAATCGAAAATGCGACCTTGGTTGCGTGTTCGTGTCCGATAACATGACCTTTGACCAGCTGGATAAATACCTCACCATCACGTAACCACGTGCGCAACAACATTCGTTCTAATGACGGTCTTGTATATAAGCCTGTTACATCAGGTTTCACCGACCATTCAGCCCAAAGTTTGCGAATTTGCTCTGCTAGCTCTTCGTTTACATCACCTGATTTTGTCAGTGGTTGCGGTTCAATATGAATGCCTTTCGAGCCAATCACTCTCTCTTCCATTTTATCGAGAATACCGATGACAATATCGTGATTTTGGTCTAAGGCTCGCGCTTGTTCTCTAAGACTAACCGCACTTTGCCGTACATTTGTGTTAGCACCTTGTCCGTCTCGACTAGCTTTATGCGTTCGGCTTGGCAATGCGGCTTCATACGCATTCAGTACGTAACGGCTTTGTGACCGTTTTGCCGCCCAGCGTGGAGATATTGCTGCAATGGTTTTTTCCAATATATTCATTAGATAAATCTCGCGTATTTAATACGATGTTTTTTCGTACGCTGACCGGTTTCCGCCAGCAATTCATCCAGCATTTTTTGATAGCGGTCACGCTGCTTGGTAAGTTCCGCCACCTGGTAAGATACCGATCGACCGTTAAAGGTAACTTGGCTTTGTGCTTGCTCAATCTTTTCATCAAGCGTACGGATTTTTTGTTTAAGTTCGTCTATGGTGTAAAGGCTCATTTTTACTCCAATAAAAAACCGCTTGCGGCATTCAGCTGCAAGCGGTCGGTTTTGTGAAATTTTTTGCTATTCAAGCAATAATTGTTGTGGCATTTCCAGCATTTGTGCCAACTTTGCTAAACCTTTGGCAGTAATCAATACCTGCGGATAAAGGCTTTCAGTGCCGTCATATTGATGGACGGTATGCACTTTATGTTCAAGATAGCCCGATTTCAGTTTATCTTGATATGCCACCCAAGATTTACCGCCTGTACGGCGATAGATCCAACCGTGAGCAAATAGGAACTGATTAAACTTTTTCGGCGGCACTTGTAAATGTTTTGCTGATTCGGTTAGATTTAACGATCCGTCCGATTTTGTCGCAATACGATCAAAGGCATTGGCTTTCGGAGTGAGCTCAATCACTTTTTCTGAATATTCAGCCAAAGCATTACGCAAGAAACTTGGATCGTTAAGTGCGATCATTAGATCGGGCTTGCCTTGTTTTTGTTCTAGTTCCTGCCAGCGACGGTTGATTTTAATTCGGATTTCGTGCTTATAACCAGTTACCAAATCAAGAACTTGCTCTTGTGTAAGAAGGCAATGTTTGTAAGTTTGCCCGTTCTGTGGGTGAATATAGGGGGTCTCCAAAATTATTGGATACCCTTCTTTTTGATATGCTTCATTTAGGTTTGCAATATCTCGTAATACCAGTTCGTGGCGTTTTTCACAAAGCTCCGCAATCTCACGACTGGACATTGTTAATGTTTGTTGGTTCAGGGCAAATAGGCTATTCATTTTATCCTCCTTATTTACACGCTTGTGGAATTAAGGCTTCGACTTCTTCGGCTAAACTTTCCGCTAATTCAATCGTATTGATGATAAATTTATGCGGCAGATTAAAGCCTGTGTTCAAATCACAGCCCTGATCTTGCAACAAAGCAAGTAATGCCCGAAGTTGTTGTGTAGCGACGGTAAGACGGTCGTAAGAATCGGTAGTTTGAATAGTAGAATTTTGAGTTGTCATCTGTTTATTCCTTTTGATGGATAACCCGATAAATCGGGCGGTCGGCAGCTCAAAACCTGTAAACAGTCAGGCGGAATTATTCCCTTGCGGTATTGTATTCTTCGCACTGCCGACCATTGATAAAAATTTGTTTGTTTTTGACCGCACTTTTCTGCAGGTACAAAAAAATCACGCTGACGGGGTGAATTACCGCTGTTTAATAAGGCTTTTGAGACCTTGAAAGAGATACTACTACTCAAATTCTAAGCTGTCAATAGCGGCAATTCAATTTGCATTTTATCTTCCATAATGCGGATTACACCTTCCAATACTGGCTTTTTGCCTTTCCATTCATTCAAGGCTTTACCACAAAAGCTCGCAAGCTGTTTTTCGGCTTTGTGTTCGCCTAGCAGTTGATAATACTGTTCAAGTAATGTTTTTCCACCTTTGGCTAATTCTTCTGCCATATAATCAAAGGCTTTAATATAAGAAATTTTAATTCCCATTGCCTTTTTAGATTTATATCCCATAACTAAAAGCATAAAGCCATTTTTAGTTAATTCATAGTAAGGTTGTGGCTTACCATTCTGTAACTCATTGTTTTTAAAACAAAGTCCAAAATTGGATTTTGTAAAATCATCATCTACACAATTTTCTAATAATTGTCGAATATCACGCATAACATGATTATGTTGCTTACCAAATACCTTTGCTACAATTTCTGATGTAGTCACAGTTTGATGATTTTTAATTTGTACAAATTGTTTAAAATTTTCTGGGTTTGCTAGTTGCATATAAAATAATCCTTTTAAAATTTAGATAATAAAAAACCCGACCATCTCTGATCGGGTTGTATTACCGCAACAATCCTACCTTATTACAGGCTCGTAAACTCACGATTTAAAGCTGTTCAGGAAATTAATTTAAAGCCATCCGCCTGTTTTTCCACCACCACTAAGCCAGCTATTCTTAGGATTAGTTTGCTTTTGTGGGGTTGGTTTAACTTGTTCAGGCTGTTCTCCATCAAGTTTTGATTCAACAGAAAGTGCGGTCGAATTTCGGATGATATTTGCATTTACATCAGGCAACTGCGCCCAACTTGGCACGTCTTTTTCGTCTCCCCATTTGATCCGCTCATATCCGCGTAAAATGGCGATGGCGTGCGCATAGCAAAACAAGTCAAAGGCTTCGTTGTTGCCTTTACCAGGTTTTCGCCACTTGCCGTCCGCGCCGCGCTCTTCGTAGACCAACTCGTTAAAAAACCATTCCCCGATCCAATCGGGGAAATGGATGTAGTTTGTGCCGACGCTATCACGAGATAGCGCATTGTTGATGCGGTCTTTTAAATAGTCTGTCTGCAACAGATACAACGGTACATCACCACGTGCTGATGCGTGGCGATCAGAACGATTGGTATTATCGGGATAGGTTTTTGTGATCAGCTTTTGGCGTTTGGTTGAATCACCTTTAACCAAATAGACTTTTTTTGCCAAACCGTCACGACGACATTTGCGCCAAAATTTATAGGCGTTGTCGGTGACACCATCTTCACCGCCACTATCAACAGCCATTGCCAAGATTGGCATTAAGTGGTTTTCGTTTGTGGCGAGTTTGTACTGCTTATTGAGTACATCGCTGACCAAAAACCCCCAGTCTTCGGGTATTCGTGGATCGATTTGTTCCACGACTCCGTCTTCATCAGGCAAGGTGTGCGAGATGTTGTAGCGGTCAATCAACCAGCGTTCACCATTTTCGCCATAACCAACGATTTGGACGACAAATCGGCGATTTTTACCGCCCTGTACGTCCACCGCGGCAATTAAAAAGCGGCATTGTGCTGGGATTGTTTTGTTATCCTTGCTCGCTTCTTCGCGACGCTCCATGAGTTCATCGGCTCGGCGCTGTTCAAGGGCTGAGCGAGGGAGATACGGCAACCCCCAGTCCGTATTGGTTACCGCTTTTAGGGTTTCTTCGCTCCCAGTCATCTCATACTCATGTTCAGCGTTGAGCAATTTATAAATCAACTGCGACCAAGTCTGATAGGCTGCCGCAGGACCTTCTAGCCAAAAGCTGGCAATTCGAGAATTTCTTGGCTCACCTGAGATCTTGCCGTTTTTGTCAATACGTTGACCGTCTTTCAGCCACACACCACTGATATTTAATTCTCGCTTGCGTTCGGGTGAGATTAAGGCTTGGCAATGCGGGCATTGTAAGCGCGCCTTTTCGCTCGCTTTGACATAATCGGTATCATCACGATAGCCCGTCATATTTGCCATGGATGGCTCAAAATATTCGCCACAATCTGGACACTGCCAGTAAAACCGACGGCGATCACCGCGGTTATACAGACTTAAAATACCTGTTGTAGGCGGTGCTTCATGTGTCGTTTTCGGTTGATGTTTGAGATCAACAATATCCTTACCTGGTGAGCTTTCGACAAGCGTCATGCCTGCACTCATAAATGTTGTTGTACGTTTGCTCGCAAGCGAAAAGCCGTCACCCTCACCGTCTATATCATCTGGCCAGCGGTCATAGTCGGTTAAGGCAACGAATTTGTAATCGGACGATGACAAAACATTGATTGAGGGCCAACCGATTTTAAGTAAGTTACCCGCTCGGAAATACTTGTCGTGGACATTGTTGTCATTTTTGCGTGGACTGAGCCGTTTGGTGATTTCGGGCGAACAGCGGAAAGTGCGATCTAATCTTTTACGGCTATGTTCGCTGGCTTTTTCTTGGGTGAGTTGTACCAGTAGGAAATCCGACGGATCGCAAATAATGGAATAGGTGATCCAGCCGTCAATTAAGCCGATGGTTTTTCCCGTTCGGGCAGGGCCAACAAAAATCACGGCATCATATTCACGGCTATTAAGACAGTCCATTGGCTCTAACATATAGGCAGCAGTGTTTTTATCCCACTTAACGGAGTTACCACCACCAACAGGCACACGCATATATTCCGCTACTGCTTCGGAGACTTTCATTCGGCGTGGTGCCTTGATTGCGCTCGCCATGTCGCAGCGGATGTCTTTCGCTGACGCAAACATTATTCGTCTTCTCCATTCGTAATATCTGTTTCGCTTTGTTGAATATGTAGCGCCATTTGGTCGCGTATATCATCAATCACCTGTTGGACGCGAATCAAATCTTTAGGCTGTAATCCACAGTCACGCTCTAAAATATCTGGTAACGTCTCTAAAGTTTGGACGACGGCTTTCGCCATTGTCCCCATTTCTAATGCAACTTCACTGGCGGGGATTAGCTCGCCAGTCTCACGCTCAAAGCGTAGTCGCTCGTTTTCAGATTGATACCAAGCTCGACGCTCTACTGGTGATAATCTGTCAACATCTGCTGACATCTTCTCCGTGAGTCCTGTTAATATCAAATCGCGCAAAGAATAAAGCTTTAATTTACTATTACTCCCGATAGCTGGAGTCAACCCAGCTGTTCGTTGTGATACGGTTTGGCGGTGTAATCCAGTGAGTTCGGCGATCTGATTTATATTTAACTTGATATCATGTAGATTATCCATAAACTCAAATCCTAGTAATAAAAATCAACCACCAACAGGCATCGCATAAAAAGATGATGATGCCTAGAAACTAAAAAAACTGCCGAAATCCGCGCTGCCACAACCCCGCGGAATAGGATACCCCCTCAGGAGTACCTTTTAATAATTAGATAATTAGGTTTACAATAAATTAATTTAAATAAAATTAGATTATTTACTAATTGCTAATTGACAATATAGAAAAAATATCTTATTATCTAATCATTAAAAGAAACTTGTTTAATCAAGGAGATTAAATGAATCAGATATACTGGACTAAGAAAGCACTTAAACAGTTACTTGCAATAGACCAAAGGTATGTGACAGCAATAAGAAATAAAGTCAATGAATTAAAAGAATTTCCAAACGTCACATTAGATTTAAAAAAAATGAAGAGCGAAAATAACCAATATAGATTAAGAGTTGGAGATTACCGAATCTTATTTGAAATAATCCACGGTGAGCCAACAATAATTAATATCCAAATGGTTAAGCGCAGAACATCAACAACATATTAAAAAGGGAGCAACCCCTTTTAAGGAAGAAAAATGAACTTACAATACATTAACGATATAAAAGGTAATCCACAATTTGTAGTACTACCTATAGAAGAATTTAATAGATTAGTCGCTCTTGATGATGCATCAGAATACAAAGATGTACCTTATTTATCCGATGCCACAGATAATGAAACCATACCTAATGAAGTGATTAACATCATGTTTGAACAAGATATTAGCTTACTTGCATCATGGCGTGTCTATCGAGGACTATCACAATACGAGGTAGCAGATAAAACAGGACTAACACAATCCTCTATTTCTCAAGCTGAAAAAAAAGGCTCTAAACCACAACAAAAAACCTGTGAGCGATTAGCAAAAGTTTATCAGTGCAAACCAGAACAACTCACACTTTAGCATAAAAGGGGAGATCTCCCCCTTATTACCTATGATGTATCACGTACAATCAATAGCAATATCAGCCACAGTTATCATCACCACCAATCATTGTTCTTTTCCCATATCCACAATAGGCAATTCCACCATGCCAACCACTTCAACCACATCTAACGGGCTAACGTCATCAGCATAAAAGCTACCGTCGGAATTGTGCCAGTGTGTTAATGGTGGTTCTTCCATATGCGTACACTCAACCAGCAACCACTTGCCGAACTGTGTTTCATATACCACATTGCATAACTGACCATTACGCAATTTAACAATATCACCTTTATTTATTTCCATCTTTACCACCTAAAGTAATAGGTTTGCCCACATATATAGGGTAAACGGGATTATAATACGGGTCATCTCTATACTTAATACTAAGCATGAAAAAGCAAATCTCATCAGCGATATCTAAAACCCTCTGAGGGATAAAATTCGCAGTCTGAATTATTGGCGCTTCGCTATCTATATTGCCAATATAAATAGGGATACCCCACAACTTACCATAGTGAGTGTATCCCTCTTTTAATAATTTCTTTTTTGATTTAGGCAGTAACATGTTATTTGCTCAATTCTTCTTTCTGCCATTCGCGGATTTTGTCGATACGGTTTAAACACATATCACGTTCGCGCTTAAGGATTACTGCATACTGTGTCACATCGCCGTAGGTGCGGCCGTCAAACGCCGTCTTGTCTAAATGCGCAGTAAATGCAGCGGGAAATTGCGGGCAAGCAGTGACATCAGGCTTACTCGCGCAGGAACTCAACAACATTGCGAGGAGCGTCAGCATTAAAAGCTGCACTTGCTTTGGTTTGTTTTGGAATAGATTTGATAACTGCATCTGATTTACTCCTTGCGTCCGATTCAGCCTTACTTAGTTCAAGCGTTAGCTGTTTATTGTATTCTGCGTCTGCTTTTAGCTGTTTGATTGTGCTGCTTTGCGTAGTGATGGTTTGCTTATGCGTTTCAATCTCGGCGTTAAGAACATCAATCTTGTTTGATTGATGATAAATCCAACCGCACAGCCCAAACGCAACCGCCAACACACAAACTACACATAACCAAAATAATTTAGTTAAACTATCGCCAATACCCATATCATCACCTTAATTAAATAGCCGCGCGGTTTAGGCTCTTTCGTTTACGCTTTCGCCATCTGATTTACTTAGTCCCATAACCGCGCTACTAATCCTTAACGCAAGTCGGAAAAGCACAAGGCTTTTTCTTTCTCGCGACGAATAACAAGCCCACTTAATTTTTTACCGCCAGCATAAACCCAGCGTGGAAACTGATTACACACAGAATCCAATTCCCCCGTTCTTGCTTTTGTAAACATCGTGGAATTACGCACGGCATCACACCCCACATTAAACGTGATTGATGTCAATGCTTCAAATACCGACAATGGCAATTTTTTACCGTTAGCAAAACGATTGACACACTGCTCGGCGGTCTGAATATCCTTAACCCAACGTTGAGCAATTTCATTATCTGTGTAGCGTTTCTTTGGATTGATTGGCTCGCCACCAGCAGCCGTACTCCCAACGCCAACAGTTAATATATTCGCAGGGCATTTATACGGATCACGGCGACAACTTTCGGAGTTACCAATAATAGATAGCCCACGCTCAGTTGTACGGATTGCATTATTGTAATTAACCATAACAATACCGATAATTGCAGCAACAGAGCATAAAATCACTTTCTTATTTATCGCCACTATCAATCACCTTGCCATGCTTATCTCTAATCCCCGCTCGAATTTCCTCAAGTTCAAGCATCCGTTTTTTATACCTTGATTCACGATAAAAATTACAAATCGTAACCACAATACCAATCACGATTGACCATTCTGTTAGCGTAAACATACCAAAGAGCGCAGTAATCCACCCCCAGGCTTGCGATTCTACAGGCATATCTTTTAGCATTTTCATACCCCACCCCGCTTATTCGAGGTAATAAAAAAGCCCACCTGTTACAGTAGGCATAAAGTTCTGTTAAGATAAAGTTTTCACGCAATAAAATAACAGAGGTTTAAAATGATTCAGTTAGATGAAATTGAAGATGGCTTTTATAAATTTCCTTATCAACCTGGAGAAAGCCTTTCTGAAACAGATACACCTGCACCAAATACTGGTGGATTTGATTTAATAACCCACCATGAAATGATAGAAAACATCCCTGAATTAAAATATTCTCCAATGTTAAGAAAATTATTGGTAGATTTAAATGCACCAGAAAGCCCATACATGACCTTAGGATGTGGTTATTGGGCTAATTATGCAGAAAATGAAGTTTCATACTGTTATTTAGAATTTTCTTTCAGAGAAATAAATATTGCCAATAATAAAAACTTTTCACTTACACTGGATGAAAAGCTCATCAATTATCTAAATGAAAATAAAGAAGTCTTATCTAAAGCATTTGGTGTGCCGCTTCAAGCCATCCCAATCGCGGCAAACCATTTCGAATGGAGGTACCGTCCTTTCCGTTATTTCGAGAGCGAAGAACGCACCTTGTTATACTTTCAGGCTGGTAGTTATCAACATCAAGATCTTGAGGTTTTTCTTGATATTTTACATCGTTTCTTAACTCAGTATCTTGTCGTTCCATCATAACCACCAACAAAAAAGCCCCGACTGGAAAACCAATCAGGGCTATAAAATTCACTCGGCGAACATCACTTACACGACGACCACCATATATTGAAATAATAGGACAAGATGACACGTTCGTCAATATGTTATTTTGATATTTTTTGCTTTTTCTTTACCAGTTCGCAGAAGAACGAAGCCAGTTACCAACAATTCGTGAATTATGGATTTTGCTAAATCTAATTCCTTTTCAACATTTCGTTTAATTGTTTTAAGACTTGGCACTCTTACATTCGATTTACCAGCACAGGGTTGCATTATGACTGCACCGTATTTTTCACGCATCTTGGTTGCGATAAAGTTCACGGTCCGCTTATTTACATAGTACGCAAACACAATGAAGTGTAAAGTGCGGTCATTTTTCGCGAAGAATTGTTCCACCATCTGACTAATCATCATACCTGTTTCATCATCGCACATCGGCTCGCTTGGCTCGGCAGGAATGGTAGATTGCATCAATTTAGCGATAATATTGAGTTGTGATTTATCAATTCGTCCACTGCGCACCCAAGCCCCCCATTTATACATCCATTCATCAACAAATTCTTCTTGCTGTGAGTTGAGTTTTAATTCACTGAATTTACGCATTCGTTATTCCTTTAATTTTGATGATTGTTCTTCCTTTTGCGATAACGCCTTTTTCTTCGATAGAATATTTGCGAATAACAGTTCGGTTATCGTCTTTGATTAAACCTGCTCCGACAAGACTATCAAAAATGCCTTTGGGTAAGTTATCTAGGTCGCGTGCGCGGTTATCGGGAAAGTAGATTTCTATCTTAATTTCGACCGCACTTTCAAACGGATCGAACTGTTTACAAACTTCAGTCGCAATACGTTTAAACTCTCTGCCAGCCTTTGAAATGTAATGTCTACCGCTTCTCGTATGTTTCCAGTAGTGATTAACGGACGGAGGGTAAGGTAATGCAATCTCTAGCCAATCACTCATAGCTTGCCCTCGCGTCTTAAAATTTGTTGCGTGCGCATAACACCTTCAGCATGGGCTAATCGCACAAATTCGGTATCCATTTTGCGTGTCCTTCGATCTATTTCTGCGTGGCAGCAGTCGCAAGCCCACGCCCCGAAAATATCATCAGGCTTTTGACCGACGCCATTTAAACCAGCCATACGATAGTGAGCTAATACCGTTGTTTCAGGATTATGATTACAAATACCAGGTAATCTAACTTGACACTCTCTACCTTTTGCTTCTTTGCGTAAGTCCACCATATTTATTCCGCCTTGTCTTTAACGTATTTGATTTCGTAGTATTTTCCGTCGACTTCCATTAGCTCAGCGTTCTTTGTTTTATCAACTACAATATCTCGATAAACTAAAAGCCCACAAATAAAGCAAACACCACATAACAGTGCAACAAATACGCCAGTGACACCATCAGTAAAAACAGCAATAAGGAAGATTGCCGCCAAGATAACCATAAAAAGTACCATGTTCATTTATGCCCCCAAAAATTTAATTTATCATTGAAATGTACGCCATTTTCTATACCCCAAACGGTCAAATATTCGATTAAACTTGCTAATCGCTTCACACCCATTCCTGCCGTACTTTCTCGCAGGTTGATCAGTTCGCCTTCTAACCCAATTTCCATATCTACGCCTTTTCCTGTTGCCACTGCGTGAGCTGATACCATAATCATTTTCCATTGCTCCACATTCAGCCAGCGTCCCTTAAATTGGACTTGTTGGCTAATATCCGTAAGCATGGCGTGTAGTTTTGAATTTTGCTCAAGCGTACGTGTCATTGGTTTAATTTCCACCACATACGGCTTGATCACTTTTTTCCCGTCAATGACTCCTGGTAGTGGCAATTTATCAATTAGCGCTTTAGCGTTGCTACGTACCGCTTCACTGCGAATAAAAAATTTTTGTTTAATATTCATCTACTGCTTTAGCTCCAGATAATAAAAGTGCCGCAACCAATGAAAATGTCGCTAAAACAGGATAGCCAAAATACACAAGGGCTAAACTTATCGCTAACTCGCTATAAATTGACTGGTTAGCTCTTGCTCTACTCCAATCTTTGTTTTTAATGGCAAATGCAGACAAAAAAGAAAGTGTAGAGAACGTCCAAAACACCCAGATGAAGACATTTAAAATCGGTTCATTATGATTTAATGCCGCTATAATAAATCCAGTAATCACTAGAGAATCTACCACTAACTTAACAAAGCTAAATGATTTAATTTCCATATCCACCAACCTTTTTAATAAAATCTAAACTTACTGAACGTTGTACAAAATCTGTCATTTTAAAAATCCTTACTCTGTCTTGTTTTCTTTGGCTCAAGCTTGCCAGTTTCAGCGCGTCGTTTAGCGTCAATCTGGTCACAGTTGAAAATCGCGCCATCTCTTTGATCAACGTAGATTTTCCCCGTTGAACCATGGCGATTCAATCGTAAATGAATTTCGGTGAGTGTCGGATCGGCTTTATCGTTGTAAACGTATTCACGGTAAAGACCTAACCAATAATCGCACTCTTGTTCAATTTGCCCTGTATCACGGCTATCAGAAGGTAATGGTCGTTTATCCCCACGGCTTTCTAACTGACGGTTTAATTGAGTGAGCAGTAACACGACACAATCCATTTCTCGCGCAAGATTTTTTAATTCTTTGGTGATGTTTCCGTAGGCTAAATCATTGCGCTCTGCTTCTTCTGTTTTCATGAGCGTGAGATAATCAACAGCAATCAATCCGATTTCACCACGCTCACGTTTAATGCGTCTGCATTCGTTGCGAATATGCGCCACTGAAACCGCTGGCGTATCATCAATAAATAACAAGTCGTCTTGGATTAACTCACCAATTGCAATCGTGCCTTTATTGATTTCTGCATCAACGTTTATCCCCATGTTGAGGAGCTGATTTTCGTCTTCGTAGAATGCACTGGCTTTGACATTACCGCGCTGCATAAACATACGCTCAAAAATTAATTTAGCGGACATCTCAAGGCTGAATAGTAAGGCTGTTTTACGCTCATTAAGCACGCAATTCACAGCGATAGTGGAAAATAATGCGGTTTTACCAACTTTCGGACGCGCACCAATCACGACAAGGGATTGTTTCACGAGTTTTTTCGCGCCTAATAAGCGATCTAATTCTTCGACTCCTGTCGAAAGTCCCGCTACGCGTTCAGGTTGCATTTTTCGCATTTCCCACTCATCCAACCACTCATTTGCAATATCAGTTGCACGGCGTAATCCGTTTTGTTTTCCCGCACGACCATAATCTGCAATTTGACTCATCATTTTAGAAATCACATCAAGGCGATCTTCCGTGCTTAACGCTGAACGCTCCAAAAGTGCGGTCGTACAATCCTGGATTTTTGCTAATGCAAAACGTTTAATGGCATTATCTCGCACAACATCAGCATAAGAACTCGCGTTGGCTACGCTTGGTGTATTTTTAGCAATTTCGGCAAGGTAAGCTAAACCACCAACATCATTGATAATTCCCATACTGCTTAAACGACTTTCGACCGTTAAAAGATCAATCGGTCTGTTTAATTTTGCTAATGCTTGCATTTCTGCAAAAATACGTTGATGCGCCGCAATATAAAAACTTTCTGCCTTGAGTTTTGCAAAAACGTTATTAGCAACTTTGCCAGTAGCATCAATCATCAAAGCACCAAGTACAGATTGTTCTGCTTGTTCGTTGTAAGGGATCAATTGGAGATTCATTACAAATTACCCTCCCGAACTTTTAACACTGTATCTGGTCGTATTGCATAATCAAACGTTGCTTTCCATCCACGATTATTATCTCCAGTGTGGAATGGTTTTAATTCCTCAAAGAACGTTTCGAAATAAGCTTCAACACAATCAAGCGTAGGTTCTTTGAGTTCTTTCAGAAATTTTTTAATATCCCGTTTTCGTTTATCGTTTAACGTTACAGCTTGAGATAATCTTGAGCCTGTCTCTTTGTTGATTTTGTTGTATAAATCAACAACTGCTTGATAATCAATTTTTTCTGATTTTGATTTTTGAGAAGTATTTTTTTTATCTTCAGGAAAATCTTCCGTATTTATCACGTCTGCGTTAGCAGATTCCCCTTTAGGGGGTAAGGGGGTATTATTCTTTGTTATAGATCTCTTAATTCTTTGGTTATTGCTTTGGTCATTTTGGCTAAATGACATTTGGTCATTTTGGCTAAATGGAGTAAGACAATTTGACCAACTGGAGGAATCATTTTGGCTAAATGACATTTGGTCATTTTGGCTAACCTCAATCACTTGAATTTGTGCTTCGATTTCAGTCAGTTTTTCATAGTCGATTGAGTACCATTTTGTTTTATCCATTTTCATTTTGTTGAATTTGTCAGTTGAAACAACCAACCCCATTTCTTCAACATTTTTAATGGTTCTTTGCACTGTTCTAGGAGACCAAAATTTAAAAATCTTTTGCCAGTTTTCTAATGTGTTGTAGATCCATTTTTTACCTTCAGCTTCGTTACGGCTCATATCTAAATAGTAATGTAGCTGCTGAATAAAAATAGCCTCATTCAAACCGATAGCCACAGCAAGAGAAGGTAGCACTTGTAAAGGTGCTTCATTTATTAATAACTTACTCATTAAAAATCTCCTCATCCAGTTTGCTTAATCGTTTTAAAATAACTTCTCTGTAATAAATCGCTAATAACACATCAATGCGTATAGGCTGATTAAAGCGTCTCATCACGCCACCTCACTCATAAAATATTCAGCAACACGTTTACCACTCGCCACTGTCACCATGCGGCGTTGAATATTGTGTCCTCGTTGTTTTAAATCATAGATACGTGCGCCAAGACGCAAGCAACGAAAACGTTGTTCTGCGATAAGATGCGTTAGTCTTTCGCCGTTTAAAAGTGCTGCCAAAATCATCTGATTCTGTGTTTGACTTTGGCTTTCGTTTGGATTAACATTTGTATAAATCATTTGATAATACCTTTCGTTAAGTGATTTTTAAGACCACCGCTCCCACGGTGGTTTTTTATTGTCGTTTATAAAGTGCAATAGTTAATTCGATTGAATTTACTGTTGCTGATAAATGTTTGCTTAATGCAGAGCGAATTTTGTCTTCTTCCGCTGCTGTGATTTCGCCGTCTTTCATCGCTTGATCTAATGCCGAATACAACAATCCACGAGCCGCAATCTCGCTAACTTGACGGCAAGATAACTCTGTATTATCTAATGCATCTTTTGGTGGCACTTTTACAAATGCACCACCAGCAATACGGCATAATTCGTCCGTGTAATCCGTTAATCCAAATTCGTTTTGGATCGCAATTAATTCCTCATCTTTAAACCGTTGTCCTTTGGTTTGGTATAAGCGGTTATTTAATTCGGCTTCGCTGAAACCAAGAAATCCAGCTACCGCACTTTTACCGCCCGGTATGTTCTCAATCATTTCGATAATGACTTTCTTCATTGCCATAATTTTTGCCTTGTTTTTATGGTTTTCTTTTGGGTAAAGGTTGGTAAATTAATCCCACAAATCAGGGCGTAATTCGGATTTCTTAACTTTTCCAGCGGTAAGCTCTTCAATCTTTGCGCAACGTTCCGCAGGAACTTTTTCACGCCACTTGGAAACAGCCCAAGGGGTAAGATTGAAATGTCGAGCCATAGCCGAAATACCGCCCACGATTTCATAAGCTTTTTCGATTGGTAGCATTTTAACCTCTTAATTCTATTTAAAGTAGAGCCATTCTACTACTAAAAATAGAATTGAATCAACTATTTTAATTTTGTATCTTCTACCTTTAGTAGAATAAAGGAGTCTCTATGACAGATTTAGCAAGCCGGCTTAATGAATTAATGGCTAAACAAGGCAAGAATATTGTGGATTTACAAAAAGCTATTGGCGTAACTTATGAAATGGCTAGACGTTACACTTTGGGCACTGCGACTCCGAGAGATAAAAAAATTGAAGCTATGGCGAAATACTTTGGAGTTAGCCCTGCTCATTTGAAATACGGAACAGCCGATTCTTTAGAAAATCAAGTAACTTCTAATGTGAAAGACGTTGGTTCATTCGACTTATGGGATCGCAATACTCCACTAAATAGCGATGAATACGCAGTCCCATTTTATCAAGATATTAAGCTTGCTGCCGGAAACGGCTTTGCTGATGACATAGAGGACTATAACAACTTCAAATTGCGTTTTTCCAAAGCAACACTACGTAAACAAGGCGTACAGTACGAAAATGCGGTATGTGTGATTGCTGATGGAAATTCAATGGAGCCGGTTATTCCGGATGGAACAACGGTGGGAATTGATTTGGGCAATAAGACAATCCGAGACGGCAAGATATACGCTATCAATCACGGCGGCTTGTTGCGCATAAAACTACTCTACAATATGCCAAATGAACAAGTGAAAATACGTAGTTACAACAGCGAAGAACATCCGGATGAGATAGCAGACATGCAAGATATATCAGTCATTGGGAAAGTCTTTTGGTATTCAGTTTTACTATAGAAACTAACACTGGATATTGTTGATCTATAACAACCAACCTAAGGAAAAAATATGACAGATAAAGCTAAGAGTTTGCCGGATAATAAAAAACAACCTAAGCAACGAAAGGTAGTTAGAACTGAGTTTATTACTTTATCATATGATTCGGATAGTCGAGATTTAGAAAATCACCGCATGAATGCGAGAGAGCTTGGAAAGGCTATAATAGCAATGCATGATCTGATTGAAAAATCAGATAAGTTATTAAATCCGGGCAGACGCAAGAGCCTTGGCGTTTTTGTAGAAACACCAGCACAGGAAGGTTCCCTTGAGGTTGTTTTTGGAATTGATATTTATAATATGGCCACACAGGTTATAGATGTATTACCATACATTGGATTGGGTTACGCCAGCGTAAAATCAAGAAAAAGTGTGTCTAACTTAGGAAAGACCATATTTGATGCGATTAATGACACCAAAGGAGAAACTGTAATTGGTATTCATACCAATGATAACAGTGATGTTGCAACTTTAAGTGTTGATGGAAAAGAAATCAAATCAGATAAAAACATAGCTAAGTTATTAGCCAATAAAGATATTCGTGAGAATATAAAAACACTGGTGTCCTCACCTCTTGAAGGGAACATAAAACCGGCATTTAAAATATTGGCTGGAAATTCCATCAAAACACCTGACTCATCTGAAGACTCAAGAGAGATATTAGTTAAGTTGGAACCGGAAGAAATAAGAACGATTCAAAAGATGAAAATCAACGATCCAAAAGAAAGGGTTGAGATATTAGAAACAACAATCGCACTACTTACAGTAAGCTTTAAAGGCAGTAAAGGGTGGGAAATGACTTACGGCAATCACTCTTACCCGGTTGAAATTACTGACGAGGATTTTATTAAAAAAATAAATGAGAACATTGCCAGTTTCAAGAAAGGCGATTTGTTCACTGTAACAATGAACAAAACAATAAAAATGCTAGGTTATGAAACAAAAGAACACTATACTATAACCAAAGTTAAACATCATTTAGCCCCAGAAGAGCGGCGTATTATCTCTGATAATGGAAAGATTAATTAGTTTGCTTGTTGAGCATATCAACGAATTAGCTTTTTTTATAGGGGTGCTTTTATGCACCCCCGTACTTTCTCGTTTACTAAAAATCTTATCATTTTATCTTGGTAGTATTTTAAACCCATATCATAAAATCACCATCAACCATTATCATAATGGGAATTTGGTTGGCTCTAAATCAATAAGAATATCGACAAGAGATTCTATCATTGAACAATTAAGAGAAATTAAACGCAGCGAGGAAAGTAATGGCTGAACAAAATGCAGTCACAAAGCCTTTCTCAATGCTTGAATATGGTTCTTATACCGCAGGAATTGGGCTTTTTCTTTCGCTTATCATAAAATTTTACATTACTCCCAATCTTCCCCATTTGGTTGAAATAGCTAACCTTGCAGCCCCCTTAGTGACGCCGATTCTTAGTTTCTGTGTAGCTTTATTTGTAGGACGATTTGGCACAAGCCCAGAAATACTTAGAATGAATAAAAATATAAAGAACAGCATAAAAAATTTAAAAAAACAAATTCAAGCCAACAGTGATTTACTCACGGAAGAAGATTTGAATAAATTGAAAAAAAGATTAAGCGAGCATATTAATATACAGTCCCAGATTGGCGTTTCTATCCATACAATGCAAGATCTATTAAACAAATTAAATTAAACAACCGCCTTCGGGCGGTTTTCTTTTGCCCAAAATCCATCACTCCTACCTATCCACCACTCTATTTTGTGATTTAGGTCACAAATTCAGCAAATAGTCAAAAATAAATTCAATTAAAAATCAAATATTTACTACTTTAAATAGAAAACAATTATACTTTTTTGCGATTTTTAGTTGCAATTAAATCTACTTTAAGTAGAATAAGCCACATCAAAGCAAAACACTTTGAGTTGCTCTTTAACAATACGATTAAAAACACATCGACCAACGCTTAAGCGCAGTTAAGACGGCAGTGAGAATGACAAAGCTCACCGATTGATTAGCGATAAGTAGTTAGGAGTAAGTGACTTATGGTCTTGTTGTGATAACACGCCAATCCCGATGGATCGCAAATAGCGATGAACGGATGGAGAAAACTTACATTGCGGTGTGAATGCTTACGGAAATGCAAACAAAGCCAATGGGTGGGAATAGCTAAACGTAAGCAACCGAACCACTGTTTTTGGTCTGTTTTTAAACTGGTGAAAAATGGAAAAGCGACAGACAGCAAACGTTAGCTAAAGGCGTGACATACCGGAGAGACGGTAAATTTCAAAGCGCATTCGGCAGAGCGACAGTTTTAAGCATGCGAACGCGTCAAATGCAAGACAGAGTGCGCTTTGAAATGGCAAACATAAAACAAACGAGGTTAAACAATGAGTGAAGTTTTATACCGATATATGGCGTATGACGATCCGATTCATCAAGACTGCGGAGAAGATTGGTCCGCTGATGGAAATGAAGATATTGAAGATGTAATTTGCGATATAGCAAAAGCAAATTACGAAGACTGGGAATTGTACGATGAAAACGAATACATAAATATAACTATCTGGGTATATGGAGATTTCGATAATCGCAAGAAATTTTCGGTGAGTCCGTATTATCTTATGACCTTTTCAGCAACGGAATTGTAAATATCAAAGGCTCTTGTGTTTGCTAATGACAAAGGGAATTAGCAGGTGCCGGAAACGGCAATTAATTAACCATAAGGTTTGTTAAAAAGTATTGTTATTTAAACAACAGAGGTGCAACTCCTCCAAGAGCCAACTTTAACCCCACAGCCGAGCATGAAGGCTTAAAACTTATGCAACCTATAAAATTGGTTCCTTAGGTTTGCCCTCCGTAAAAGGAGGGCTTTTTTTTGAGGTGAAAAATGAAACAACAACGCTTTACTACCGCACTTTTAAATCAACATCCAAGCCGAAAAGAACAAATCATCCAATGGCTTGATGAATACCTACACTGGATTGTTTGCGCAGTGATTACCGCTTGCGTTTGGGGTGTTGCGCTAATTGGGCTATCCCTTTCACGCCCTACCCTTGCCGTCGATACCGACTACAACAATAACGCGGTAAGCGAGCAAATCAGCGCGGAGTGGGAACGCAGGGCAAAAGCCGAATGGATCTCGGAATTTGGTGATGCACCGCCGAATTTAACCGCAGAATCGCAAGAATATCTCGAAAAAACGACCGCACTTTTACAGGAAAAACGCAATGGCAAAAATTAGACGAGGCTCCGTATGGGATTTTGATAATCCTGACGATTATTACGAGCAGTTTGAGGTTGAGGTGCAACCTTCAACGATTGATGAATTACAGAAAGAAGATATTAGACAGGCAATATTAAAATCCGTCTCTATAACGCCATATTATGAGGGGCTGGAAATGGCGATTTGCCAAGCAATATCAGCCATCAATAAATTTAGTGATGGCTGTATTACAGAAGAGCTTTTAGATACGAAAAATGGTGATAAATACCGAAAAAATAACTAATCAATAACACCAAAGTGATTTCATTTTTTCGGCATTAGCGCCATATGTCGCCCAAGTATTATTTGAGCAATCAAAGACAGCTACCCCATCATCATTATCAATGTGATTTTTGAGGTAGTCCCTAATTTGGACGGCGGTATATTCAGTTCTAACATACCAAACAGACTCTAAAACCTTGCTTGCTTGTCCTAGCTTTTGAATGGCTTCAATTAATGTTTTGTAGTCTTTTTGTTTTCTTAAATCATAAGAAATAATCATATTTCTAAACATAATATTTCCTCGCTGTTAGTTGTGGCAGAAATATTATATTCCTCGAAGTTGTGGCAAACAAGAGGACTTGGCCCGGTGACTCACAAGTATAAAAAGAGCCACCACCTCAAACCGTTCTCAACAAAGAGTTAGCTCGATAACCTCACTTGTTTTTTTACCTGCGAATGTAATAGAGAGCGGTTTGAGATGGTGAAAGCCATCCAGCGAAATGAACTGTAAGCAACGACAAGCGGTAACGTAGTTGTCGATATGGCAAGCCATTGTTCAGAGTAACTTATGTGGTTAATAACCCGCATAGAACACGTTACGTTTAGGGGTAGATGACTAACGGTGAAGGTAATAGCTACAAAGTGGGTTCGACTCCCACCTGCCCCGATTTAGACCGCATAGCTCAACGGATAGAGCAATAACCTTCTAAGTTATCAGTTGAGAGTTCAAATCTCTCCGCGGTCGCCAAGTCATCCTAAACCGCATTATTACCGTGCGGCGGTTTTGCTCAACCTAAATTTAGTAAATTGATTAAAAAGGAAACAGAAAATGACCAAATTTCAACAATTTTTTATTGGTTTATTAGCAAGTATAGGCTTTATCACGCTAGTGTTCTTTTGCTTGATCGGGCTTGGTTGTTCGCACCCAGTATTAGCTATTCAACCAAACCCAACACCAACCCAAGAGATGATTCAACAAGCTGAAATGCGTTATATCGAGGCAAACGGAAACATTCCCAAAGACCTCACCGAAGAACAAGAAAATTACATTAAAAATTACATTAATGGAATAAAAAAATGAGACTGATAACAAGCTCAGTAAGTAAAGATGGCTCTTGGTGCGCTCAGTTTTTTGAATATCAAGAATGTAAAAAATATCAAGGCGTTATCTATTGCGGTCCATTAATCAAATATAAAAGCGAAAAAACATATAGCAAAGCCAACGCATTACGTTGGCTAAATAAAAATATAGATCAAATAAATTGTATCTATGACTTGGTTCCAAAGCTCAAAAAGGTATCTATATAAGAGGTGTGTATATGTCAAATGTCAATGATTTTATAAAAGCTCAACACATTTATGATAAAGCCTTACCTCAAGAACCAAGCGAAAAAGAAAAATGGATCGATAAAAAGATCGAAGAATGGGAAAACGGCGAAATATTACCTGATGAAGAAATTTTCCAGCGTGACTGGTTTGAATGTTGCGTAGATTGGGAAAAAGTCGAAAAACATTTAAGAGCAGAACTTGCAAAACAATATGAGAGAGGAGAATTTTAATGTTAGAACTTGTTTTATCAACCGAAAGCAAGGTTGTATCAACAAATATTGCTGATTTTGAAAAGCAAGCTAATCAATACCTTGCAACACTCACAAAAACCTTTGAAACCGATGATGATTTTGCCAGAGCAAAGGAAGAAGTGAAGGAGTTAGAAAGCATTGAGAAAAAAATTCGTGAAGCAATTAAACAAACACAGAATGGCGAAATCGCAGAGTTAATTATAACTGCAGAACAAATCGCTGAACGTTTTCGCCAAGAACGATTAGATCGTGACAAGCTAGTAAAAAATAAAGAATCAGAGATAAAAAAACAGATCGCAGATAAAGCGATCGAAGAAATTACAAAAACTCGTAGCAAGCTGGCAAAAATAAATGAAATATCGCTAGCGCTTGAAATAACAATGCCAAAATCAAGCATTGTCAAACGTGTTGAAGAAGCTCAAAAGAACAAGCGGACGATTTACAGTTTAACCAAAGCAGTAAATGCAGAGGTAACAGCAATTATTAGTGAAATGTCTGTAGAAATTGGACGTTTAACAGAACGATTAGACCAGATTAATGCGAAATCGGCTTACCTTTTCCCAGATGCCGTGAAGTTAATTGCAGCACAAGATGAACTTGCACCAATTATCCAACAACGTATTGCCGAAGAAGAACAGCTTGAAGACGAAATCAAAGCGAAAGCAGAACAAGAGGCAAAAGCTGAAGCGGAAAAAGTGCAAGCAGAAGCAAAAGCTATCGCTGATGAAATGGAAACTAAACAAGCGGTCGAAAATTCACAAAATTTTGCAAAAACGGAAACGACAGAACCATTAGATGATTTTGTGATAACCGTTCGCTTAAATCAGACCACTCAAACTAACGCAGTTATTGTTGCCCGTGAGCTTAAAGCAAAATTTGGGGACTGTGTTTCACTTAATAAGGCTAAATAATTTGACACAGCACCACTTAGTACAACCAATTAATCTTTCCCAAACAGTTTTCTTAGCACAACTGGTAATAACAGCAAGCTCCAAAAGTAAAGTAAGAATTTGATGGTTACATAATCAAGAACACGCTCGACTTTAAAGCCTAGCTAAATCATTTCTGATTGGCTAAATGCTCCAACACCTGCACACATTGCTACGCAAACGACAGCAGACAAATATGAAAGTTTGTCAAAATCACGTTGATATTTTCGCTTAATAAGGAAATGGCACAACACAAAGAAAGCTGGAACAAAACTAAGCAACTGGATTTGTGTGGCAAGTGATAAGTCGTATTTATGAATGATTGCAGGAAATAAAATCCCTGTAAACATTGCTGCAAAGGTTAAGACATCACGCAATAAACTAAACATTGAAGGTTTCCTAAATGAAAAACAGACTTAAGCGTATTTTACACAAAATTAAAACCAATCAAGATATGAATTTTATCTTTTGGTTATGTGTTGTAGTTTTACTGTTTAACTTAGTTCCATACTTATATGGATTTATCTAATCGATAATCATTCCTCAATATATCTAAACCATAAGGATTCATTATGACAACAAATTTACCTACCAACATTCAAACCGCCTTATCTGAGCGTAAGATCGATATTGCTGTATGGACAACATTACAAAATAGTGTTTTCCCTGGTGCTAAAGATGAAAGTATTTTACTAGCAATTGATTATTGTAAAGCTAGAAAAATGGATATTTTGAAAAAACCTTGTCATATCGTGCCAATGAAAGTAAAAGATGCCGAAACAGGCAATGAAAATTGGCGAGATGTTATTATGCCTGGTATTTATGAACAACGTATTACCGCTTTCCGCACTGGGCAAATGGCAGGGTTAGATGAACCTGTATTTGGAAATGAAATCGACTATCTTGGTGTAACAGCTCCTGAATGGTGTAAGGTTACAGTTTATAGATTTATTAATGGGGAACGCTGCGCATTCTCACACACGGAATACTTTACAGAAGCCTGTACAATAACGGAAATTTGGGAAAATAAACAGAGAACTGGAAAATATAGAGTTAATGCAATGTGGAGTAAACGCCCTCGTGGGCAACTAGCTAAATGTGCGGAAGCAGGTGCATTGCGAAAAGCATTTCCTGATGAATTAGGTGGTGTAATGACGGCAGATGAAATGTCAGAAGAACCACAAATTAATACTCAACCAGCAGGAACAATAGTTGTAGAAGCCACATCCATAGAACTCGCAACGGCTGAACAGATTGAGAAACTCATTAAGTTAATCGATTTAACAAATACAGACACCTCTAAAGCCTTTGCATTTTATGGTGTAAAAAGTATTGAGCAGTTACCGAAAATCAAAGCTGATCACTTTATTAAAACATTGAGTGATCGTTTAGATAAACAAACGCAACAAGCACAACAACCTGATGATGTTGGAGAGGAAATCCCACTATGATAGGCGATCTAATTACCTTGGATTGCGAACAAGGAACAACGGAATGGTTAACCGCAAGGTTAGGCATTCCGACCGCTACGGGTATATCAAATATTGTTACTCCAAACGGTAAAAAATCAGGAGCTTGGACGGATTATTTAGCTGAATTAGTTGCAGAAAGTATCGAAGGATTAGATGAAAACAGCTTTAAATCAAGTGATATGCAACGTGGCAATCTACTTGAGTCACAAGCAAGAATGGCTTATGAGTTTGAGACAGATTGTGATGTAGTGCAAGTTGGCGGTGTGTATCTTAATGCTGATAAAAACCTGATGATAAGTCCTGATGGGCTAATCCCTGAATTAAAAAAGGGATTAGAAATAAAATGTCCCAAAATGAAAACCCATATCAAATACCTAATCGAAGGTGGCGTTCCGAATGAATACATTATCCAGGTGCAATCCGCCTTATGGGTAACCGGTTATGAAACCTGGGATTTTGTTAGCTACTGCCCAGAATACCAAAAACAAACGCTTTATATTTACACCGCACAGCGAGATGAAAAATTAATGAAGGCGTTTGATGAATATATTCCACAATTTATCAAAACATTAAAGGCATTAAAAAATGGCTAGAAAAATTATTCAAATTTCCAACTCCGTCTCCCAAGAAGGTTATGATAGATCTGCTTACACAACAGCGCTTTGTGATGATGGAACTGTTTGGGGTATTGAAACATTTGAATATGGATGGGTTAAGTACCCTGATATCCCCCAAGACGAGCGAAAAGTTGAGAATGATGAACTTAAGCGTCCAGATCCATTAACAACTTTATAATCTACTGACAGATAAAGACTCACCTAAAAAGTGAGTTTTTATTTATAAGGAATAAAAAATGACAGAACAAAAATATGAATTACTCCAAAATGACGCAATCGAGCATAACGGCAGAACACTCTACCGAATTAAAGCCTTAATCTCTTTCGGTTCGGTATTAGCTGGCTCACCTGGTGGGTACATCGAAAATGAGAAAAACTTAGATCAATCAGGTAATGCTTGGGTGTACGGAGATGCTCAGGTGTACGGAAATGCTCGGGTGTGCGGAGATGCCCAGGTGTGCGGAAATGCTCGGGTGTACGGAAATGCTCGGGTGTTAGAAAATGCTGAAGTGGGGGGGAATGCTTGGGTGTACGAAAATGCTCGGGTGTACGGAAATGCTCGGGTGTACGGAAATGCTCGGGTGTGCGGAAATGCTCTGGTGTTTGGAGATGCTCGGGTGTACGGAAATGCTCTGGTGTGCGGAAATGCTCGGGTGTTTGGAGATGCTGAAGTGGGGGGGAATGCTTGGGTGTACGAAAATGCTCGGGTGTACGAAAATGCTCGGGTGTACGGAAATGCTGAAGTGGGGGGGAATGCTTGGGTGTACGAAAATGCTCGGGTGTACGGAAATGCTGAAGTGGGGGGGAATGCTTGGGTGTACGAAAATGCTCGGGTGTACGGAGATGCTCGGGTGTACGGAAATGCTCGGGTGTGTGACAATGCTCGGGTGTTTGGAGATGCTGAAGTGTGCGGAGATGCTGAAGTGGGGGGGAATGCTTGGGTGTACGAAAATGCTCTGGTGTACGGAGGTGCTCGGGTGTACGGAAATGCTCGGGTGTACGGAAATGCTCGGGTGTACGGAAATGCTGAAGTGGGGGGGAATGCTTGGGTATATGAGAAAAATATGATCTTCACCGCAAGCAATGTTGGAAGAGAAAACGGTACATTAACCGTTTACAATGGTAAAGATGGATTAATTGTGACGCGTGGCTGTTTTACTGGTACTGTGGAAGAGTTTTTAGCTAAATCTGCTGAGGTCCACGACGAAAAAACCAAGCGAGAATATCAGCTACTTATTGAAGTGGCTAAATCAAGAATTTTAGGAGAATAACAATGACCCCAACCGAATTAATTCAAAGCCGTGAAGAAACTCACGGCGACTTCATTCAAGGAGCTGAAATTTTTGCTCAAAATATGAGACCGGTAGCTCAAAAATGGTTAGAAGGAAAAATTGATAACTGTCAATTCTACGCATTAACAATGATTAATGCCAAACAAACACAAATCTTAAATGGGAATGCTCATTTTGCAGACCATTGGGAAGATGGAGCAAATTATTTCACCCTAGGCGGACGTCTTAATATTCCACAAGAACCGCTTACACCACAGCCATTAAATGATGTTTTAGAATTGCCGATCGTTAATAAATAGGGATAAATAAATGACATCAAGTGACATTATATCAATAGTAGCATTACTTGCTTATGCAATATCGCTACTCTATTTTGGCATAAAGATTCTCCCAGGTGAGTATCTAGGGATAATCCCATTAACAATGAATATCCTCGTTGTTACTAGTGGTTTATTCATCATTTTGTTGGTTAGTGTTTTTATTTATATCAGTTAATTTTTCACCAGGAATATAAAAATTTTAGAAGTAATTGAATACCAGCCTATCTACGGTCACAAAAGCGGACGACAGAATAAAACGCATTGGTTGGCTTTTGTAAAATTAAAAAATTAAAAATATTTATAAGGCAGGTTATATGGATGATCAAGCTCTTTCGTTACAGCAAGTCGCAAAGTTATTAAATATGAGCTACGGTGCAGTCTATAACAACCGCTACCGTTGGGGAGCCTTTCAAATGGAAGGCTCTCGAGTTTGGCGAATTTATAAATCAGATCTTGAAAAAAATAGAAAAAAGCAAAATAATGTTTGTCGGCTAGAAATGCAGGTCGGCGATAAGGAGTATAAAAAATGTCGATCTATAAAAAACAGAATGGTATCTGGTGGATTGATTTCAGAACACCTAGCGGTCAAAGAATTAGACACTCTGCTAAAACGACTGAAAAAAAATTAGCCCAAGAATACCACGACAAACTCAAACATGAAGCTTGGAAAATCAATCAACTTGAGAAAAAGCCTGAACGAACAATAGAAGAAGCTCTTATTCGATTTCTTGAAATATCTCAAGGGCAAAAGGATATTGAAACGAAAATTCGCCATACAGAATATTGGCGGACCGCTCTAGCAGGCAGGACACTACGCTCTTTAACAACTGATGATATTTTAAACAATCTACCAACTCATAAAACAAGCTCCCAAGAAAAACTCTCTCCATCAACTCAAAACCGGTATCGAACATCAATAATGCGAGTCTTATCCTTAGCACACAAAGCTGGTTGGATTGATAGTGTGCCGTATGTACCTAAAAATCCCGAGCCAAAAGTTCGCATTCGCTGGATCACAAAAGATGAAGCTAATCGTTTAATCGAATCACTGAATCTTGAATGGATGAAAGATGTCTGTTCATTTGCTTTAATGACAGGAGCTAGAATGACAGAAATTTTATCATTAACCTGGGACAAAATTGATTTTGCAAGAAATATCGCAATCGTTACTAGCGATATAGCAAAATCAGGTAAAGCAAGACCACTTCCACTAAGCAAAGATGCGATATTGCTATTAAAGCGAAAGCAAAATGAAATGGTATCAAACGTTGTTTTTCACCGTGGAAAAGGAAAACTAATCAATGTTATCGACAGGCACGATTTTTATCGAGCGTTGAAGAAAGCAGATATACGTGATTTCCGCTTTCATGATTTACGGCATACCTGGGCAAGCTGGCACGTTCAAAACGGTACACCACTAATGGTATTGAAAGAGTTAGGCGGTTGGGAAACGATTGAGATGGTAAAACGCTATGCTCACCTTAACGCAAGCCACTTATTAAATTACGCAAATGTGGGAACGTTTTGGGAACACTCTGCGATAAATCGGTTCGGATTGGTAGCAGAAAATGACACAGCAACAGAAATATCACACAATAAAAAAGCCGTAAGTTACTGATTTTAAAGAGATAACTTACAGCCAATTGGATTTTCTAAATGGCAGGGGCGGAGAGGCTCGAACTCCCAACACCCGGTTTTGGAGACC
>NZ_CDQL01000007.1:0-399546 GCF_000940515.1 Mannheimia massilioguelmaensis
CAAATCGAAAGAGCGTACTACTATGAAAAAGTCTGAGTAAAAAAACGCGATTAACTGAGAAAAGGCAGTTAATTGTTGAGTTGTTTAACGAAGCGTACAACAAAAGGAAAGCTTTGCAAAAAGAATACTTGAGGTTGTATGGTTAAGTGACGAAGCGCACAAGGTGGATGCCTTGGCAATCAGAGGCGAAGAAGGACGTGCAAATCTGCGAAAAGCTTGGATGAGTTGATAAGAAGCGAATAATCCAAGATATCCGAATGGGGAAACCCAGTAGATGAAGAATCTACTATTTATTACTGAATCCATAGGTAATAAAGGCAAACCGGGAGAACTGAAACATCTAAGTACCCCGAGGAAAAGAAATCAACCGAGATTCTGTGAGTAGCGGCGAGCGAAAGCGGAGGAGCCAGTTAGTAATAGTTATTATGTTAGGAGAATGTGCTGGGAAGCAGAATCGTAGAGGGTGATAATCCCGTATCCGAAGGCAGAATAATGGTACTAAGCTAACGAGAAGTAGGGCGGGACACGAGAAATCCTGTTTGAAGAAGGGGGGACCATCCTCCAAGGCTAAATACTCCTGATTGACCGATAGTGAACCAGTACTGTGAAGGAAAGGCGAAAAGAACCCCGGTGAGGGGAGTGAAATAGAACCTGAAACCTTGTGCGTACAAGCAGTGGGAGCGGAATAATTCTGTGACTGCGTACCTTTTGTATAATGGGTCAGCGACTTATATTATGTAGCGAGGTTAACTGAATAAGGGAGCCGAAGGGAAACCGAGTCTTAACTGGGCGAAGAGTTGCATGATATAGACCCGAAACCCGGTGATCTAGCCATGGGCAGGTTGAAGGTTGGGTAACACTAACTGGAGGACCGAACCGACTAATGTTGAAAAATTAGCGGATGACCTGTGGCTGGGGGTGAAAGGCCAATCAAACCGGGAGATAGCTGGTTCTCCCCGAAATCTATTTAGGTAGAGCCTTGAGCGGACACCTTCGGGGGTAGAGCACTGTTTCGGCTAGGGGTCCATCCCGGATTACCAACCCGATGCAAACTACGAATACCGAAGAGTGATACTCAGGAGACACACGGCGGGTGCTAACGTTCGTCGTGGAGAGGGAAACAACCCAGACCGCCAGCTAAGGTCCCAAAGTTTATGTTAAGTGGGAAACGAAGTGGGAAGGCTTAGACAGCTAGGATGTTGGCTTAGAAGCAGCCATCATTTAAAGAAAGCGTAATAGCTCACTAGTCGAGTCGGCCTGCGCGGAAGATGTAACGGGGCTCAAACATAGCACCGAAGCTGCGGCATCAGTCGTAAGACTGTTGGGTAGGGGAGCGTTGTGTAAGCGGAAGAAGGTGAGTTGAGAGGCTTGCTGGACGTATCACAAGTGCGAATGCTGACATAAGTAACGATAAAACGAGTGAAAAACTCGTTCGCCGGAAGACCAAGGGTTCCTGTCCAACGTTAATCGGGGCAGGGTGAGTCGGCCCCTAAGGCGAGGCTGAAGAGCGTAGTCGATGGGAAACGGGTTAATATTCCCGTACTTGGTGTAATTGCGATGTGGGGACGGAGAAGGTTAGGTTATCAGGGTGTTGGAAATCCCTGTTTAAGTTAGTAGGTGGGTGAATTAGGCAAATCCGGTTCACTATAAACACTGAGAGATGATGACGAGGCACCACGGTGCTGAAGTAACTGATACCACGCTTCCAGGAAAAGCCACTAAGCTGTAGGTTACACTAAACCGTACTATAAACCGACACAGGTGGTCAGGTAGAGAATACTCAGGCGCTTGAGAGAACTCGGGTGAAGGAACTAGGCAAAATAGCACCGTAACTTCGGGAGAAGGTGCGCCGGCGTAGATTGTAATCCCTCGCGGATGAAGGTTGAACCGGTCGAAGATACCAGCTGGCTGCAACTGTTTATTAAAAACACAGCACTCTGCAAACACGAAAGTGGACGTATAGGGTGTGATGCCTGCCCGGTGCTGGAAGGTTAATTGATGGAGTTATCGCAAGAGAAGCTCCTGATCGAAGCCCCAGTAAACGGCGGCCGTAACTATAACGGTCCTAAGGTAGCGAAATTCCTTGTCGGGTAAGTTCCGACCTGCACGAATGGCATAATGATGGCCAGGCTGTCTCCACCCGAGACTCAGTGAAATTGAAATCGCCGTGAAGATGCGGTGTACCCGCGGCTAGACGGAAAGACCCCGTGAACCTTTACTATAGCTTGACACTGAACATTGAATTTTGATGTGTAGGATAGGTGGGAGACTTAGAAGCGGTCACGCCAGTGATTGTGGAGTCGACCTTGAAATACCACCCTTTAACGTTTGATGTTCTAACGAAGTATTCGGAACGAGTACTCGGACAGTGTCTGGTGGGTAGTTTGACTGGGGCGGTCTCCTCCCAAAGAGTAACGGAGGAGCACGAAGGTTTGCTAATCACGGTCGGACATCGTGAGGTTAGTGCAATGGTATAAGCAAGCTTAACTGCGAGACAGACAAGTCGAGCAGGTGCGAAAGCAGGTCATAGTGATCCGGTGGTTCTGAATGGAAGGGCCATCGCTCAACGGATAAAAGGTACTCCGGGGATAACAGGCTGATACCGCCCAAGAGTTCATATCGACGGCGGTGTTTGGCACCTCGATGTCGGCTCATCACATCCTGGGGCTGAAGTAGGTCCCAAGGGTATGGCTGTTCGCCATTTAAAGTGGTACGCGAGCTGGGTTTAAAACGTCGTGAGACAGTTTGGTCCCTATCTGCCGTGGGCGTTGGAGAATTGAAAGGGGCTGCTCCTAGTACGAGAGGACCGGAGTGGACGCATCACTGGTGTTCCAGTTGTCTCGCCAGAGGCATTGCTGGGTAGCTAAATGCGGGAGAGATAAGTGCTGAAAGCATCTAAGCACGAAACTTGCCTTAAGATGAGTTCTCCCTAGTATAAACTAGTAAGGGTTGTTGAAGACGACGACGTAGATAGGTCTGATGTGTAAGTGGTGTGAGCCATTGAGCTAACAGATACTAATTGCCCGAGAGGCTTAGCCATACAACGCTCAAGTGTTTTTTTTATGAAGTGGAAGGCTTGTTTTTTATTTAGATGAAGGATGATTAGTGTAGACGAAGTGTAGACTAATAAGGAATAGAGATAAGAATAGAAGGATAATCTTGGCGGCGAAAGTGCGGTGGTCCCACCTGACCCCATGCCGAACTCAGAAGTGAAACGCCGAAACGCCGATGGTAGTGTGGGGGATCCCCATGTGAGAGTAGGTCACCGCCAGGTCATAATTAGGCAAATAGCCGAAGGAAACCGTTAATCGAGGGATTAACGGTTTTTTTGTTTTTTGGGCTGGTGAGCACAAATCAAGGTTGAAGCGAAAAGTAAGGAAAGAACAGTAAAACCAAGAAAAGTAAGAAAGCAAAAAAGAAAGTAAGTAACCATAAAACCAAGTGAGTAAAAAAGAAAATAAGAAATAAAAAAATAGTAAAATTAAGAGAATAAAAGCAATAAAAATAAGGAAGTAAAATAACAACTAAAAAATAAAAGCCATAACTCCAAAATAAAAAAGAAGATAAAAAGAGAGCCAAGCTAGCGCAACAAAGTTGCAAGATGATAGAGGCTTATAAAATAGGTAAAGTGCGGTATATTTTATGAATTTTTATATTAATTTATTTAGTAAAGCAAACAACACTAGAATTTACTGATACAATAAGTAAAAATTCAGGGAGATATATTTATGAAAAATATGAAATTTTTTGCCCAGCAGTATGTGGATTGGGTTATAAAATTAGGTCGTTTGAAGTTTTCATTACTTGGGTTTATTCTGATCGCTAGCCTTGCATTGTGCACACATATTCTTCTAAGCCTTATTTTTACAGGGAAAATTCATTGGGAGAGTTTACTTTACTCCGTAGTATTTGGGGTTATCTCAGCTCCTTTCGTTATTTATTTCTTTGCATTATTAGTTGAACGTTTAGAATTATCTCGTCAAAATTTAACTAATCTGGTTGCTGAATTACAGCAAGAAATCAAGGTTCGGATTAGAGCTGAGCGTCGATTAGAACAAGCTAGCCGAGATAAAACGACTTTGATGGCAACGATTAGTCATGAATTAAGAACGCCTTTGAATGGTATTGTTGGACTAAGTCGAATTCTTTTAGATACTCATCTTAATGATGAGCAACGTAATTATTTAAAGACAATTAATATAAGTGCGGTTTCTTTAGGGCATATTTTTAATGATATTATTGATCTTCAAAAAATAGATGGAAGCAAGATTGAATTATATAAAAGAGAAACGGATTTTCCTGCTTTAATAACAGATATTTATAACTTAGGTAAGCTAATGGCTGAACAGAAGAATCTTTGTTTTGACATTCAGGTTGATGAAAACTTGCCTCATTGGATTATGCTGGATTATACTCGTTTAAGCCAAGTTTTATGGAATTTAATGAGCAATGCAGTCAAATTTACAGAAAAAGGGGCAATTAGTTTACAAATAAAGCGACTTTCTTATGATAAATATTCTTTTGCAGTTAAAGATACAGGTCAAGGTATTCCTCAATCAGAATTAGCAAAAATTTTCGCAATGTATTATCAAGTTGGAAGTAAAACTAATAAGCATAAGGCAGCAGGCAGTGGTATTGGCTTAGCTATTTCCAAAAATATTGCTAGGTTGATGGGCGGAGATTTAACTGTTGAAAGTGAAGAAGGCAAGGGCTCAACTTTTACTCTTATTATTAAAGCTGATGAAGTCAATCAGCCACTTAATAATGAAGTTGAAGAGCTTGGTCTTAATTTACATATTTTGTTAGTTGAAGATATCGAATTAAATATTATTGTTGCAAAATCTGTATTAGAGAAATTAGGTCACTATGTCGATATTGCGATGACAGGGCAAGAAGCATTAGAGAAATTCGAAAAGGGAAATTATGATCTTGTATTCTTGGACATTCAATTGCCTGATATGACTGGTTTTGATATTGCGAAAGTATTGAGAAATAAATATGAAGATGGTGTCTATGATTATCTTCCTCCGTTGATCGCCTTAACTGCGAATGTTATGCAAAGTAAAGTAGATTATCAAAAACAAGGTATGGATGATGTATTACGTAAACCTTTGTCTCTAGAATCTTTGAATAAATGTTTAATCGAATATTTTGGCGATGAGATTGGTGTATCTATGAAATCTCTCAATAATGCTGAAATTGAATCATCTTTAGATATTGAAGAATTTGATTATGCTATGCTAAAAGATCTGATTGATATGCTTGGTGTTGAATTCGTGCAAAAAAACCTTGAACTATTTAAGCAGACCATGCCTTCGTACATGGTAGACTTACATAATTCATATCAAAAATATTTAGTAGATTCAGCATATCAGAAAGAGGTTGCTTCTAATTCTCATAAAATTAAAGGGGCTGCGTCTTCTATTGGTTTAAAACATATCCAACAAGTTGCTGAAAAAGGGCAACATGATGATAATACGGAATGGGAAAGTAATATTAAATTTTGGATTAATGAAATAGAAGAAACTTGGTTATCTGATGTTGAAAAATTAACTGAATGGTTAGCTAATCAATAAATAAAAGGATGCAATAATGCATCCTCTTATTCAAAAAAATTTAGTTGTTTTGGAATTCTTTTGGTAAGTGCGGTTGGATTTTATTAAGAATATCTTTTAATACTCTTGTCGGTGCAGCGACAATGTGGCCTGAAGTCAAGTAATTATGACCACCAGTAAAATCACTAATTAAACCACCAGCTTCTCGAACAACTAGATCGCCAGCTGCACAATCCCAAGGTTTTAAACCAATTTCAAAGAATCCATCAATACGTCCAGAGGCTACATAGCACAAATCTAATGCAGCTGATCCTGTACGACGGAAATCAGCACAAGTTTCAATTAAATCAGACATAATATTCATCTGAACTGGCATATGACGAACTTGTTTAAATGGAAAACCAGTTGCTAATATAGCGCCTTTTAATTCACGCTTTGCATCTACTCTTAGGCGAATATCGTTTAATTTCGCACCTTCACCGCGGACGGCAGTGAATAATTCATTACGAATAGGATCATAAACTACACCAACTTCAGTGCGACCTTTAACACGAATAGCAATAGAAACAGAAAAATGAGGAAAACCTTTTACAAAGTTTGTTGTGCCATCTAGCGGATCAATTATCCATTGTATATCTGTATTTTTACCTTCTAAAGCACCACTTTCTTCTGTGATAATGGTGTGGTCTGGGTAAGAGTTTCTAATTACCTCAATGATTGCTTGTTCAGAAGCTTTATCAATATTAGTAACATAATCATTCGTACTTTTTAATGATGCTTGAATATCATCATGGCGTTCGTAACTTTTAGCAATTAAATTGCCGGCTTTTCGTGCTGCACGAATAGCAATATTTAACATTGGATTCATAATTATTTCCACTAGATTTTAAAGAACAGAATACTCATTCATTAAGATAATGAGCTTTTTCGCTGTGCATTATAGGGTAATTTACAGAAATTAGCTAGTAATAAAAAATATTTATAAATAGTCCGACTAAATAACCTGGTTATTATGTTATAATAACCACAATTTTTAGTTTATATGTAAATTATATGTTAAATAATATTCGAATTGTTTTAGTTGAAACTTCTCATAGTGGAAATATTGGTTCAGCTGCTCGAGCAATGAAAACTATGGGGTTACAACACTTATATCTAGTTTCACCTAAGCAATCTATTGATGAACAAGCGATAGCTTTATCTGCTGGTGCAGAGGATGTAGTGCAAAATGCGGTTGTTGTTAATAATTTTGAAGAGGCTATTGCCGATTGTTCTTTAGTTATTGGTACTAGTGCAAGATTACGACATTTACAAAATACTTTAGTTGAGCCAAGACAATGTGCTGATATTGCTATACGAGAGGCTCTTTCTGGACAAGTAGCAATTGTGTTTGGACGTGAGAAATTTGGTCTAACCAATGATGAATTATTGAAATGTCGCTATCATTTAACAATTCCTGCTAACCCAGAATATTCATCTCTGAATTTAGCCATGGCTGTGCAGCTAGTCAGTTATGAATTAAGAATGGCATATTTAAATCATCAAAAGTTACCTGTTTCTACAATAGAAAATCTCAATCAAACAGTTAGTGAAAAAGTCACAGCAAAAGAATTAGAATATTTCTATGACCATACTCAGCGAGTTTATAAATCGTTAGGCTTCATTCAGAATCAAGGCATAATGCAGAAGTTGCGTCATTTATATAATCGAGTTGATATCGAAAGAAATGAATTAAATATTTTACGTGGGATGTTGAGTGCGGTAGAAAAACAACTTAATTGTTATCAAGATAAATAGTTGACTAATTTAGTTGGTTATGTAAACATTCACCATAATTTTATTATTTGAAAGGAAAGGAATATGAAATTAACTTCAAAAGGTCGTTATGCCGTTACTGCAATTTTGGATATTGCTTTAAACGCTAATTCTGGTCCTGTAACTTTATCTGATATTTCGGAACGTCAAAATATTTCACTTTCTTATTTAGAGCAACTATTTGCAAAATTACGTCGTTATGGATTGGTAAAAAGCGTGCGAGGGCCTGGTGGTGGCTATAAATTAGGTCGCCCCACAGATAAGATTTCTATTGGCATGATTATCGCCGCAGTCAATGAGAATATTTCAGTGACTAAATGTTTAGGACAAGGAAATTGTAAAGATGGGCAAGTATGTTTAACCCATCACCTTTGGGAAGAATTAAGTAATCGTATTGAAGATTTCTTGAATGAGATTACGTTAGAAGAATTAGTCAGTAAACAAACCCCAAGAATGCTTTCAGAATCTCATACTGATTTTGAAAATTTATTGGTTGTTAATAATTAAAAATTTTATGAAATCATCCTTTTGATGATTATTACATAAACGGAGTGAATAATGAAATTACCAATTTATTTGGATTATGCAGCAACTTGTCCCATTGATGAACGTGTTGCTGAAAAAATGATGCAATATTTAACAAAAGATGGCATTTTTGGTAATCCTGCTTCTCGTTCCCATAAATTTGGATGGCAAGCAGAGGAAGCTGTTGATGTAGCACGTAACCATATTGCTGATTTAATTGGTGCGGATAGCCGTGAAATTGTCTTTACTTCTGGCGCAACAGAGTCGGATAACTTAGCCATTAAAGGTGCTGCTCATTTTTATCAAACGAAAGGTAAGCATATTATCACCTGTAAAACAGAGCATAAAGCGGTATTAGATACTTGTCGTCAATTAGAGCGTGAGGGTTTTGAGGTGACTTATTTAGCGCCTCAAACTGATGGTTTAGTAAATTTAGACGAATTAAAAGCTGCCATGCGTGATGATACTATTTTAGTTTCGATTATGCATGTTAATAATGAAATAGGTGTCATTCAAGATATTAAAGCAATTGGCGAACTTTGTCGTGAACGTAAAATTATTTTCCATGTAGATGCAACACAAAGTGTTGGTAAATTACCTATTAATTTATCAGAATTGAATGTAGATTTACTTTCAATGTCAGGTCATAAACTGTATGGACCTAAAGGTATTGGTGCATTATATGTTCGCCGCAAACCGCGTGTTCGCCTTGAAGCAATTATTCATGGCGGTGGTCATGAACGTGGCATGCGTTCAGGCACATTACCTGTTCACCAAATTGTTGGTATGGGGGAAGCTTATCGCATCTGTAAAGAAGAAATGGCAGAGGAAATGGCGCGTTTAACTAAGTTACGTGATCGTTTATATAATGGCTTAAAAGATATTGATGAGACTTACGTCAATGGTTCAATGGAGCATCGTGTAGGTTCAAATTTAAATATTAGTTTTAATTTTGTTGAAGGTGAGTCATTAATGATGGCTTTACGTGATATTGCAGTCTCATCAGGTTCAGCTTGTACTTCTGCAAGTTTAGAGCCGTCTTATGTATTACGTGCGTTAGGTTTAAATGATGAATTAGCACATAGTTCGATTCGTTTCACCATGGGACGTTATACTACAGAAGAAGAAATTGATTATACGATTGAGTTAGTGAAAAAAGCAGTGACTAAATTACGTGATTTATCACCTCTGTGGGATATGCATAAAGAAGGCATTGATATGTCTAAAATTGAATGGTCTGCACATTAATTAAACGTTTAAAAAAGGAAAGCTAAAATGGCATATAGTGAAAAAGTTATTGATCATTATGAAAACCCTCGTAATGTTGGTTCATTTGATAAAAAGTCTACAGATATTGGTACTGGAATGGTGGGGGCTCCTGCTTGTGGTGATGTGATGCAACTTCAAATTAAAGTAAATGATGAAGGTATTATTGAAGATGCTAAATTCAAAACTTATGGTTGTGGCTCAGCCATTGCTTCAAGTTCATTAATTACTGAATGGGTAAAAGGTAAATCTTTAGAGGAAGCGGGTGCAATTAAAAATAGTCAAATTGCTGAAGAATTAGAATTACCTCCAGTAAAAGTTCACTGCTCAATTTTAGCTGAAGATGCCATTAAAGCGGCAATTGCTGATTATAAAGCAAAGAAAGGTCAATAATTAAAGGAAGACATAGGCATTACTTGAGTTTATAATTTATTAGCTTGGAGGCTGATAATATGACAGCAGAACAATTTAATGTAGAAGAAAATCATTTTTCCTCATCAACTTCAGTTAGTATGACCGAAAATGCAGCTAAACATGTGAAAAAATGTTTAGAGAGTCGTGGTAAAGGTATTGGTTTACGCTTAGGTATCAAAACATCAGGCTGTTCTGGCTTAGTTTATGTACTTGAATTTGTTGATGAATTAAATGCTGATGATAATGTATTTGAGCAATATGGCGTAAAAGTGATCATTGATACCAAAAGCCTTGTTTATTTGAATGGCACACAGTTGGATTTTGTTAAAGAAGGTTTAAATGAAGGTTTTAAATTTTCAAATCCAAATGTGAAAGACCAATGCGGTTGTGGTGAAAGCTTCAACGTATAATAATTAATTCGGATATATTATGCTAAATCCATTTGAGCTTTTTGATTTGCCTATCGACTTTAATGTGGATCAAACAGTGTTATCAACTCGCTATTTAGCGTTGCAAAAAACATTACATCCAGATAATTTTGCTCATGCAAGTGCACAAGAACAGCGTATTGCTATGCAAAAGTCAGCAGAAGTGAATGATGCGTTACAGATTTTGAAAGATCCTATTGCTCGGGCAGATAGTATTATTGCTTTAAATATAGGCGAACAACAAAATTTAGAAGAAAACAGTACTCATGATGTGGCATTTTTAATGCAACAATTAGAATGGCGTGAACAGCTTGAATCTATTGAAAATGCTCAAGATCTCGATGGATTAATGGTATTTTCAACTCAAATTGAAAGTGAGCATAAAAATAAAATTTATGAATTATCTACCGCACTTTCAAATAAAGATTGGGAACATGCTCAAATCTTAAATGATCGTTTGCGTTTTATTAAAAAGCTAATGGTCGACATTGAGCATATTGAAGAAAAACTAACTGAGTTTTAATTAGACATATTATAATAATTTACTTTCTAGAGAATAAGCATGGCATTACTTCAAATTGCTGAACCTGGCTTAATGGCTGCTCCCCATCAACATAAATTAGCCCTTGGAATCGACTTGGGGACAACTAATTCTTTAGTGGCGGCAGTTCGGAGTGGGCATAATGATATTTTGTTAGATGAACAAAATCGTCCACTTGTCCCATCAATTGTTCATTTTGGTGAAAATAATCAAGTTACTGTGGGATATGAGGCTGCAAAGTTAGCTAGTATTGATCCACAAAATACAGTTATTTCCGTAAAACGTTTAATTGGTCGTAGTTTGGCTGATGTGCAAAATCGTTATCCAAATTTACCTTATCAATTTGCTCAAACCGAAAATGGATTGCCTCTGATAACTACTCGTCAAGGCGCATTTACTCCTATTGAAGTTTCTAGTGAAATTTTGAAAAAACTTACCGCATTTGCTGAACAACGATTAGGTGGGCAGTTAAATGGTGCGGTAATTACCGTTCCAGCTTATTTTGATGATGCTCAGCGTCAAAGCACCAAAGATGCGGCTAAATTAGCAGGATTAAATGTTTTACGTTTACTTAATGAACCTACTGCCGCTGCCATTGCTTATGGTTTGGATAGTGGTCAGGAAGGTATTATTGCAGTTTACGATCTTGGTGGTGGTACTTTTGATATTTCAATTTTACGTTTATCAAAAGGTGTATTTGAAGTTTTAGCAACAGGCGGTGATACAGCATTAGGTGGTGATGATTTTGACCATTTATTAGCAGAATGGATTGTTGAACAATCTTCAATTTCTCCACAAGATGATAAACAAAAACGTTTACTCATTGAATTGGCTACCTCTATTAAAATAGCATTAACTGACAATGAATCAGTGAAGATTGAATACCAAGATTGGAGAGGAATAATTACTCGTGAGCAATTTAATGGTTTAATTAGTCCACTAGTGAAACGTTCCATTATGGCTTGTCGTCGAGCCTTGAAAGATTCTCATGTATCAGTAGATGAAGTGAGAGAAGTGGTTATGGTCGGTGGTTCAACACGAGTACCCTTTATTCGTGAACAAGTTGGAGAATTCTTCAAACGCCAGCCATTAACTTCTATTGATCCTGACAAAGTTGTAGCCTTAGGTGCAGCTATCCAGGCTGATATTTTAGTGGGTAATAAACCTGATTCTGACATGTTATTACTTGATGTTATTCCATTGTCTCTAGGCATTGAAATTATGGGGGGAATGGTAGAAAAAATTATTCCTCGTAATACAACCATCCCTGTAGCTAGAGCACAGGAATTTACGACTTTTAAAGATGGACAAACAGCGATGTCTGTTCATGTTGTGCAAGGTGAACGTGAAATGGTGGCGGATTGCCGTTCATTAGCTCGTTTTACTTTGCGTGGTATTCCTGCGATGGCGGCGGGAGCTGCTCAAGTAAGAGTGACCTATCAAGTGGATGCAGATGGTTTATTGAACGTAACTGCCATGGAAAAATCAACGGGAGTTCAATCCTCTATTCAAGTTAAGCCATCTTATGGATTAACTGACGATGAAATTACTCAAATGCTCAAGGCCTCTATGGAAAATGCTAAGCAAGATATTGATATCCGTTTATTAGCCGAGCAGCGAGTTGAAGCTCAACGTGTTATTGAATCCGTGCTTTCAGCGTTATCTCATGATCAAGAGCTATTGAATGATGAAGAGCTCACTAAAATTAAGCAAGCGTTAATGGATCTTGATAATTTACAACAACAAAATGATACTCTAGCGATTAAACAGGGGATTAAAGCACTTGATATCGCAACTCAAGAATTTGCTGCCCGTCGAATGGATAAATCTATTCGTTCTGCGCTTACGGGTCATTCTGTTGAAGATCTTTAATTGGAAAGTAGTAGGATATTATAAATGCCAAAAGTAATTTTTCTTCCACATGAAACGATTTGTCCAGAGGGTATGGTCGTTGATGCTGCAGCTGGGGATAACTTATTAGAAGTTGCTTTAGAGGCGGGTATTGAAATTGAACATGCTTGTGATGGTTCCTGTGCTTGTACTACATGTCACTGTATTATTCGTGAAGGTGGAGACAGCTTGAATGAAAGCACAGATCAAGAAGATGATATGTTGGATAAAGCTTGGGGATTAGAAGTAGATAGTCGCTTAAGTTGTCAATGTAAAATTGGTAATGAAGATTTAGTTGTAGAAATTCCTAAATATAGTCTAAATCATGCAAGAGAAGAGAATCATTAAAATGAAATGGGGAGATGCACAACAAATTGCTGAGAATCTGTATGATCTTTATCCTGATATAGATCCCCAAACTGTACGTTTTACAGATTTACATCAATGGATTTGTCAGCTTGATGATTTTGATGATAATCCAGAAGCTTCAAATGAAAAAATCCTTGAAAATATTTTATTGAAATGGATTGATGAATATGAATAAAAAATCCGCTGATAATCAATATCGGCGGATTTTTTATTAAGTGCGGTTTGTTTTTTAATATTTTTATTATGGTAATTTAGCTAATACACAATAACCTGTTTTTATCCCTTTAATCTTGTATTCTGTATCTGCACAAATAAATGCTGATTCACCTTGATTAAGTAAAAGTGCGGTTTGTTTTTCTGAAATTTCTAGAGAGCCTTGCATAACCAATAAAATCATCGCATTTTCTGCTTTACTTTCTACCGTAGTATTGACTTCATAACGTACATTTTCTAATGCAAAGTCTTTTGCTGCTGTTTTATAAGTGAATGAACCATTTTGTTGGGGAGCAACTGATATAATCTTAGGTTCTATCTCACCACAATCAATGACCTCTAATAATGCGGGAATATCGACATGTTTTGGGGTTAATCCACCACGAATAACGTTATCAGAACAAGCCATTAATTCAATATTTTGACCACGTAAATAAGCATGTGGAATACCCGCATCTTGATAAATACCTTCTCCTGTTTTCAGGTGGACAATATTAAATAAATAGAAACAAATTAGGCCAGGATCAAGTTTATCTTCAGAAATTTCCATCGCTTCCATGGTATATAGTAACCAATAATCGGGATTTTCTAATGTTAATTGATGGTTTTGATAAGCCTGTTTATTTGCTGTTATTATTGGCAATAACCATGTGGCTAATTGTGATTGAGTAGCTTGCATGATGTCCGCATAAAAATGATGCAGATCTTGATGTTCTAATTTAGCTAAAAGTGCGGTTAAACTTGGACGATTTCTTAGCGTTTCAGCTATTTGGGCTTTCTGTTTAAAACCATGTAATAACCAGAAGTCAGATAAAGCAATCATCATTTCAGGTTTATGATTATTGTCTTTATAAGTCCGTTTAGGATCTTTTAACTCAACCCCTTTTTCATTCTCAGCTATAAAACCTTGTTCGGCTTGTTTTTTGGTTGGATGTAATTGAATTGAAAGTGGTTTATTAACATCTAAAATTTTGAGTAAATAGGCGAGTTCGTCGCCAAAAATAGCACGGCTTTGCTTGCCTAAAACTTCGGGATATTGCTTAATAAAATCAATTAGCGATTGTTGCTTTCCTTTAACATCAATTTGTGATGGTGAAGAACTATGTGCACCTAACCACCATTCAGCATAATATTGATTTGGGACCTTAGAGATGTTTAATAGGTTAGGAATGTAATCTTTCCCGCCCCAAACGTAATTTTGTAAGCTACCAGTAAGTTTATAAATGCCTGTCATTAGTTTGTTTCCTTTATACTTTCTTTATAGCCACCAAAAAATGTAACTAATTTTTCTGTATCTTGTGGATTTGCTAGTGTGATTAATAATCGCTTAGTATTGGTTAAATCAATCACAAAAATATTGCCTTCAGCTAAATTAACTTGAGCGATTTTATCATATTCAATAAACATATTACTGTAGAAAAAGCCTTTTTCTTTTAGTATAAGCATAGGAAAACGAATGAATGCAGTATATATGGCTAAAACAATCGCCGTTGTTAATAGGAAAATAGTAAATGGATCAATATTAATCACATTGTTAGATTGATATCCAAATAAACAACCAATGAGTACAATAAATATGATTGCATCAGCTTTGGCTTGTTTTTTGAGTGCTAATTTAAGTTTAGTTTTCCCTTTACGTTTATCAAGTCCAAATTGTTCATAAAAGGAATAAGCAAAGAAGAGTAGGACACAAATTAAAAGAATAGCATTTGTCATAAGATTACAAGTCTAGATAATTAAAAGGCACGCCCTTTAATGGACGTGCCTATTATAACAGCTTTAAATTAAGCTAAAATACCTGTCCAAGCACCAAAAATACCGATGACGAAGAAGCCAATGATAATCCAAAGTGCATTAACTCGGTTACGTAATAACCACATACAAGTGAAGGTAAGTAATAACGCTAATAAACCAGGCATGAGGCTATCTAAAATATTTTGGATTGTAGTGATTTCCGTTGTACCATCTTGTTTCTGAATAGTTGAAACCACTAATGGAACATTAATGCTTGTCCATTTTTGCACTAATGCACCCATAATGAAAAGCCCAAGAATAGATGCACCTTCAGTTAATTTTTGAAGTAAGCCACCACTCATATCTTTAACAACATCTAGGCCCTTTTTATAACCATAAGTTACACCATAATAACGAGTTGCTAGACGCACGAAGTTAAATAATATAAAGAATAACAATGGACCTAAAATACTACCACTTAATGCTAAACCAGCCCCTAATGCTGCAAACACAGGACGGGCTGTTCCCCAATAAATTGGGTCACCCACACCAGCTAGAGGCCCCATTAGACCCACTTTTATACCATTAATTGCGGCATCATCAATAGGTTTACCATTTGCACGTTCTTCTTCCATGGCAATAGTTACACCTAACACAGGAGCAGCAACAAAAGGTTGTGTATTAAAGAATTCAAGATGGCGTTTAATTGCATCTTTACGTTCTTGTGAATTTGGATCTGGGTATAAGCGTTTGATTACTGGAGAAATTGAATACATAAATCCTAATGCTTGCATTCGCTCAAAGTTCCATGAACCTTGGAAAAGGTTAGAACGAAGAACAACAGAATTTAAATCGCTTTTAGTTACTTTTCTGATTTCAGTTGTCATTTTCTTTTCCCCATTTTAATCTAATCTGTTATCAAGGTGATTATTTGCCGTTGCAGCAACGACAACTTGTTGGCTTTTATTATATTTAGGATGAATTTGGATATAAAGAATTGCCATAATGGTACCAAGAACACCTAATGCAACTAAATTGAAATTAGTAAATGCTGCAATTACGAAGCCCGCATAGAAGAAAGGCATTAAGTGTCCAGCACGCATCATATTAATAACCATGGCATAACCGACTACAGCAATGAAACCACCTGCAATTTTTAAACCTGTTGTCACCACTTCAGGAATTGAATTCAACATAGTTTGAACCACATCTGTTCCTGCTGTTAGTGCAACAATAAGTGCTGGAATAGCGATACGCATAGCTTGTAGCATTAATGCACCAAAGTGTACCCAGTCTAAACGAGCGAGATTGCCATCTTGTACGGATTTATCTGCAGCATGTTGGAAACCAACAGTAATAGCACGAACAACATAAGTTAGTACTTGTCCTGCGGCAGCTAATGGAATTGCCACAGCAATACCTGTAGTAATATCTTGTTTACCAACGATAACAAGAATAGTTGAGATAACAGAGGCTAATGCTGCATCTGGTGCAAGTGCGGCACCAATGTTCATCCAACCTAAAGCTAATAATTCTAGTGAGCCGCCTACAATAATCCCCGTTTTCATATCACCAAGGACTAAACCAATTAAGGTACAAGCAATTAAAGGGCGGTGAGTTTGGAACTCATCAAGAATTGAACCCGCACCACACATGCAGGAGACTAGAAATACAAGAATGACTTGCAATGTTGAAATTTCCATTTTAGTTTCCTCAGATTAAGTTATTTTTCTTTAATAAATCCATCATATATTGGCGTGTATCATTCGATACTTTACGCACATCAAGTTCAATATTTTGTGCATTAAGTTTCTTGAATGCTTCAATATCTACATCATTGACGGCTATGGCACTGGTAATCATTTTTTTACCTTCTTTATATGACATGCCACCAATATTCACTGATTTGAATGGAACACCAGCTTCCATGAGTGTGACTACATCGGTTGGATTAGTAAACAATAACATCATGCGCTCATCAGCATATTCAGGGTTGTTATAAACACGAATCATTTTTTCAACATTGACAACATGTGCAGTTACCCCTGGAGGTGCAACACTTTTTAGCATTGCTGAACGAACTGTATCTTTAGCCACATCATCGTTAACCACTACAATACGGCTAACTTTGCTTTCTTTTGTCCAAACGGTAGCGACTTGACCATGAATTAAACGGTCGTCAATACGAGCTAGAGCAATATTTAATCGTCTTCCATCATCAACAATTTGTTGGGTTGGTGTTGATGTCGTTTGCTGTGCTTGAGTAACAGGAACTGATTCTTCTTTTATTGGTTGATGATTTAATGAACGAATACCAGTTAATCCCGCTTCTAATGCCACTTCAACTAATTCTTGCAGTGAATTTACATCATCTCTAGCCATACAGGTATTCACTAGCATTGGAATATTTACGCCTGTGACTACATCTATATTGGATTTGCCTTCTTGGAAACGATTTGCAGCATTAAATGGGCTACCACCCCACATGTCGACGAGGAATAATACTTGGTCGCAATGTGAAAGTTGCCCCTCTAGCAATGCCTGATATTTTGCCATAATAGTTTCAGCATTTTCTCCAGGAACAAAATCAATATAAGCGATATCTTCCTGTTCTCCAATGAGCATTTCTGTAGTTTTTAGCAACTGCTCAGCAGCCACACCATGCGTTGCTATGATAATAGCAATAGTCATTTTGACTCCTTAATGTTTGTGCCAATTAATGTCAATTCTCTATTTTATCTTAAATATTTTAGCTGAAAACGTTTCAGCTGATAATTTTTCTCATTTCTTGAATTAGATCACATTTTTTACTTTAGTAATCAAAATAATTAAAGAAATTGTATAAAAAATAACGTAAATATATATAGAAAAAGCGAGAAGATTTTTTCTCGCTTAATGATATTTGTCGAATTTACTATTTTTTTGATTAGAAAGATAATTCTTATTTTATTCAGAGGCTGTCGCTTTTTTATCTTCTGGTAAAATTAAATTTAAGATTAAGGCTAATAATGAACCTACTGTAATTCCTGAGCCTAAAATTTCTTTTACAAATTCAGGTAATTGAGCTAACAATTCAGGGCGAGTAGTCACTGCTAAGCCACAACCAATAGAAATAGCGATGATTAATCCATTACGACGGCTACGTTCAATATTATCTAGCATTTGAATACCAGCAGAAATAATCATAGCAAACATCATTAAACCCGCGCCTCCTAATACTGGTAATGGAATGGATACAATTAATGCACCAAATATAGGGAAGAGACCTGCTAATACCAATAATCCACCGGTTAGAGCGACGACATGACGGCTTGCTACACCAGTTAAAGAAATTACACCGATATTTTGTGAAAATGATGAAAAAGGTGTGGTAGACATAATCGCTGCGAGTGCAGAACCTAAGCCATCGCATAAGACGCCACTACGTAAATGCTGACCTGTAATTTCTGTTTTAGTGGCATTACCTAATGCCAGAAAATTACCACTGGATTCTACAATAGTAACCAAATAAGCAATAGACATTCCAATAATTCCAGCGATAGGGAAAGATAAACCAAAATGTAACGGCTGAGGTAGAGCGAATGTTTGAGCCTGGTGCAAACTGTCAAAATTTACCCAACCTAAGCAAAGCGCAACCACATAGCCAGCCATCATTCCTATTACAATTGCTGCCTCAGAGAAAATCCCTTTTCCCCATTGTACTAATGCAACGACTAACACTAAAACAAATGTTGCCATCAGTAGGTTTTCGGGCTTCGCATAATTTACATCACCTCGCTGCCCGCCTGCAAACCAGTCCACTGCTACAGGAATAAGGCTCAAACCAATCATCATGACAACGGTGCCAGTAACAACAGGTGGAAATAATTTACGTATATAAGGCATAAAAAAACTACCGATGATCATGACTAATGAGCCAATCAGCGAGGCCCCCATAATGCCAGATACACCATGTTCACCAAATCCTATCGCGAGTGCCGCAGCGACAAAGGTAAAACTTGTTCCCATGACGCTTGGTAAACGAATTCCTATTGGACCAATTCCCCGACATTGGATAATGGTTACCACTCCCGAAATTAATAGTGCAGAGTTGACTAAAGTAACAGTATCTTCAGTTGGTAGTTTTAATACACCACCAATTACTAAAGGCACCGCAATAATACCGCCTAAAGCCGCTAATAAGTGCTGAGCCGCTAGTAATAAACTTAAACCAAATGGAGGATTATCTTCAACTGAGTAAAGGAGATTGTTATGCATAAAAATATCTCATAAATAAAAATTAGGCGAATTATACAAGAATCTCATATTTAAGCAAACGTTTGCGTCTCAAATAAAGAAAAAGTGCGGTAGAAATTTCGGAAATTTAGACCGCACTTTGAGTTAAGCTGCGAGTAATTCAGGTAAACGATAAATGGCATAGCAGAAGATGACGAGAATGACTGTCAGAATCACTTTCTCGAAGCCTGCTAATTTGAATTTGCCATGAAACTTACGATTTGAATAAAGGAATAACAAAATACCAGGCACATACAACACCACTGAAAGCAATAAATATTGCAAACCTGCGGCATAAACAATCCATAAACCATAAATTGAAGCCATAATGCCTGTCAGTTTGATAAACCAATGTGCCTGCTTTTGGAACGCAAGTTTGGTCAAATAGGCACCGATTAAGAAATAAGGAATCAAAATCATTGAGGTGGAAATCAGCAACAAGGTGTTATAACTTTGCTCGAACACAAACACCAGCACCAAGCAAAATTGCACGATAAAGCCTGTGAACCACAAGGAATTAATTGGCGTACCATTTTCATTGAGTTTGTCCAAAATTTTCGGGAATGCGCCATTTTTCGCACCACGATACGGAATTTCCGAAGAATACATGGTCCAGCTGATATAAGAAGCAAGCACGGAAACAATCAAGCACGCGGTGATGATCACTTTACCTGTTGGTCCCATCATCGCATCAAGCAATGGTCCCATAGAGGGATTAGCAAGATTTGCAATGGTTTCACGAGGCAAAATACCTAGAGAAAGAATGGTGATTGCTACATATAACGCCAAGGCGATAAGAATCCCAAGTACCGTTGCCAAACCTACGTCTGTGCGTTTTTTGGCGTGTGCGGACAAAACGGAGGCACCTTCCACACCGGTAAACACCCAAAGCGTGATAAGCATGGTGCTTTCCACCTGTTCTCCCACTCTGTTATTTAACGCCACACCTTTCACATCAGAATTGAAAATATCCGCATCAAAATACCAGAAGCCCAACAAAATAAATAATACCAGAGGGGCGACTTTCACAAAGGTTGCCACTAAATTTACCGATGCAGCTTCTTTCATGCCACCTGCAATTAATGCGTGAACCAACCAAACGATAATAGATGCGCCAATAAAGGAAGCAATGGTATTTCCTTGCCCGAAAATGACTGCACTTTCGCTGTCAGTAAACACCCCTAAGCCTTCAAATGCTACCGTGAGATAACCCACGATACCGATGGTAGCACACAACCAATAACCCCAAGCGGACATAAAGCCCATGAGTTCGCCAAAGCCTTCTCGTGCATAGGTATAAATACCGCCGTCCAATTCAGGGCGAAGGCGCGAAATAAAAAAGAACGAGAGACCAAGGAAAATAATTCCAATCCCTGTTATCAACCAGCCGATAGAAATAGCTTCCGCCCCTGCCACTGCAGCCATATTTTGTGGAAGACTAAAAATTCCTGAGCCAATCATTGAACTTAGCACCAATGCAGTAAGCGAAAGCAATCCAATTTTTTTGTTAGACATGATGGTTCCCTAATGATAAACACGCTTCTCCTTTCTCAAAAAAGGAGAGGAAAATTTTACAAAATAATTTTATGCATACGAAAATTCTAGATTTCCTATCAAATCTCCTGCGCTCCTCTTTTCTAAAAGGGGGGAAAATTAGGTTATTTCAGATTTTCGCTAAGAACTTTGATAAACTCTCGCCCAATTCCACAGCAACCTCCAACAATGCTTGCACCTTGTGCTGCCCATTTTTGCGCCCAAGCAAGATAGGCTTCTGGCGTGAGATCTTTGCGCACTTCGTCTAAACCATCATTTGCCGTAGCATCTTCAGGTTGCGGTTCAAAGGCATTGGCGTAAGCCCCTGTTTGAATATGGGTGGCGTTTAAGGTGCGCAGGGTATCGCGTGTGACGATTAACGCTTGTTCAATCACTTCAGGTTGGCAACAGTTGAAAAGAATCGCAGAAACGCCAATTTCAACCATTTTTTCCACCGCACTTTTTACGGATTCGCCCGAACGAAGTTGCGGTTCTGGCGTAGGGTGTTCATCGGTTAGCGTGAAAGAAACCCATAAAGGACGCTCATCTTTCGGTAGTAATTTTTGTACAGAAACTGGCTCGATAATTGCACTTTGCGTTTCGCATAGCCATAAATCCACATAAGGGGAAAGCCCGTCAATAATTGGCTGGGCGATTTCTGCGAAACGATCTTTTTCGATTAAATCCGCACGGTAAGAGCCAAACATCGGCGGTAAAGACCCCGCCACCTTTGTGCTTAAAATACCTGAATTTTTGACCGCACTTTTCGCCAAACGTCCTGCAAGCTCTGCGAGTATTTTGCCGTCGGCATGAAAACGCTGTTCGCCAATATGAAAAGGCACCACAGCATAGCTGTTGGTGGTAATCACTTGTGCACCAGCGTTGATAAACTCCTCATGCACTTGTTGCACCGCAGAAGGTTTTTCATATAAAGACAACGCCGACCATTCAGGTTGTTTGAAAGGGGCATTGATACGCATAAGTTCACGGCTCATACCGCCGTCGAGAATTGTGATTGACATAACTTATCCTGTTAAAGATTTATTGTGATATAAAAATACCGCACTTTTGCTAAAGTGCGGTAAGTTTTTTCAGAAATTTTTAGATCAAAAATTTATAACTTAGAACTGGCTTAAACATTAAAGCGGAAGTGCATAACATCGCCATCTTGTACGATGTAATCTTTGCCTTCTAAACGCCATTTGCCTGCGTCTTTCGCACCTTGTTCGCCTTTAAATTGAATGAAATCTTCATAGGCAATTACTTCAGCACGAATAAAGCCCTTTTCAAAGTCAGTGTGGATCACAGCTGCGGCTTTTGGCGCAGTTGCCCCAACAGAAACTGTCCACGCACGCACTTCTTTCACACCTGCCGTGAAGTAAGTTTGAAGATTGAGTAGCGCATAACCTGCACGAATTACACGGTTTAAACCAGGTTCTTCAATACCTAAATCTTGTAAAAATTCAATTTTTTCTTCATCATCTAATTCTGCAATTTCTGCTTCAATCGCCGCACATACAGGCACGACCACCGCCCCTTCTTTTTCTGCAATTTCACGCACGCGATCTAAATAGGGGTTGTTTTCAAAACCATCTTCATTCACATTGGCAATGTACATAGTTGGTTTTAAGGTCAAAAAGTTATAGCTTTTAATCGCTTGCAACTCATCTTTATCCAAATCCACAGAACGAATCATTCCCGCATTTTCAAGCACTGGAAGGATTTTCTCCATAACAGAAAGCTCAAATTTTGCTTCTTTGTCGCCACCTTTAGCACGTTTTTGTAAACGTTGAATCGCACGTTCGCAACTATCTAAATCAGCAAGAGCTAATTCTGTATTGATGATTTCAATATCATCTGCTGGGTCAATTTTACCAGCCACGTGCACGATGTCATCATTTTCAAAACAACGCACCACATGACCAATTGCATCGGTTTCACGAATGTTGGCTAAAAACTTGTTGCCCAAACCTTCGCCTTTACTTGCACCTGCCACTAAACCTGCTATATCTACAAATTCCATGGTAGTTGGTAACACACGCTCAGGTTTCACGATTTCAGCTAACGCGTCTAAACGAGGATCTGGCATTGGCACCACACCTGTGTTTGGCTCAATTGTACAGAACGGATAGTTCGCTGCTTCAATACCTGCTTTGGTTAATGCGTTAAAAAGAGTTGATTTACCTACATTCGGCAAACCTACAATACCACATTTAAATCCCATGATTTGTTTCCCTATATTGATGGAAGGCGCAGTATTTATTCTCTACACCAAATTGAATATTAGATATGCTATTTGCATACCATAAAAATATTATTAAGCTTTAAACCCATTTAAACGATTGGTTGCTTTGGTAATGCCATCTTTTAATAAGATCTCAACACAAGTTGTTGCTTCATCAAGCACTTTATCAATAAGCGTCCAATCAGTAGGAGAGGGCTTTCCTAATACATAAGCTGCCACGAGGTTTTTATCACCTGGATGACCAATCCCTATACGCAGGCGGTAAAAGTTTTTATTATTGGCTAATTGTGCGATGGTATCTTTCAAACCATTATGACCGCCATGCCCACCACCTTGTTTAATTTTTGCAATACCTGGTGGTAAGTCTAACTCATCATGAATGACTAGAATTTGTTCAGGTTTTATGCGGTAAAAGGTAGATAATGCACTAATTGCTTTACCACTTAAATTCATAAATGTCGTTGGAATAAGAAAACGAACTTCTTCGCCAGCAATAATCGTTCGAGCTGTTTTCCCAAAAAATTTTGCCTCATCTTTTAAAGTAAAATTAAAACGCTGAGCCAGCCTATTAATCAGCCACTCTCCAGCATTGTGGCGAGTATCTAAGTACTTATCGCCAGGGTTTCCTAATCCAACAATTAACTTTATTTCCGTCATACTGATCCCTATTAATGGAAGCGGGTAAGTATACCCTAATTATCTATAAGTTGCTACTTAGCCGCTGGTGGAGTTGCGGGTATGTATTCTAATTGTTCTGCTGGTTGGGAAATTTTATAATAGCCTAAATCACCAGATAAGACATCACCATTAATATAGCTGGTTTGACAATCCGCAATAGGCATATGATAGCCGAATAAATTAATCATGCTAGTTGATAATTGATGATGGCTTGCTTTAGGACAGCTATCAAATATATTTTTTAATTTAGCTGCCAATTTGTTATTAGGTGTATATATGACTAATGGAACAAGATAATTATCTGGTAAATAATTGCCCTGGTTAACTTGTTCATTATTTACCAATTGTCCATGATCTGAGGTATAAATTAATAGCCAGTCATCTCTATTAGTTGCTTTTAAATGGTCAAAAACTGATTTGATAAATAAATCAGTTTGATAAATAGTATTATCATATCTATCTAATAATGTTTGATCACCAAAGTAATTTTCGTCTTTTGTGAGTAATTCTCCATAAGGCAAATGTGAAGCTCGTTGATGCAAGATAATAAAATGATAGTCATCTGTTAGATTGATATCATAAAAAGATGGCAGTAAATTTTTATCTGGCATATTGTCTTTATTTTGATATCCCCAATAAGTTGGAAAACGTACATCATCAATCCATCTTGCGCCTAATAAACTCACCATCCCCATTTGATTTTCTGCTTGAGAAGAATAAAAATAGGTTTTGAAATTTTGTTGTTTGGCTAATTTAAATAAATTCGTATTGCCACTTTGGATTTGGCGTTCACCATTTGGGTATGGTATTGCATTAAATAATGACGGCAATGACAGAATTGTCAGCGTACCCCCTGAAAATGCTTGTTTAATGATGCTATTAGGATCATTAGCAAGGGAATCCATAAATGGTGTAGTTTTTCGATGATAACCAAACAGGCTGGTATGTTTTGATGTTTCACTTTCGCCCACGATAAAAATAATATTACGTATATCAGGTTGGTGGCTTTTTTCTGGCTCATCATGATGATAATAAGCAATATTGTGTAAATTAAATAATTCGCTAGGTAATATACGAGTAACAAACTGCCCAATTACCAAATAATTTTCTTTAATCCGATTATATTCTAATTTAGGTGAAATAATTCCCTCTTGATCTGTTTTTATCCCTTTTATTAATGTCAGTAAGAGTAAGATAATGAGTCCAATATCAGCATATTGACTTCGACGTTGATTAAACATTAAGAGAGAACCAAAGAATAGACATTCCATGATTCCCCAAAAAATTTGTGGAAACATTTTCGGAATTAATGAGCCACCAGCCGCCGTCGCTTCATGAAATTCTGTGATAGATAAATAATAATGAATTCCTGTTAGCCAACTTTTATAAACTTCATAGTGGATATTATTGCCAATGATGCTTATTGTAAAAAATAGGAATACAAATATACGGCTAATCGTTAATTTTGCGTAAAAGAATATAACGACAAATATAAAAATAAATAGAAAACTTTCTGGGAGTTTTCTAACTGGAATATTCGGGATATCAAAGTAATGTCTGTAGAGTAATTCACTGATAAGTAGTAGAAAGGTGTAAATAAAAATAATAAGTAAATTTTTTAAATTTAGTTTTCTAAGAAGATTCATTTCATATCCATTGAGTATTTTTAAAGTGATAATACCAGTACTCCTAATAAGATAAAGGAGGAACCAATTGCTAATTGTAGACTAATAGGTTCTTTTAATACAACTACGCCCAATACAATTGCTATCACAACACTTAGTTTATCAATAGGCGCAACCCAAGAGGCTGGAGCGAGTTGCAATGCTCGATAATAACATAGCCAAGATAAGCCTGTTGCAATGCCAGATAAAATAAGAAAAGTGAGTGGCTTTGCTGCAATATGTTGTGGTAATTGCCATTCATTGCGCATAGAAATAATGCCAGCGGAAACGAATAATACAACAATTGTGCGAATAAATGTAGCAAGATTACTGCTCATTCCTTCTACACCGAGTTTGCCAAAAATTGCTGTTAAGCCTGCAAAAAATGCAGAACCAAATGCGAGTAAAAGCCAATTCATATTCTTTCCTTATTTTGACCGCAGTTTTCCGTTATAATAACACAAATTTTTGCCACAAGAAGTTGTACAACTAATAAACAATGAGGTTTTCAATGGCACAGATTAAAGTTGAAATCGCTTACGCATTTCCAGATCATTATTATTTAAAGCAATTTACTCTAGATGAAGGGACTTCCGTACAAACTGCGATTCTGCAATCAGGAATTTTACAACAATATACGGATATTGATTTGCGTGAAAATAAAATAGGCATATTTGGACGTCCTGTAAAATTAACGGATCTCTTATCAGATGGAGATCGTATTGAAATTTATCGTCCGTTATTAGCCGATCCTAAAGAAATTCGTCGTAAACGTGCAGCACAGCAAGCGAAAGAGTTAGAAGAAAAGAAAAAAGCTGGAAAGTTAGCAGCAAAACAATCAGAAAGGGAAGATTAATATGAGTCAAAAATTCTGTTTACCTGAACCTATTACAGCTGAAATTTTTTTACGAGATTACTGGCAAAAGAAACCATTAATTATCCGTAATGGGTTACCTGAAATTATTGGAATGTTTGAGCCTGAGGATATTCTTGAGTTAGCTCAAGGCGAAGATGTTACAGCACGTTTACTTAAACAATATTCAGAAGATAAATGGACGTTTACACCAAGCCCTTTAACGGAATCTGATTTTAATGAGTTACCTGAAAAGTGGTCTGTACTTGTACAAAATATGGAACAATGGTCAACAGAATTAGGTGAAATGTGGTCTCGCTTTGGTTTCATTCCTCAATGGCAACGAGATGATATTATGGTGTCCTATGCTCCTGCGGGTGGTTCCGTAGGTAAACATTATGACGAATATGATGTTTTCCTTGTACAAGGTTATGGGCATCGTCGTTGGCAATTAGGTAAATGGTGTGATCCTAGTACAGAATTTAAACCTGATCAGCCTATCCGTATTTTTGATGATATGGGAGAATTAGTTATTGATGAAGTAATGAACCCAGGGGATATTCTCTACATTCCTGCTCGTATGGCTCATTATGGTATTGCAGAAGATGATTGTTTAACCTTTTCTTTTGGCTTACGTTATCCAAATTTAGCTGAATTGATGAACCATATTAATCAAGGTTTCTGCCATCACAATCCTGATATTGATCTGAATGAATTCAATATTCCACTACGCTTAAATCAAACAGAACAACATACGGGTAAATTAGCTGAATCTGAAATCCAAGCTATGAAGCAGGCATTACTTGAAAAATTGGCTAATTCAGAGCAATTTGATCGTTTATTTAAACAATCCGTGGCAACAGCGGTAAGTTCTCGTCGTTATGAGATGCTAGTTAGTGATGAAATATCTGATCCTGAGCAAATCTTATCTGAACTGGAAGATGGAGCTGTGCTTACACAGGATAATAACTGTAAGTTAGTTTACCTTGAAAATCCGTTACAAATCTTTGCTAATGGTGAGTGGTTAGATGAACTAAATCCAGTAGAGGCTGAAGTATTAAGACGTTTAGCTGATGGTGAAGAGGTCTCTTTAGTTGAGTTAAAACAATTAATTGTTGGTGTGGAAGAACAAACATCTGCAATGGAAATTTTGTTAGATTCAGTTTGTAACTGGGTTGATGATGGATGGGTTTTATTAGGATAATTAATACAGACTTTATGCATAACGATAATATTTATTCAGTGAGTCAATTAAATAACTCTGTTCGTCAGATGCTAGAAGGACAGCTGGGATTAGTTTGGTTGACTGGGGAGATTTCTAATTTTACTCAACCTGTTTCTGGACATTGGTATTTAACCTTAAAAGATGAAAATGCTCAGGTACGTTGTGCAATGTTCCGTATGAAAAATATGCGTGTCACTTTCCGACCACAAAATGGTATGCAAGTGTTAGTGCGTGCAAGTGTAAGCTTATATGAACCCCGAGGAGACTATCAGCTTATTATAGAATCTATGCATCCTGCAGGCGAAGGATTGTTACAGCAGCAATTCGAAGCTTTAAAAATGAAATTGGCGGCAGAAGGATTATTCGCTCAAAATTTAAAAAAATCCTTACCTGATTTTAGTAAAACAATTGGCGTGGTGACTTCAAAAACTGGTGCTGCATTACAGGATATTTTGCATATATTGCAACGACGAGACCCCAGTTTAAAAGTGGTGATTTATCCAACTGCGGTGCAAGGTAAAGAGGCTACAACTGAAATTGTACAAATGATTGAATTAGCCAATAAGCGTAATGAAGTGGATGTGCTAATTATTGGGCGTGGAGGTGGTTCTCTTGAAGATCTTTGGTGTTTTAACGAAGAGTTAGTTGCGAGAGCTATTTTTAATTCGGTCATTCCAGTAATCAGTGCTGTAGGTCATGAAACAGATGTAACTATTGCCGATTTTGTGGCTGATGTGCGAGCACCAACCCCATCAGCTGCTGCGGAATTAGTGAGTCGTAATCAAGATGAATTATTACAACAAATCGCTTATAAACATCAACGTTTAGAAATAGCATTAGATCGCTTATTTAATGATAAATATCAGTTATTACAACATTTATCATTACGTTTGCAAAATCAACATCCACAAGTGCAATTGCGTATTCAAAAACAACAGACGGCACAATTAGAACAGCGTTTACATTCCTCAATACAACGTTTAATGGATAAAAATCGCTACAAAATGACCGCACTTATGCAACGTTTAGATAATAATCCGTTACCTTATCGTGTACAGAAACAGTCTCAATATGTTACTCAACTTCAGATTCGATTAAATTTTTTCTTAAAACAAAATTTAGCTAATCGTCAACATCATCTAACCCATTTGTGTGGTAAGTTAGATGGGTTAAGTCCTTTAAAAGTATTAGCTCGTGGCTATTCTATCGCAGAGAATGCCCAAGGAAATGCGATTACTCAGATAGAGCAAGTAAAACTAGGTGATACCATAAAAACAAGAGTACTGAATGGAACAATTATTAGTCAGGTTATTGAATAGAAAAGTGCGGTAATTTTTGTGGAAATTTTACCGCACTTTTAACAAATTAGGGATTTGCAGGAGGAGACTTTTTATAGCGTTCTAAAGATTTATGTTGGATTTTGACATTTTTTCCTTTAGCGAGGAAATATTCTCCTAATTGCTGTGCAATATAAACAGAACGGTGTTTCCCTCCAGTACAACCTATTGCGATGGTTAAATAGCTACGATTATTTTTTTCTAATTCAGGCAGCCAAATTTCAATATAATTACGTGTTAAATAGATAAAATTATGCACTTCTTTATAGCGATTGAGAAAGTCAATAACTGGGCTATCCAATCCCGTCATTGGGCGTAAATTAGGATCCCAATGTGGATTAGGTAGAAAGCGAACATCAAACACATAATCAGCATCTAATGGCAGCCCATATTTGAAACCAAAGGATTCAATAATGATTTTTAGTTCTTTATTACTATTGCCTTGAAGAAATTTTCTAATTTGTTCCGCTAATTCATGAGTTGAAATTTCACTGGTATTAATAATTAAATCAGCATGTTGAAATAGTGGCTCTAGCAAGTCTTTTTCTGTATCAATGGCAGCTTCTAAAGACATATTTTGCATAGAAAGAGGGTGTAATCGGCGTGAATCGCTATAACGGCGGATTAAAGTACTTCGGTCTGCATCTAAGAAAATTGTTTTAACTTGATGGTTAGCCTTTTGCATCTGAGTGAATAGTTGATCTAGTGTGTCAGGTGAATTGGGTAAATTACGAATATCAAGGCTAATGGCCGCAGATTTTTCAGAATGAGAAAGAATATCTGCGAGTTGGGGCAATAAATTGATAGGTAGATTATCTACACAATAATAGCCAATATCTTCTAGTGCTCGTAAGGCTACAGATTTCCCCGCACCAGATCGCCCACTTATAATGATAAGTTCCATAATGTCACCTAGTAATTTATATTGTTAAATATCTTTTTCTATTACTGTTTCAGTTCCTTCTGCTTGAGTATTTATATTACCGTCGATTCGATTAAAAATCTGCCAAATTTCATCCTTGTTTTGGGCTGTTCTTAACTGTTTACATAGGTTTTTATCTGATAGCTTTTCCGCTAATTCTGGTAATATAAGTGAATAATCAGCACACATATTCTCTGGAATAAGAATGGCTAGAATAAGATCAACTTCTCTTTTATCTGGCGCTTCATAATCAAGTGGTAAACCAAGCTGTAAAAACACAGCGATGGCATGATCACTATTAGGAATTTTTGCTCTTGGGATAGCCACACCATTTCCAAGACTTGTACAGCCAAGTTTTTCTCTTGCAAATAAATTTTCAAAACATTCAAATTCATTCAAATAAGGAACGTTATCCTCTGTATTGAGATTATTTTCAATTTGAGGCACAACGATATCAGAAATGATCTCGAATAAACGTTTTTTGCTTGAACAAATAATCCCCTGACGAATATTTTCAGGGGAGAGCAATTCAGTAAATTTAATCATGGGGTTACAGCTTGAATCCTTCACCTAAATAAACACGTTTAACATGTTCATCATTTAAAATTTCAGTTGGTGTACCTGTTGCAATCATTTTTCCTGCACTCACAATATAAGCGCGTTCACAAACATCTAATGTTTCTCTAACATTATGATCGGTTATCAGCACACCTAAACCGCGATCTCGTAGATCCATGATAATTTTCTTAATGTCAATGACTGAAATTGGATCAACACCAGCGAAGGGTTCGTCTAATAAAATAAATTTTGGATTAGCTGCAAGAGCTCGTGCAATTTCTACACGGCGACGTTCACCACCAGATAGTGATTGGCCTAAATTATCACGAATATGCCCAATATTAAATTCATCAATTAATTCTTCTGCACGTGCTTGGCGTTGTTCTTTTGTTAAGTCTTGACGAATTTCAAGAACCGCCATTAAGTTATCATATACACTTAAACGGCGGAAAATAGAGGCTTCTTGAGGAAGATAACCAATGCCTTTTTGTGCACGATTATGCATAGGTAATAAGCTAATATCTTCATTATCAATGCGAATTCTTCCTTGATCATGACGAACTAATCCCACAACCATATAAAAAGATGTAGTTTTACCCGCTCCATTTGGACCTAATAAGCCTACAATTTCATTTGATTTAACAGTAAAACCTACATCAGATACTACCTGACGTCCTTTATAGCTTTTTGCTAGATTTTCAGCATAAAGAATAGACATAAAAAAACGTATCCTAATTATTTTTTCTGATTAAGTTGCGATGGAATAAGTATAGTTTTTACACGGCTTTGTTGTGTGCTACTCGCTTTAAGTTGTTGTTTATTGACATCGTAAGTAATTATATTTCCATCAATTTGACTATCAAGTTGTTTTAGTTGAGCATTGCCTGTTAATGTTAAAAATTCTTTGCCTAAATCATAATGAACTTTGTTTGCTCGTCCATCAACAGGTTTACCATTATCCAGTATTTGATGAAAGGTTACTGGCGAACCAAAGGCTTCAACCGTCTCTTTTTTTCCTGAATCTTTAGGCGGGCGAGTAATAACTACTTTCTGAGCCTTAATAAGAATTGAACCTTGAGTGATAACAACATTATCGGTAAAGGTAACAACACTATTTTCCATATCTAAGGATTGGCTATCGGATACAATATTAATAGGTTGATTGGTATCATCTTTTAGGGCAAAAGCGGATAGTGATGAAAACATTAATATTGTAGTAATAAGAGTTTTATTGGTGGTTAATTTCATAATGCGTTTTTACCTGTTCTTGTAAGGTCGCGATTTGTTGTTTTAAGTTGCCAGTCATTTTCAAACCTGAACTGATAAAATTTAATCCCTGGATAGTCACTATTGTATCAGAGGTAATATCCTGTGTCTTTAAATTAACAATGGCTTGGTTAGTCTCAATTTTTTGTAATTGAGAAAGTTTATCAAGGCTTTCAGCGATTACATTTCCTGTAAGATATAAGAGATTATCTTTAGTCAATTTGGCGTTTTTAGCAGTAAGTTTCCAACTTTGTGTTTGTTTATTTTCACCTTCTATATCTAATACATATACCACAGGATTGACAAAGTCAGTATGCCCATCATTATTATAATGTTGGACTTTATCTGAATAAGCTAAATATTGTTTTTTACCAGTAGGTGAGAAAATCGTGGTTTCCATTTTTTCACCAATATATTCTGGGCTTTCAGGCGCTTTAATTAGCTCTGTCAAATCGGGCTTTTCTTGATTTAAGGTATAGAACCATGCCAACAGTACTAAAGCGATTGTAGCCAGAATAATATTCCAACGAATATTCATAAAATAATTTGATTTTGTGTTAATAAATAGATGAAATCATACCATAATTTTATAAAAATTATGCAACTGAAGTAAGATTTTTATTTATTTCGATGAACAAAACTGGTTATATCAGGTCAAATTGAAGGTCTAAAGTTATGTAAATTTATACGAATAACTTTGACATTGTGTAAAAATTCGTGGATTATCCCACTTTTATTTATGAAGAGAAAATATGAAGCAGAGGTTTTATGAGTGAGAATACACTAGTTGAAGTGAATCATCTCACTTTTAAGCGTGGTGATAGAACGATTTATGACAATCTCAACTTAAAGGTTCAACGAGGTAAAATTACTGCGATTATGGGCCCTTCTGGGATTGGTAAGACCACATTATTAAAATTAATTGGTGGGCAATTATACCCTGAACAGGGCGAAATCTTATTTGATGGACAAGACATTTGTAAAATGTCTAACTCAGAACTTTATAAGGTTCGCCAACGTATGGGAATGTTGTTCCAATCAGGCGCATTATTTACAGATATTTCAACGTTTGAAAATGTTGCATTTCCGATTAGAGAACATACTAATTTACCGCCATCATTAATTCGTCAAATTGTTTTAATGAAGCTAGAGGCTGTTGGTTTACGAGGCGCTGCACAATTAATGCCTTCTGAATTATCTGGAGGGATGGCAAGACGTGCTGCATTGGCTCGTACGATTGCATTAGATCCCGAACTGATTATGTATGATGAGCCTTTTACAGGGCAAGATCCAATTAGTATGGGCGTGATTATCAGCTTAATTAAGCGTTTAAATGAAGCTTTAAATTTAACTTCAATTGTGGTTTCACATGATGTTCATGAAGTCTTAAGTATTGCTGATTATGCTTATATTATTGCCGATAAACATGTAATTGCAGAGGGTACGGCAGAACAACTATTACGAAGTACTGATCCTCAAGTTATACAGTTCATTAATGGACAAGAAGATGGTCCAGTACGTTTTCATTACCCATCAGAAGATTATGCAGAAGAATTGTTTAACGGAGGTGTATTTAAATGATCGTTAATATAATTTCTGCATTTGGTGGTTATATAATGAATTCCATTAAGGCCTTGGGACGAGCAGGTTTTATGTTATTTGCGGCTTTAATTGGCAAACCTCAAATTAAAAAACATGTTCCATTATTGATCAAACAATTATATGTATTAGGGGTACAATCATTACTCATTATACTCTTATCCGGCTTTTTTATTGGGATGGTTTTAGGATTACAAGGATATGTCATCTTAGTTGATTTTGCAGCTGAAGCAAATGTAGGTCAATTGGTTGCTTTATCCTTATTACGAGAATTAGGTCCTGTAGTAACCGCACTTTTATTTGCAGGACGAGCAGGATCAGCATTGACCGCCGAAATTGGGTTAATGAAAGCTACAGAGCAGTTATCCAGTTTAGAAATGATGGCAGTGGATCCTCTACGTCGAGTGATTGCACCACGTTTTTGGGCTGGTGTGATTGCAATGCCGATTTTAGCGCTGTTATTCACCGCAGTCGGGATTATAGGTGGTCACTTAATTGGCGTAGAATGGAAAGGCATTGATGTCGGTAGTTTCTGGTCGGTTATGCAAAATGCAGTTCGCAATATGGATTTATGGAATGGCTTCATTAAAAGTGTCATTTTTGCATTTGCTGTGACTTGGGTCGCCTTATTTAATGGCTATGATTGTGTGCCTACATCAGAAGGTATTAGCCAAGCAACCACAAGAACAGTGGTTAATGCTTCTTTATTAGTACTAGGATTAGATTTTGTGTTAACTGCCATTATGTTTGGTGCAAGTTAAGCAATAACAGGATTACTGGAAATTTAGGAAAAACAATGAGACAAACAATTAAATATGAATTTGGGGTCGGCTTATTTTTATTATTAGGTATTGCTGCTTTAGTTTTTATGGGACTAAAAGTCGCTAATGTACAAGGCTTTAATGAAGCAAAATCTTATAATATTTATGCAACTTTTGATAATATCGGTGGACTAAAAGTACGATCTCCATTAAAAGTCGGCGGTGTGGTAATCGGGCGTGTGACTAATATTGCTTTAGATGAAAAAACTTATTTACCTAGAGTAACTATTGCAGTAAATGAAGAATATAATCAAATTCCAGAAAATAGTTCTTTATCTATTAAAACTTCAGGTTTATTGGGAGAACAATATATTGCCTTAAGTGTAGGATTTGATGATGGTGAGACTGCGATGTTGAAGAATGGAGATAAAATTGTTGATACAAAATCAGCAATGGTTTTAGAAGATCTGATCGGCCAATTTATTTATGGTGATAAAGATAAAAAAGGCGATACAGTAAAAGAAACAAAGGCTGCAGAATAAATTTTATAGAAAAGTTTTAACTTTTAGACATTGGAGAAATGAAGGTTATGTTGAAAGTCACATTTAAAACATGGTTAGCAAAAATTTTTGTATTAGCAACCGCACTTTTTGCGGTGCAAACTGCAATGGCTGATGATAGTCCTTATGGATTAACACAGCAAGCTGCCGATAAATTATTTAAAGATATCACAGCAAATCAAGCTCAAATTAAACAAGATCCTAATTATTTAAAAACACTTGTACGTCAAGATTTAATGCCTTATGTCCACGTTAACTATGCGGGTTCTTTGGTATTAGGACAATATTTTAAATCCACTACGCCAGAACAACGTGAAAAATTTTTCAGTGCTTTTGATCAATTTATTGTACAAGCTTATGCTCAAGCTTTAACCATGTATAATAATCAGGAAATCCAAGTTCAACCAGAACAAAATGCCACCGATAACCAATCAAGTGTGCGAGTAAAATTATTACAAAAAAATGGTCAAGCTCCATTAAACTTAAATTTCCAATGGCGTAAAAATAGTAAATCTGGTAAATGGCAGGTTTATGATATGACCGCAGAAGGCGTAAGTATGGTGGATACTAAAAAACAAGAATGGAGTGGTATCTTACGTAAAGATGGTATTGATGCGTTAACAGCTCAAGTGCAACGCGCGGCAGCTGTGCCTGTGACATTCAGTAAAAAATAAGAGAATAATTATGCAAGCTGAAAAACATTTAAAATGGGCAGCGGTGCAAAATGATGATAGAATAGCTTTCCAGTTAGCTGGGGAGCTATCTAGAGATACGTTGTTACCTCTTTGGAACGAATTCCAAAAAAGGCAACAACGTTCTTCTTTTTTGTCAGAAAAGCAAATCGTAGACCAAAATATTACTTGGGATTTAGCCCAAGTTTCTCGTATTGACTCAGCAGGGTTTGCGTTATTATGCGATTTGATTAATTATTGTCAAAAAACACAACAACCAGGTAAAACATTATACTTGGAAAATGTGCCTTCCCAGTTGCTTACTTTGGCTGAACTCGTAGGGTTAGCAGATTGGCTTAAACCTTATTTAAAATAATGAATTAGTCAATAATTCAATTTCAATTATTAACCTATCGGTAACAAAAATGGAAACCCAAGAAATCGAACGAATTCTTAAGCAATCATTAAATTTAGATGAAGTGTATGTGCAAGGTGAAAATGCACACTTCGGTGTGATTGTCGTTAGTGAAACACTTTCAAAACTGTCAAAATTAAAACAACAACAAACAATTTATGCACCATTAATGGAGCATTTTACTTCAGGTGAAATTCATGCGTTAACGATCAAAACCTTCAGTCCTGAAAAATGGAAATTAGAACGGATGTTAAACGTTGTAAGTTAATATTATTGATAGGAAGTTAAAATGGAAAAATTTCGTGTTTATGGGCAATCTCGTTTAAGTGGCTCCGTAGATATTTCGGGGGCAAAAAATGCAGCATTACCTATTCTTTTTGCAGCGATTTTAGCAGAAAAACCAGTGACATTAACAAATGTCCCTGTATTAAAAGATGTTGATACTACATTTAAGATTTTACGTACTTTAGGGGTTGTGGTAGAGCGTATTGAACATACTGATAAGGTTATGATTGATGCGAGTAAAATTAATAGTTATGTTGCGCCTTATGAGTTGGTCAAAACCATGCGTGCATCAATTTGGGCATTAGCACCATTGCTTGCACGTTTTCATGAAGGGCAAGTATCATTACCTGGTGGCTGTACTATCGGCGCTCGTCCAGTAGATATGCACATTTCAGGCTTAGAAAAAATGGGTGCAACTATTGAGCTTGACGAAGGTTATGTAAAAGCTACTGTAAATGGTCGTTTGCAAGGTGCAAGAATTTATATGGATAAGGTTAGTGTTGGTGCAACTTTATCCGTTATGATGGCAGCAACTTTGGCAGAGGGAACAACTTCAATTGAAAATGCAGCACGTGAACCAGAGGTTGTGGATACTGCTGATTTTTTAAATGCAATGGGTGCCAAAATTAGCGGGGCGGGTACAGATACCATCATTATTGAAGGTGTTGAACATTTAGGTGGCTGTGAACATCGTGTTGTACCTGATCGTATTGAAACTGGTACATTTCTAGTGGCAGCCGCCATATCTCGGGGGCGTATTACTTGCCGAGGTACTAAAGCGGATACATTAGATGCAGTGATTGAAAAATTACGTGAAGCAGGTATGCAAGTTGATGTGACTGAAGATGCTATTACTTTAGATTCTTTAGGTAAGCGTCCTAAGGCTGTTAATATTCGTACTATGCCACATCCAGGGTTCCCTACAGATATGCAAGCTCAGTTTACCTTACTTAATGTGGTTGCAGAGGGAACGAGTAAAATTACCGAAACTATTTTCGAAAACCGTTTTATGCATGTGCCAGAACTTATTCGTATGGGGGCTAAAGGTGAAATTGAAGGTAATACTGCCTTAATTCAAGGAGTAGAACATCTTTCTGGTGCACAAGTTATGGCAACAGACTTACGTGCCTCAATTAGTCTCGTGTTAGCAGGGTGTATTGCCACTGGTGAAACTATTGTTGATCGTATTTATCACATTGATCGTGGTTATGAGCGTATTGAAGAAAAATTACGTGGCTTAGGGGCTAATATTGAGCGTTTCTCAGAAAGCGACTAATTGATTTTAATATAAAAAAACACTTTTCGGAGTGTTTTTTTTATATTCGTGATGAAAAGTGCGGTCTGTTTTAGGAAAATTTATTGCTTAATCATAGTTACGATGCCCAAAGATTGCAGTGCCTATTCTTACCATAGTTGAGCCACATTTTATTGCACTAGCCATATCATCCGTCATTCCCATAGATAAAGTATCAATTTGTTGTTCAGGAAAGGCTTGTTTTAATTTTATCAATAATTGATTCATTGCTGTGAATGCTTGTTCTTGTTCTACAATATTATCTGTAGCCGCAGGGATAGCCATTAATCCACGTAAGCGTAAGTGCGGTAGGTTTTCAATAAATTTTGCCAGCATGATCATTTCCTCAGGTTGTATTCCTGATTTGCTGTTTTCATCACTAATGTTGATTTGAATAAGCACGTTTAAAGGTGCTTTATCTACAGGGCGTTGTTCATTAAGACGACTTGCAATTTTATTTCTATCAAGTGTTTGCATCCAGTCAAAATTTTCTGCGACTAAACGCGTTTTATTCGATTGTAATGGACCAATGAAATGCCATTCTATATCTGTGTGTTTGGTTTTAAAGTATTCAATTTTCTCAATACCTTCTTGTACATAATTTTCACCAAAAGCACGTTGACCCGCTTGATAAGCCGCCTCGATATCTTCTACTGGCTTGGTTTTTGATACGGCGAGTAATTTTACTGAATCTCTATCTCGATGATGATTTAAACAACTTAATTGAATGTTTTTATGAATATTTTGCAAGTTTTTAGCAATTTCCATTTTAGTCCCTATGTACTGCTTTGTGATTTCTCTCCCATAGAATAATATTTTACACACTTATCAAAAAACATCTATTAGTTATATTTTTGTGATGCGTATAACAAATAAATAACAATTACATTGTTTATCTTTAATAGAATGCTAATATCTTATTAGCATTTTGCTAATTTGAATATTTATACGGGAGTTTTATATGAAAAACACATTGGTTATTTCAGCATTGAGTTTATTGGTATTGAGTACAACAGTTGTGGCTCATGAAGTGAAAACAGAAACAATGGAAGTAAAATCCAAAGTTATCGAAATGAGTTTATTAGACCCAGAAAAGGGTGATAAAGCCATTGGTAAAGTGGTTGTGACTGAATCTCCATATGGATTAGTATTTACTCCTGAACTAACAGGTTTATCCGCTGGTTTACATGGTTTCCATATTCATCAAAATCCTAGTTGTGCTGCTGGTGAGAAAGATGGAAAGAAAGTGGCGGCATTAGGTGCTGGCGGGCATTGGGATCCTAAAGAAACTAAGCGTCATGGCTATCCTTGGGAAGATAATGCACATTTAGGCGATCTCCCAGCATTAGCGGTTAATCCTGATGGCACAGCAACCAATCCTGTTTTAGCTCCTCGAATTAAATCATTAGATGAAATTGCGAATAAAGCATTAATGATCCACGTTGGAGGTGATAACCATTCAGATCACCCAACTGCATTAGGTGGCGGTGGAGCAAGAATGGCTTGTGGTGTAATCAAATAATGAAATAAATTATTACTAAAAATAAAACCTGGAGATAATTTCTTCAGGTTTTTTTATTTTTTTATTGACAAGGTATAAAAACTTTTGTATTTGTAGTGTATTAATTTTGAACATAGATTATTTTATGAATAACTTCGCAATGACCATGACTACCATTATGATGACCATTACCATGTGTAACGGGGCGGGTTAGTGCGTACTAAATAAAAAAATACATTAAACCCGCATATTATGCGGGTTTTTTTATGCAGATTTTAAATATTCACAACATATTACTAATAGGAGCTATCCATGCGCGTACTTAAATTTGGCGGAACCTCACTTGCTAACCCAGAATGTTTTCTACAAGCGGCGCAGTTAATTGAACAGGCCCATTTGGAGGAACAAGCCGCAGCAGTATTATCGGCACCTGCAAAAATTACTAATCATTTGGTTGCACTCTCTGAAAAAGCGAGTCTTAACCAGCCCACTGATACCAATTTCAATGAAGCTCGTGAAATTTTTTATAAGATTATTAATGGGTTGTATGAGAAAAATAACAATTTTGCTTTAGCCGCAACAAAAGCGATCATTGATAATGAATTTGATGAAATTGCAACTTTATTAGAATCAATTCGCCAATTAGGCAAAATAGATGATGCAATAAAAGCAACCATTGATTGTAGAGGTGAAAAACTCTCGATTGCTATTATGAAAGCTTGGTTTGAAGCTTGTGGTTATCAAGTGACACAAATTAATCCAGTTGAAAAATTATTAGCCTATGGCAGTTATCTAGAATCCTCAGTTGATATTGAAGAATCGACAAAGCGTATTGCTACAGAAGAGATTCCACAAAAGAATATTGTATTGATGGCAGGCTTTACCGCAGGTAATCAAAATGGTGAATTAGTGTTGTTAGGACGTAATGGTTCTGATTATTCAGCTGCATGTTTAGCCGCTTGTCTTGGGGCAAGTGTATGTGAAATTTGGACTGATGTTGATGGGGTATTTACTTGTGATCCTCGTTTAGTGCCAGATGCTCGCTTGTTGCCGAATCTTTCATATCGTGAAGCAATGGAGTTATCTTATTTTGGTGCCAAGGTGATCCATCCTAGAACAATTGGTCCTTTAGTACAAACAAACATTCCATGCTTAATTAAGAATACGGCTAATCCAAATGCACCAGGTTCTATTATTGATAGTCGTCAACCCGAATTGGGAGAATTACAAGTCAAAGGGATTACAAATCTTGATAATGTAGTTATGTTTAATGTTTCCGGTCCAGGTATGCAAGGGATGGTTGGCATGGCTGCTCGAGTTTTCTCAACAATGTCAAATGCTGGCGTTTCAGTGATTTTAATTACACAATCTTCTTCTGAATATAGTATTAGCTTCTGCGTGCCTGCTAAGTTAATTGATAAAGCAGAATCAGCATTAAATGTGGAATTTGCTCAAGAGCTTGCAGATAAACTATTAGAACCTGTTGAAGTAATTCAAGACTTATCAATTATTTCTGTGGTCGGTGATGGTATGAAACAAGCAAAAGGGATTGCAGCCCGCTTTTTTACTGCATTATCCCAAGCTAATATTAGTATTGTTGCTATTGCTCAAGGTTCATCAGAACGCTCTATTTCTGCAGTAGTTGCACAAAATAAAGCGATAGAAGCAGTAAAAGCAACTCATCAAGCGCTTTTTAATAATAAAAAGAGTGTAGATATGTTTTTAGTCGGTGTCGGTGGTGTTGGAGGAGAACTTATTGAACAAATTAAACATCAAAAAGAGTATTTAGCAAAGAAGGATATTGAAATTCGAGTTTGTGCATTAGCAAACTCCAATAAAATGTTACTTAATAAAGATGGATTATGTTTAGATAATTGGAAGGAAGATCTTGCCAATGCGACTCAGCCATCTGATTTCGATGTATTACTTTCATTTATTAAATTACATCATGTAGTGAATCCTGTATTTGTTGATTGTACTACCGCTGAATCTGTTTCTGGCTTATATGCGCGAGCGTTAAGCGAAGGATTTCATGTGGTTACCCCGAATAAAAAAGCGAATACTCGCGAAATTGCCTACTATAATTTAGTCCGTGAAAATGCACGTAAAAACCAACGTAAATTTTTATATGATACCAATGTTGGTGCAGGATTACCTGTTATCGAAAACTTACAAAACTTGCTTGCCGCAGGTGATGAAGTCGAATATTTTTCAGGTATTTTATCGGGTTCATTATCTTTTATTTTCGGTAAGTTAGAAGAAGGATTGTCCCTATCGGAAGTAACCACTTTAGCACGTGAAAAAGGTTTTACAGAACCCGATCCACGTGATGATTTATCAGGTCAAGATGTTGCCCGAAAGTTATTAATTCTTGCTCGGGAAATAGGTCTAGAGCTTGAGCTTGAAGATGTGGAAGTAGAGAGTGTTTTACCTAAAGGTTTTTCAGAGGGAAAAAGTGCGGCTGAATTTATGGAAATTTTACCAACACTTGATGCTGAATTTAAAAAACGCGTAGATAAAGCACAATCTGAAGGTAAAGCCTTACGCTATGTAGGACAAATTAAAGAGGGAAAATGCAAGGTCTCTATTGTTGAAGTAGATTCAGACGACCCATTATATAAGGTCAAAAATGGAGAGAATGCATTAGCATTTTATACTCGTTATTATCAACCTATCCCTTTATTATTACGTGGCTATGGGGCAGGTAATGCAGTAACCGCAGCAGGTATTTTTGCTGATATTTTGAGAACATTGAAACAATAATGGAGGACTCAATGTTAAGAATTTATGCACCTGCTTCAAGTGCAAATATGAGTGTCGGATTTGATAGCTTGGGCGCTGCTGTGTCTCCAATAGATGGTTCATTATTAGGCGATGTAGTTCAAATTGAATCTATCTCAAGTGGTTTTGAATTAGAAAGTGCGGGTTATTTTGTCAGAAAATTACCTAAAGAGCCGCAAAAGAATATTGTTTATCAGGCTTATGTGTTGTTTAGCGAGCGTTTTAAATTGCGTGGTGGTCAAACTAAAGCTTTACGTTTGACTTTAGAAAAAAATATGCCAATTGGCTCTGGCCTTGGTTCTAGTGCTTGTTCCATTGTAGCAGCATTAGTCGCATTAAATAAATTTCATCATGAGCCGTTTTCAAAAATGGAACTATTAGAAATGATGGGAGAGCTTGAAGGACGTATTTCTGGCTCAATCCACTATGATAATGTTGCACCTTGTTATTTAGGCGGTGTACAACTCATGGTTCAATCTTTAGGTAATATTTGTCAGACATTACCATTTTTTAATGAATGGTATTGGATATTAGCTTATCCAGGTATTGAAGTTTCAACAGCAGAAGCTCGAGCAATTTTACCTAAAAGTTATACGCGTCAGGATGTGATTGCTCATGGTCGTCATTTAGCTAGCTTTGTTCATGCTTGTCATACTCATCAGGATGTTTTAGCGGCTCTTATGATGAAAGATGTGATTGCCGAGCCTTACCGAGAGTCATTATTACCAAATTTTGCTGAAGTAAAACAAGCAGCACGTGATTTAGGTGCGTTAGCAACAGGCATTTCAGGCTCTGGACCGACAATTTTTTCAATTGCAGCAGATTTATCCACAGCAATGAAATTATCTACCTATTTAGAAAATAGCTATTTACAAAATAACGAAGGTTTTGTACATATTTGCAAAGTAGATAATCAAGGTGCGAGAGAGCTCAATTACTAATAGAAATCAGTTATTGGGCGAAGATATTATTATCAACACAACATAGAAAAGTTAATATGAATTTATACAACATAAAACATCCAGAACAACAGGTGAATTTTGCCCAGGCTGTCCGTCAAGGGTTGGGCAAAGATCAGGGATTATTTTTTCCAGAGATTATTCCTCAATTAGATAATATTGAGGAATTATTAGATTTACCATTAGTTGAGCGTAGCCAGAAAGTATTAGCGGCAATAATTGGTGATGAGATTCCTACACAAACCTTAAATAATGGGATTAAAAATGCCTTTACCTTTCCTGCTCCACTTGTCAAAGTGATGAACAATATTTATGCATTAGAATTATTCCATGGTCCAACATTGGCATTTAAAGACTTTGGCGGTCGCTTTATGGCTCAAGCATTGGCGGCTGTACGAGGTAATGAAAAAATCACTATTCTAACCGCAACTTCAGGTGATACTGGTGCGGCAGTGGCTCATGCATTTTATGGCTTAGAAAATATTAATGTAGTGATCCTTTATCCAAAAGGTAAAATTAGTCCATTACAAGAAAAGTTATTCTGTACTTTAGGGGGGAATATTCGTACAGTGGCTATTCATGGGGACTTTGACGATTGCCAAGCTTTAGTTAAACAGGCTTTTGATGATGCACAATTACGTCAAGCTATTGGTTTAAATTCAGCGAATTCAATTAATATTAGCCGTTTGTTAGCACAAGTTTGTTATTATTTTGAAGCAATAGCGCAATTACCAAAAGAAAAACGTAATAACGTGGTTGTGTCGGTGCCAAGTGGTAACTTTGGTAACTTAACTGCGGGGCTAATTGCAAAAACTTTAGGTTTACCAATCAAACGTTTTATTGCATCAACGAATGCTAATGATACGGTTCCTCGTTATTTACAATCGGGAAAATGGGAACCTAATGCGACTGTGGCAACATTATCAAATGCAATGGATGTTAGCCGTCCTAATAATTGGCCTCGTGTAGAAGAGCTATTTAAACGCAATGGTTGGAAATTAACTAATTTAGGCGCTTGTGCCTTTAATGACGAGCAGACAGAAGCTGCATTAAAAGCACAATTCTCAGCGGGTTATGTTTGCGAACCTCATGGAGCAATTGCATATCAAGCATTGATGGAACAGCTTCAACCTGATGAAGTGGGAATCTTTTTATGTACTGCACATCCCGCAAAATTTAAAGAAAGTGTAGAACGAATTCTTAATATTAGATTACCATTGCCTACCACTTTAGATAAACATAATCAATTACCTTTGTTATCTGAGGAAATGGATGCAGACTTTATCAAATTGCGTACATATTTATTAAAATAAGCCTGAGTAAATCATAAAAAAGTGCGGTACAAATTTTTGAAATTTTGACCGCACTTTTTTAATTTCTACGCTGCTATTTTAGCAATGCCCAATGTTCCATCATCTACCGCAACTTTAGGTTTACCTACAATTTCACGGACTTTCATTCCATCTTTGAACATCACTAAACCACCATGTTCCATTTTTGTCCAAATTTCATTTTTAGTCAGAGGAAAGGTGGTGACAATGGTAACTTTATCAGTGTCCTTGACATAATTTCTGAAATCAATCACGTTATTATCATCGATACGTTCTGCTTTACCAAATGGTGCTTGGCGAGTAATGTAATGTAAATTGGTGGAACAATGTGCAATCATCCATTCTCCATTAGAAAGAAGAAAATTAAAGGTGCCATATGCAGATAATTCCATCGCTAATTCTTTAATAGCCGTAAAAATTTCTTGTTCTGTTGGTTTTTTGCAAAAGCGTTGTTTTAATTGGGCTGCCATGTAACAAAAAGCAACTTCAGAATCAGTATTTCCAATCGGAGAACAATAGCAGTTGGATAAATCAGGCAATTGATTGAGATTACCATTGTGAGCAAATACCCAGTTTTCTCCCCATATTTCACGAATAAAAGGATGGGTATTTTCAATGTTAACGACACCTTGAGTTGCTTTTCGAATGTGAGCAATCACATTTAATGATTTTATATGATATTGTTTCACACAATCTGCGATCGGAGAGATTGAACCAGGTTTATCATCACGAAATACACGTACCCCTTTCCCTTCAAAAAATGCAATGCCAAAACCATCTGAATGACAATCTGTCATTCCTGCTCGGCGTCGAAAGCCTTCAAAAGAGAATACAATATCTGTTGGTGTATTGCAGTTCATTGCTAACATTTGACACATGGAGTTGTTGCCTTACCACTAAATTTAAAAAAGCCTTAATAATAGTGCAGATTTAACACCATTAATTGAAACAATTCAACTAGTAAAGCAATATATTTTTAGACGAAAATGTTACATAAAAAAACCATAAAGCATTAAGTATAAAAAAGGGAATGCCAAAACATTCCCTTAATCGTCATTTATGGGGTTACTGTTTACGCCAAGTGGTACCGTTGGCCCCATCTTCTAACACGATACCCATTGCAGTTAATTCATTACGAGCAGCATCAGCTTGAGCCCAGTCTTTAGCTGCACGAGCTTCATTACGTTGTTTAATTAGCTGTTCAATTTTTGCCACTTCATCATCTGCAGTATCACCTTGTAAGAAGGATTCAGGATCTTGCTCTAGTAGACCTAAAACACCTGCTAATTGTTTTAAGCGTGAACTAAGACGATTCGCTTCATTAATATTTTCAGTTTTTAACTTATTGATTTCTCTAGCTAAATCAAATAATACGGCCAATGCACCTGGAGTGTTGAAGTCATCATCCATTGCTTCTTTAAAAGCTTCTACATATTGATCGCTTTCAGGCATCTTCACATTGAAATCACAACCACGTAATGCCGTGTATAAACGTTCCAAGGCTTTACGTGCCAGCCCAATATTTTCTTCGCTATAATCTAATAGGCTACGATATTGTGCGGTTAAGAAGAAGTAACGTACACTTTCACTGTCATATTTGGTTAAAATATCGCGAATAGTGAAGAAATTATTTAAGGATTTTGACATTTTCTCTTCATTAATGGTTAGCATGCCCGTATGCAACCAATAATTTACATATTCGCCATCATGAGCACAGCAAGATTGAGCAATTTCATTTTCGTGATGAGGAAACATTAAGTCTGAACCACCACCGTGAATATCAAAATGATTACCTAATTCTTTGCTATTCATTGCCGAACATTCAATATGCCAACCTGGACGTCCTTTGCCCCAAGGAGATTCCCAACTTGGTTCATTCGGCTTAGACATTTTCCAAAGAACAAAGTCCATTGGATTTTTCTTTACGGATTTGATTTCAACACGAGCACCTGCTTGTAATTGTTCAAGATTTTGACGAGAAAGACGACCATAGTTTTGGTAACTTTCTACATCAAACATGACATCACCATCAGCGGCAACATAAGCATGACCTCGTTTAATTAAGGCTTCAACCATAGCGATAATTTCAGGCATATGTTTGGTCGCACGAGGTTCGACATCAGGGCGCAAGATATTTAATGCATCAAAATCTTTATGCATTTCAGCAATCATCCGATCCACTAATTGATCACAGGTTTCATTATTTTCTAACGCACGTTTGATAATTTTGTCGTCAACATCGGTGATATTGCGGATAAAGCGAAGATTATAGCCAAGAAAACGTAAATAACGAGCAATAACATCAAAAGACACAAAAGTGCGTCCATGACCAAAATGGCATAGATCGTAAACGGTCACACCACAAACATACATACCCACTTGATTTGGGTTAATAGGTTTAAATTCTTCTTTTTCTCTAGTTAGGGTATTAAAGATTTTTAACATGTTAAATTCTCAATTAGGGCGAGTTTGTACTTCTCGACAAAGGACGAGAGCAACGAAATTCTTATAATTTATACCGCACTTTATAGCACTAAACAGCATTTTATGGAATAATGCGAGTCAAATTCCCATTCATTTTTTATAAGGAAAACATAATGGTTACATTACATACCAATTTTGGTGATATTAAAATTGCATTAAATCACGAAAAAGCACCAGAAACAGCAGCTAATTTTGAGGCATATTGCAAAGAAGGTTTCTATAATAACACAATTTTCCATCGTGTTATTGATGGATTTATGATTCAAGGTGGTGGCATGGAACCTGGTATGCGTGAAAAAAATACTAAAGCACCCATTAAAAATGAAGCGAATAATCGTTTAAGTAATAAACGAGGTACTATTGCTATGGCACGTACTTCCGATCCGCATTCAGCAACTGCGCAATTTTTTATTAATGTGGCGGATAACACATTCTTAGATTTCCGTGCAAAGGAAATGTTTGGTCGTGAAGTTGTACAAGAATGGGGTTACGCTGTATTTGGTGAAGTGGTTGAAGGCATGGATGTTGTGGATAAAATCAAAGGTGTCAAAACAGGTAATGCTGGTTTTCATCAAGATGTACCAAAAGAAGACGTAATTATTACCAGTGTAACTGTAGATTAATTAATTGGGTGGGCGTTTTTCGCCCACTCTTTATATGTTTTGATGAATAAAATATGATGAAAATTTCTCAAATTTGTACCGCACTTTTTGCTTCAGCAACATTGTTAATATCAGTAAATGTTGATGCTAAAGATGTGATCTTACATACTAATCAAGGCGATATTAAAATTAGCTTAGATGAAAAAAATGCACCGATTTCTGCGAAAAATTTTTTAGATTATGCCCAATCGGGTTTTTATGAAAATACTATTTTCCACCGTGTAATTGATGGATTTATGATTCAAGGTGGTGGTTTTTCAGTGGGTATCGCTCAAAAAGAAACGCAAGCGCCAATTAAAAATGAAGCCAATAATGGGCTGAAAAATTTACGTGGTACTATTGCTATGGCTCGTACTTCTAATCCTGATTCAGCAACTGCACAGTTTTTTATTAATTTAAATGATAATGACTTTTTAAATTTTACTGAGCAAACTCAACAAGGTTGGGGATATGCGGTATTCGGTAAAGTGATTGCCGGCATGGACGTAGTCGATAAAATTGCTAAAGTGAAAACCACTAGTGTAGGTATGTATCGTGATGTACCTGTAGAAAATGTGGTGATTAAATCCGTGTCGGTTGAATAAATAACAAGCGGTTTAGACCGCTTTTTTACTATATAGAACTAAATTTATGTCTTTTTTCGATACTCATACTCATCTTGATTATTTGCAACGAAGTACAGGGGAATCCGTATCCTCATTAGTGGCTAATGCTTTATTAGCTGATGTACAAAAAATTTTAATTGTGGCAGTGAAGCAAGATGATTTCGAAAATATTCTAAACATGACCGCACTTTTCCCTAGTCAACTGTATTGTGGGTTAGGGTTACATCCATTGTATATTCAAGACCATCAATTAACGCATTTAGATAATTTAGAAAACTATTTGCGTCAATCCTCAACAAATTTGACGGCGATTGCTGAAATAGGCTTGGAGTCTAGCATTCCTGAACTATTAACTGACGAATGCTGGAAAAAACAATGTGAGTATCTAGAAGCACAATTATTACTCGCTAAACAATATCAGTTGCCTGTTAATCTACATAGCCGTAAATCTCATGATCAATTATTTACTTTTGTAAAACGTTTACAATTACCTAAAGCAGGCGTATTGCATGGGTTTTCTGGGAGCTATGAGCAAGCTAAAAAATTTGTTGAATTAGGCTATAAAATTGGTGTAGGTGGTGTGATTACTTACCAACGAGCTAATAAAACACGTCAAGTTATCAGTAAATTGCCTTTAGAGGCTTTAGTGTTAGAAACAGATACTCCAGATATGCCCGTATTTGGTTTTCAAGGGCAAGTGAATCGCCCTGAACGAGTCGCTGAGACTTTTAAATCTCTCTGTGAATTAAGAGCAGAATCCCCTGAATTTATTCAAGATGTGATTTGGAAAAATAGTTGTAAGATGTTTGCTTAAGATAAATTAAGTAAATTCATTAATTCTTTTTAAACAACTGTCGCAAACGATTACGTAAGCATGATACAATAGTTCCTAATTTATTTCTGGCTATTAAATTATAGGAAAAAACCGTGAGTAAACAATCATTAAGTTATAAAGACGCTGGTGTTGATATTAATGCAGGTAATGCATTAGTTGATCGAATTAAACCTTTGGTTAAACGCACAACACGTCCAGAGGTTATTGGCGGATTAGGAGGATTTGGTGCATTATGTGCATTACCCACTAAATATAAAGAGCCAGTATTAGTTTCTGGCACTGATGGAGTAGGAACAAAATTACGTCTAGCCATTGATTTGAATAAACATGATACTATTGGTATTGATTTAGTTGCAATGTGTGTCAATGACTTAGTGGTGCAAGGCGCTGAACCTTTATTTTTCTTAGACTATTATGCAACAGCAAAATTAGATGTTGATGTTGCAGCTCAAGTTGTTTCTGGTATTGCGGAAGGTTGCGTACAATCTGGTTGTGCATTAATCGGTGGAGAAACGGCTGAAATGCCAGGTATGTATCATTTAGGTGATTATGACCTAGGTGGTTTCTGTGTGGGCGTTGTAGAGCGTTCAAAAATCATTGATGGTACTAAAGTGAAAGCGGGTGATGCATTAATTGCGTTAGGATCAAGCGGTCCTCACTCAAATGGTTATTCTTTAGTGCGTAAAGTGATTGAAGTGTCAGGTGTAAACCCAGCGACTGCGGAATTGGCTGGTCGTCCATTATCAGAACAAGTATTAGCTCCAACGAAAATCTATGTAAAATCAGTATTAAAACTGATTGAAAATGCTGATGTACATGCTATTGCTCATTTAACTGGTGGTGGCTTTTGGGAAAATATTCCACGTGTCTTACCTGATAATGTAAAAGTTGTTATTGATGAAAGTAGCTGGGAATGGCAACCAGTATTCAAATGGTTACAAGAACAAGGTAATATTACTCGCCATGAAATGTATCGTACCTTCAACTGTGGTGTAGGCATGGTGATTGCACTACCACAAGCAGATGTAGAAAAAGCCTTGGCCTTATTGCGTGCTTCGGGAGAACAAGCTTGGGTAATTGGTCAAGTTGAATGTTTACAAGCTGGTGAGCAGCAAGTAATCATTAGATAATTATATTTTATGATAAGCCTAATCAAGATGATTAGGCTTTTTTCATTTTATTTTTATTATTATTTAGGAATAATCTATGAAGAAAATTGTTGTCTTGATTTCAGGGCAAGGAATGAATTTACAAGCCATTATTGATGCTTGTTCTACGGGGAAGATTGATGCTCAAGTGGTAGCTGTGATTAGTAATAAATCAGATGCTTATGGTTTAGTTAGAGCTAAAAAAGTGAAAATTCCTACCGCAGTTTTTAGCCGTAAAAGCTTTCAAAGTAATTTGGAGATGGATAATGCCATCGCTGAATATATTGAGAATCTAGGCGCAGATCTGATAGTTTTGGCGGGCTATATGAAAATTTTAACCGCAGAATTCACCCAACGTTTTGCTGGTAAAATTTTAAACATTCATCCTTCTTTATTGCCTAAATATCCAGGCCTAAATACTTATCAACAAGCGTTGCAAGCTGGAGATAAAGAACACGGAACCACAGTACATTTTGTTACTGAAGAACTTGATGGTGGTGCGGTTATTTTACAAGCTAAAGTGCCGATTTTCCCTGGCGATCAGATTATGGATATTGAACAACGTGTTAAAATTCAAGAGCTACAAATTTATCCTTTAGTGGTGAAATGGTTTATTGATGGACGTTTACAATTTATTTCAGGAAGAGCCTATTTAGATCAACAGCTTTTACCTCTCACTGGCTATGCTTCAGAATAATGTATAAATTTTCGTAAAGTGCGGTGCTTTTTTCTAAAATTTTGTTATAGTAGCTCGACTCGATTGAATTAATTAGGAGATGACAGTTTTATGGAAAAAATCATTGTGGATGAAAGTCAGTTTATGCGAACTATTTCTCGTATTTCTCATGAAATTATTGAAAAACACCAAGATTTGAATAATCTGGTGATTATTGGTATCAAACGTCGTGGTGCGGAAATTGCAGAACTAATTAAGCGTAAAATTAATGAATTAACAGGGCAAGATTTACCTGCTATGGATTTAGATATTACATTTTATCGCGATGATTTAGAATATGTTGAAGCTGAAAGCCAATCTCCGATTTATAGTGGTGCATCGGATTATATTAATATTCAAAATAAAAATGTGATTCTTATTGATGATGTTTTATTTACTGGGCGAACCATTCGTGCCGCATTAGATGCCTTAGTGGATTTTGGTCGTGCAGCAAAAATTGAGCTGGTTATTTTTGTTGATCGAGGCCATCGAGAATTACCAATTCGTGCAGATTATGTAGGTAAAAATGTGCCAACAAGTCGAGCTGAAAAAGTGCAAGTTCGTACGATGAAATATGATAACTGCTATGAAGTGGCTTTATTGCCTAAATGATAATATTGTAAGGAACTTTTTATTAAAAGTTTTTTCTAATAAAAGGTATTTTTATTAATTTAGATAACGGAATAATATGAAAATAAGTAATTTAAAATCTCTCTTATTGGCAATGGTAGGTTTTTGGACTCTATCAACCGCTCAAGCGGTTGAGCAAGTTGTAGCGACAGTAGATGGTAATCCTATTCTTGCTAGTCAAGTAGAACGTGCATTAGGTAAACGTGCAAATACTGAAGCGAATCGTCAACAGGCTTTAGATGGCATTATTGATGATATGTTAGTGCAAAAAGCGATTAAAGAATCAGGTGTAAAAATTACACCAGCACAAGTAGAAAAAGTGATTGAAGGTATCGCAGCACAAAATAAAATTACTTATGGTCAGTTATTAGATGCTTTAGATTATCAAGGGATTGGTATTAGTAAATTCCGTAGTCAAATTGCCAATCAAATGTTAATGGCTGAAGTGCGTAATCGTTCTATCGGTAAAAATATTGATATAAGTCGTGAACAAGTGGAAGCTTTAAGTAAACAAATGCTTGAGCAAGCTAAAGCACAAGGGCAAACGGCTACGGTAACGGGTACACAATACCAAGTTCGCCATATTTTATTAAAATTAAATCCATTATTAAATGACGCACAAGCTAAAGCTAAATTAAATCAAATTCGTGCGGATATTTTATCTGGAAAAACAACATTTGCGGTGGCGGCAAAAGAGTATTCAAAAGATTATCTTTCAGGTGCTAATGGTGGTGATTTAGGCTATGCTTTCCCTGATGTATATGATCAAACATTTGCACAAATCATTAAATCAACTAAACAAGGGACAATTTCTGCTCCATTTAAAACTCAGTTCGGTTGGCATATTTTAGAAGTCACTGATAATCGCCAAGGCGATATGACGGAGGCTGCATATCGTCAACGAGCTTATCAATCTCTGGTTAAAGATCAATTAAAAGATGAAGAAAAAGATTGGGTGAAAGGATTGCGTAAAGGTGCAGATATTCGTTACATTGGAAAATAATTTAGAAATCCCAGTTTTGACTGGGATTTTTATTATATAATACCCATTGAATGAACTCGATGGGTATTTTTTTGAGAGATGAACAGATTAACCTATTTGCATTATTCGAATAGGCATTTTTATGGGTAATAATTTAATTAAATATGAATTCAAAAAAACATTTAGGCCATACTGCTCGCAAACGTTTTGGACAAAATTTCTTACATGATGACAATGTGATTCAAGGGATTGTGGCTGCAATTTATCCACAAGAAGGACAGTTTTTAGTGGAAATTGGTCCTGGTTTAGGGGCGTTAACAGAGCCTGTTGCTGAACAATCTGAGCGTTTAACAGTGATTGAGCTTGACCGTGATTTAGCCGAACGCTTACGTCATCACCCATTTTTACATCAAAAATTGAATGTGATTGAAACTGATGCGATGCAATTCGATTTTGGTCAATTATATGCAGATGAAAAGCTAGCCGAAAAAGGCCAAAAATTACGTGTATTTGGTAACCTACCTTATAACATTTCAACGCCATTAATTTTCCACTTGTTGAAATTTTACGATAAAATTCAAGATATGCATTTTATGCTACAAAAAGAAGTGGTAAAACGTTTATGTGCTGCACCGAATAGCAAGGCTTACGGTCGCTTAACCATTATGACTCAATATTTTTGCCAAGTCATGCCTGTGCTTGAAGTGCCTCCAACGGCATTTAAACCTGCACCGAAAGTGGATTCAGCTGTGGTTCGTTTAATTCCACATGCAACTTTACCGCACCCTGTAAAGGACTTATATTGGTTAAATCGTGTTACAAGCCAAGCATTTAATCAACGTCGTAAGACCTTGCGTAATGCTTTATCCCAATTATTTACAGCAGAGCAACTTACTGAATTAAATATTGCGTTAACAGCTCGTGCGGAAAATTTATCTATTGCTGATTATGCTCGGTTAGCGAACTGGTTAGCGGATAATCCACCCGCTGATGTGAGCCGTGATGATATCATCACAAGTCACGAAGATTAATGAAAATGGCGACGCAGTTCGCCATTATTTTTAAAGGATAGAAGATGGCAACTTACATTATTGGTGATTTACATGGCTGTTTTGATGAATTGCAGCTATTGTTAGAAAAAGTGAAGTTTAGCCCAGAAAAAGATAAATTATATCTTACGGGTGATTTAATTGCTCGTGGTGATAAATCCTTGGAATGTATGCGTTTTGTAAAGTCTTTAGGCAAGTCTGCACAAACGGTATTAGGTAATCATGATTTGCATTTATTATCTTGTGCTTATGGCATTAAGAAAGTCAAAATTCGTGATAATTTGACCGCACTTTTTGATGCACCAGACTTTGCCGAATTAATTGATTGGCTACGTCATCAACCGTTATTAGTACATAATGCTGAGCATAATTTTATTTTAGCCCATGCGGGTATTTCTCCTGATTGGGATCTTGATACAGCAATAAATTGTGCTAAAGCAGTAGAGAATGAATTGCAACATGGGGATTATCGTTATTTATTAACGAATATGTATGATAGCCAACCTGATCGTTGGTCAACAGATTTACGGGGCTTAGATTATTTACGTTATAGCATTAATGCTTTAACACGAATGCGTTTTTGTTATCCAGATCACCGTCTTGATTTTGATTGCAAATCTTCACTGAAAGAGGCACCAGCAGAATTATTGCCTTGGTTTGAATTAAATAATCCTTTATATCATCAAACTAATATTATTTTTGGGCATTGGGCAAGCCTTGTGGATGAAATCACGCCAACACATATTTATGCTTTAGATACAGGCTGTGCTTGGGGAAATCGCATGACCTTATTACGTTGGGAAGATCAGCAATATTTTACTCAATCCGCATTGAAGAATTATAGTTTTAAAGGCTAATGTGAAAAAGTGCGGTAGAAATTTTTAAAATTCACACCGCACTTTTCTTTTACCTATGATTAAAATTCATTTGCCTTGAATCGATGTACGATTTGATTTGATGAGCCACGCCATACTAAAGCAGGATCAGCAAGTTCTTGTATGAATTTACCATCAATTAATACATCAATATAAGGCAACATTTGCTGTTGATATTCATCTAATTCCTCTAATTTATAGCCAGTCCAACACCAAATATCTTTATCAGGACATTCTAGTTTGATACGTTTAACCAATGGCAGTAACCTTTCAATATTACGTGGATGAAGAGGATCACCGCCAGATAAGGTTAAGCCTTGGCGATTAATTCGGGTATCTTTGAGATCTTTTAAAATTTGCTCTTCCATGGCATCATCAAATAATACACCAGCACTAAATGACCAACTCTTTTGGTTATAACAACCTCGACAAGCATGAGTACAACCACTTACAAAAAGTGTACATCTGGTACCTTCGCCATTGACGATATCCACAGGGTAATATTGAAGGTAATTCATGTCATATCCTTAGTTTATTTGCTTATACAAAGTGCGATCATCTTCTAGAAAATTTTTATCGTGTAGTGATTTTCTTATAGAGAAAAACAGGGGCAACGCCCCTGAGTTTTTATTACCGTGTATGACTTTACTATGCGTGGTTTATTACATATGTTTAACGCGACGTTTTACTTCTTCTTGTTTACCCGCATTAAATGGTCGTGCATCTGGGCTACCTAAGTAACCACATACACGGCGAGTGACAGATACTTTTTCACTGTCATGATTACCACATTTCGGGCAAGTAAAGCCTTTGCTGGTACATTCAAATTCGCCAGTAAAACCACATTCGTAGCATTCATCAATCGGCGTGTTAGTACCATAATAAGGTACACGTTCATAAGCATAATCCCATACATCTTCTAAAGCCTTGAGATTATGTTGAATATTCGGATACTCTCCATAGCAAATAAAACCGCCACTGGCTAATGAAGGATAGGGTTGTTCAAAATCTAGTTTATCGTATGGATTTACTTTCTTCTCAACATCTAGGTGATAGCTATTTGTGTAGTAGCCTTTATCTGTTACGCCATCAATCACACCGAATTGTTTAGTATCTAAACGGCAGAAGCGGTCACATAGGTTTTCACTCGGTGTTGAATATAAACTGAATGCATAGCCAGTTTCTTTATACCATTCTTTAGTAGCATTGCTTAAATATTCAACGATTTGAATACCTTTTTTACGTAATTGCTCATCATCATAAATATGACCTTGGTTGTATAAGGCATTAATGGTTTCGTAAATACCGATATAACCTAATGAGATTGAGGCTCGACCATTTTTGAAAATTTGTGCGACATTATCATCGGCTTTCAAACGAACACCACAAGCCCCTTCCATATAGAGGATTGGTGCTACACGAGCTTTGGTATTTTCTAAACGAGCAATACGTGTCATTAGTGCCTTTTTGGCAATGGCTAAACGCTGGTCTAAAATTTCATAAAAACGCTGTTCATCACCATTGGCTTCAATAGCAATTCGTGGCAAGTTAATACTTACTACACCAAGATTGTTGCGACCATCATGAACTTCCTCACCTTGTCCATTTTGCCAACGACCCAAGAAACTCCGACATCCCATTGGTGCTTTAAATGAACCCGTCACTTTTACGACTTGTTCATAGCTCAAAATATCAGGGTACATACGTTTAGAAGCACATTCTAAGGCTAACTGCTTAATATCATAATTAGGATCGCCTTTAGCTTGGTTAATGCCTTTCTTAATCGTAAATACTAATTTAGGGAATACAGGAGTTTTGTGATTTTTACCTAAGCCTCGAATACGGTTTGCTAAAATTGAGCGTTGGATTAACTTAGCTTGCCAGCTGGTTCCTAAGCCAAATCCTAGGGTGACAAAAGGTGTTTGTCCATTTGAGGTGTGTAAGGTATTAATTTCATATTCTAAAGATTGGAATGCATCAAAACATTCTTTTTCAATTAAGGCTTCGGCATAACCTTTAGCATCAGGAATTTGCCATTCTGCTGCATTTTTTAAATGTTTTTCGTAGCTTAAATTGACATAGGGAGAAAGCACTTCATCAATACGATTAATAGTTGTACCACCATAAATATGGCTAGCTACTTGAGCAATAATTTGTGCAGTTACCGCAGTTGCTGTACCAATAGACTTAGGTGGTTCAATTTCTGCATTACCCATTTTAAAACCATGAGTTAACATCCCTTTTAAATCAACAAGCATACAGTTAAACATTGGGAAGAATGGCGAATAGTCTAAATCATGGTAGTGAATTTCACCTTTTTCATGGGCTTCTACCACATCACGTGGGAGAATGTAACGTTTCGCATAGTGTTTTGCGACAATACCCGCCAATAAATCTCGTTGAGTCGGAATAATTTTCGCATCTTTATTCGCATTTTCATTGAGAATTTCTACATTGCTTTGCTCAATTAAGCCTTCAATATCTTTGGTTAATTGGCTACGTTTTTCACGAGATAAATCACGATCATGTCGATATTCAATATAAGCACGGGCAACTTGAGGATAATCACTTGCCATTAAATTATTTTCAACAATTTGTTGAATTCGACTAATATCAATTTCATTTTGATTAAATTGAAAAATATCATCAAACACTTTCTGACTGACTTTATGGCAGAATCTTTCATCATCAATATTAACTGCTTTGGCGGCTTTTTTGATAGCATTAATGATTCGTTGAATTTCAAAAGATGCACGTGACCCATCACGTTTAATGATGAAGAATGAAGCCATAATATGTTCCTTTTTATTGCTATATATTGTGTTTGATTAAAGTGAGTCACACTATATATAGAAAGTTATAGAATTTCAACTAGAGGTAATTTAACATATTAAGACTGGGCAGAGTTTAGTTATTGTTTTATTTAAAAAATTAGAAAATCAAGAGATTTAAAAAAAATATTTTTTAATAAATATTGTGATCTAAATCACAATATATAGTGATTCTTCTATTTCAAAAACACAAAAAGTGCGGTTTTTTTACCGCACTTTTTTAATCAGATTATTTTTTGGGAGTAAGGTGTTTTCGGGTTTTGAGGTTAATCATTTCAACAATGACAGAGAACGCCATTGCAAAATAAATGTAGCCTTTTGGAATATGAAAATCAAAGCTTTCAGCAATCAATGTGGTTCCAATCAGAATTAAGAAAGCGAGTGCTAAAATTTTTAAGGTTGGATTGGCATCAACAAAATCCCCAATAGGTCTTGCCGCTAACATCATCACACCAACTGCAATGATAATGGCAATAATCATAACTTCTACGTGACTTGCCATGCCCACCGCTGTGATAACAGAATCTAGAGAGAAAACAATATCAAGTAAAGCAATCATGATTAATGTGGTGAGAAAATTGGCATTTTTTCCCTGAGAGCTATCTTCAGACTCTTCTTCGGGATGCATAGTACCATGAATTTCATGAGTACTTTTCGCCACCAAAAAGAGTCCTCCTAGAAGAAGAATAAGATCTCGTCCTGAAATTTCTTGATTAAATAAAGTAAATAATGGCTGGGTTAAACGCATCACCCATGCTAAAGAAAGCAACAATAAGATGCGTGTAACCATAGCTAACGCTAAACCTAGAATACGCCCTGATTGTCGTTGAGATTCAGGCAAGCGACCAACTAAGATACTGATAAAAATAATATTATCAATGCCAAGCACAATTTCGAGTGCTGCTAGGGTAAATAATGCGATCCAAGCTTCAGGATCGACTAACCATTCAAACATAAACGCCCTTATTAAATTGAGTAGAGTAGAAATGACAGCGAATCATAGCACTTGTAGTAATAAATAAAAGTGAAATTATCGATTTTGTAAGAAATTTTGTAAAATTGTGGCAGTAAATTCTTTACGTAAATAAAACCCCAGTGGCAGTGTATCGATCACTTCTCCCTGTGGGCCGATTCCTTTGGTTTTGGCACGACTATTTGCTCCTTTAGGGCGTAACTGTAATACTTTGCCAATTTTAGCGGTAATCAGATGAACTTTACCTAGCACAATATAGTCCATTAGCTCTTCCCAGTCTTGCTGTAATTGAGCTTCTTGCTCGGCATTGGGTTGCCAAAGAATTGGCGAACCGATCAGACGAGAGGCTAGCGGAATGTTTCGTTCGCCTTGAATTGGGATCCAAAGAACTTGAGATAATTTATAACGTAGATGAGAATTTTGCCAATTTACACCCGCAGTTTGAATCAGTGGTGCAAGGCTTACGAAAGTGGTTTCTAAGGGATAGCCCTGTGAATTAATTGGAATTGTTTTTAGCTCAATTCCTAAATGAGCAAAATCTTGTTCAGGTTTACTGCCTGCTTTTGCTCCGAGAGCAGTTTCAATTAACTGACCAACCCAGCCTTTATCTCTTTTTAAATCGGGGGGAACAATGATGTTGAGTTCTTCTGCAAGTTCACCAAAACTAAGCCCAGCAATAGTACGAGCTCTGTGGAGTAATTGTTGTTTTGATTGAGGTGATGTGATCATAAAGTGCGGTCTATTTTAGAAAAATTTTAATCATAATATTTTTTGAGTAATTTAGGTTTAACATATTCTACACCTTTATCCACATACTCAATTTGTTCTAACTTTAGTAAAAAGCGTTTAGCTGGTAATCCGCCACCAAAGCCCGTTAGTTGGTTATTTTTACCTAAAATGCGATGGCAAGGAATAATAATACTAATCGGATTACTTCCAACCGCACCACCGACTGCACGTACCGCTTTGGGATGATTAATTAATTGAGCCAATTCGCCATAGGTTGAGGTTTTACCATAGCAAATTTGACGCAATGCTGCCCAAATACTTTGTTGGAATGCTGTTCCTTGAGGATTAAGTGGAATCCCATCAAAGTTTTCTTTTTTCCCATCGAAGTAACGATTAAGTGCCTTTTTTACTTGATGGAATAAAGGCAATTGATCATTTAGAAGCCATTTAGAATTAGGTGTGTTTTGCTCCGCTTCAAAATCTAAATTAGTCAGCTGATCATCTTGAGCGATCATCAATAAATTGCCGATAGGAGATGAATAATAGCTATAAAAAATTTCTGACATACACAAGCCTCATAAAAAAAGCGTATCCAAGGATACGCTTTATTATCAATGATTTTTAATCAATTAGAAACTGTAGTTTATATTTAAACCGTAAAGATTTGCACGTGCTTTAGAGTGGTAATCTGCTTTTACATTTAATAAACCAGCAATAGTTTGTTCTTCAGTAAAGTTCAAACGTTTACCACGTAAGTGTGCAAAGCCTAAATCAACAGCAAGATTTGGTGTGAATTTATAAGTTGCACCAACGCTATACCAAGTACGGTTTGTATCAGGAATAGAAGCACTCGCATGTTTTCTGGTAGCCGCAGCTTCATCATAAGCAATACCTGCACGCAGAGTTAATTGATCATTAACATCATAGGTTGCACCTAAAGCAATACGAGAGTTGTTACGATAGTTTTCATCTTTATGGAATGCTAATTGGCCATCGGTATAAGTGGCATGTAAGTTTTTAAAGCGTTTCCATTCAGTATATTTATAGCTATAGTGTACAGCAAATTTATCAGTCAGCTGATGAAAACCAGAGAATTCCCAGTAAGCAGGTAATTTTAATACTAATCCACCTTCAGCCACATAAGGTCCAATGCCTGTTGCTGTTTGTTTATAACTCAGTGCATTACGATCTTTAAAATCAATATCAATTTTGGCATGGTAAGCTAAACCAAAACGATTTCGTTCATTGATTTCATACATTAAACCTGCATTCCAACCAAATGCCCATGCTGCTTTATCTTGTAAATGGGTTAATACAGTTGTTTTTTCTGTTGAATTGCTTAATGCCGCTAAAGCTGCTGCGCGTTGAGGATTTGCTCCTAATGCAGCTCTCACCGCAGGGCTTTGCATTGCATTACTTAATGCTGTGTCAATAATTCCTGCACGACGTTCTACTTCTGCTGAAGCATAGACAGCATTAATCCCAAGACCAGCACTAAAGCCTTCTGTAATACGGTAAGAACCACTTAAATTAAGATTAAGTGCAGTTAAATCTGTGGTTCCGCCAAATACGCCAGCATTATAATCATCGGCATATTCACTTTTTAAGCCAAAGTTTACGTTCATACCACCACCCACAGCAAATTTATCGTTAAGAGGTGCTACGAAATACATATTAGGAACAGATGATCCAGGCACTACGCTTTCTTTGTTAGCTGATTCTTTAGCTAAAGTCGCCCCCGCTAATTTTGCAGTAACAGGACCTTCCATACGTACTCTTGAATGTACATAAACGCTACCAGCTGAGAATTGCATCGTTTTAAATTTGCTCATAAGTGCTGGGTTAGTTGCGACAACTGCTGCATTATCTGCAATAGCAGCTTCACCCGAATAAGCACGACCTAACCCAGATGTTGAAAGTTCAGCTAGCTGGAATGCTGCTGCTGAAGCTTGATTTGATGCAAATAAAATACACACTGATAATAGTGTTTTTTTCATTGTGATTTTCATGGTTCCCCTTTCCAACGAGTTTAATATATTTATCGGATACGATAAAAAACTCGGCAAGTTTAAAAGAATGTAGCATATATGTGCAAATTTATTTATGGTTTTGTTTCACTGTTCAGACCAGTGATTTTAAAAGGATTTTTAACAAATTGCGGTTTTCAAGTGACAATATCTCATGGAATAATTTTGTGATAAGTATGTTTTTATAGCAGTAGAATATGCGATTAAAACACCACATATATAATAAGAAAAAGGGTATATAGATGATGAGTATCTAGTGAATGAAATAGCTTGATAGCAGCTAAAGTGCGGTGCTTTTTGAGAAAATTTATTTTTATATGCGCGACCTAGCAGAAAGTCATTTATTAGAAAAAATTTTTTTAATTGAACTGCTAATCAGAAGCAATCAATTTAACTCAACTCAATAAAATTTTTATAAATCCCACCGCACTTGTTGTAAATAGGTGAATTAGCCTCTTTCATTTATTTTAAGAATTTATCAATATTATCTTGATCAATAGCAATATCTGGCGTTCTGATACTATTATTTTCTAATGCCCAGTCGGCATTTTTATTCATAGGTTTGCCCAGAGCGAGATCATGGGCGAGTTTAACTAAAACTCGACTTTGTGTAACTCCATCATTGAGTACCGTACCTGTAATATCGCCAGATTTAACAAATCGCAATGCACGAGGAAGTGCATCTACACTAAAAATGGGTAATTTTTTGTGATGTTCTTGTAGCGAAGCTAATGCACCAATTGCCATGGCGTCATTATTACTAATGATGACTTCAATATTATTGCCTTGGGTGTCATTTAACCATAAATCCATACGATCTTTTGCCATATCACTATTCCACATCGCTGTATCACTAAATACAGGTTGTGTTTTAAGCCCTAAATTATGTAATTCTTCAATGACATATTGGCTACGAGTGATAGCGGCGGTACTTTCAGGTTCTCCTTTTAACAGGGCATATTGAATTTTACCATCTTTATTTAAGTCTAGTTCGGGATATTTATTCCAATGTTTGGCGATGAGATGTGCTTGTTCTATGGCCGAACTTTTAGCCGATGAACCGATATAATAAGCTTTATCGTAGCTACTTAAAATTTTTTCACCAGGATCTTTATTAAAGAAGATAATCGGTACTTGCTGTTGTTTGGCTTTTTCGATAAGTGTGGTTGCGGCAGCTGTATGAACTAAATTGACAGCAAGAACTTTCACTTTCTTGGCTAAAAGAATATCAATTTGATTATTTTGAACGGCTTGTGAATTTTGTGAATCATTCATTAAAAATTTAACATCTTTTAATGCTGAAGCTTGATTACTGATTTCATCCTTCATCAAGTTCATAAAGGTATCATCATATTGATAAATCGTTACGCCGACTAAAGATTCCGCTTTTACGATACTAATACTAGAACCCATTAAAACTGAAATTGCTAAGGTATTTAATACTAATTTTTTCATAACAAAGTCCTCTATGTTAAAACACTTAAATCATAAGGCCTGTATTGATATTAGCACCAAATTGTTTAAAAAGTAGCAGTTGTTAAAAATATTGTTAATTATGTGATCTAGCTCATACATTTATACTAATTATTTAACATCTTAATTAAATATAATTTTCAGCTAGCTATATAAATCAAATTGTGATAATTTTTGCATTGTCAATCCGACGGCAACCGATTTACTTTTTATGAACGACGAACACTCGAATAATTCCACTCAAGATACTATTCAAAAGAAAAGTTTTTTCCAATCCTTATTTGGACGTTTTTTCCAAGGCGAACTCAAAAATCGTGATGAACTTGTAGAAGTCATCCGTGATTCAGAACAAAATGAATTGATCGATCAAGATACCCGCGAGATGATTGAAGGCGTAATGGAAATCGCCGAATTGCGTGTGCGTGATATTATGATTCCTCGTTCACAAATCGTCTTTATCCAAATGGAACAAGATCTAGAAAGTTGTTTAGATACGATTATTAGTTCAGCACATTCCCGTTTTCCTGTGGTTGGTGATGAGCGAGATAATGTTGAAGGGATTTTGCATGCAAAAGATTTATTGACATTTTTGCGAGCGAATACCGAACAATTTGAATTAGAAAAATTATTACGCCCTGTGGTTATTGTGCCTGAAAGTAAACGTGTGGATCGAATGCTAAAAGAATTCCGTTCAGAACGTTTTCATATGGCGATTGTCGTGGATGAATTTGGTGCAATATCTGGATTAGTTACTATTGAAGATATTTTAGAACAAATCGTGGGCGACATTGAAGATGAGTTTGATGAAGAAGATGTTGTGGATATTCGTCAACTTTCTCGCCACACCTATGCGGTACGAGCACTTACGGATATTGGCGATTTTAATGAACAATTTAATACTCACTTTGAAGATGCAGAAGTTGATACCATTGGTGGTGTAATTATGCAAGCTTTTGGTTATTTACCCAAACGTGGTGATGAAATTACATTAGAAAATATTCACTTTAAAGTCACATCAGCGGACAGTCGTCGTATTATTCAATTACGAGTTACGCTTACCGATGAACACTTGGCAGAAATTGAAAAGATAGAATCTGAACACTCTGAACAAGAATAATCCCGAAAGGCTGTTTTAAAACAGCTTTTTTTATTTCTATTTATAGAATCTCTCTAGTACTGTGATAAAATCGGCACTTCGTTAAATAATATAAATGTGCTTATGAATAAATATCTTACCTATTTAATTGCCATTATTAGCGGTGCCTTAGGCGTACTCGCTTTTTCTCCTTTTGACTTATGGTATTTAGCTTATATTTCAGTTCTTGGTTTACTTTTCATTGCAAAAAATTCTGAAAAAAAGACCGCACTTTTAGCTACATTGTTATGGGGACTGAGTTTTTTTAGCTTAGGCATAAGTTGGCTACATGTCAGTATTCACCAATTTGGTGGTTCACCATTATGGTTGAGCTATATTTTAGTGGTGTTATTGGCAGCCTATTTATCATGCTATCCATTATTATTCACTTATATTATTCAACGTTTTAAAGTCACCAGTGTGGTAATATTTCCAGTGATTTGGACATTTACTGAATTTCTCCGTGGCTGGTTATTTACTGGATTTCCTTGGTTGCAATTTGGTTATACGCAAATTGATAGCCCTTTCTCAGGATTAGCACCATTGTTTGGGGTTGAAGGTCTAACTTTCTTTGTTATGTGGGCAAGTGCGGTCATTTTTAGTGGAATTTCTGCTTTATTAAAAACACCACGGAAATTGCCAATTGCTTTGTCAAATTTAGCAATGTTAGCCATTGTTGGCGGACTGAGCGCCTATTCTTCACAAAAATCTTTTGTGACAGAAGTCCCAGAAAAAGCCTTAAAAATTAGCCTAGCACAGGGTAATATTGAACAAAATTTAAAATGGGATCCGCAATATCTTTATGCAACCTTAGATATTTATCAGAAATTAATTAATGAGCATTTAGGAACTACAGATTTAATTATTTTGCCAGAATCCGCATTACCTGCGTTAGAAAATCAATTACAACCGTTTTATAAAGCATTACAGTTAGCAGCCCAACAGAAAAGTACTGAAGTTTTTATTGGTTCGGTATATCAAGATGAAATCCAAGGTAAATTATTAAATTCAATTGTATCGGTAGGTAATATTGAGCAACCTTATTCATCAGATAATATGATGCGTTATGCTAAACATCATTTGGTGCCTTTCGGTGAATATGTCCCTTTGGAAAGCTTATTACGTCCACTAGGTTCTGTATTTAATTTACCCATGTCAGCTTTTCAAAATGGTGATGAAATACAACAGCCTTTATTAGCAAAAGGAAGAAGTTTCGCACCAGCGATTTGTTATGAAATTATTTTTGGTAGTCAGTTACAAAAAAATATCCATACTAATACCGATTTTTTATTAACAGTTTCTAATGATGCTTGGTTTGGCGATAGTATTGGCCCTTGGCAACATTTACAAATGGCAAGAATGAGAGCCTTAGAATTAGGCAAACCTCTAGTAAGAGCAACCAATACGGGAATTACTGCATTTATTGATGCAAAAGGAAAAATTATTTCTCAAGCACCGCAGTTTAAAGAAACCGTATTAACTACTAAAATTGCCCCCACAAAAGGCAAAACACCTTATGCGGCTTTAGGCAATAAGCCACTTTATTTATTAGCATTAATTTTTACCGTATTAAGAATTTTAGCCGCCTTGATTAAACGTAGAGTGATGAAAACTGCGGTATAAAAAAGCAAAATTTTAGATTAAGAAAAACGCCCTAAGCATGACTTAGGGCGTTTTCTTTGAAAATCAGTTTGAATCCATTAACGACTACGGAAAATGATACGACCTTTATTTAAATCATAAGGAGTCATTTCAATTGTCACTTTATCACCCGTTAAAATACGGATGTAGTTTTTACGCATCTTACCTGAAATATGAGCCGTCACCACGTGACCATTTTCTAATTCCACACGAAACATAGTATTTGGTAAGGTTTCTAAAATTGTACCTTGCATCTCAATGCAATCTTCTTTAGCCATTGTGTCCTCTAAAATAATGATATTTTCAACCGCACTTTTGCGGAATACACTCGAATGGTGCGGATTATAGCGGTTTTTAGGAAGTTGGGAAAGTTTTTATTGATTTGATTTATTAGTCAACTATACAATAAGCTATAAAACTATCTACCTAATATCTATGCTACTCTTTAAATTAAGGTTATTTTATGACTAATTCTTTTCTACGTACTCATCACAATTATAGCCAATCATTAAAGTTACATAAGCAAGATATTATTACGATGTAATTTAATTTTGGGGCCATTCAAGGGATTAATATTTCGCTAGTAAAATAGTTTTCAATAAGATCAGGCATCATTATCTTTTATTATGGCAGAAAGTTGAGAATGCAATATTTGCATCCTTATGACACAGTATTATTTAAAAACACATAAATAATAAGAAGGCATACTGTTATAATGAATTGTTTTAATAAAATTTTATTAAAAGAAATAATTAGTAATTATGGAAAATCAATATCCAAAAAATATTAAAATTATTATTGCAACGCATAAACCTTATTTTATGCCTGTGGATCCGATATATTTACCATTACATGTTGGTAAACAAGGTAAGCAAAGTATTGGTTATCAAGGTGATGATACGGGTGATAATATTTCAAACAAAAACCCAAATTTTTGCGAACTCACAGGGCTTTATTGGGCGTGGAAAAATTTGCCAAATGATTATTTAGGACTGATTCATTATCGTCGATTCTTTACACTAAAGAATCGGTCAGAAAGAAAAAGTCATTTATTAGAAAGCTTATACTTAACCGGTCAAGAAGCGAGTCAATTATTAAGTCAATATGATGTTATTGTGCCAAGTAAGCGTAATTATTATATTGAAACACTTTACTCACATTATGCTAATACGCTACACGCTGAACATTTGGATGTTACACGCGAAATTATTGCTGAAAAGTGCGGTGAATATTTATCAAATTTTGATACCGTAATGAAACAGCGTGGCGGATATATGTTTAATATGTTCATTATGTCGAAAGAATTAGTGAATGATTATTGCAGTTGGTTATTCCCCATTTTATTTGAGTTGGAAAAACGCATTCCTGCAGAACAATATTCTGTATTCCACGCTCGTTTTTATGGTCGAGTAAGTGAATTATTGTTTAATGTATGGTTAAAACAATATTCTCAAAATAACGCATTAAAAGTGAAAGCAATTCCTTTTGTTTATGGCGAGAAAATTAATTGGTTGAAGAAAGGAACCGCATTTTTAATGGCGAAGTTTTTTGGTAAAAAATACGAGAAGAGTTTTTAATAGAGACAATCATGAAACGTGTACTTGTATATGGAATGACAGATAACTTGGGAGGGATGGAAGCTTATATTCATAATCTCTATCAATACCTTGATAAAACTCAAATTCAATTTGATTTTGTTTGTGATTTTTCTCAAATGACGTTGAGTAGTTTTTACTTAGAAAATGGTTGTAGAATTCATTTTATTCCACCCAAAAGTCAAGGGTTATTAAAAAGCTTATGGGCAATGTGGAAAGTAATAAAACAAAATAACTATGATGTAGTTTATTTTAATATTATGAATTCGGGTTATTCACTTAATATGCTTCCAGCATTTTTACTTAAAAGAAAAGTTATTGCCCATTCACATAGTGCAGATACAGATAAAAAGCAATTACATTACATATTAAGATGGCTACTTAATTTTGTTACTGATGTTAAACTCGCTTGTTCTAAAGAAGCAGGCGTATTTATGTTTGGTGAGAAGAAGCTATTCACGGTCATAAATAATGGGATTAATTTAGAACAATATCGTTATTCTGAAGAAAAATATCATGCTATTCGCCATAAATTGAATTGGGGGGATAAAAAAGTGATTTTATATGTTGCTAGAATGAATCATCAGAAAAATCCTTTTTTTGCTTTAGATATCATGAAAGTACTAAAACATTCACTTCCTAATGTTATCCTGGCTTATGTTGGGAGTGGTGAGTTAAAAGATGAGATCCAACAATATATTTCAGATAATGCATTAACAAATGTATCTTTATTAGGATTACGACATGATATTAATGAGCTAATGATTGCAGCAGATTTATTAATTTTACCTTCTCTATTTGAAGGCTTACCTATCGTTGCTGTTGAAGCTCAAGCTGCTGGATTGCCTGCTTTTCTCTCCGAAACTATTTCTAAAGAAGTGAAGTTAGTAAACTCAATTCAATTTTTGCCAATTTCTAATAGTGCTGATTGGATAAAAGAGATTGAAAGAAAATTCGGCAAGTTCGGTGATAAGCGTATTAGTGATATACCAGCTTTAGTAAATGCGGGCTATGACATTAAAATAGTGGCAAAAAGTATTCAACAGATTTTAATAGGTTAAAAATAATAATGAAAAATACAAAATTTAGCCTGATTTTTGCTTGTTATAATGTCGACCAATATTTAGATAAGTTGTTTGATTTATTAGCTACACAACCTTATCAAAATATTGAACTTATTTTTGTTGAAGATTGTTCAACTGATGGAACAAAAGAAAAATTACAAAGATTTAATGATCCTCGAATGAAGTTGCTTTGTAATGAAAATAATATAGGTGCGGCCGAAAGCCGTAATGAAGGAATTAAAATTGCCACAGGTGAATACATTGGTTTTCCTGATCCAGATGATTTGTTTGATAGCACCTTATTGATCAAAGTTAATCATGTAATTGAACAATATCATCCTGATATTATTAGTGTTGGAATGCAAGAGAGGTATGAAATTAATGGTGATGTAAGTTATGTGAAAAATATTTTAAGTCAGTATACAGGTCTGATTAATCATGATTTTACAGACATACTTGTTGATTTAGAACAATCTTTTCTATTTGGATATACAAATAATAAGTTCTATCATACGGAACTTATTAAAAAATATGGTATTTTTAATGAGCACCAAGCATTAAAAGAAGATTTTGAGTTTAATATTAAAGCTTTTAAAAAAATATCTAATTTTTATATATTGAATGAGCCACTTTATTTTTATATGAAACGTAATAATGGTAGTCTAACGTCTAAATTTGTTGTTGATTACTTTCCTATTCATATGCAAACCCTGGATTCATTTAAATCATTAATTGAGAAGAAAGGATATATAAATCAGAATGTCAATCGTTTGCTAGTTAATCGTTTTATTCGGTATTGTTTATCTGCAATAGAGCGAAACAGTTCCAATCAAGCTAATATGACACTTCTAGAACAAAAAATGTGGATTAAAAATTATATTTTTGAGTTGCCACAATACAATAATTATCTTTCTCTCTCTAATTTAATTAGCCCTAAACAAAAGCTTTTTTATTTTTTATTAAAAAATAAAATGAGTTTTCTTTTAGTTTTAGTGGCTAATTTTGTTAAGTTAGTGAAAAAGATGTTTCCTATTTTATTTGTTAAATTAAAAAATTAATTAAGCTCTTAGGTTTATTAATGAAGAAATTCCAAATAGTTGAATTAAGTACGGAACATAACCATGCTGGTAGTAAGGCTGTACAAGATATTTATAACATTGCTTTGTCTTTAGGTTATAAAGCAAATTTCATTAGAACTGCAACTGTGGCGAATTCGTTACGAGGTAAAATTCAACGACAAATTCGTTTCTTTATTGATTGGTTAAATGTGTATTTTTGCATTGAAGCCAATTCGATAGTGTTTATTCAGAATCCATATCATCATAAACAATTAATTCGTAATTGGGTGCTCAATCGGTTGAAAAATAAGAAGCATGTAAAGTTTATTTCGTTAGTACATGATGTTGAAGAGTTAAGAAAAAGCTTATATAACAATTATTATAAAAGAGAATTTGAAACAATGTTATCACTGGCGGATGGAATTATTGTACATAATAAAAAGATGAAAAAATTTTTTGTAGAAAAAGGCTATCCTGAGGTAAAACTGGTTAGTTTAGATATTTTTGATTACTTACAACAAAGAGATGCAACTAAGCAGATGACTTTTGAACGTTCGATTTCAATTGCAGGTAATTTAGATATCAAAAAATCTGCTTATATTGCAAAATTAGGCTCATTGTCTACCATTAACGTACATTTATATGGACCTAATTTTTCATGTTCATTAGAGAAATTTTCAAATATTCAATATCATGGTTCATTTCCCTCAATGGAAATTCCACGACAATTAACTTGCGGTTTTGGTTTGGTTTGGGATGGGCAAAGCATAGAAACTTGCAGTGGTGAGTTTGGTGAATATTTAAAATATAATAACCCACATAAATTATCATTATATTTATCTTCAGGAATGCCTGTTATCATTTGGAGTGAAGCGGCGGAGTCAGATTTTATTAAAAAGAATAATTTAGGTATTTGTGTATCGTCGTTAGCTGAATTACCAGAAAAATTAGCTTTAATAACTTATGATGATTATTTGAAAATGATAGAAAATGTAGAAAAACAGGCTCTTTTTTTAGTGAATGGAACATATACTAAAACAGCAATAAAGTTTGCTGAAACAATTATTTAGGTATTTTAATGTTTTTATATTTATTGTCAGCTATCTTATTATTACTACTAATATTTAATTTAGTAATCGTTAAGTTTGACTATATGCATCCATCTGTGTTGTTTATTTTTTCCTTCTTTGTTTCTAGTGCTATTTGTGTATTAGGTGCGTCAGAATATGAGATTGTTTTTCATCAAGTGACAGTTTTGGTTGTAGTGAGTTCTTGTTTAATCTTTACTTTGATCACTTTATGTTCTCGAATTTATGATAAATCTATTCTATGTCCTTATGATATTAAGGAAATTAAAATAAATAAATTTATTACATTAGGCTTTATTTTTTTATTTATTATTACTCAATTCTCCTTTATTGAATATCTTCAGTCTATTTCTCTCGCATATTTAGGGCGTGTAGGTAGTTTAGCTGAGATGATTTCTTTATATGATGTAATGACTAAGTTTTGGACTGATATATTTAGAGATTTAAATATTTCAGTTCCTTTATTGTATCGTATTGGTAATCCTATTACTCAGGGTTTTGGATACCTAGTCGTATATATTTGCATTCATAATTATATTGCCACTAAAAAAATAGATTTTTTACATCTTATCATTATCTTATTGCTTTGTATTAATATTGTATTCAATGGAAGTCGTAGTCCTATATTTAGGGTTATTACGATGATGTTAGTCACATTTTATCTGTTATATAATAGGAAATATGCATTAAATCGAGGAAGTATCTTATTATTAGTCAAGATTTTAATTATATTACTTTTCTCTGGTATATCTTTTATATTTTTACTTCATTTAATGGGAAGAGAGAATAATTTAACATTATTTCATTATCTATTTATTTATCTCGGTGCGCCATTAGTTAATTTTGATAATTATCTTGCTTCTAGACCATCTGAATCGCTTTCTTTGATTTTTGGTGAACAAACATTTAGGGTTCTATATGCTTATATTGGTAAAATAACAAGTAATCCAGATCTAATATTTCCCACAATAGATGTTTTTACATTTAGTAATAATGGCTTTGAAATAGGTAATGTTTATACGACATTTTATGCTTTTATTTATGATTTCGCATACAAAGGATTTATGCCATTAATATTACTTATAGGACTTTATTATATTTTTACCTACGAAAAAATAAAAAAAGTAAAATTAGATAAAGTGAGTTTTATGCTATTTGTTTATGCTTACCTATTTAATGATATCTTAATGCTATCTTTTTCAAATAGATTTTATTCGACAATATTCGATGCAAGCTTTATTAAAATTATAGTTTTTGCATATTTCTTCTCGTATTTTTTTGTAAGGAGAAAATCAGCAAATGAAATTTGATGTAAAAAGTATAAGATTTAATTTTTTTATGAATTTTATTCTAACGGTATCTAATTTTGTATTTCCATTGATAACTTTTCCTTATGTGTCAAGGGTATTATTGCCAGAGGGAACAGGAAAAGTGGCTTTTGCACTTTCAGTCGTTAGTTATTTTTCTATTTTTGCATCTTTCGGAGTAGCTACCTATGGTGTGAGAGCTATTGCTAGGATTAGGGATAATAAAGAACTATTATCTAAAACAGCTCATGAGCTGTTATTCATAAATTTTATCTCTTTTCTTATTGTTTATATCGTATTTACTCTTTCTATTTATTTTATTCCTAAATTTAATAATGAAAAAAATCTTTTCTTTTTAAGTTCAGTTTTTATTTTGTTTACTGTTATAGGAGTTGAATGGTTATATAAAGGATTAGAAAGGTATCAATATATTACAGTAAGAACTATTTTATTTAAACTTATTGCGTTAGTTTTAGTCTTTATCTTTATTAAAAATAAAGATGATTATATCTATTTTGCCTTTATCTCAATTTTAGCAATGGTGGGCTCTGGGCTTCTAAATATATTTAATGCTAGGCAGATTATTTATTTTAAAATTTATACTGATTATGAAATTAAAAAACATTTGAAACCTATGTTTTTTCTTTTTATGACTTCATTATCTATTGCCATTTATACAAGTGTTGATGAAGCTATATTAGGTTTATTAAGTATCCCTTCTAATGTTGGTTACTATAATGCTGCTGTAAGAATAAAAGGTATTTTGTTTACTTTTATTACTTCCTTGGGTGTCGTTTTACTACCTAGATTATCCTATTATGTTGAAAATAAGATGGATAATAAATTTCATGAAACACTGCAGAAATCTATGAATTTCATTATTGTAATAACGCTTCCTTTAATTGCATTTTTTATTTTATTTGCTAAAGAGACTATTTTAATTCTTGCTGGAAACAATTATTTAGAGTCAGTGTTACCATTACAAATTATTGTTGTTACATTGATTTTTAGTGGAATCACTAATATTCTTGGTATTCAAATTTTATTGCCATTAAAAAAGGATAAGGAATTATTACTATCAGTATTTATTGCCGCTTTAGTTGATATTATTGGCAATCTGATTTTAGTACCCAAACTAGCAGCTATAGGTACAGCAATTTCTGTTTTTCTAGCCGAATTGAGTGTGTTTATTGTGCAAATGATAATATTAAAAAAATATATTCCTATTCTATTTAAGAGCATATCTTATGGAAAAATAATATTATCTCTATCATTATCGTTGTATATAAGCTATTTAGCATTTTTGTTAGAGTTATCATCATATAGATTAGTCAATTTTACTATCATTGGTATAGTATTCCTTTTATTTTATTTTTTATTATTAGTTATATTAAAAGAAAACTTTGTTATTAATATTTTTCACATCATTAGTAATAAGTTTATGCAGAAAAACAGATAAGATCTTTAAAGATATTAAGGGGGTATTGCATGAAATATGATTATTTAATTGTTGGAGCAGGATTATTTGGCTCTATTTTTGCTCACGAAGCTACAAAACGTGGTAAAAAATGTTTAGTCATTGAAAAACGTGATCACATTGGCGGTAACTGTTACACTCAACGTGTAGAAGGGATCAATGTACATAAATATGGTGCGCATATTTTCCATACTAGTAATAAAGTGGTCTGGGACTATATTCAACAATTTGCTGAATTTAATCGGTTTACGAATTCTCCTGTGGCTCGTTATAAAGATGAACTTTACAGTTTGCCATTTAATATGTTCACATTTAATAAAATGTGGGATGTTATTACACCTCAGGAAGCTGAGGAAAAAATTAAAGAGCAAATTGCTAAAGAAAATATTTCTGAACCACAGAACTTAGAAGAACAAGCTATTTCTTTAGTCGGTCGTGATATTTATGAAAAATTGATCAAAGGCTACACAGAAAAACAATGGGGACGTAAGTGTACAGAGCTTCCAGCTTTTATTATTAAACGCTTACCAGTGCGTTACAGTTATGACAATAATTATTTCTACGATACTTATCAAGGAATCCCTATTGGTGGGTATACTGGCATTTTTGAAAAAATGTTAAATGGTATTGAAGTTAAACTAAATGTCGATTTTTTTGCACAAAGAGAGCATTATGAATCACTGGCAGAGAATATAGTATTCACAGGTATGATTGATGAATATTTTGGATATAAGTTTGGGAAATTAGAATATCGTAGTTTGAAATTTGAAAATGAATTGTTAGATATAGGCAATTATCAGGGGAATGCCGTGGTCAATTATACGGAAAGTGCGGTTCCTTTTACACGAATTATTGAACATAAACATTTTGAATTTGGTACACAAGAAAAAACTTATATTACTCGTGAATATTCTAAAGAATATCAAGCTGGTGATGAGCCTTATTATCCAATTAATGATCAACGAAATAACGAAATGTATGCGAAATATAAACAGCTAGCTGAACAAAAATCAAATGTTATTTTTGGTGGAAGATTGGCACAATATAAATATTTTGATATGCATAATATTATTGCAGAAGCTTTAGATTGTGTGTTAAAAGAATTAGATTAATGTAAACGGTTAAATCATTATGAATAAAGTAACCTTGAGTAAGATTTTACTAGTATGTACAGATTTTATTTCTTTTTTCTTTTCCTTATTTATTGCTTTATTTTGGTTATCTTATTTTAATAATAGCCATATTTATTTCCCAGTCGATCAAGTTAATAATTATATTATTATCCACCTTGTGACTTCATTTATGTGCGTTATGTGGTTTGGTACTAGATTACGTCATTATACTTATAGAAAACCATTTTGGTTTGAATTAAAAGAAATTATTCGAACATTATTGATATTTTTTGTTATTGAATTATCTATTATTGCCTTATCAAAAGTCTATTTATCTAGAACATTATGGGGACTAACATGGGGGATGTTATTTATTCTTGTTCCCCTGCTTCGAGTCTATGTTAAAAAAGGGTTGATTGTATTAGGGTGGTATAAGAAAAATACAGTAATTATTGGTACCGGAAAGAATGCAAAAGAAGTGTATAATGCCTTAAATAGTGAGTCTTATTTAGGGTTTGATATTCGTTATTTTGTTGTTTCAGATTCTATTCAAAAAGATAATATTGATGGTGTAACTATTATTTCTGCAACTGAATTAGATCTTTTTTCGTTTCTTGATATTAATAATTTAGATACACAATTTATTTTAGCATTAGATGATGAACATGCGTTAGATTTTTGGCTTCGCTATTTAGCAACACACAAATGTCGTTCTGTTTCAGTTATTCCTAATATGAGGGGAATTCCTTTATATGGTACGGATATGTCATTTCTTTTTAGTCATGAATTATTGTTATTACGTATAGATAATAATTTAGCTAAGCCTTCATCTCGTATTTTAAAGCGAATGATGGATATTTTAGGTGCTCTAGGAATTATTATTGTTTTATTTCCATTATTTGTTCTTTTGTATTTTATGATTAAGAGCGATGGTGGTGATGCAATTTATAGTCATCCTCGAGTTGGTCGTAATGGAAAAGAATTTAAATGCTTAAAATTCAGATCTATGGTAGTTAATTCAAAAGAAGTTTTAGAACAGTTATTGGCTACAGATTCGGAGGCTAAAGCAGAATGGGATAAAGATTTTAAATTAAAGAATGATCCTCGTATTACAAGAGTTGGTCGGTTTATTCGTAGAACAAGTATTGATGAATTACCTCAGCTTTTTAATGTATTAAAAGGAGAAATGAGCCTAGTGGGGCCTCGACCAATTATTAGTGATGAGCTTGAGCGTTATAAAGAAAATGTAGATTATTATCTTATGGTGAAACCTGGTATGACTGGATTATGGCAAGTCAGTGGGCGAAATGATGTTGATTATGATACTCGGGTTTATTTTGATGCTTGGTATGTTAAAAATTGGTCAGTTTGGAATGATATTGCGATATTGTTTAAAACCATCAAAGCCGTTTGTCATCGTAGTGGTGCTTATTAATTAAATTATATGAAAAATATTCTTATCACAGGTGGAGCGGGCTTTATCGGTTCCGCTATGATTCGTTACTTAATTAATCATACGTCACATAGTGTAATCAATGTGGATAAGCTTACTTATGCAGGCAATTTGCAGTCATTGTCGGGTATTGTGGAAAGTGAACGTTATCATTTTCTACAACTAGATATTTGTGATGGTGGAAAGATGACAGACGTCTTTTATCAATATCGGCCTGATGCGGTTATTCATTTTGCCGCAGAAAGTCATGTGGATCGTTCAATTAATGGTGCTGCGGATTTTATCCAAACCAATATTGTCGGCACTTATACCTTGCTTGAAGTTGCTCGAGAGTATTGGCAAAATCTTCCTGAAGCTAGAAAATCAACTTTTCGATTTCATCATATTTCGACAGATGAAGTGTATGGCGATTTGGCTGCAACCTCTGGCTTATCTACAGAAAATTCCCCTTATGCACCGAGTAGCCCTTATTCTGCTTCAAAAGCTTCTGCGGATCATCTTGTGCGAGCATGGCATCGTACTTATGGTTTGCCTAGTCTGATTACTAATTGTTCGAATAATTTTGGTCCTTATCAATATCCTGAAAAATTAATTCCATTGATGATCTCAAATGCATTACAAGGAAAATCTTTGCCTATTTATGGTTCTGGATTGCAAATTCGAGATTGGATTTTTGTTGAGGATCATGTTAGAGCCTTGTATCAGGTGCTGACTGAATGCCAGCCAGGGGAAACCTATAATATTAGTGCTCATCAGGAAAAAACAAATATTGAGGTTGTTCAATTACTTTGTGCATTGCTGGAAGAGATTGCACCAATAAAACCGAAAAATGTAAAAAATTATGCCGACTTAATCACTTATGTCGAAGATCGTCCTGGTCATGATTTTCGTTATGGGCTTGATACGACTAAAATTAACCATATATTAACTTGGAAACCATTAGAAACTTTTGAATCTGCTATGCGTAAGACGGTAGAATGGTATATTTCCGCTTTTCAGAAAGCGAATCATTGATAGCATCAAAATATTTAGGAACATAGGAATAAAAAATGATCATGAAAATAAATTTATCAACAGAACAAGCTTCTGAGATATGGGGCAAAAATGCCTTAATTTCATTTGCTAATGAACAGGCAACAATTCATCTCAAAAATAATGAAAAATCTGACCGCACTTTGGTTCAAACCGCCGCTCGTAAATTGCGTACACAAGGTATTAATGATGTTGAATTAGTCGGCTATGATTGGAATTTAGAATATTGTTGGGCTTTTTATCAAGGATTTTATACTGCGAAACAGGATTGGGCAGTTGAGTTTCCAGAATTAGGCGAAGATCATGAAGAATTGCTCGCACGTATTAATGCGGGAGATTTTGTTCGAGAAATTGTTAACTTACCTGCTGATGTGATAACGCCAGTGGTATTAGCAAATCGAGCCGCGCAATTTATTTCTGATTTAGCTGAGCAATATGCTGATAAAAGTGCGGTGAGTTTTCGTATAATTTCAGGTAAAGAGTTAAGAGAACAAAATTATTTAGGGCTTTGGAATGTTGGCAAAGGCTCAGTTAATCCTCCTGCAATGTTACAGTTAGATTATAATCCAACGGGCAATCCTGATGCTCCAGTTTTAGCTTGTTTGGTGGGTAAGGGGATTACTTTCGATAGTGGTGGTTATAGCATTAAACCAAGTAATTTTATGGATAGTATGCGTAGTGATATGGGCGGAGCCGCTTTAGTCACAGGTGGATTAGGGCTGGCTATTGCTCGAGGATTAAACCAACGAGTGAAATTATATTTGTGTTGCGCTGAAAATTTAGTTAGTAGCACAGCATTTAAACTAGGTGATATTATTGAATATCGTAATGGTGTTACTGTCGAGATATTAAATACCGATGCGGAAGGGCGATTAGTATTAGCTGACGGATTAATTGATGCATCAGAGCAACAAGCTCAATTTATTTTAGATGCGGCAACGTTAACTGGGGCTGCAAAAGTTGCAGTAGGTAACGACTATCATTCTGTATTATCAATGGATGACCATTTAGTCAATGAATTATTGGATTCAGCTAAAGAAGAGTTTGAACCTTTCTGGCGTTTACCTTTTGAAGAATTCCATCGTTCACAAGTCAGTTCTTCATTTGCGGATATTTCGAATACTGCTTCAGTTGCTGTGGCAGCGGGTGCAAGTACAGCAACGGCATTTTTATCAAAATTTGTAAAAAGTTATGATAAAAACTGGTTACATTTAGATTGCTCTGCAACTTTTCGTAAAACGCCAAGCGAGCTATGGGCAACGGGTGCAACGGGATTAGGCGTACAAACTATTGCCAATTTATTAGTTACAAAAGCAACACAAATTTAAGGATATACTATGGCACGAGAAAGAACATTTTCAATTATTAAGCCTGATGCGGTTGAACGTCATCTAATTGGTAAAATTTTAGCTCGTTTTGAAGAAAATGGATTTACTATTTTAGCGACAAAAATGGTTCATTTAACAAAAGAACAAGCAGAAGGTTTTTATGCTGAACATCAAGGTAAACCTTTTTTTGATGGATTAGTAGAATACATGATTTCCGCACCTGTTGTTGTTTCTGTATTGGAAAAAGAAAATGCCGTTAAAGATTACCGCACTTTAATCGGAGCAACAAATCCAGAAGAAGCTGAAGTCGGAACGATTCGTCGTGATTTTGCTGAATCCCAACGACGTAATTCGGTTCATGGTTCAGATAGTCTAGAAAGTGCAAAACGTGAAATTGCTTATTTTTTTGTAGGAAGTGAAATTTTTCCATATTAATAGTGCCTATATAATAGGAAACCGAGGCATTTGCTTCGGTTTTTTGTTAATGGTTTGTGGAAATAGTCGATAATTACATTGCAATTTTATTTAAAAAGCGTATTATAGCCATCCATACGTCTAAATGTATTTTCGTTAAGGAAAGATAATGTCAACTTATTTATTTACTTCTGAGTCTGTTTCAGAAGGTCATCCAGATAAAATCGCCGATCAAATTTCAGATGCAGTATTAGATGAAATTTTAAAACAAGATCCTAAAGCTCGTGTTGCTTGTGAAACCTATGTTAAAACAGGTATGGCACTCGTTGGTGGGGAAATCACGACTTCAGCTTGGGTGGATATTGAAAATTTAACTCGTCAGGTCATTTGTGAAATTGGCTATGAGCATTCAGATATGGGGTTTGATGGGCATTCCTGTGCAGTTCTTAATGCGATTGGTAAACAATCAGCTGATATTAATCAAGGGGTTGACCGTGAAGATCCTTTAGCACAAGGTGCAGGCGATCAAGGTATCATGTTTGGTTATGCCACCAATGAAACAGATGTGTTGATGCCAGCTGCCATTACTTATGCACATCGCTTAATGGAAAAACAAGCGGAAGTTCGTAAAAGTGGTAAGTTAGCTTGGTTACGTCCAGATGCGAAGAGTCAAGTGACCTTAAAATATGAAAATAACCAAATTGTAGGGGTAGATGCAGTTGTGCTTTCTACCCAACATGCAGATACAGTGACTCAAAAAGAAGTTTATGAAGGTGTGATGGAAGAAATTATTAAACCTATTCTTCCTTCAAAATGGCTTTCAAAAGATACCAAATATTTTATTAACCCGACAGGCCGTTTTGTTATTGGTGGACCGATGGGCGACTGTGGTTTAACGGGACGTAAAATTATTGTTGACACATACGGTGGTGCGGCTCGCCATGGTGGTGGTGCCTTTTCAGGAAAAGACCCCTCAAAAGTAGACCGTTCAGCGGCTTATGCAGCACGTTATGTCGCAAAAAATATTGTTGCAGCAGGCCTTGCAGATCGTTGCGAAATTCAACTTTCTTATGCCATTGGTGTAGCAGAACCTACTTCTATTATGGTGGAAACTTTTGGAACAGGTAAAGTGGCGAATGAATTATTGGTGAATCTCGTTCGTGAATTTTTTGATTTACGCCCTTACGGGTTAATTAATATGTTGAATTTAATTCAGCCTATTTATCGCCAAACAGCAGCTTATGGACATTTTGGTCGAGAGCAATTCCCTTGGGAAAAAATTGATCGTGCGGAAGAATTACGTTTAGCCGCAGGAATGTAAAATTATTATCTATTCCCTCTTTTTCCATTAAAAGAGGGTTTTTAATTTCTGAATATAGGCTAGCTATTTATCAATGAAGTAATATTATCTTTCAGTCGTGTTTATTGTCAGTATCAAGTGAGGATTAGGAAGATTGCATGGAACAACCTAATTTTCGTCATTTAAAAATGCAGGTTCAACGCAGGCTTGTTGAATGTTTAAGTCTTGCTAATGAGTATTTTAAACAAGAGTTTTCTATGCCAGATATCAGTTATGATGTGCGAGGAATGAAAGCTGGAGTTGCCTGTTTAGAAAAAAATCACATCAAATTAAACCGCACTTTGTTGCTTGAAAATCCCCATGCCTTTATTGCTCAAGTGGTTCCCCATGAATTAGCTCATTTAATTGTTTATTTACAGTTCGGACGAGTGAAACCTCATGGTAAGGAATGGCAAATGGTTATGCAGGAATTATTTAATCTACCTGCTGACACTTGCCATCAATTTGATGTGAAATCTGTTCAAGGTCAAACTTTTGCGTATTCCTGTCGTTGCCAAACCCATCAGCTTTCAATAAGACGTCACCATAACATTCAGCAAAAGAGTGTAGTCTATTTTTGTAAAAAATGTAAGACTAAATTACAATTTAGTGGATAACATTGTGGATAAGTTGATGACAACTTGTGAGCAATTATTTAAATTAAGCATAATTTATGGGTGATCTTTGAAAATAGCTATGTTATATTTGCAAGGGTTCTATATTTTGTCAGTTGAAATAAAGGAATTTATTATGAAAAAGACACTACTAGCAATTATCAGCGCACTTGCCATTGTATCTACTGCTCAAGCTAATATTTATGTTGAGGGTAATGCAGGAATGTCAAAAATTAAATCTGGTGACGTGAGCAAAAGCCGTTTCACTCCAAGTGTAGCAGTGGGTTATGACACAGGGGATTTCCGTTATGCAATAGATTATACGCATTATGGTAAATCAAATGCTGGTGATTCTCATGTAAAAACACAAGGGATTGGGGCTTCTGCAATTTATGATATTGAAGTAGGTTCACCTGTTAAACCTTATGTGGGCGTTCGTGTATCAGCGAATAATATTGATGCCAAAGAAGAGAAATCTTCACATAACTTGCATACCATTCGACAAACTGATTCTTATAAATTAGGTTATGGTGCGATGGCTGGTGTTCAATATAAAGTAGCTAAAGATGTTTCTTTAAACGGTGGTATTGAATATAATCGTTTAGGCAGAGCGAATGAACATAATATCAACCAATACGGCGCAAAAGCGGGTATTCGTTACGATTTCTAATTTAACTTAGAAGCAAATCTTAAAAGTGCGGTAAAATTTTTCAAAAATTTATCGCACTTTTTCTTTCTATTCCATTCCATCATTTTTGCTATTCAATGCTTGAAATTTAAAAAATCATTCTTATATCTGACTCGTTAAGTTATTTTAATTAAAGGATAGATTATGACGAATAAACAAACTAATGGATTTCAAACTGAAGTAAAACAACTTCTCCAATTAATGATTCATTCTCTTTATTCAAACAAAGAGATCTTTTTACGTGAATTAATTTCAAATGCTTCTGATGCAGCAGATAAACTGCGTTTTAAAGCCCTTTCTGCACCTGAATTGTATGAGGGAGATGGCGATTTAAAAGTACGTATCAGTGTTGATGAAAATAAAGGTACATTAACGATTGCTGATAATGGTATCGGTATGAGCCGTGAGCAGGCGGTGGAACATTTAGGTACTATTGCTAAATCAGGCACCAAAGAGTTTTTAAATGCATTAGGCAGTGATCAAGTCAAAGATAGCCAATTAATTGGTCAATTTGGTGTGGGATTCTATTCTGCATTTATTGTTGCGGATAAAGTCGAAGTACGTAGTCGTGCTGCGGGTGATGCCATTGATAAAGGTGTTCTTTGGGTATCCGCTGGTGAGGGCGAGTATTCTGTAGAAGATATTGAGAAAAAATCTCGTGGTACTGAAATTACTTTATTCTTACGTGAAGATGAAAAGGAATTTCTGAATGAGTGGCGTTTACGTGAGATCATCAGCAAATATTCTGATCATATTGGTTTGCCTGTAGAGATTTTGTCAAAAGAATATGACGAAGAAGGTAAAGAAACTGGCGTTAAATGGGAAAAAATCAATAAAGCACAAGCTTTATGGACGAGAGCAAAATCTGAAATTTCAGATGAAGAATATAAAGAATTTTATACTCATATTAGCCATGATTTCTCAGAACCACTTACTTGGATGCATAATAAAGTAGAAGGAAATCAAGAATATACCAGTTTATTATATATTCCATCTAAAGCGCCCTGGGATTTATTCCATAGAGAACAAAAACATGGTTTAAAACTTTATGTCCAACGTGTGTTTATTATGGATGATGCAGAAGTCTTTATGCCAAACTATTTACGCTTTATGCGAGGTTTATTAGACAGTAATGATTTACCACTCAATGTATCACGTGAATTATTGCAAGATAATAAAACTACAGCGGCTTTACGTAAGGCGCTAACCAAACGTTCATTACAAATGCTTGATAAATTAGCGAAAGATGAGCCTGAAAAATATACACAATTTTGGAAAGAATTTGGCTTAGTGTTAAAAGAAGGGGTAGGAGAGGACTTTGCCAATAAAGATGAAATTGCAAAATTATATCGTTTTGCTTCAACTCGAACCGATAGCAGTGAACAAACCGTTTCTCTAGAAGATTACATTGCTCGTATGAAAGAGGGACAAAAAGCGATTTATTATATAACTGCAGATAGTTATGTGGCAGCGAAAAATAGTCCGCATTTGGAAATGTTCAATAAGAAAGATATTGAGGTATTATTACTTTCCGATCGCATTGATGAATGGATGTTGAGCTATTTAACTGAATTTGATGGTAAGACTCTTCAAGCCATTACCAAAGCAGATCTTGACTTAGGTGATTTAGCGGATAAAGAACCAGAAGCTCAAAAAGAACAAGATAAAGCCTTTGATAGTTTTATTGAACGTGTGAAAACCTTATTAGGTGAACGAGTTAAGAATGTACGTATTACTCACCGTTTAACAGATACACCTGCTGTTGTTTCTACTGATAATGATCAGATGACAACACAAATGGCAAAATTATTTGCGATGAGTGGTCAGCCTGTACCAGAGGTGAAATATACATTTGAGCTAAATCCAGAGCATGAATTAGTGAAAAAAGTCGCGGATACTGTTGATGAAGCTGTCTTTGCGGATTGGATTGAATTGTTATTCAATCAAGCAATATTGGCAGAAAGAGGAACATTAGAAAATCCAACTTCATTTATTAAACTTGTTAATCATTTATTAGTGAAATAAACTTATTTAATCAAGAATTAAAGAGTAGTTATGAAAAAACTACTCTTTTTTTTTATTTCTTATAAAATGATAAGGTTTTTTGTTTTAGAGATCAGCGTTAATAAATAACAATAAATATTGTATTAAGGGAGGAGGCAAACGGTGTCCGTTTTTATGGCATGGGGAAGTGTGGAGAACAACTATCCTTTTGAACAACTTCCTGAGGCAATATTAACTGATGAATTACGTTGCAATCCTGTGAGCAATAATATTCAAGTGATAACTCGCCATCGGAGTCGTTGGATCGCCCATTTCTTATTATGGAAATTATTTGAAAAAGCTCAATTAGATAGCGCACTTTTAGGCAAAATATATCGTGGTGTTAATGGACGTCCTGAATTACCAGTTGAAGATATTGATTTTAATATTTCTCATTCAGGCAATTTTGTTGCCGTGATTGTTAATGTCAAAAAGAAACAAAATTGCGTAGGAATTGATATTGAATTGCCTAATAAAAAAAGAAATTTTGAGGGGTTATTACGTCATTTTGGATCGGAAGAAGAATGGACGTGGTGTCATACTCAAGAAAAAATGAAATTTGAAACCGCATTTTATAATTGTTGGTGCTTGCGAGAGGCTGTCCTTAAGGCTGTTGGACATGGCATTTTAAAACTTAGCCACGTTGAGCATTATCCTAACACCTTTGTGATTCGTAGTGATTATTGTCCTAAAGGGCAATTAATCTTTAATGATAGCCTTGGTTTTTATTTAGCCATTTTTATTCAAGACAAAGATCTTAATGATATTCAATATTTTCAATGGAATGATACAAATTTAGAGGCTTTCCATTTGAACAACAGTCGATGCTATCAAGTTAATCCTTGATAAAAAATAGTCATTTAAACTTAATTTCTGTGAGCTAGTTCAAAATTTTCATAAAAAGATGAGTTTTCATCTATTTTTCTATGTACCCTAAGCGATTACTTTTAGCAGAGGAGCTAAAAAATGTCAGATATTCAAAAATTTACGCAACAAGATATTGAAATTGTCAAAGAAGAATCTCTTTACGAAGGCTTTTTTAGATTACAGCGTATTCAATTTCGCCATAAATTATTTGCGGGTGGAATGAGCAATATTGTGACTCGTGAGCTTTTATATAAAGGTGCTGCCTCTGCTGTAATTGCTTATGATGCTGAACGAGACAGCGTGGTATTAGTAGAGCAAGTACGAATTGGTGCTTATCAGCCAGGCTTATCAAGTTCACCTTGGTTATTAGAATTAATTGCAGGCATGATTGAACCTGGTGAATCTCCAGAGCAAGTTGCTTTGCGTGAAAGTGAAGAGGAAGCAGGCATAAAGATTAGTCATTTGGAGCATGTATTAAGTGTTTGGGATAGCCCTGGTAGCACTGTGGAACGATTGCATTTGTTTGTTGGAAAAGTGAATAGTCGTACAGCAACAGGATTACATGGTTTAGCGAATGAACATGAAGATATTAAAGTACATGTTGTTGAGCGTGAAACCGCTTATCAATGGATTAATGAAGGAAAAATTGATAATAGTATTGCACTTATGGGAATTCAATGGTTACAACTGAATTATCAAAAATTACAAGAAAAATGGTGTTAGAAAATTGTGAAATAATGTGATCTTAATATCATTTTTTAAAAAAAAGAATTTAAAAATATGATCTTGTTAACAATTTTCTATTTTGTATAGTGAAAAGTTTAAATAAATGGATAAAGTAATTACAGTTTAATAATTAGAGGTTCACTGTGATAAATACACATATTTATGATACAGATGCCGATGTCGTTCGTTTGGTTCAGGTGACCGATCCACATTTATTTAAAGATGAAAAGGGTGAATTACTCGGTATAAATACTCAAGCAAGCTTTGCGCAAGTATTGCATGAGATTAAAGCCAGTTCCTATGAGTATGAATTAGTGCTTGCCACTGGAGATATTGTACAGGATAGTAGTGAAGAAGCTTATTTGCGTTTCTGTCAGTCAATTCAACAATTAGATAAAATGGTTTTTTGGTTGCCAGGAAATCATGATTTCCAACCTAAAATGTTTTCTATTCTGAATCAAGAGAATGGCAATATTAGTCCTAAGAAACATATTTTAGTGGGTAAAAAATGGCAAATTGTCATGCTTGATAGCCAAGTGTTTGGTGTTCCACATGGCGAACTTACGCCTTATCAATTAGATTGGTTAGATACGAAGCTGAAAGAATATCCAGATCGTTATGCATTAATTGTGTTACATCATCATATTTTGCCTACCCATTCAGCTTGGCTAGATCAGCATAATTTGCGTAATGCTCATGAATTATTAAATATTCTTTCTCATTATGATTATGTAAAAGGTATTGTTTATGGGCATATCCACCAAGCTGTAAATGGATTATGGCATGGTTATAAAGTGATGGCGACACCTTCTACTTGTATTCAATTTAAACCAGATAGTAATGTATTTAGCTTAGACCTTCTCCAACCTGGTTGGCGTGAAATCGAGTTACATACAGATGGAACGATTCACACGCAAGTGCGTCGTATAAAGCAAGCCACTTTCTTACCTAATATGCATGAAGAAGGGTATTGAGTACAAAGTGCGGTAGTTTTTTTAGAAATTTTTATTTGACTACATCACGCATTTTTATAATAAATGAGAATGTGCTGCCTTTTCCTTCTTCACTGTGAATTTCCAAATTAGAATTATGTTGTTCTAAAGCGTGTTTGACAATGGCTAATCCTAAACCACTTCCCCCTGTTTGATTATTGCGAGAGGAATCAACACGATAGAATCGTTCTGTTAAATGGGGAATATGTTCGGCAGGAATACCAATACCATCATCAATAACGGAGAATTTAGCACCTTCAGGACAACGTTCCCAGCGAATTTGAATATGTGCATTTTCTCCCGAATGTCGAATAGCGTTGTAAATTAGGTTTGAAGTGGCACTTTGTAATTGTCCTTCATCACCTAAGACTTTTAAATCAGGTTCAATAGTAAAAGTGAGCTGTTGTGAGGCATCTCGTAATATTTGTGAATGATTTTGCAAGGAAATCAGCATTTGGGACACATCAACAGGATAATGTTCATTACTTGAATGCTCAATTTTGGCTAATAAACTTAATTGATTAAGTAAATGAGACATTCTATGGCTTTGTGCTAACATGGCTTGAATAGCCTTATGATGTAATTTATTGTCCTTGACCTCTTCTTCTAACAATTCTAAATAGCCTTGTAATACGGTGAGTGGTGTTCTTAATTCATGATTCATATTGGCTAAAAAAGTTTGCCGGCTATGTAATAAACGAATCAGTTGTGTAACATCTCGCATAATCACTAAATATTTAGAAATATCATAAATATTTACATTCATTTCAATATAACGTTGATCATTTGTGAATAAAATCAGTGGACGTTGACGAACAGATTGATTGAAATAGGTTTTAAATTCTGGGTAAAAAATAATATTAAAAATATTTTTTTGTGTTTTTTTATGCCAATAGAAAGAAAAAAGCTCCTGAGCAGCGTTATTACACCAGGATATCTCACCATCAGGTTGACAAATAATCACTCCGTCAGGTAGGTACTGAATATTTTTATTTAATTTAGATAATAATCTAAGAGTGCGTATTTTTTCTGTCCGATTTTTTCGTTCCCAATATGCTTGGCTGGGTGAGAGATATTCTAGAATGCTTTTACGATGTTTAGATTCCACTTGTGGATAAAGAATGTGCAATAATTTAAATTCATTTTGATGATGCCAAATTAGCGTTAAAATTAAACAAATAACTAACCAAAAATAAAAATCTTTAGCAAATAAACTGAAAATAAATGAAACACTTAGTACTAAAATGGTTTCAAGTAAAATGTGTTTATAGGAAAGTCTTATTTTCATTATTTATTCCTCAAAGTGACTTGAGAAGCGATAACCACTTCCTCGAACAGTTTGTAGATAACTATCAAATTGATAAGGGGCTAAGCTTTTACGCAGACGGCGAATATAGACATCAACAGTACGATCTTCTAAATAAATATTATTCCCCCAAATGAAATCGAGTAGTTGGTCTCGGCTATATACTTTTTCGGGGTGGAGCATGAAGAAATGTAACAGTTTATATTCAGTAGAACTAAGAGAAATATGATGTTGTTGATAAGAGACTCGCTTGGCATCCTGATCGAGTTGCAAACCATCAATATTGATTATATTGGAATGTTGCTCATAGGTTCTGCGTAGCAAGGCATCTATTCGAGCTAATAACACCTTCGGTGAGAATGGTTTACTGATATAATCATCAGCCCCTGTATTTAAGCTAGTAATACAATCTTCTTCAGTACTGCGAGCTGTTAGCATAATAATGGGAATATTTTCAAAAGAAGCGGTTTTTTTTAGATATTGAATAAAATGTATACCAGAACGGCCTGGCAGCATCCAATCCAGTAAAATTAATTTAGGTTTTTTTTCTAATTGTTTTACCGCACTTTGATAATCCAGTGCTTCAATGACATCATATTGATGCTGTTGAAGAAATAGCACAATCATTTCACGGATAGCTTGTTCGTCTTCAACCACTAAAATTTTTTCAGCCATAGCATTTCCTATTTTAAAGTGCGGTTTAATTTATCAAAATTTTATCCCATTCTACCACGAATATAGTCTTCTGTTCTTTTGTCTGTGGGATGTGCAAAAAGTTTCTGAGTATCGCCAAACTCAACTAACTCACCCAAATACATGTAAGCAGTGTAGTCGGAACAGCGAGCAGCTTGTTGCATATTATGTGTCACGATGGCAAGAGTATAATCTTGTTTTAATTCGAAAATAAGTTCTTCAATTTTCATTGTTGAAATCGGGTCGAGAGCAGAACAGGGTTCATCTAATAGTAATACTTGAGGTTTTATAGCAATGCCTCGAGCAATACATAAACGTTGTTGTTGACCACCTGATAAGCTATCACCGCTATGATGTAATTTATCTTTTACTTCATTCCATAATGCGGCTTTAGTTAATGCCCATTCTACACGATCATGTAGATCAGATTTATTAATTTTCTCAAATAATTTTATTCCAAAGGCAATATTGTCATAAATAGACATGGGAAAAGGTGTCGGTTTTTGGAAAACCATTCCTACCTTTGCACGAATAACAGAAACATCCGCTTTAGAGGTCAGTAGGTTATCTCCATCAAGTTTAATTTCACCAGTGGCTTTTTGTGTTGGATAAAGCTCAAACATACGATTAAAAGTGCGTAATAAAGTAGATTTACCACAACCTGATGGACCAATAAAAGCGGTTACTTTATTACGTGCAATACGTAAATTAATATTTTTTAACGCATGAAAATCATCATAATAGAAATTAAGATTTCTCACTTCAATTTTGGTGTCATTGATATTGATCATAAGTGTTTATTTCCCTTTCTTATTAAAATAAAATCGAGTAAAAATATTTAAGCTCAGGACAAAGAGCGTAATTAAAGTTGCTCCGGCCCAAGCCAATGCGTTCCAATCATTAAACGGACTGGCGGCATATTGGTAAATCACTACGGGTAAGTTTGCTAATGGTTCATTCATATTGAATGAAGTGAATTGATTTGATAAAGCTGTGAAAAGTAATGGCGCCGTTTCCCCAGCAATACGAGCAATAGCTAGTAATACTCCTGTGAGAATACCTGATTTTACGGCTTTATAGCAGATGAGTGTAATGACTTTCCAGCGTGGGCAACCAAGTGCAATTGCCGCCTCTCGTAACTGATTAGGAATGAGTAACAACATATTTTCAGTGGTTCTGACTACAATGGGAATCACAATGATAGCTAAAGCAAGTGCACCCGCCCAACCAGAGAAATGATTTACCTGAGATACATAAATGGCATAAATAAATAAGCCGATTACAATCGAAGGTGCCGAGAGTAAAATATCATTTAAAAAGCGAGTGATAGAAGCTAATTTGCTGAATTTGCCATATTCTGCTAAATAAGTTCCCGCTAAGATTCCTGTTGGTGCGCCAATCAAAATCGCGACTATTAATATTTCTATTGAACCTAGAATTGCATTCATTAACCCTCCCTGTTCCCCTGGTCCTGGTGTTTTTTCCATAAAAAGTGCTAAGGAAAGGTTAGGAATTCCTTTTATCATTAAAGTTGCAATAATCCAGCATAACCAAAATAATCCAAATAAAACTGCAAATATAGCAATGCTCATCATTAATTTATTCATGCATTTACGTTGTTTAAAACGAGTCGTCATATAATTTTGCATAACTAATGTTTCCCTTCATGGATTGTGATACGGGCGATTAATAAACGAGAAGCAATGAGAACCACTGTCGTAATTAAGAAGAGGAATAAACCTAATTCCATTAAAGCTGATTTTTGTAATCCAGCGGCTTCGTTAAATTGATTAGCAATAGCTGAAGTAATTGATGTCGTTGGTGAGAAAATTGAATTGGGTAAATTGAATGCATTACCAATCACAAAGGTAATTGCCATGGTTTCTCCAAGTGCTCGTCCAATACCTAACATAACGCCACCAATAACCGCTGTTTTGGTATAAGGTAGGATGATATTCCATATAACTTCCCAGGTAGTAGCGCCAAGCCCATAAGCTGATTCTTTTAGCATATGAGGAACGACTGTAAATACCTCTCGCATAATGGATGCAATAAATGGAATAATCATAATGGCAAGCACTAATCCCGCACTAAATAAACCGATTCCAAAAGGGGCATCCATAAACAGGAAGCCTATGCCAGGTATGTTTCCTAAGCTATGAATTAAATGTGGTTGAATGTGTTCTTGGAAATATGGGACGAACACAAATAATCCCCACATTCCATAAATAATAGAGGGAATGGCGGCTAACATTTCGATAGCTAAACCAATAGTTTTTTTTGCCCATTCTGGTGCCAATTCAGTAAGAAAAGTGGCAATGCCTAAGGAAATAGGTACGGCAATAATGAGGGCAAAACATGTAGAAATTAGGGTTCCAACAATAGGAACAAAAGCACCATAACTATTTTGAGATGGATTCCAGTCGGTAGTCCATAAAAAACTCAATCCAAAAGTTTGAATTGATTCCCAACTGGCATACACTAAGGAGATTAAGATAGAAATCAAAATGAGAAATACAATACAAGCAAAGCTTTTAGTAACATAATGAAAAGTCCATTCTAAAATTTTATGAGTATTGTATTGATTTTTAATCTTTTTCATAAGCTAACTCTTTTATTAGGCTTAATGTAATTACCATTAAGCCTATAAAATTTTTATAAAATAGACCGCAGTTTAACGAACGGCTTTCCCATTGACGTCTTTAATTTCAGATTGCCATTTAGCTTTAATTTGTGATACCACTTCATCTGGTAATGGCACATAATCTAATTCGCTTGCAAAGTTTTTTCCTTTACTAAATGCCCAATCAAAGAAATCTAACACTCCTTTGGTGGCTGCTGGTTTTTCGGTTTTTTTAGGTACTAAGATGAAACTTGCAGCGGTAATCGGCCATGAATTCTCACCTGCTTCATCAGTTAAAATGACCCCCATTCCTTCTACCTCATTCCATTTTGCATTCGTGGCTGCGGAAGCAAAACTTTGTTTTGAAGGCTGTACAAATTTATTTGCACGATTTTTTAATGATACCCAAGTGAGATTATTTTGTTTTGCATAGGCATATTCGACATAACTAATCGCATATTTAATTTTGGCAACGTAAGCTGCAATACCTTCATTTCCTTTTCCGCCTTGACCTGTTGGCCATTTGACTGACTTACCTGTCCCTACTTTTTCTTTCCATTCTGGAGACACCTTAGATAGATAATTGGTCCAACCAAAAGTGGTTCCTGAACCATCTGAACGGTAGATAACAATAATGTCTTGATTAGGAAGATTGAAATTAGGATTGAGTTGGGTAATGGCAGGATCATTCCATTTTTTTATTTTCCCAAGGAAAATATCGGCTAACACTGTGCCTGAAAGTTTTAATTGACCCGCAGCAACATTAGGAATATTCACTACAGGCACTGTACCGCCTATGATTGCCGGGAATTGAAAAAGCTGATGCTCATGAAGACTTTGTGCATTCATCGGATCATCTGAGGCACCGAAGTCAATGGTTTTAGCAATGATTTGCTGTTGTCCACCTCCTGAACCAATAGATTGGTAATTCACTTGATTACCCGTTTCTTTTTCATATTGAGATGCCCATTTAGCATAAATTGGATAAGGGAATGAGGCACCAGCACCAGTGATAGTTTGTGCCTGAGCTGTGACTAATAGGCCTAATGAAACGCCTAATATGGTGACAGTTTTTAAGATAGTTTTTTTCATTTTATCTCTCCATTATTCATGATGTCAGTGATTTGACAGAAGAGAGTGTAATAAAACAATATTACAGTTTGATGACAGTCCATATTGATTTATAAAAGTGCGGTAATATTTTTAGGAAAATTTAACCCATTTCAGAGTCTGACATAATTTGCACTAAGGTGTATAATAAACGCAAACCACAAAGCATAAGGAAGGATTTTATGAAAGCACATCAATACCGTATTACCCTTGAACATTTAGAAGATCAGCAAGGCAATTTGATGAATCAGAAAATACAATTTATTGCGGATAATCATGATGATATTTTTAAGATTATTGAAATTTCTAAGCAACGTGATGGTTTTACATCGGAAATGGCGGAACAATTTACCCTGGGATTAAAATTAATGAGTGAAGTGATGATGATTCATCGAGATCACCCATTATTTCGTGAAATTAGACCGCACTTTGTTGAAATAATGAAACTTGTGAAAGGAAAAGCAAAACAAGAATAACCAGCTAGTAATCAGTAGCTTTATGAGACAAAATGAAAAAAATGTGTTTTTAGCTGGTCATAATTGCTACGAATCGGTAAAATAGCCAACCGATTTTTTACTTGTGAAATCTGGGGTAAATGATTTCATTGTATTATTGATTATCTAACAGCATATATATAAGACAAGATGACACAAAAATTACATATTAAAACTTGGGGCTGCCAAATGAATGAGTACGACTCATCTAAAATGGCAGATCTATTAGAAAGCACTCATGGTTTAGAATTAACAGAAATTCCAGAAGAAGCTGATGTTCTGTTATTAAATACCTGTTCAATTCGTGAAAAAGCACAAGAAAAAGTATTCCATCAATTAGGTCGTTGGAAAGAGCTGAAAAAGAAAAATCCTAATTTATTGATTGGTGTCGGTGGTTGTGTCGCTTCACAAGAAGGAGAACATATTCGCCAGCGAGCCCCATTTGTGGATATTATTTTTGGACCACAAACTTTACACCGTTTACCTGCCATGATCAACCAAATTCGTGGTGGTCAAAGTTCTGTAGTGGACGTCAGTTTCCCTGAAATTGAAAAATTTGATTGCTTACCTGAACCTAAAGCAGAAGGTCCAACCGCTTTCGTATCAATTATGGAAGGTTGTAACAAATATTGCACCTATTGTGTCGTGCCTTATACTCGTGGAGAGGAAGTAAGCCGTCCATTAGATGATGTATTATTTGAAATTGCACAACTCGCTGCACAAGGGGTTCGTGAAGTGAATTTATTAGGTCAAAATGTAAATGCCTATCGTGGTCCAACATTTGATGGTGGAATTTGCTCATTTGCAGAATTATTACGTTTAGTCGCTGCCATTGATGGGATTGACCGTTTACGTTTTACTACGAGTAATCCACTGGAATTTACAGATGATATTATTGATGTGTATCGTGATACGCCTGAATTAGTCAGTTTCTTACACTTGCCAGTGCAAGCAGGTTCCGACCGTATTCTTACCATGATGAAACGTGGTCATACCGCGATTGAATATAAATCGATTATTCGTAAGTTGCGAGCCGTTCGCCCAAATATTCAAATTAGTTCAGACTTTATTGTTGGTTTCCCAGGTGAAACTAATGAAGAATTTGAACAAACCATGAATCTTATTCAACAAGTGAACTTTGACATGAGTTATAGCTTTGTCTATTCAGCTCGTCCAGGCACACCTGCGGCAGATATGCCAGATGATGTGACTGAAGAAGAAAAGAAACAGCGTTTATACTTACTTCAACAACGTATTAATAATCAAGCATTGCAATTCAGTCGTGCAATGTTAGGTACTGAACAGCGTGTATTAGTTGAAGGGCCATCGAAAAAAGATATTATGGAATTAACAGGTCGTACAGAAAATAATCGTATTGTGAATTTCGTAGGTACGCCAGATATGATTGGTAAATTCGTAGATATTAAAATTACTGACGTATTTACTAATTCATTACGTGGCGAAGTGGTTCGTACAGAAGAACAAATGGGATTACGCGTCGTGCAATCTCCAGAAGCGGTGATGAATCGTACTCGTAAAGAAGATGAATTAGGCGTAGGTCGTTTCGTCGCTTAATTTAATCTCCCTCAAACTTAAAAGTGCGGTAGGATTTGAAAAATTTTTCAAAATTCTACCGCACTTTTTTATTTCTATTCATATCATATATTTCTAATTGCTATAACAAATAATTTTTTATTCTTTATTTTATTATCTAACTCATGCTTATAATTTTCTCATTCCGTAAAGATTAAAAAATAGAGAAGATTATGAATTGGCAATATATTTGGAGTGTTCTGCCAAGATTTATTGATGCCACAATTATCACCCTTGAGTTATCATTTTTTGCGATTATTTTATCTATTCTCGTCGGTGTGATTTGTGCAGTAATTATGAGTTATAAAATTCGTGGTTTAGTCACTCTTACAAAATGCTATATCGAACTTTCACGTAACACCCCTTTATTGATTCAAGTATTTTTTCTGTATTTTGGGTTATCCAAAATCGGAATTAAGTTAGATGGTTTTACTTGTGCAGTGATCGGCTTAACCTTTTTAGGCGGTAGCTATATGGCAGAAGCCTTTCGAGCAGGAATTGAATCTGTCTACAAAGGGCAAATTGAGTCAGCTTTAAGTTTAGGATTAAGCCAAAAACAAACATTCCGTTATGTAGTCTTTCCACAAGCTTTTGCTGTAGCCACTCCAGCTATTGGGGCAAACTGCTTATTTTTAATGAAAGAAACTTCTGTCGTAAGTGCAATAGCGATTGCTGAACTCATGTTTATGACAAAGGAAATTATCGGGATGGACTATAAAACTAATGAAGCCTTATTTTTATTAGTAATGTTCTATTTAGTTATTTTATTGCCAGTATCTATTTATATTAGTTACTTAGAACGTCGTTTACGTCGTGCAAAATATGGAGCGTAAAAGATGGGATTAACGATTTTATTTGAAGGTAATAACTTACAACGTTTACTAAGTGGCTTATGGATCACAGCAGAGATTGCTTTTGTCTCCGTATTATTTGCTTGTATTCTTGGTGTATTGCTAGGTGTGGTGATGACCAGTACAAATAAATTAGTACGAGCGTTATGCCGTTTATACTTAGAGGTCGTTCGGATTATTCCTTTATTAGCAATGTTATTTATTGTCTATTTCGGTGTGGCAAAATGGTTTAATACGCACTTAGATGGCATCACGGTTTGTATTTTAGTGTTTATCTTCTGGGGCGTGGCAGAAATGGGAGACTTAGTACGAGGCGCATTAACTTCTATTGAAAAACATCAAACCGAAGCCGCTTATGCCTTAGGGTTAACCAAAGTTCAAACGTTTATTTATATCTTGCTTCCACAAAGTTTAAAACGTGTTACACCAGGAGCGATTAATCTATTTACTCGTATGATCAAAACCAGTTCACTGGCAATGTTAATTGGTGTATTGGAGGTTATTAAAGTGGGACAACAAATTATTGAGACTTCCTTATTTAGAGATCCAACATCAGCATTGTGGATTTATGGTGTTATTTTTGCATTATATTTTGCAATTTGTTATCCACTTTCCTTATTCTCAAAATATCTAGAAAAACATTGGGAATAACGAGAGCAATCGCATAAAAGTGCGGTGGAAAAAGAAAAAATTTTAAATGAGATAAGAATCAAATGGCATTACTTGAAATTAAAGATTTAGTAAAAAATTACGCAGAGATAACCGCCCTTAAAGGCATGAATTTATCTGTTGAAAAAGGTGAAGTGGTGGTGATTTTAGGGCCATCTGGTTGTGGTAAAAGCACTTTTTTACGCTGTATTAATGGATTAGAAGAAATTCAACGTGGCAGCATTAAACTTTCAGCTGTAGGCGAATTAGGTAAAGATATTGCTTGGGTAAAAGCTCGTCAGCATATTGGTATGGTATTTCAAAGTTACGAATTATTTTCCCATATGACGGTGATTGAAAATATCTTACTTGGCCCTTTAAAAGTACAAAAACGTTCTCGTGCTGAAGTGGAAGAGCAAGCAGATAGATTATTAAAACGTGTAGGTTTATATGAACGTAAGAATGCTTATCCACGAGAATTATCTGGTGGGCAAAAACAACGTATTGCGATTGTTCGCTCACTTTGTATGAATCCAGAAATTATGCTGTTTGATGAAGTCACAGCAGCGCTTGATCCAGAAATGGTTCGAGAAGTATTAGAAGTGATATTAAGCCTAGCCAAAGAGGGGATGACAATGTTGATCGTGACCCATGAAATGGCATTTGCTCGTCAAGTCGCCGATCGCATTGTATTTATGGATAAAGGTGAAATTATTGAACAGGCATCGCCAGAACAATTTTTCACAAGTCCTCATACGGACCGTGCAAAGGCTTTCTTAAACATTCTTGATTATTATATTTAACACAACATAGAGGAATTATTATGAAATTTTTCAAAAAAACGACCGCACTTTTAGCCACTGCATTATTAGCAACGACCTTAACTGCTTGTGATAATAAAAATGCAGGTGCTTCAGCATCCACAGATAAAACCACTTCAGCTATTGAACGTATCAAAAAAGCAGATAAAGTGCGTATTGGAGTATTTAGTGATAAGCCACCTTTTGGTTACGTAGATAAAGAGGGTAAAGTACAAGGTTTTGATGTAGAAATTGCTAAAGCGGTGACTAAAGATCTTTTAGGCGATGAAAACAAAGTGGAATTTGTGTTAGTGGAAGCTGCAAATCGTGCAGAATACTTATTATCAAATAAAGTCGATATTACGATGGCTAACTTCACTGTTACCCCAGAACGTAAAGAGGTGGTGAATTTTGCAAAACCTTACATGAAAGTGGCATTAGGCGTGGTTTCTAAAGCAGATTCACCTATTACCGATGTAGCACAGTTAGCAGATAAAACCTTATTATTAAATAAAGGGACTACTGCGGATACTTACTTCACAAAAAACTTTCCAAAGAATAAATCATTAAAATTTGAACAAAACACGGAAACATTCCAATCTTTGCTTGATGGTCGAGGAGAGGCATTAGCACATGACAATACTTTATTGTTTGCATGGGCAAAAGAAAATCCTGGCTATGTGGTGGCTATCAAAAATTTAGGCGATTTAGATTATATTGCTCCCGCAGTGAAAAAAGAAGATACGGATTTGCTTGAGTGGTTAGATACAGAAATTGAAAAATTAGCAAAAGATGGCACCTTAAATAAAGCTTACCAAAAAACATTACAACCTATTTATGGTGATAGCATTAATGAAGCCGATGTTATCGTAGAATATAAATAAGGCTGATAGTTAATTTCAAAAAGTGCGGTCTATTTAACCGCACTTTTTCTATGTGGTATATTTATTAAATTATGGTATGGTACTTAAGTTTAGCAGAATTTAGATTTTTCTGTTGTTATCTCATTTAAGGAATTGCAATGAATATTCAACAAATTATTAGAGAAAACCAACTCGGTTTATTATTCCAACAATGTACTGTGGGTATTGAAAAAGAAAGCCAACGTGTGCATGCCGATGGTTCAGTGGTGACGACAGCTCATCCAAAGACTTTCGGAAGCCGTTCTTTTCATCCTTATATTCAAACGGATTTTGCAGAAAGTCAGTTGGAATTAATTACTCCTCCAAATAAAAAGATCGAAGATACATTGCGTTGGCTATCCGCCATTCATGAGGTGGTGCTACGCACTTTACCTGAAGATGAATACATATTCCCCATGAGTATGCCAGCAGGATTACCTCCTGCAGATAAAATCAAAGTTGCACAATTAGAAAATCCAGCAGATGTGGCTTATCGTGAACATCTAGTGAATTCCTATGGGAAGGCTAAACAAATGGTAAGTGGCATTCACTACAACTTCCAACTGGATCCTAAATTAGTTGAAACCCTATTTAAAAATCAAAACACTTATAAAAGTGCGGTAGAATTTCAGAATAATTTATATTTGAAAATGGCGAGGAATTTTCTTCGTTATCAATGGATTTTAGTCTATTTATTATCAGCCACGCCTACTGTAGATGCAGATTATTTCCGTGATGGTTCGCCATTGAAAGCAGGACAATATGTACGTAGTTTGCGTTCAAGCCAATATGGTTATGTGAATGCCCCTGATATTATTGTTTCCTATGATAGTATCGAAAAATATGTAGAAACCCTTGAATATTGGGTGAATAGTGGACGTTTAATTGCTGAAAAAGAATTTTATTCAAATGTTCGTTTACGTGGTGCACAGAAAGCTCGTGATTTATTAAAAAATGGTATTCAATATCTCGAATTTAGATTATTCGATCTTAATCCATTTGCACCTTATGGTATGACACTCGAGGATGCAAAATTTATCCATAATTTCATTTTGTTCACTATTTGGTTAGAAGATGATCTTAATGAGCCAAATGTTGTGGAATTAGGTCGTTCAAGATTAGCGGAAGTCGCATTTGAAAATCCACTTTCAGAAACTAAATATCGCAATGAAGGGGAACAAATTGTTCAGCAATTAATCACTATGCTTGAAACTATTGGGGCTACAGTAGAGCAAATTGCTTATGCAAAAGGTAAATTAGCTCAGTTTGCACAGCCAAGTCAAACTCTTTGCGGTCGTTTAGTGGAAGCCATTGAAACCGCTGGCGGCTATCAACAATTTGGTGCGGAAATAGCACGTCGTAATAAAGCACAAGCCTTTGAACGTTTTTATGCCTTATCGGCCTTTGATAATATGGAACTTTCCACTCAAGCTTTAATGTTCGATGTGATTCAAAAAGGCATTCAAATGGAGATCTTAGATGAAAACGATCAGTTCTTGCGTTTGCAATTTGGCGATCATTTTGAATATGTAAAAAATGGCAATATGACCAGCCATGATAGCTATATTTCACCGCTCATTATGGAAAATAAAGTGGTGACAAAAAAGGTGTTGGCAAAAGCAGGTTTTAATGTGCCACAAAGTTTGGAATTTACTTCACTAGAACAAGCGGTGGCAAGTTATCCATTATTTGAAGGAAAAGCGGTGGTGATTAAACCAAAATCCACGAACTTCGGTTTGGGCATCAGCATTTTCCAACAAGGCGTGCATGACCGCGCAGATTTCGCTAAAGCCATTGAAATTGCCTTCCGTGAAGACAAAGAAGTGATGGTGGAAGATTATCTCTCAGGAACGGAATATCGCTTCTTTGTATTAGGTGATAAAACACTTGCTGTGTTGTTACGTGTGCCTGCAAATGTGATTGGTGACGGCAAATCAACGGTAAAACAATTAGTCGAAGCGAAAAATCGTCATCCATTACGTGGTGATGGTAGTCGTACGCCATTGAAAAAAATCGCCCTCGGTGATATTGAACAGCTACAACTCAAAGAGCAGGGTTTAACCGTTGATTCTATACCCGCTAAAGATCAACTGGTGCAACTACGTGCCAATTCAAATATCAGCACAGGTGGCGATAGCATTGATATGACTGATCAAATGCACGATAGCTATAAACAGCTCGCTGTAGGTATTACTAAAGCCATGGGGGCTGCGGTTTGTGGTGTAGATTTAATTATCCCAGATTTGAAAAAGCCCGCAGAAAATAACCTGCAATCTTGGGGGGTAATTGAAGCAAATTTCAATCCAATGATGATGATGCACATTTTCCCGTACAGTGGCAAATCACGCAGATTGACGCAAAATGTGTTGAAAATGTTGTTTCCTGAATTATCAATTTAGGGTTGTTATTTTTGCTTCGTTAATGCAAAGCAATCTCCAACGGTGTATAAATGATGTGATAGAAATTAAATTGATAAAATTTCTATCGCACTTTTTGTGTTAAAAGAGGCTATAATGACAATCATTAAAAGCAGATTTGATTATCAATTAGGATTTTATTTTGACAGAGTTAGATAAATATAAACAAGAATTCACCCTCAGTCCGCAAGATAACTATCGTTTGCAATCTCTTTGTGGTGCATTTGATGACAATCTTAAATTGATTGAAAGCGAATTTAATCTTGAGATTGCTCGTCGAAACTTTACTTTTACTATTCAATCGAAAGATAAACAGCAAAAATCATATCACGAGAAACTTATTCAAAGTGCGGTGAAATTAATCCAAAATTTATATGTAGAAACAGCACCAATAAAAGGCAAGATCAAAGAAATTGATCTGGAAAATGTTCATATGGCAATTCAAGAAAGTCGAATGTTAACGCAAGCTGTAGAGATAGATAATCTGTCAGATGTTTCTGAAGAGAGTAAAGTTTATACCACAACCATCAAAACCAAACGTGGGTTAATTAAACCGCGAGGTAAAAATCAAATTGAATATTTACATAATATTTTAACGCATGATATTAGCTTTGGTATTGGTCCTGCGGGAACGGGAAAAACCTTTCTTGCGGTAGCTGCTGCGGTAGAGGCTCTTGAACGCCAAGAAGTGCGTCGTATTTTATTAACTCGTCCTGCCGTTGAAGCTGGGGAAAAGCTCGGTTTCTTGCCTGGAGATCTTGGTTCTAAAATTGAACCTTATTTACGTCCATTATACGATGCCCTTTATGAAATGCTCGGTTTTGAACGAGTAGAGAAATTGATGGAACGCAATGTCATTGAAATTGCGCCATTGGCTTATATGCGAGGTCGCACGCTGAATGACAGTTTCATTATTCTTGATGAAAGCCAAAATACCACAGTAGAACAAATGAAAATGTTCCTAACCCGTATTGGTTTTAATTCCAAAGCGGTGATCACAGGCGACGTCACTCAAGTGGATTTATCACGTAGTCAAAAATCAGGCTTAAAACATGCTATAGAAGTATTATCTGAGGTGGATGATTTAAGTTTTAACTATTTTGATAGTAAAGATATTGTCCGTCATCCTGTCGTAGCAAAAGTGGTGCAAGCCTATGAAAAATGGGAAGCAGAAGACGAAGTCCGTAAGCAAAAACTTTCTGAACAACGTAGACAAGAAAGGGAAGAACAATTTAACATTTCCTCAGAATCTAATACAACAAAGCCGTATTAAGTGATACAAAATCAGCTGACTTAGATTCTAATGTCAATAACCTTTACCTTGCTGAAATGTCAGAGTAATTTAATATGTTAGGAAAGCTTGTATTGTTTAAACCTAGCAAGTTGGCAAGCTTTCTGTAAAGAAAATTTAATAAAAAAGAAGAATTCATTAACGTCAGGGTGATCTTTTGCCTTGCATAAAAAAGTCGATCGGCATAGAGAAAATCTGAGATAAATGAGAGAAGAAAAATATGAACAACGTCATTATCGATCTCCAAATCGCTAGCGAAAACCAAGATAATTTGCCAACCTTAGAACAATTTACTCAATGGTCAACTGCAGCTGTGCGTGCGGAAAACCTTGAGCCTGAAATCACAATTCGTATTGTAGATGAAGCAGAAAGTCACGATTTAAACCTAACATATCGTGGCAAAGATCGACCAACTAATGTGCTATCTTTCCCTTTTGAGTGTCCTGAAGAAGTGGAATTGCCATTGCTTGGTGATTTGGTGATTTGTCGCCAAGTGGTGGAGCGAGAAGCGAGTGAACAAGGCAAACCTTTGATCGCCCATTGGGCTCATATGGTGGTGCATGGCAGTTTGCATTTGTTAGGTTATGATCATATTGAAGATGATGAAGCGGAAGAAATGGAAAGCCTCGAAACTGAAATTATGACCCGTTTAGGCTTTGAAGATCCTTATTCTTACGATGAAATTTAATCGCCTATGCTTGCAAAACGTCAGATAAAACAGTTTAAAGGAGATAAATGTGATTTATCTTCCTTTGGTTTTTCTGCTGGTATTTGGCTCGCACTCAATTTTGATGAATCAGATTTGCTTACTGATTCAACCCAGCTACAAAGAATCCTTTTCTCAAAGAGCAAAAATCTATTAGGGCAAGAGTTCGATTTTATTCTGTATGATGCACGACAAGCTTTAAATCTTGATGCTTTAGCTATCGCAGTTGGTTGTTTAAAAGCTGGTGGTGTCTTATTACTTTGGTTGCCTCAATCACTTAATCAACGCATTGATCAAGATTCAATACGTTGGTCTGGCGATGAGAATGGAATAATTACCGCGGATTTTAATCAGCATTTTCAATCGCTTATACAAAATTTACCAGCGTTTCAAGCTTGCCCAAATGCATATCAGAAATTATCAGTAAATCATTTACAAGCCACCTCAGAACAACAAATTCTTCTTCAACAAATTCTTGCACAAAAAGCAGATTTGTTTGTGCTAACGGCTAAACGAGGAAGGGGAAAATCTGCTTTAGCGGGCTTACTCATTCAATCTTTACATCAACAGAATACAGCTCAACGTATTTTAGTTACTGCCCCGAATAAAAGTGCGGTAGAAAATTTAAAAATTTTCGCACAAGAAAAGATTGAATTTATTGCCCCAGACGAACTTTATCAGCAAGTTAAAGATAACCCTATACAATTTGCTGGAGACTGGTTAGTGGTGGACGAAGCTGCAATGATTCCATTGGATTTATTATTCCAATTTACCACAACTTTTAAGCATATCTTATTTAGCACGACCATTCATAGTTATGAAGGCACTGGGCGAGGCTTTTTGCTAAAATTTTTACCAAAATTAAACCGCACTTTTCAGCATGTTGAGTTATTTAAGCCTTTGCGTTGGCGGGAAGATGACCCATTAGAAGCCTTTATTGAGCAACTTTTATTATTAGATGCGGAAGCACATTTAATTTCACCTAAGTTAGCTCTGAAAAGTGCGGTAGAAATTCAGAAAATTTCTCAAACTGACTTAATTAAGCAAAAAGAAGCTTTTTATGGGCTATTAATGCTTGCTCATTATCGCACTTCCCCCTTAGATTTACGTCGTTTATTAGATGCTCCTCAGCAACAATTTTGGATTGCTAGTCAGCAACAACAACTTTTAGCTGGGGTGTGGGCAGTAGAAGAGGGTGGATTAACTGATGATGAACTTATTCACAAAATTTGCCTTGGTGAACGACGTCCTAAAGGTAATTTAGTTGCACAAAACTTAGCTTTTAATGGGAATTTACCTCAAGCTTGTAAATTGACCTCTTTGCGGATTTCAAGAATTGCAGTGCATCCAAATTGCCAGCATCAAGGTATTGGACAAACACTGGTAAATCATATTCTAAAGTCAATCAATGTAGATTTTGTTTCAGTAAGTTTTGGTTATACCAAAGAATTGATGAGATTTTGGAAAAAATTGGGATTTGAGCTCGTTCATATTAGTGATAAGAAAGAAGCAAGCAGTGGTTGTTACTCAGCAATTGCTATTCATGCATTAAGTTGCCAAGGTAAATATTTGTTAGAACAAGCATTAAATCATTTTCAACGAAATTTTCCTTTTACCGCTCATCCATTGATTGATCAGATTTCTATCAATATTGATAACCAATTGACTCACGAAGATCTCGCTATTTTACGAAATTTTGCTTTTTCTCACCGCACTTTATTTAATAGTAGTGGTGCAATACAACGTTTACTTGCTCAAGATAAACAGAAAAAATGTGCCTATTTATGGGAATATTTTGCTGGAAATAATAGTTCATCATCAATAGAGTGTAGTTCAAAAAAGGGACTAAAAAAATGTCGTGCAGAAGTTTCAACTTTGTTGCAAAATTATTTTGAAAAGTCGATTCACTAAAAATATTGGAGGTGTTTTTATGCAGCAATGTTCCGAGAAAATGAGTTGGTTTAAAAAAATGTTAAAAAAAATACACATATTTTTGTAAAGAATTCGGTTATGACAATACCGTCTGCAGAGGATGTGGAATCCCTGAAATTAAGGTGGATGCGAAAGGCGAGCTGATCAAAAATGAAGCACCAGATGAGAAATAATGTGATATCTATCACGATTTACAGATTTGGCTATCCTAATTTTTAATTTCTAATTTACTAACCACACATCGCCCCATACAATAAATTTGATTTTGTATAATTGATGATTAATGAGGCAATTTTATGTTGTGGTTTTTATTTTGTATTGCACTTTTATTACTAGGGTATTTTGTCTATGGTAAGTTCGTAGAGAAAGTTTTTGTTATTAATCCTAAACGTGAAACACCTGCTTATACTATGAAGGATGGTGTTGATTACGTTCCGATGAGTAAGAAAAAAATCTGGCTCATTCAATTATTGAATATTGCAGGAACTGGTCCTATTTTTGGTCCTATTTTAGGGGCTATGTATGGACCAGTTGCTATGTTATGGATCGTATTTGGTTGTGTTTTTGCGGGTGCTGTACATGATTATTTTTGTGGCATGTTAAGTATTCGTAATGGTGGGGCTAATATTCCTTTCTTAGCAGGCAAATATTTAGCTAAGCCTGCTAAACATGTGATGAATTTGATTGCTATCTTATTATTACTTTTAGTTGGGGTCGTATTTGTTGCGAGTCCAGCCTCATTATTAACTAATATTACTAGTGATTTAATGAATTCTGGTTCTGTTGGTGCTGCCGCAGTGAATGATGAATCGGGTGCTTCTAAAGGAACTTTATTAACCATTTGGACAACCATTATCTTTGTTTACTATATCATTGCAACATTGGTACCAATTGATAAAATTATTGGACGCATTTATCCATTCTTTGGTGCCTTATTAATGTTCATGACTTGTGGCATGTTATTCGGCTTATTCTTTGAAGGGATTCCATTCTTTAGAACCGTTGGCACAGATATTAGTTTTGCCGATTTCTTTACTAATATGCATCCAAAAGATATGCCAATATTCCCAATTTTATTTATTACCATTGCTTGTGGTGCTATTTCAGGTTTCCATGCAACACAATCTCCTCTAATGGCTCGTTGTACAGAGAATGAAGCCGAAGGTCGTTTTATTTTCTATGGAGCGATGATTGGTGAAGGCGTGATTGCCTTAATTTGGTGTATGGTTGGGTTAAGTTTTTATCAAGATCAAGGTGCTTTAGCTGAGGCGATTGCTGCGGGGACACCATCTAAAGTCGTTTATGATTCAGCCATTGGTATGTTAGGCATATTTGGCGGTATCTTAGCTGTATTAGGGGTTGTTGTATTACCTATTACATCTGGTGACACTGCGTTTCGTGCCGCACGTTTATTAATTGCAGATTTCTTTAAATATGATCAACGCAAAATTGCGAAACGTTTAACCATTGCTATTCCATTATTTGCGATTGGTTTCTTTGTTTCAACAATAGATTTCTCAATTTTATGGCGTTATTTTGGTTGGGCTAACCAAACAACTGCGATGTTTATGTTATGGACTGCATCAGCATACTTATTCCGTCATGGTAAATTCCATTGGGTAACGACCATTCCTGCAATTTTTATGACTATGGTTTGTTCAACATTCTTAGCTAATGCGAAGATTGGTTTTGGTTTAGAGTATGATATTTCTTTATGGGTTGGTGCTGTTATTACAGCTGTGGCAACTATCGCTTTCTTTGTTTTATTGAAGCCACTTCCTTCTGAAGAAGATTAATTAATTCACTTCTAAAAACCGCATTTTTTGTTTAACGCAGAAAGTGCGGTTTTTTTATGTTTAAATTTACCAATTCTTTACGTTTAATTGCTTGCAACTTAACCTAACACATATTAAACTTGTGAAGAAAGTGGTGAAAAGTGGAGTTTTGTGGTAAAAACTGGATTAAACGCCCCAAAATTTGCTTTTACGAGGATAATAGTGAATTAATTTAAAAGGAAACTTATGTTTCGTGGTGCGCAAGCGGTAAATCTTGATGCTAAGGGTAGAATTGCTATCCCTACCCGCTATCGCCCTGAGCTTCTTCAAGATAATCAAGGACAAATGGTTTGTACCGTAGATATTCGTCAACCTTGTTTATTGCTTTATCCTTTAAAAGAATGGGAAATTGTAGAACAAAAACTTTTAAATTTATCTAATTTTGATCCTAAACAACGTAGTTTACAACGTGTCATGCTTGGTTATGCAACAGAATGTGAACTTGATAATTCAGGCCGTATTTTATTAAGTCAACCTTTACGTCAACATGCAAAATTAGAAAAAAATATTATGTTAGTTGGTCAACTTAATAAATTTGAAATTTGGTCTGAAGCTGAGTGGCATGCTCAAATAGAACAAGATATGTCGTTAGGTTCTACTATGGAATTTGCAACGTCAGAAGAATTAAAAATGCTGTCATTATAATAAAGAAAGAATAATCTTTCTAAAAGAACAGCAGCACTAGCAAGGTCAGCGGTGTACTTAAGTACACCGCAATATCTCTTATCTAAATGTTATAATTTTATAATTTGTAATTAGGCACATTTATGAACGAACATCATACTTTTTCTTCTCCTGAACATATGACGGTTTTATTGCATGAAGCCGTTAACGGATTAGCATTGAAAGATAAAGGAATTTATATTGATGGTACGTTTGGTCGTGGTGGACATTCTCGCCTAATTCTTTCTCAACTGAGTGAAAATGGTCGTTTAATTGCCATTGATCGTGATCCTAGTGCGATTGTTGTAGCACAACAAATTGCGGACCCTCGTTTTCATATTGAACATCATAGCTTTTCTGCTATTTCTGAAATTTGTGAAAAATTAAATTTAGTCGGTAAGATTGATGGTATTTTGCTTGATCTTGGTGTGTCATCTCCACAGTTAGATGATGCGGAAAGAGGTTTTAGTTTTATGAAAGATGGGCCATTAGATATGCGTATGGATACATCTAAAGGATTATCTGCAGCACAATGGCTACAGCAAGTGTCAGAATCTGATTTAGCTTGGGTATTAAAAACCTTTGGTGAAGAACGCTTTGCTAAACGTATTGCACATTCTATAGTGACTTATAATAAAAATGCTCAACAAAATGCGACTAAACCATTAACTCGCACACTAGAATTGGCAGAATTAATTGCTCAATCCGTACCTTTTAAAGATAAACATAAACACCCAGCAACTCGTAGTTTTCAAGCAATTCGTATTTATATTAATGCTGAATTAGATGAATTAGAAAGTGTTCTTAAATCGGCTTTAACCGTACTTGCTCCACAAGGCCGTTTATCTATTATTAGTTTTCACTCTTTGGAAGATAGAATGGTAAAACATTTTATGCGTAAGCAAAGTAAGGGTGAGGATGTGCCTAAAGGATTACCTTTAAGAGAAGATCAAATTAATCGCCATCAAACTTTAAAAGTGATTGGTAAATCTATTCAACCTAGTGATGAAGAAATTAAACTAAATCCTCGTGCTAGAAGTGCGGTATTACGTGTGGCGGAGAGAATATTATGATTTCAAATAGTGAAAGATATCCGCTACAAAATATTATTATTGATGACCTTTTTTCATCAAATAAAGTTGTACTATGTTTGCTTATGGCTATTGTGGTAACTGCTGTAAGTACCATATGGATAACTCATCAAACTCGAGCATTAGTATCGGAAAAAGGAGAACTTGTATTTGAAAAACAAGCATTAGAAAATGAGTATTTGAATTTAAAGTTAGAAGAAACCACACAAAGTGATAATACTCGTATTGAGGCTATTGCTACAGTGAAATTAGGAATGAAGCACGTTGATAGTGAACAAGAAGTTATCATTTTAGAATAATAGATATGATCAATCATGGTTAAATTTAATCAAGTAAACAAACCTTTACCTAAATCGAATAAAGTTGTGAAAAAACAACCTGCGATTGCAGTAAAACCGAATAAACCTAAAATCATTTATGAAACGAGTTTTTTAAAAGGTCGTTATCGTTGGATATTAGGTTTAGTTTGTCTTGGTTTATTCGCATTAATTTCTCGAGCGGCATACGTGCAAATTGTCAATGTTGATGCATTAACTGATGAAGCAGATAAACGTTCATTACGTACTCAGGAAATTCAATCTGTTCGTGGTTCTATTTTAGATCGTAATGGACAGTTATTATCAGTTAGTGTGCCAATGCATTCTGTGGTTGCAGATCCTAAATTTGTTATTGATGAAAATTCCTTAGAAGATAAAGAGCGTTGGAAAGCATTAGCGGATACTATTGGTCTTTCTTATAAAGAGCTGGTTAATCGCATTGAGAAAAATCCTCGTTCTCGCTTTGAATATTTAGCACGCCAAGTTACTCCAAGTGCGGCTGAATATGTTAAAAAATTAAAAATTACTGGTGTGGTATTAAAGAGTGATTCTCGACGTTTTTATCCTCGTGCTGAAGAAACTGCCCACTTGTTAGGTTTTACAGATATAGATAATAATGGTATTGAAGGTATTGAAAAAAGTTTTAATTCATTATTAGTGGGTAAATCAGGTTCTCGGACTTATCGTAAAGATAAATACGGTAATATTGTAGAAGATATTTCTGATGTAAAAAAATATGATGCTCATGATGTTGTATTAAGTATTGATGAAAAACTTCAATCGATGGTTTATCGTGAAATCAAAAAAGCGGTAGCTGAAAATAAAGCTGAATCAGGTACCGCAGTCTTAGTTGATGTTCGAACTGGTGAAGTACTGGCAATGGTTAATGCACCTTCTTATAATCCTAATAAACGTAATGGCGTTGCTGAAGATTTAATGCGGAACCGTGCTGTCACGGATACATTTGAGCCTGGTTCAACAATCAAACCTTTTGTTGTTTTAACCGCTCTTCAACGTGGTGCAGTACGCCGCAATGAAGTCATTAATACGGGGCCATTAATCTTAAATGGTCATGAAATCAAGGATGTTGCGCCTCGAGATCAACAAACTTTGGATCAAATTCTAGAAAATTCATCTAACCGAGGTGTAAGTCGCTTGGCATTGCGCATGCCGCCTTCTGCCTTGATGGAAACTTACCAAAATGCAGGATTAGGTAAATCTACAGATTTAGGTTTAGGGGGAGAACAAGCAGGCTTTTTAAATGCGAACCGTAAACGTTGGTCTGATATTGAACGAGCGAATGTTGCTTATGGTTATGGTATCAATGCAACACCATTACAAATTGCTCGTGCTTATGTTACATTAGGCAGCTTTGGCATTTATCGCCCACTTTCCATTACTAAAGTTGATCCTCCTGTTATTGGTAATCGTGTTTTTTCTGAAAAAATTACACGTGATGTTGTAAATATGATGGAAAAAGTAGCGATTAAGAATAAACGTGCATTAGTTGATGGCTATCGCGTCGCGATTAAAACAGGTACAGCAAAAAAACTAGAGAAAGGCCGTTATGTGGATAAATACATGGCTTATACTGCGGGCATTGCTCCTGTTACAGATCCTCGTTTTGCATTAGTTATTCTGATTAATGATCCAAAGGCTGGACAATATTATGGTGGTGCGGTTTCTGCCCCTGTATTTTCAAATATTATGGGTTACGCATTGAGAGCAAGTAATGTTACACCCGATGGTACGCCTACCACAGAGAAGGGAACGGCTAGAATGATTCGTTTAAATGAGAATAAATTGAGCCAACAGTTAACTGATAAGGCAGAAAAAACTAATTAATTATAAGAGATAAAATTATGCGAAAACTGACCGCACTTTTCAATTTGGGGAGTCAATTCGAAGATATTGAATTGAATGAGATGACATTAGACAGCCGTGCAGTGAAGTGTGGCTGTCTTTTCGTTGCAATCAAAGGTCATGCGGTGGATGGTCGCCAATTTATTTCTCAAGCGATTAATGCAGGGGCAAGTGCGGTTTTGATGGAATGTGATAATATCAATGAGCATTTAACCGTTTCAATGCAACAAAATGCCCCTGTTATCGCCTATTATGAATTATCTAAACATTTATCTCAGATTGCAGATGTCTTTTATCAACAGCCATCACAACACTTAGCCTTAGTGGGCGTGACTGGCACAAATGGCAAAACCACTATCGCCCAATTATTGGCGCAATGGACTCAATTATTAGGTCATACCACTGCGGTTATGGGCACTATTGGCAATGGATTATTTGGACATGTTAAACCTGCAACAAATACCACGGGTTCTGCCATTGAAATTCAATCTTCCTTAGCCAATTTTGTTAAGCAAGGTGCGGATTTTGCTGCTATTGAAGTATCTTCACATGGATTGGTTCAACATCGAGTTGAGGCATTGCATTTTGCGGCTGGTATTTTTACTAATCTTAGCCGTGATCATCTTGATTATCATCATACTATGGAAAATTATGCATTAGCCAAAAAACGCTTATTTAGCGAATTGGTGTGTAAAAAACAAATTATTAATGTGGATGATAAAGTCGGTGCTAATTGGTTAATTGATTTACCAGATGCTGTAGCAGTCAGTTGTCATCCTAATTATCAACCAAATGTAAAAAATTGGCTAAAAGCGACCGCAGTTTCATTTAATAATCAAGGCGCAACCATTGAATTTGATTCAAGTTGGGGTAATGGAAAAATTGAAAGCCATCTTATTGGTGCATTTAATGTTAGTAATCTATTGCTCGTATTAGCTACATTGTTAGCCCTTGATTATCCATTAACTGGTTTATTAAAAACCGTTTCTCAATTAACAGGGGTTTGTGGACGCATGGAAATGATTCATGCTCCACATAAACCAACGGTAATTGTAGATTATGCACATACGCCGGATGCGCTTGAAAAAGCATTACAAGCCGCACGTGTTCATTGTCATGGTAAATTATGGTGTATTTTTGGCTGTGGGGGCGATCGTGATACGGGTAAACGTCCAATTATGGCACAAATTGCCGAACAGTTTGCTGATGTCGTCATTGCAACCGATGATAATCCTCGGACAGAAGATCATCATAAAATTATGCAAGATATTATTGTTGGCTTTAAACAGCCTGAGCAGATTAAAGTAATTCATGACCGTGAGCAAGCGATTAAGACTGCAGTGCAAAGTGCGGTAGAAAATGATGTTATTTTGATTGCTGGTAAAGGTCATGAAGATTATCAAATTATTGGTACGACAAAGCATCATTTTTCAGATCAAGAAATAGCAAAACGGTATCTAAATTAAATTTTTCTAAAAGTGTACCGCACTTTTAAACATTCTTTTGCAAAATAAGAAGCACATAATGATTAAATTAAATGTAAAAAAAATTGCTGATATTTTGAAAGCAAAATTAATTGGTGATGAAACGATAGAGGTAGAAAATGTGAGTACAGATACTCGTCAATCTACCATAAATGGACTTTTCTTTGCCTTAAAAGGTGAAAAGTTTGATGCACATAGTTATCTAGATAAAGCCGTTGAGCAAGGTTGTGTTGCAGTAGTTGTGGATCATAAATGTCAGATTAATGTCCCACAAATTATTGTTCAAGATACTCGTTTAGCTTTAGGTCAATTAGCAGCTTGGCTGAAAGCTGAAATTGCTCCAAAGACTGTGGCGATGACAGGCTCATCAGGTAAAACAACCGTTAAAGAAATGACAGCATCAATTTTACAACAAGTTGATGGAAATTCTGATTCTGTACTTTTTACTAATGGCAATTTTAATAATGATATTGGTGTGCCGTTAACACTATTACGCTTAACTGAACAGCATAAGTTTGCAGTTATTGAGTTAGGTGCAAATCATCAAGGTGAAATTGCTTACACCACGAGTTTAGTCCGCCCAAATGTCGCATTAATTAATAATGTCGCCTCTGCACATTTAGAGGGTTTTGGTAGTATTGAGGGTGTTGCCAAAGCAAAAGGTGAAATTTATCGAGGGCTAATGGCTGATGGTATTGCCATCATCAATTTGAATTGTCATTATTTACCGTTGTGGGGAAAGGAGATTAATGGTTCGGAAGTTCAATCCTTTTCTTCTGATAATATGGAAGCGGATTTCTACGCTGAAAATACACGAATTACCTCGACTGGTTCTACTTTTATTTTACATACTCCAAAAGGTGAAATTAATATTAACTTGCCTTATCTTGGCGAACATAATGTTAGTAATGCTTTAGCTGCAACAGCCTTGGCAATGAATGTTGGTGCCAGTTTAGAACAGGTTAAAAAAGGCCTTGAACAACAATCTCAAGTAAAAGGTCGGTTATACCCAATTCAAGTATCTGAAAACTTATTATTATTAGATGATACTTATAATGCTAATGTGGGTTCTTTGAAGTCAGCAATTAATGTACTAGAAAAATATCAAGCATATCGCATTTTAGTTGTTGGAGATATGGCTGAGTTAGGAGAAAATACACGCCGTTGTCACCGTGAAGTTGCAGAGTTTGCACAAGCAGCTAATTTAGACTTTGTTACCTCTTATGGACATGAGAGTGCTGCTATTGCCGCAGCCTGCCATGGTGCACATTTTACCGACAAAACTGGATTATCAAATTATCTAAAAGAATTAATTAATGAAAAATTAAAAGATAATCAAAAAGTCGTGTTATTAGCTAAAGGATCACGTTCAATGAAAATGGAAGATGTGATCAATTCTTTAAAGGATAGTTTCAAATGTTAGTTTGGCTTGCTGAATATTTACAACAATATTTCTCTATTTTTAATGTAGTATCCTATTTGTCATTTCGTGCAGTATTAGCATTATTAACTGCGTTATTAATTTCATTATGGATTGGGCCTGAGGTCATTCGTCGTTTACAGCTTTTAAAGTTTGGACAAGAAGTGCGTAATGATGGTCCTGAAAGTCATTTTAGTAAGCGTGGTACTCCAACAATGGGAGGTATCATGATTTTGTTTGCGATTACCGCAAGTACCTTACTTTGGGGAAACTTAACCAATCCATATATTTGGATTAGTCTATTTGTTTTATTAGGCTATGGTGCAGTAGGTTTTGTTGATGATTATCGTAAAATTACTCGTAAAAATACAGATGGATTAATTCCTCGTTGGAAGTATTTTTGGTTATCTGCCGTTGCATTAATTGCTGTATTCATGATGTATGCAATGGGAAAAGATACCGATGCTACTCGCTTAGTCGTGCCTTTTTTCAAAGATATCATGCCACAATTAGGTGTGTTTTATATTATTTTTTCCTATTTTGTTATTGTGGGAACCAGTAATGCGGTAAATTTAACAGATGGTTTAGATGGCTTGGCTATTATGCCAACAGTCTTTGTTGCTGGTGCTTTCGGGATTATTGCATGGGCGACAGGTAATATTGAAATTTCAAAATATTTATATATTCCTTATATAAAACATACCTCCGAATTAGTCATCTTTTGTACTGCAATTGTCGGTGCAGGATTAGGTTTTTTATGGTTTAACACTTATCCTGCTCAACTATTTATGGGCGATGTTGGATCATTAGCATTAGGTGGTGCGTTAGGTGTGCTAGCAGTATTAGTTCGACAAGAATTTTTATTAGTGATTATGGGCGGTGTTTTTGTTATGGAAACCGTTTCGGTGATTTTACAAGTGGGATCTTATAAATTACGTAAAAAACGTATTTTTCGCATGGCACCAATTCATCATCATTATGAATTAAAAGGCTGGCCAGAACCTCGAGTAATCATTCGTTTTTGGATTATTTCATTAATTCTTGTATTACTTGGCTTAGTAACACTTAAATTACGTTAATAAAAAGAATAAATAAAGGCAGGCGCAACATGGTGGACTATCAAGGTAAAAAAATTACCGTTATTGGTTTAGGCAAAACAGGTTTATCTTGTATTAATTTTTTGAAAGCAAAACAAGCGAATGTACAGGTTATTGATACACGCCAATCTCCTGTAGGTGCAGAGCAACTAGATAAATCTATTCCTTTACATACGGGAAGTTTAAATCAACAATGGCTACTGAATAGTGACATTATCGTTATTAGCCCAGGACTTGCAGTAAAAACGCCTGAAATTCAGACCGCACTTGCTGCTGGTGTTGAAGTGATTGGTGATATTGAATTATTTTGCCGTGAAGCAGATAAACCGATTATTGGAATTACTGGCTCAAATGGAAAAAGCACTGTCACCACATTAGTGACTGAAATGGCGAAAGCCGCTGGAATCAATGTTGGTATGGGCGGTAATATTGGCATTCCTGCGTTATCTTTATTGAATCAAGGGCATGATCTTTATGTGCTTGAATTATCAAGTTTTCAATTAGAAACTACCTATAGTTTAAAAGCTATTGCTGCCACGGTATTAAATGTGACTGAAGATCATATGAATCGTTATATTGATTTAGAGGATTATCGTCAAGCTAAACTGAAAATCTATCAAAATTGCCAAACTGCGGTAGTTAATGCTGAGGATCCATTAACTAAAGAAGATGGAAAACAAAGTGCGATTTATCAAGTAAGCTTTGCTGAACATCATGCCGATTATTGGTTAAAAACTGAAAATACTAAAACTTATCTAATGGCACAAAATGAAGTTGTGATTAGCTGTGAACAAATGAAACTGACTGGTCGTCATAACTATATGAATGCTCTAGCCTCTATAGCATTGGCTCAAGCCGCTAACATTGAAATTTCTGGAATTCGTACCGCACTTCAAAACTTTACGGGCTTAGAACATCGTTTTCAATTAGCACATATGGCAAACGGTGTACGCTGGATTAATGATTCTAAAGCAACTAATGTAGGAAGCACTGTAGCAGCATTAACAGGATTACAGGTTGAAGGTAAATTGCACTTATTATTAGGTGGTGACGGCAAAGGTGCTGATTTTTCTGAATTAGAAAAACTGATAAACAAACCTGAAATCTATTGTTATTGTTTCGGTCAAGATGGTGCTAAGTTGGCAAAACTATCAGCTCAAAGCCAATTATTTGATACAATGGAACAAGCGATAGAATCGTTACGTCCAACTTTATCTTCAGGTGATATGGTATTGTTATCGCCCGCTTGTGCAAGTTTAGATCAGTTTGCTTCTTTTGAAAAACGAGGTGAAGAATTTACTCGTTTAGCTAAACTTTATGTTGCCAATTAATTATTTAAATAATTTAGTTAGGATTTGAATGGAAATTTTTAATAAAGTCAAAGATACTTATAAACGTTGGACGACTTTAACACCAACTAATGTACTCTATGATCGTTCTCTCGCATGGTTATTTATTGTATTGTTATTTGTTGGTTTTATTATGGTGACGTCAGCATCTATTCCTGTCGGCACTCGTTTATTTGATGATCCTTTCTATTTTGCTAAGCGTGATGCATTATATGTAATTCTCTCTATCGGGGTTTGCTATTATTTTGTTAAAGTGCCAATGGAAACTTGGGAATCATGGCACAAAAAACTCTTCATTATTGCGGTCATCTTATTAATCTTGGTATTAATTCCCGGAATTGGTAAATCAGTAAATGGTGCACGTCGTTGGATTCCGATGATCGTATTTAACTTCCAGCCCGCAGAATTTGCAAAACTTGCTTTGATTTGTTTCTTAGCTGGTTATTTCACTCGCCGTTATGATGAAGTGAGAAGTAAAAAATTGAGTGCTTTTAAGCCTTTATTAGTGATGGGCTTTTTAGGGGCATTACTCATTCTTCAACCTGACTTAGGTAGCACCGTAGTACTCTTTATTATTACCTTTGGCTTGCTATTTGTTGTAGGTGCTAATATTTACCAATTTTTATTTTTAATTGGGGTAGGCGCATTTCTTTTTGTGGTATTAGTGGTGTCATCGGCATATCGAATGAAACGTATTACTGGTTTCATGGACCCCTTTAAAGATCCCTATGGTACAGGCTTCCAATTATCCAATTCCTTAATGGCATTTGGTCGAGGTGAGTTTACTGGTGAGGGATTAGGTAATTCTATTCAAAAATTGGAGTACTTACCCGAAGCGCATACCGACTTCGTTATGGCCGTTGTTGGAGAGGAGTTTGGTTTCTTAGGTATCATGGTTATTATTGCTTTATTAGCCTTGTTAGTCTTTCGTGCAATTAAAATTGGACGAGAATCATTACAAATTGAACAACGTTTTAAAGGTTTCTTTGCTTTTGGAATTAGTTTTTGGATTTTTTTCCAAGGTTTTGTCAATCTTGGTATGGCGTTAGGGCTACTGCCGACAAAAGGATTAACTTTCCCTCTTGTGAGTTATGGTGGTTCAAGTTTAGTGATTATGTCTGTAAGTATTGCAATTTTATTACGTATTGATCATGAAAATCGCTTAATGCGTGGTGGTCATGCTCGCTTAAAAGATGATTAAGGATTTAATGTGGCAAAAAAATTATTAGTAATGGCAGGGGGAACTGGCGGACATGTATTTCCTGCAATCGCAGTGGCACAATATCTACAACAACAAGGTTGGGAGATTTGTTGGTTAGGTACAAAAGATAGGATGGAAGCACAACTTGTTCCTAAACATGGCATCCCTATTGAATTTATCCAAATTTCAGGCTTAAGAGGTAAAGGAATTAAGGCCTTATTAACCGCACCTTTTGCGATTTGTCGTGCTATAATGCAAGCACGTAAAATTATCCAAAAACAAAAGCCTGATGCTGTACTTGGGATGGGGGGATACGTCTCTGGTCCAGGTGGTATTGCCGCTAAACTTTGTGGTGTTCCTGTAATTTTACATGAGCAAAATGCCGTGGCAGGATTAACCAATGTTTGGTTATCTAAAATTGCCAAACGTGTATTACAAGCTTTTCCTACAGCATTTCCAAATGCAGAAGTTGTGGGGAATCCTGTTCGCCAAGATTTTTTCACTATTGCGAGTCCTGAGCAGCGTTTTGCGGGACGTTTTGGTAAATTACGTTTGCTTGTTGTCGGTGGTAGCCAGGGTGCGAGAGTATTAAATTTAACCTTACCTGAAGTTGTTGCCCGTTTAGGTGAAAAGCTGGAAGTTCATCATCAAGTGGGAGCCGGTTCTGTAGAAAATATTACGGCACTGTATCAGCAAAAAAATGCGTTAAGTGAAAACGTAAAAATTACAGAGTTTATTGACAATATAGCAGAAGCCTATGCTTGGGCTGATATTGTTATTTGTCGTTCTGGTGCATTGACCGTTTGTGAATTAGCCGCTGTAGGGACACCAGCAATTTTTGTACCATTTCAACATAAAGATCAACAACAATATTTGAATGCTAAATATTTAGCGGATGTTGGTGCGGCAAAAATTGTTCAGCAATCTGAATTAAATGCTGATGTAATTGTGGATCTAGTTAATGAATTAGATCGTGAGAAATTACTTTCAATGGCGATTAAATCAAAATCAATGTCAGCACCTTTAGCAGCACAACGTGTAGCCGAAGTGATTATTGAAAACGCAAATTAAAAATTATAAATAAGATGATGACAAATCATTTTGTCCATGAATAAGAAATGAAAGAGACCATAAGAATGAAAGATTTCCAAGAAACAGTTCGAAAAATTATTCCTGAAATGCGCCGAGTTAAACAAATTCATTTTATCGGTATTGGTGGTGCGGGAATGAGCGGTATTGCTGAAATTTTATTAAACGAAGGTTATCAGATTTCGGGCTCAGATATTTCTGATGGGCTAGTAACGCAACGCCTTGCACGAGCAGGCGCTAAAATTTTTATTGGGCATCAAGCTGAAAATGTGAATGGTGCGAGTGTAGTTGTTGTATCGAGTGCAATTCATCAAGATAACCCAGAACTTGTGGCGGCAAAAGAAAATCGTATTCCTGTGATTCAACGTGCACAAATGTTAGCAGAGCTTATGCGTTTTCGTCATGGAATTGCGGTGGCAGGCACACATGGAAAAACGACGACTACAGCAATGATTTCTATGGTATATGCTCAGGCAGGTCTTGATCCCACTTTTGTAAATGGTGGTTTGGTTAAATCGGTTGGAACTAATGCTCATTTAGGTGCTAGCCGTTATTTAATTGCCGAAGCAGATGAAAGCGATGCTTCATTTTTACATTTGCAACCAATGGTATCAGTAGTGACTAATATTGAACCTGATCATATGGATACTTATCATGGTAGCTTTGAAGAAATGAAACAGACTTATGTAAATTTTTTACATAATTTACCTTTTTATGGCTTAGCTGTTATTTGTGCAGATGATCCTGTATTGGCTGAGTTAATGCCACAAATTGGCCGTCCTGTTATTACTTATGGTTTTGCTGAGAATGCTGACTATCGTATTGAAAATTATCAGCAAACAGGCTTTCAAGGGCAGTATACGGTGATTACTCCAAGCAATGAACGTATTGATGTATTATTGAATGTCCCTGGTAAACATAATGCTTTAAACGCAACAGCAGCATTAGCGGTAGCTAAAGAAGAAGGGATTAGTAATGAGGCTATTTTGGCCGCATTAGCTGATTTCCAAGGTGCTGGACGTCGTTTTGATCAACTAGGTGTATTTAGCCGTTCTTGTGGTAAAGTTATGTTAGTTGATGATTATGGTCATCATCCAACTGAAGTTAATGTAACTATTCAGGCTGCACGTCAAGGTTGGGAGAATAAGCGTATAGTGATGATTTTTCAACCTCATCGCTATACCCGTACAAGAGATCTATTTGATGATTTTGTACAAGTGTTATCACAAGTTGATGCATTGATTATGTTAGATGTATATGCTGCTGGTGAGATGCCAATTGCTGGAGCAGACAGCCGTTCCTTATGTCGTTCAATCCGTAATTTAGGAAAAGTAGATCCAATTTTAGTTACCGATACCGCACAATTACCTGAAATTATGGAGCAAATACTTCAAGACGGTGATTTAGTATTAGCACAAGGTGCAGGTAATGTGAGTAAATTATCTCGCCAACTTGTGGAATTATGGTCAACGGAAAATAACTAAAAATTTTTTAATTTTTGACCGCACTTTTGAAGTCAAAAATAATCTATCTTGAATTAGACTCAACTGAGAGTGAAAAGAATAAAATGAAACCATTAAAAGAACAAAAAATTGCTGTATTGTTAGGTGGCACATCAGCAGAACGTGATATTTCTCTTAATTCTGGTAATGCTGTTCTAAATGCATTACGTAGTCAAGGCTATGATGCTTATCCAATTGATCCTAAGGAATACTCTGTTGCAGATCTAAAAAAACAAGGTTTTGATCGTGCATTTAATATTTTGCATGGACGTGGTGGTGAAGATGGCGTGATTCAAGGTGTATTAGAGCAAATTGGATTACCCTATACGGGTTGTGGAGTAATGACATCAGCCTTAACCATGGATAAAATGCGTACTAAAATGTTATGGAAAGGTTTTGGTTTACCTATTGCAGACATGGAGATTGTAACACGGGATACTCGCTTAGAACTAAATCCAGAGCGGATTGTCGAACATTTAGGACTACCATTAATGGTAAAACCTTCACGTGAAGGATCGAGTGTGGGCTTAACAAAAGTGAATGCAGTGGAAGAACTAGAGGCTGCGGTAGATTTGGCTTTAACTCATGATGATACCATTTTAATTGAAGAGTGGTTAAGTGGTATTGAAATGACTGTACCTGTATTGGATGACCAAGTATTGCCAGCGGTGCAAATTATCCCTGAGGGTGAGTTCTACGATTACGATGCAAAATATATTTCAGATAATACGCAATATGTTTGTCCAGCCCCGATGAGTAAAGAACGTGAAGAAGAATTACAAAAGCTAGTTAAACGTGCTTATGATGTTGTTGGTTGCCGTGGTTGGAGTCGTATTGATGTAATGACTGATGCTAAAGGTGAATTCCGTCTTGTTGAGGTGAATACAACACCAGGTATGACAAGCCATAGCCTATTCCCTAAATCAGCAAGAGTGGTTGGTTATTCTTTTGAACAATTAGTGGCAAAAATTTTGGAGCTTAGTGTTTAATGTCTGTTGTAAAACGCAAAACGCCACAAAGAAATTTAAAAATTAATGAGCAGAAACTCAGAGTTTTTTTGCAAGTTAAGCCTTTACTTGTGCTATTATGCGTTGGTCTACTCTATTTTACGTATTTTAATTGGCAAAACTGGCTGGAAAAATTAGACAGTAAGCCAATTAGTTCTTTTGCATTACTGGGAACACCTCAATATACGACGAATTCCGATATTCGAGAGATGATTTTAAAAATGGGAGAGCTTAAGGGCTTTTTTGGACAAGATGTAAATGTCATTCGCGAACAAATTCAGTCAATGCCTTGGATAAAAGGTTCTGTAGTTCGTAAAATTTGGCCTGATAGATTAAGCATTCTCGTTGCAGAATATACGCCAGTAGCTTATTGGAACGAAGACCATTTTGTTTCAGCGGATGGCGTCGTTTTTAAGTTGCCCAAAGATAAATTAAAAAATGATAATATGCCTCATTTATATGGACCTGATTATCAGAGTTTAATTGTATTAGATGCGTGGCAGCAAATTTTTAATGATTTAAAATCAAAAGGAATTACCTTAAAAGCGGTTTCAATTGATGAGAGAGGTTCCTGGGAAATTGTTGTTGAAAATGATATTACATTAAAATTAGGGCGTGGAGAGTGGAAATCTAAGATTGATCGCTTTATGACAATTTACCCACAAATTGAAGTACCAGAAAATAAAAAAATTATTTATATTGATTTAAGATATAAAGTAGGTGCAGCAGTACATTTTTCTGATGTAAACTAATGTAGTCTAAATAAAAATTAAAACTGTGAAGTTATAAAAATGGCAAAAATCGTGGAATCAAAAACTATTGTAGGATTGGAAGTTGGTACTTCTAAAGTTGTTGCTGTCGTCGGTGAAGTGTTACCTGATGGGGTAGTGAATGTACTTGGAGTAGGTAGTTGCCCATCAAAAGGTATAGATAAAGGTAGTATTACAGATTTAGCAGCGGTTGTTAATTCAATTCAGCGTGCAATTGAAGCAGCAGAATCTGTGGCAGACTGTCAAATTATGTCAGTCACTCTTGCTATCACTGGAGAACATATTCAAAGTCTGAATGAAAGTGGTTTCGTCCCTATTGCAGATGGTGAGGTTAGCCAAGATGAAATTGATCAGGCTATGCATACGGCAAGTTCAGTAAAATTGCCAGAGGGATTATCATTATTACATGTTATTCCACAGGAATATGCGGTCGATAAACAACAAAATATTAAAAATCCATTAGGTTTACAGGGAGTTAGATTAAAAGCTCAAGCTCATTTAATTGCTTGTCATCAGTCTTGGGTGAGTAATCTACAAAAAGCTGTTGAAACTTGTGGATTAAAGGTTGATCAAGTTGTATTTTCGGGTTTGGCATCTACGTATTCAGTTTTAACTGAAGATGAAAAAGATTTAGGTGTGTGCTTGATTGATTTTGGTGGTGGCTCAATGGATATTATGGTATATACCAATGGTGCACTGCGTTTTAGTCGAGTTATTCCTTATGGTGGTAATACAATTACTGATTATGTTGCACAAAGTTTAACTACATCACGTAATGAAGCTGAAAGCATAAAAATTAATTATGGTAGTGCGATTATGCCATCTGTCGAATTGAAAGAACAATTTGCTAAGAAAAAAATTGAGGTGGCAGGTTTGGGAGGGGGCGCTCCTCGTACTTTTACTAAAGCCCAAATTGTAGAGGTAACTTCTCGTTGTTACGGTGATTTATTACAAGTAGTTGAACATGAATTAATTCAATTACGCAATGAATTGACGATGAAAGGTATTAAGCAAGATCTTATTGCTGGTATTGTGCTTACAGGCGGTAGTTCACAAATGGAAGACATTAGTAAGTGTGCAACAGAAATTTTTGGTTCGCATGTGCGCGTAGGTTATCCGCTTAATATTTCAGGATTAACTGATTATGTTAATAAGCCACAGTATGCAACAGTGTTAGGTTTATTACAATATAGTCATTATAACGAAGAGGAGAGCACACCTATCTTTGGTGGTTCTGGTTCAGATAGTGGTGTTTTAGGGTCTATTTTTGGAAAAATTAAAATTTTTGCAAATAAAGTGAAGTCAGAATTTTGAGAATTTGAATTTTTAATCTACAATAGAGAGAATTTTATAGTTATTAAGTGTTAGAGTATCTAGCATTGACGGAGAATACAAATGTTTGAACCAGTAGAATATGGGTTTGACGATGAAATCGGTCGAACACTGATTAAAGTTGTTGGCGTTGGTGGCGGCGGTGGTAATGCTGTCAATCACATGGTTAATAATATGATTCATAATGGCGGTACGCTTGTTGGTGAAAATTCAATAGCGAGTGATGAACATGGTGAAATTATTTTCTATGCAGTGAATACTGATGCTCAAGCATTACGTAAAAGTGTTGTACAACAAACGGTTCAAATTGGTGCAGCAACAACAAAAGGTCTAGGTGCGGGAGCTAACCCAAATGTAGGGCGTAAAGCAGCTGAAGATGACCAAGAAGCTATCCGTTCAATGTTAGAAGGTGCCGATATGGTATTTATCGCAGCGGGTATGGGCGGCGGTACAGGTACTGGTGCTGCGCCTATAGTTGCTCAAGTGGCAAAAGATTTAGGTATTTTGACTGTCGCTGTTGTGACTAAGCCTTTCTCGTTTGAAGGTAAAAAACGTATGGCATTTGCGGAACTTGGTATTAAAGAGTTGTCTAAGTATGTAGACTCATTAATTATCATTCCAAATGAAAAACTATTAAAAGTATTAGGCAAATCAGTAAGCTTAGTACAAGCATTCTCTGCTGTTAATGATATTTTACGTAATGCAGTGACAGGTATTTCAGATATGATTACCTCTCCAGGCTTAATAAATGTAGACTTTGCAGATGTTCGTACAGTAATGTCTGAAATGGGGCGAGCAATGATGGGCGCCGGTATTGCACAAGGTGCAGCAAGCGATGGTCGAGCTGAAAAAGCAGCCCAAGATGCTGTAGCAAGTCCTCTTTTAGAGGATGTTGATTTATCTGGTGCAAAAGGTGTGTTAGTTAATATTACCGCTGGCATGGATTTAGGACTAGATGAATTTTATGCTGTAGGTGATACTATTAGAGCCTTTGCTTCTGATGAGGCTACCGTTGTTGTAGGTACAACATTAATTCCTGAGATGTCAGATGAAATTCGTGTTACAATTGTAGCTACAGGTATTGGTGATATTGATGATCCTGCTGCTCCATTGGCACCACAACGACCAGTGACAAATGTTTCATCAGGTACAGCAGCTTTTAATCAAGGTACGCAAACTGCTCCAAATCAACAACCAGTTCATTCAGAGCAACCTGCGCGACCGACTTCGTTAGGTAGCAATGAGCTATTTAAACCTGCGTTTTTACGTGGTGATAGTAAATAACAAGTCTATAAAGACTTTTTGCTTAGGCAATAAATTGAGAAATAATGAATATGATTAAACAAAGAACATTAAAACAAGGCACTAAAGTGACTGGGGTTGGATTACATAGTGGTAATAAAGTTACCCTAAATTTACGCCCTGCACCGGTAAATACAGGTATTGTTTATTGTCGTACCGATCTTAATCCGCCAGTGTATTTTCCTGCGGATGCAACATCAGTGCGTGATACAATGCTTTGTACTGCTTTAGTTAATGATCAAGGTGTTCGTATTTCAACTGTTGAACATTTAAATGCTGCATTAGCAGGTTTAGGTTTAGATAATCTTATTATTGAAGTGGATGCACCAGAAATTCCTATTATGGATGGTAGTGCAAGCCCATTTGTATACCTTTTATTAGATGCAGGTATCGAAGAACAAGACGCAGCGAAGAAATTTATTCGTGTAAAACAAAAAGTGCGTGTTGAAGATGGTGATAAATGGGCAGAAATTTCACCTTATAATGGTTTCCGCTTGAATTTCACTATTGATTTTAATCACCCAGCACTTAATAAGAATTTAAGTACTTATGCCTTAGATTTTTCTGCACAAAAATTTGTTCAACAAATTAGTCGTGCAAGAACATTTGCATTTATGAAAGATATTGAATATTTACAATCCCAAGGTTTAGCATTAGGCGGTAGTTTGGACAATGCTATCGTCTTAGATAATTATCGAGTATTAAATGAAGATGGCTTACGTTTTAAAGATGAATTAGTTCGCCATAAAATGTTAGATGCTATTGGTGATTTATTTATGAGTGGCCATAATATTTTAGGTGATTTCAAAGCATATAAGTCTGGACATGGATTAAATAATAAGTTATTACGTGCCTTATTAGCTAATCAAGAAGCTTGGGAATTTGTCACCTTTGATGATAAGGGAACTGTTCCTCAAGGTTATGCTGTACCTTCTCAAGTATTAATCTAATTACTTAAATATAGAAAAAGCTATACTCTTAAAAGTATAGCTTTTTTACTATTTATGTTTTCTAATTATTCACATTTGTGTTTTTCTACAAATTTTGAAAAAATTGACCGCAGTTTTATAGAGGTTAATCATGTTTAATTTTACTTTTCATATTCCTACTGCTGTTGAATTTGGTAAAGGTCAAATTCAAGCCATTCCTAAATATCTTTCAAAACAAAATCGTATTTTGCTTGTTTATGGGGGCGGTAGTATCAAAAAGAATGGTGTGTATGCTCAAGTTATTCATGCATTACAAGACTATTTTTATATAGAATTTCCAGGTATTGAACCGAATCCTGAGTTTGAAACTTTAAATAGAGCGGTTCAAATTGTTAAACAAGAGAATATTGATTTTATTTTAGCCGTTGGTGGTGGCTCGGTTTTAGATGGTTGCAAATTTATTGCCTCGGCTGCTACTTATTCAGGCGATGCGTTAGATATTCTTTATAAAAAACAAGAGATTATTAGAGCGCTGCCTATAGGTACTGTTATGACGATTCCAGCAACAGGTTCTGAAATGAATGGTAATTTTGTTGTAAGCCGTCGTGAAACTAAAGATAAATTATCTCTTTATTCTGATTTAGTTAAACCTAAATTTGCTATTTTAGATCCTTCAGTGACTTATTCTCTCCCTCAAAAACAAACTGCTAATGGTGTAGTAGATGCTTTTGTGCATACGTTCGAACAATATATGACTTATCCTGTGGATGCAAAGATTCCTGATAGATTTGCGGAAGGCGTTTTTTGTACATTAATGGAAGATGGTCCTAAATTATTGGATGAGCCTGAAAATTATGATGCTAGAGCGAATATTATGTGGGCTGCAACTATGGCATTAAATAAGATTCTGAGTACGGGAGTTCCTCAAGATTGGACATCTCATGCTATAGGACATGAATTAACCGCATTATATGGTTTAGATCACGGTCAAACATTAGCGATTATTGTACCTGCTATTATGCAGCACCAAAAGCAAGCTAAGCGTGAGAAGCTTATCCAATTTGCGCAGCGTGTATTAGATTATCGAGGCAATGACATAAATATAGCCACTGAATTGACCATTCAGAAAATTCGTGCCTTCTTTGAATTAATGGGAGTAAAAACGAGATTTTCTGATTATGGTATTGATGATAGCTTATTCCCTGAAATTATCAGAAAATTATCCGAGCACCGCCAACCTCTTTTAGGTGAGCATGAATCAATAGATCATCAAGCAGTAATGGAAATTTTATATTTAGCGCTTTAAAGAGAAGCTATAGTTTTTATGAAAAGTGCGGTTGTAAAGTATAAAAATTTACTTATTAATACTAATATACTGATTTAAAAGAATTATTAAGCTTGAGAAATCATCTTTATCCTCTTACAATGTAATAAGGGTGTGTTAAGTTTATCAACTACACGCCTTTATTAGTTTTAGGGAATATTTATGGCACTTGATCTTACTGAAATTCGTCAGCAAATTACGCAAATTGATCGCAGTTTGTTAAAGCTATTGTCAGAACGTCATCGACTTGCATTTGATGTTGTTCGTAGCAAAGAAATTATACAAAAACCATTACGTGATAAAGTACGTGAACAACAATTGCTACAAGAATTGATAAACTATGCTGAAAATCAGAATTATCAATTAGAACCACAATATATTACTCAAATTTTCCAACGTATTATCGAAGATTCTGTTCTTACTCAACAAGTTTATTTGCAGAAAAAACTTAATCAGCAAAGAGAACAAAGCCTTCATATTGCATTTCTTGGTAAACGAGGTTCTTATTCTCATTTAGCCGCACGAAGCTATGCGACTCGTTATCAAGAACAACTTATTGAACTAAGCTGTAGTAGCTTTGATCAGGTTTTTGAAAAAGTAAGTAATGGCGAAGCAGATTATGGCGTACTTCCTTTAGAAAATACTACTTCAGGTTCAATTAATGAAGTCTATGATCTCTTGCAGAATACAGAGTTATCCCTTGTTGGAGAACTTGCGTATCCGATTAAACATTGTGTTCTTACTAGTAGTCAAGTAGATTTAAGTCAAATTGACACTTTATATAGTCATCCACAAGTGATTCAGCAATGTAGTCAGTTTATTCGTAGTTTAGAGCGTGTACATATTGAATACTGTGAAAGTAGTTCACATGCTATGCATTTAGTTTCTAGCTTAAATAAGCCAAATATTGCAGCATTAGGTAATGAAGATGGTGGTCATTTATATGGTTTAAGCGTGTTGAGATCGAATATTGCGAACCAAGATAATAATATTACTCGATTTATTGTGATTTCTCGTAATGCAGTAGCTGTATCACCTCAGATTCATACCAAAACATTATTATTAATGACCACAGCACAAGAAGCAGGTTCATTAGTTGATGCCTTATCTGTATTTAAAAATCATCAAATTAAGATGACAAAATTAGAATCTCGTCCAATTTATGGTAAACCTTGGGAAGAGATGTTCTATTTAGAAATAGAAGCAAATATTAATCATCAAGATACCCTTGTTGCAATAGAAGAATTGAAACAATATACCACCTATTTGAAAATTCTAGGCTGTTATCCTAGTGAGATTATCAAACCTGTAGAGGTAAAATAGAATTAAAACTGTGTGAGGTTATTTTTTAGTTATATAAAGTTAAAGTGCGGTTGAAATTTTTTGAAAATCTACCGCACTTTTTATATCTACAAGTATTAAAAAAGGTCTTCATAAAAGAAGACCTTTATTTTTAAATATGTGGCTTAAATAGCGATGACTGCGAATAATACAATAAAACTATATAAGGCAGCCAAACCGTAGAAAATTAGTCCACCATTATTAACATGCACTTTAATGTCGTGCATACCATGATGAACACGGTGTAAGCCAGCCCACATTGGGAAAATAGTAAGTACAAGAATTACTAATTTACCAAACCAGTGATGAGCAAATGCAATAATATTATCTGGGGAAATAATGCCAAATGGTAATAGAATACCAATAATAAGGATTAATACTGGGAATGCAAGCCCACTCACCATACCGCCAGCACTGAACATTAACCATACTGGTGGCTCATTTGAACGTTTTGGATTTTGATCAACCATTGTCTTGCTCCCTAGATAAATGCTAATACTAATGCGATTACAGAGACTGCTGCAAATGCAATTTTTAATAATTTTTGGATCACTTCAGATTTAATACCTGTGGATCCAGACATTACTTCGCCTGTCATTTGGAACAATGTGAATGCATGCACTAGTAATAAGGCTAGTGAAATTAAGTTTAAGATTACAACTAATGGATTTTGTAAGAAAGGAATAAAGTTTTCTACAAAACCATTTTCAGAGGTTAAACAGAATACACCATAAAGTAATACAAGGCAGAACCATACAGTAGGAATAGCACTTGATTCACGTACCATATAGAATTTATAGAAATCCCAGCTTTTCCACCAAGTCGCTGTCATTGGACGTACATATTTGTTACGTTTAGTTTCAGTTGTCATAATATGCCTCCTACTACGCTTTTGGTTTAAGCATTGAAATTAGATAGTCTTTTGCACTTTCTAATTTGCCTTGGTTGATAGCCGCAGCTGGATTTACATGTTTAGGACAAACTTCTGAACATGCACCAACGAATGTACAAGACCAAACACCGTTTTCACCATTGATGATAGGCATACGTTCTGCTTTACCATGATCGCGGTTATCTAAGTTATAACGGTGAGCCATAGTTAATGCAGCAGGACCAACAAACTCTGGGTTTAAACCGAATTGAGGGCAAGCAGCATAGCATAAACCACAGTTAATACACATAGAGAATTGACGATATTTCTCTAATTGTTTTGGGGTTTGTTTGGTACGGCTTTTTGCTAATTCTGCTGATGGATGAGGTTGACCATCAAGTTCAGGCATCTTGTTACCAATGATATATGGTTTGATAGCTTCTAAACTTTCAATAAAGTGGCTTAAATCAACGATTAAGTCACGTTCAATAGGGAAATTAGCTAATGGTTCAATACGCATATGACCACTATAGTCACGTAAGAAAGTTTTACATGCTAATTTAGGAATATTATTAACCATCATACCGCATGAACCACAGATAGCCATACGACAAGACCAACGGTATGCAAGTTCAGGATCTAGTCTATCTTTGATATAACCTAGTGCATCTAATAAAGAAGTTTGATTATCATAAGGCACTTGGTAAGTGCGTAAGTATGGTTCTTTATCTACTTCTGGGTTATAACGCAATACTTCAACGTTCATCATTGCTTGATTAGCCATTTGCGTTCTCCTTAGCTTTCGCTGCTGCTTCAGCGGCATCAGCTTCAGCACCATATACACGTTTTGCTGGTTGTGATTTAGTAATTTTCACAGGGCTGTAATCAATGCTTGGCGCACTATTTTCGTTATAGAATGCTAATGTGTGTTTCAAATAATTTGTATCATCACGTTCTACATAGTCTAAGCGTTGGTGAGCACCACGAGATTCTTTACGCTCGATAGCAGAGTTCGCAATTGCTTGAGCAACATCTAAGATGTAACCTAATTCAACAGTATATAATACGTTTGTATTGAATACACTTGAACGGTCTTGAATACGAATACGTTTATAACGCTCTTTTAATTCCGCTATTTTATCCACGGCACCTTGCATACTTTCTTGGTCACGATAAATACCACAGCCTTCTTCCATTGCAACACCCATTTCTTCACGGATGTCAGCCCAGTTTTCAGTACCTTCTTGGTTAAATAGGTCTTCTAAGCGACGAATAACATCTTGTGCTTGAGCATCAATAGCAGCTTGATTTACATTTTGTACTTCAACTGCACGTTGTGCTGCATATTCACCTGCAACACGGCCTAACACAACTAATTCAGCTAATGAGTTAGAACCCAAACGGTTCGCACCATGTAAACCTGAAGAAGCACATTCACCCACTGCAAATAGACCTTTAATACGAGTTTCACTATTAAAGTCTATTTCGATACCGCCCATGGTATAGTGAACAACTGGGCGTACAGGAATTGGTTCATTAACTGGATTTACACCTTCATAAGCTTGTGCTAATTCACAGATAAATGGCAAACGTTCGTGTAAGTATTTTTCACCTAAATGACGTAAATCTAAGTGAACGATATCAACGCCTTTAGCCGTTTTTAATGTTCTGCCTTTTTTCCATTCTTGCCAGAAAGCTTGTGATACTTTGTCACGAGGACCAAGTTCCATATATTTGTTTTGAGGTTTTCCTACTGGTGTTTCAGGGCCTAGGCCGTAGTCTTGTAGATAACGATAGCCATCTTTATTGACTAAGATACCACCTTCACCACGACAGCCTTCAGTCATTAAGATACCTGTATTTGGTAAACCTGTAGGGTGATATTGAACAAACTCCATATCACGAAGAGGAACACCATGACGATAAGCCATTGATAGTCCATCACCAGTTACAATACCACCATTGGTATTGAATTTGAATGCACGACAACCACCACCAGTTGCAATGACAACTGCGTTAGCATTGATTTGAACTAATGTTCCTTCCATCATATTCATTGCGACTACACCACGAGCGTGCCCGTCGTCCGTTAAGATGTCTAATACGAAGTGTTCATCAAAACGTTGAATTTGTGGGAATTGAATAGATGTTTGGAATAAAGTGTGTAATAAGTGGAAGCCAGTTTTATCTGCAGCGAACCATGTACGTTCGATTTTCATTCCGCCGAAACGACGTACATTGACATCACCATCTTCTTTACGAGACCAAGGACATCCCCAACGCTCCAATTGCGTCATCTCAACAGGCGAATGTTGTACAAAATATTCAACAACATCTTGTTCACATAACCAATCGCCACCAGCAACAGTATCTTGGAAGTGTTTATCATATGAATCTTCTTCTTTGATTACTGCAGCGGCACCACCTTCTGCTGCAACAGTATGGCTACGCATTGGATAAACTTTAGAAATTAATGCAATCTTTAAGTTTGGATTGGCTTGAGCTGCTGCGATTGCAGCACGTAAGCCACCGCCACCCGCACCTACGATTGCGATATCGACATTAACAGTTTGCACGATATTTTCTCCAATAATAAATAATAAAAGTAAAAAGGTAAAAGCACGTTTTAATCTCAAATGCTTCATTAGGTATGTTTATTTTGCCATTAAAAGATTCAATTACTAACTCTTTTTTATTATTTAAAGGATAAGAATGACTATTTTGTGATCTAACTCAAAAAAGTAACTTTTTAGAGTCTTTGCTATAGATTATTTAAAAAACTAATAATTTTAGGTTTTTATTTAGATAATTATTAAAAATCAATCATTTTTTTAAATGAAAAACAAATCATGAGATATAAAAATATATATAGTAGCTTTATTAACAGAGAATAATTAGTCATATTTTTATTCTGAAACGAGTCTTATTTATCGATTGGCTAAAATGAGTTTATTTTGCCGAAATTAACATACTAATAATCAATATTGTGAAACTTAATTTTTAGTGAAAAATAACAATGAAAATTATTTCTAGTTATGCTAAATTAGCAACCAAATAAAAAGTATAAGTTATATAAATTGGCTTATTTTATACCAATGAAAAGGAATCTTTATTTTATGAAAAAAATAATATTATTACTGATTATTATTTTAGCGGTAATCTTTTTTATGCTTAACTTTTCTTCAGAAGAATTAAGTGATAAATCAGCTTCAAATGCAGATAAACAGAATAAACCTTTAATTGTGGTCACTCCTTGGGAAATTACATCGGTGGATCCAAGTAAATCTGGTTATATCTTTCAACGTTTACAATTAGCTGAAACTTTAGTTGATGTAGATAAAGATGGACATCTATTAGCTGGTTTAGCTGAAAGTTGGACGGCTAATCCAACATCAGATCAATGGGTTTTCACTTTACGCCCTAATGTTAAATTTCATGATGGATCAATTTTAACTGCTGAAGATGTGGTTAATAGTTTAACTATTGCGTTAACTAAGCCAACACCTTTAAAAAATGCGATGATTAAGGAGATTAAAGCATTAGATGAGCAGCACGTTCAATTTACTTTAGATAAACCATTAGTGATTTTTCCTGCTTATTTATCTCATGCAACAACTATGATTTTTGCTAAAAGTGCGGTTAAAAATGGCGAAATTTCTGAGGTGATTGGTACCGGGCCTTATAGAGTTCTAAAAATTGAGCCGCCACAAAAAATTGAACAAACAGCATTCAATGATTATTGGGGGGATAAAGCTAAAATTAAGCAAGTTTCCTATTTAGCCAATAGCCGTAGTGAAACTCGTAGCTTATTAGCACAAAGTAAACCTAATTATTTAGTATTTAATTTAGATCCTGCGAGTTTAAGCCGTCTTTCCTCAGATGATAATTTAACTATTCAGGTGAAGCCTGTTGCTCGTACTATTCAATATAAAGTGAATGTAAAAAATCCTTTGTTTGCAGATGTGGCTGTTCGTCAAGCATTGAGTGATGCGATTGATCGTGAAGGCATTGTCAAATCGGTACTTAGAATGGAAAGTGGAGAAGCGGAACAAATTTTACCTCCAGCATTTGCGGATTGGCATCTAAATGTAGCGCACACAAAACCAGATTATCCTGCAATTAAATCTCGTTTAATTAATTTAGGCTTTGAACAAGATGCAAATGGTATGTTAGTTAAAGATGGAAAACCTTTCCAATTTACGCTGCGTACTTTCTCTGATCGCCCAGAATTACCGATTATTGCTACTGCATTACAAAACCAATGGAAGCAAATTGGTGTGGATATGATCGTTTCAGTAGGCAATTTTTCTGAAATTCCTGCGGGTCATCAAGATGGCTCTTTAGAAATGGCATTATATTCTCGTTACTATGGTATGTTGCCAGATCCAACTGCTATGTTATTACAAGATTTTGCACCTCAAGGCGCTGATTGGGGCGTGATGAATTGGTCTGATAATACGTTTACCGAAACACTTGAAGCATTGCAAAAAACTTCAGATGAGGCTGAGCAACGTAAATTAAAAGCTAAAGCTGCAGAAATTATTTATCAGCAAAAACCAATTACAGCAGTGTCATTCTATCAAACAAATGCAGTTTCAAATAAAGCATTAAAAGGATTGGAATTAGATCCTTTTGAACGTAATTTCAAATTAAATAAATTGTCTTGGTAGAAATATATGGTTAAATTGCTTTCTAAGCGTATTGGGCAACTCTTTTTAATGATTTGGTCAGTGGGAACACTGACCTTTATTTTGACAAGAAGCTTGCCAGGGGACATGGCATTTCGTATCGCAGCAAGTCGTTATGGTTATGATCAGACAGATAGTGCAGCAGCAACGCTTGTACGAAGAGAACTGAGTTTAGATCAAAGTTGGTGGCAAAGTTATTTTAATTGGTTTACTGATTTGATTCAGTTGAATCTTGGTAAGTCATTAGTTTCAGGCGAAACTGTATGGGCATTAATCGTTCATCAATTTATGCATACATTAAGTTTAGCTGTAGTAGCTTTGATTTTAGGCATTTTAATCGGCCCACCATTGGGATTATTAGCTGCTCAACGTCCAAATGGGATATTTGACCGATTAACCTTAGTACTTAGTACGTTCTTACGTTCAGTCCCAGCATTTATTATTGGTATAGGACTTATCAGTCTATTCGCAGTCAATTTAAAATGGCTTCCTGCTGCGGGGTATGGAAGTTGGCAACATTTTTTGTTACCAGCATTAACTTTAGCGTTAGGATTAAGTGCTGTTTCTGTTCGTATCAGCCGTAATGCGATGGTTGCTGTGCAACAATCTGAATATTATCAATTTTCTTACCTTAAAGGTCTTAATCAACAACAAAGTTTTGTACGGCATGGGCTACGTAATGTGGCAATTCCGATTATTACTTACCATTCAGTACAATTAATTTATTTAATAGAGGGTGTGGTTATTGTTGAAAGTCTTTTTGCTTGGCCAGGCAGTGGGCATGCATTAGTACATGCAGTCATTGCCAGAGATGTACCGATGATTCAAGGTACTGCACTAATCATGGGCGCTCTTTTTATTATTTTAAATATGTTGGTTGATATGTTAAGTAGTTGGATTGATCCCCGAATTAATCATCATTCAGAAGGGGCAGCATAATGTTAAAGAAACTTTCTTTTGCTCAAAAGTGCGGTAGTTTTTTATTAATTTTTTTATTAGCTATCGCTTATTTGCAGCCGTATTTTTATCCTATGGATGAAGCATTCCAAAATTTTAATAAAATTTTGCAAAAACCTACCGCAGTTTATTGGTTAGGAACCGATCATTTTGGTCGAGATATGTTTGCTCGCCTTGCTTCTGCAATTCGACTATCTTTTTCTTTAGTCGTGATGTCAGTTGGCTGTTCGTTATTTTTTGGGTTATTGTGCGGTATTTTAGCTGGTTATCTCGGTGGTTTAGTTGATCGTGTTTTCTCATTTATAAGTGATGTCATCATGGCATTACCAGGCTTACTCTTTATATTGCTATTTGCGGCTATTGCTCCTGGTTCATTTTGGTCACTTTATCTCGGTATCTCATTAGTGATGTGGGTAGAGTTTTTCAGAATGATTCGTGCCATTAGCAGAACTTTGTCATCAAGTATAGAAATTCAATCTTCTCGTTTAATGGGAATGGGGCTATGGTATTGTTTTAAACGTCATTTTTTTCCTAAATTGGCTCCTGTCATTTTAACCTTAAGTGCATTTTCTGCAGGAAATGCAGTGTTGGCGTTAGCGACATTAGGATTTGTGAATGTTGGTTTACGTCCACCTACACCCGAACTAGGCTTGATGATGACGGAATTATTTCCTTATTATCACGAAGCACCTTGGATCTTTTTACAACCGATAGCTGTCGTATTCTTGCTTGTATTAAGTTTTCAATTAATTTCAGGGAGAGTGAAATAATGACTATTTTAATTGAAACACAATCTCTGTCTGTTTATACAAGATCGGGATTATGCTTGGTTGAGCCCATTAATATAAGATTACAACAGGGGCAATGTTTAACCATATTAGGAGAAACTGGTTCAGGTAAGAGTTTATTAGCACAGGCGATCATGGGATGCTTACCTGATGGATTAATAATTAAAGGGCAAATTCATATACATCAGGATTTAATAAATCAGAAATTAGGACGACAAAATTGGGGAAAATGCATGGCGATGTTGCCTCAAGAACCCGTTCGTTCATTAGATCCAACGATGAATATATTTAACCAAGTATGGGAAAGTTTTTCTTTAGTAGGTCAACTTAACAATGGGCTTTCTTCGCAAAAAACTAAGGAGAAACTAACCGCACTTGGATTAGCTAAGTTTATGAAATATTTTCCTCATCAACTTTCAGGAGGAATGGCACAACGAGCCTCTTTTGCAGCTGCTACATCAGGTGGCGCTATTATGGTGATTGCTGATGAACCAACTAAAGGTTTAGATGAAAAAAATAAACGTATTGTGATTCAATTATTGCAAGATATTGTGAATCAAGGTGGAACGTTACTCACTATCACCCATGATATTGATGTCGCCGAACAACTTGGTGGTTCGATTATGGTGATGAAGAAAGGGATTTTATTAGAGCAAGGAAATGCTCAGCAAGTTTTAAAAAATCCTCAATCTGAGTATGCTCAGCAATTGATGGCGGCTTCTCCTCATAATTGGCAAAAGCAAGTTAAACAAGAAGTTGTCTCTGAGATGTTAGTGACAGCAAAGGATTTAAGCCTAGGAAGAGGAGAGAGAACTTTATTTAAGGATTTAAATTTTCAATTAAGAAAAGGTGAAGTATTAGGATTAATTGGCGATAGTGGTATCGGAAAAAGTTCTTTAGGTGATGCCTTATGTGGCTTATTAAAGCCAAAGTGCGGTGAAATTTCTTGGAATTTTAAACCAAAACGTCAACAAGTATTAAAACTATACCAAGATCCTCCAGCAGCATTTGCTCAAAGCGTAAGTTTACAGATATTGTTAGATGATGTAATTGATAAGCATGGTTTAGATAGAAGTAAAATTCCTTATTTATTAAAGCAGCTTAAGTTAGAACAGGATTTATTGGCTAGAACTGCAAATAATGTATCTGGCGGAGAATTACAGCGAGTGGCAATTCTACGAGCTTTATTATTTGAACCTGTGCTTTTATTTGCGGATGAAGTGACTTCTCGATTAGATCCTATTACTCAGAAAGAAACCTTAGATTTATTGATAGAACAATGTCGTATTCACAATTGTACTTTAGTCATAGTAAGTCATGATCATCATCTGATTGAGCATTATTGTCATCAAATTATTGATTTAACTGAATATCAGCTTCAGTAAATCAATATCAAAAAGCACTTGTTAAGCAATAAATAAGTGCTTTTAATATTTTAATCACCAATCAAACTCTTTGGAAACTTACTTGAAAGTAGATTAAAATATAGCATTAATATTTTTATAATAGGTATATTTATGTTTGTAGCAGAAGATTGGCGTCCTACGGCCTCTATAAAAACTTTACAAGCGAGAGCTAAAATTATTAATGAAATTCGTAAGTTTTTTACTGAACGAGGTTTATTAGAAGTAGAAACCCCTGTTCTAAGTGAATTTGGTGTAACTGATGTACACTTATCTACCTTCAATACTGAATTTGTGGCACCTTTAAATGAGCATTCTAAGACCTTATGGTTAGGTACAAGTCCTGAATATCACATGAAGCGTTTAATTGCTGCAGGATGTGGAGCAATTTTTCAATTATGCCGAGTTTTTCGTAATGAAGAAGCTGGAAATCGCCATAATCCTGAATTTACCATGTTGGAATGGTATCGCCCGCATTTTGATATGTACCGTTTGATTAATGAAGTGGATGATTTATTGCAACAAATTCTTGATTGTGAACCAGCGGAAAGTTTGAGTTATCAGTTTGCTTTTCAACAATTTGTCGGAGTAGACCCTCTTTCTGCAACTCGTGAAGAATTAGTGGCTAAAGCCCATGAACACCATTTTATGTGTGATGCCAATGAAGATCGAGATACCTTGCTGGAGTTTTTATTTAGTACCGTAGTTGAGCCTTGCATTGGTAGAGATCGTCCTACTGTTGTTTATCATTTCCCAGCAACACAAGCTGCGTTAGCTCAGATCAGCCCAGAAGATCATCGGGTTGCAGAGCGTTTTGAATTTTATTATAAAGGTTTAGAACTGGCTAATGGTTTCCATGAGTTAACAGATGCCCATGAGCAATCAACTCGTTTTGAACAAGATAATAGACAAAGAGAGAAAATGGGGTTACCACAACGTTTGGTAGATAAACGTTTACTGGGGGCATTGCAATCTGGTATGCCAGATTGTTCTGGTGTGGCATTAGGTGTAGATCGTTTAATTATGGTTGCTTTAGACGAATCCAAAATTGAAAATGTTATGGCATTTTCAGTGAATAATGCCTAAAAATTTTGTAAAAAAACACCGCACTTTTTGGTTAATCAACTAAAGTGCGGTGTTTATTAAAAAAATTTTATTCAAGCCATTAGCTAGAACACAGGTTTGAATGGTTTAATAATAACATTCTCATATACCCCAGCAGCCACATAAGGATCCTTATCTGCCCAAGCTTGAGCATCCTTTAAAGAGGCAAATTTTGCAATTACAGTTGAGCCTGTTATACCTGTTCCATCAATCGTAGGATTAGGGCCGGCGGTAAGTAAACGCTCTTCTTTATGAAGTAACTCTAAACGAGCTAGATGTTGTGGGCGAACAGCCATACGTTGTTCTAGTGTATTAGGCTTATCTTGTGCAAAAATTACATAATACATCATTTTTATCTTCCTATTGATTATTCTGTTATTAACATTAATGCTTGTTCTAATTCTGGATTATTTTCTCTAGGAACAGCTCGAGGTTTTCCATCTTTGTCTATAGCAACATAGGTGAAGAGAGCTTCTGTCACACAATTACGATCACTGATACCTTCATAAACTTTCTTAATCCATACTTCAACTTTGACTTGCATAGATGAACGTCCTACTTTTACTAATTTGCCATAGCAACAAACAACATCACCTACAGCAATGGGATGTAAAAATGTGATTCGTTCTACACATACTGTGACCACCCGCCCTTTACTTATTTCTTTGGCAAGAATAGCACCTCCCATGTCCATTTGAGACATAATCCAACCACCAAAAATATCACCATTTGCATTGGTATCAGAAGGCATAGCTAAGGTTCTCAAAATTAGAGAACCTTTAGGGAATCGATTTGTTTGAGTTATTTCTGTCATTTATAACCTACTTTTGTTGATTGTCTTTAGGAAGATAACGATAAATATAAATTCCTGTCAATATGGTTGCTATGAAAGTCATAGTAATAATTCCGAAAGATTTGAAATCAACCCAAATTTCTTCTGAATAATACTGGCTAATATAAATATTGATCACCATGCATAAAAGAAAAAAGCACGACCAGCCTAAATTAAGATTATTCCAAACTTTTTCAGGAAGTGAAATTTCCTTACCTAATAATTTTTGAATAAGTGGTTTTTTAAAAACAAATTGGCTTATTAAAAGAATAAGTGCAAATAACGCATAAACAATAGTGACTTTCCATTGTAAGTATTCAACTTTGTTAAAATAAGCTGTTAATCCACCAAAGAAAACTACAGCAACACCCATAATAATTTGTTGCTTTTCAATTTGACCATATTTCAATTTTAAAATGATCATTTGAATAATTGTTGCTAAAACTAGAGTTATCGCAGCTTCTCTAATACCTGACAATTTATAAACGATAAAAAATAAAATGAGAGGAATAAATTCAAGTAGTTGTTTCATTTATTTTATGCCTTTTGATTAAATAAAATATAAAAACGATAACTAATAATAAGCACAAATACACTAATTGTAGCAATTAATAATGTTGCAATAATATCAATAGTTATATTTGTTGCTAAAAATGCAATTTGCTGTGTTAGAGCGGGGATAAAAAAATAAATTAATAAGCAATAAATAAAAAGAATTGCAACACGCTTTTGACTCATTTGCCAAATTTGTTGAATAGCTTGTAAAAGACTCACTTTAGTCATGAGATAATGTATAGGAGTTAGACATAAACGAATATAAATGTAAGTACCTAGGATAACTAAAATAATTCCAAAGAGTCCAGTTGTATTACTAGAATTAACAATCGCTGGGAGTATATTTATTAACCCTATTGCTAAAGGAAGGCTGATAATGATGTTGAGCATGATGAAACCGATAATCCCATTCAAAGTCGATTTAGTGCTTTGAGTGTAATTCACAGCTTGACCTTGGCTAATTTGATGAATACCAAATAGCCCCCAAGCAGAAAGGACAAATGTCATTAATTGATTGACTAAATATAACACTAAGAAATTATCACTTTGTACACGTTGCATCATGATAGAAATATCATTTTTATTTCCTATCTCTGTGCTTGATGTTTCAATTGCGGTTTGAAATAAAGATGAGCCCAAAAAGTTAATTATTAAACTGGCTAAACAAAAGAATAGTATCAGAGTGAACACAAATTTACGCTGGTTTCTCATAAAATTCCAACTATCTTGCAAAATCTGTGAAAAATTAATTGTCATTTAAGACCTCATATTAATCAGTTGAATTATCACTGTCTATTATACTGTGTTTATGCTTAATTGTATAAAAATAGTGGATTTTGATGCATGTCAAATAATTTTAATAAATTTATTTCATAAACTTTGATATTGATCACATTTTTAATACCCATTTATTGGTATATTTCTTACGCCTGTGAATAGGCACAATTTTTGTAAGTTTTTCGACTTAAGGATAATACAATGAAAAAATTAGGATTCGTGTTGGGTATAAGTGCTGCATTAGTCAGTGGAGCGGTAATGGCACATAGTGCAGGTGATGTGATTGTTCGCGCAGGTGGAGCGTTAGTTGTTCCTAATGTAGATAATTCTAATCCAGCGTGGAAGAATTTAGATGTTAATTCTAATGCTCAATTAGGCTTAACTGCAACCTATATGTTTACTGATAATGTCGGTGTTGAATTATTAGCTGCAACACCATTTAGCCATGAAATTACATTAGGTAATACATTAGTGGGTAAAACAAAACATTTACCACCAAGTTTATATGCACAATATTATTTCTTAGATAAAGATTCTCCTGTTCGCCCATATATTGGTGCAGGGGTAAACTACACCACTTTCTTTGATGAAAAAGAAGTACTTGCTGGAGTTACAGACCTCAAATTAAAAGATTCTTGGGGATTAATGACAAATATGGGGGTGGATATTAATATCACTGATAATTTCTTTATAAATGCCTCAATGTATTATGCAAAAATTAAAACTAAAGCAACATTTAAAGTTGCAGGTACTGAGCATGAAAATAAAGTGACTTTAGATCCAACTATATTTTTCCTAGGTGTTGGTTATCGCTTCTAATCTAATATTTCATAAAGCAGATAACTATTATTCTCTGTTCTATGTAGTTAGATTATAAGTTTAAGGACTGGTTTTGGGTTGAACAAAATCAGTCCTTTAATTTTGGCTTTGCTGTTAACCTACAAGAGCTAATAATTCTTGTGCATTTGCTAACGCCGTATCAGTAATTTTGCTTCCCCCTAATAATTTGGCAAGTGCTTTTACACGCTGTTGAGCGGATAGTTCAATCATTTTCGTTTCTGTTTTGCCTTCTATTGTCGATTTTTCTACCATAAAATGCTGATGCCCGTGACAGGCAACTTGAGGTAAGTGAGTGACACAAACTACTTGGCATTTGCTACTTAGTTTTCTTAATAATTTACCGACAATGCTTGCAGTAGCGCCGCTGATACCAACATCAATTTCATCAAAGATTAAGGTGGGAATGGCAATTTTATCTGAAGTTAATACTTGTAGCGCAAGTGCAATTCTTGATAATTCGCCACCAGACGCAATTTTAGAAAGAGGCTGTGCTGATTGTCCTAAATTACTTCGCAAATTAAAAATGACATTATCCGCTCCGTTACTTGTAATTTCATTGTAATTGGCTTCCAAATTAATAAAAAACTCTGCGTTTTCCATAGCAAGTTGTTTTATTGATTTTGTCATTTGCTTAGCAAGCTTATCTGCGCCTTGTTGACGACTTTGATGAAGTTCAGTAGCTGCTGCTAATGTCTTTTGATAAGCTTGCTGTTCTTGTGCTAGTAATTCATCTTCATTGTCATAAAAATCTATAAGTTGGGACAATTCTTTCTTTAATGTTTGATGTAATGCTACTAGATTTTCAGGTTTTACATTATGCTTACGAGCTAATTGTAGTACTTGATGCATTCTTTGTTCTATTTCTTGCAGTACTTGAGGAGCTGACTCAATATTATTGGATAGATGTTGTAATTCTGTATTAGCTTCTTTAATTTGAATTAATGCATCTTGCAATAAACTTTGAATATTTGTATAACGAGTATCTAATTCAGAGAGTTCTTCAATATATTGAGTTGCCCGATAAAGTAAGCTATCGACGTTAACTGTTTCATTTTCACTTAAAATTTGTAATGTAGATTGTGATAAGTTAGTAAGTTGTTCACTATTAGAGAGACGGCGCTGTTCTTCTTCTAATTCAAGATATTCATTAGGTTGTAAGTTCAATTCATTTAATTCATCAACTTGATATTGTAGAAGTTGTTTTTTAGCTTCATTTTCAGCACATCTTTGTTTAAATGTTTTAACTTGTAATTGTAAGTTCTTCCATACTTGATATGTTTCAGCCATATCTTCTAGTAACTGATAGTGAGCACAAAAATTATCTAAAGCCTGTAATTGAAACTCATTTTTTAGTAATAGTTGGGACGAGTGTTGCCCATTTATATGAATAAGTTTTTGTCCTAAGTCTTTTAGTAATGAGGCAGATACTGGGGTGCCATTAATAAAAGCTTTTGAACGCCCTTCTTGATTGATTAAACGGCGGAGAATACATTCTTCAGGATTTTCTTGATCTCTCAATTCATTGTCAATTAACCACTGATCTGCAACAGAGTTTTTTTCAATATGAAATGTTGCACAGACTTCAACTCGTTCAGCACCTTCACGTAACATTGATGCATCTGTACGTTGACCGAGACATAAACCTAATGCATCAATGGCAATAGATTTACCAGCACCAGTTTCACCTGTAATAACTGACATTCCTTTAGAGAGTTCAATATCAAGGTGGTGAACGATAGCAAAATTATTAATTGTGAGTTGAGTAAGCATTAGATAATCTCCTTTACTGTATAATAATCAGTATATATATGATTTTTTATACAGTAAAGGGGTTGTAATGGAAAAAACTAAAATAATTTTTTAAGCCATCCAAGTTTTGAACTTAACACATTGTAATAATTGTAATTATGTAAATGTAATAGGCGTAGTTTATGTGGAGTCTTTTGAATATGCACGATATCAGTACTGTGAACATCAAGTGTAAATTGGCTATCACAACTTATTTCAACGTTTGCTACATTATAATCAGCAAAATTAATTGAGATTTTGCTATTACCATCAATAACTAAGGGTCTTGAAGATAATGTATGTGGAAACATAGGAACAAGAGCAATGGCATTTAACTGTGGTGTTAAAATAGGGCCTCCTGCTGAAAGAGAGTAAGCCGTAGAGCCTGTTGGGGTAGCAACAATTAAACCATCAGAACGTTGTGAAAAGGCAAACTTATCATCAATAAAAACTTGGAAATCAATCATATGTGCAATTTTAGCAGGATGAATAACTAATTCATTAATAGCTTCTCCTTTTGCAATAATTTCCCCATTACGTTGTATAGAGGCTTCTAATAGAAATCGTTCTTCTACAAAGAATTCGCCATTTAAACAAGCTTGTAATTGTGCATAAGCATTTTTAGGATCAATATCGGTGAGAAAGCCTAAGTTACCTCTATTTATGCCAATCAGTGGAATATCATATTTGCATAACTCTCTCGCATGGCCAAGCATATTTCCATCTCCACCAATCACAATGACTAATTGTGCTTGTTGTCCGATTTGTGTTAACGAGGCGAGGTATTTTTCATCAATGTTTAAGCTTCTTCCAATCTCTTTTTCGACTAAAACCTGATATCCTTTTTCGCTCAACCAATGAACGATGTTTTTATGCATTTGTAAGGATGCATCATTACGAGGACGACCTACTACTGCAATAGTTTTAAATGAGGCTGCTGTAACCATTTGTTTTACAATTCCTTATTTTATGTTTTTTATAAGTACTTGAATCAGGCAGTTTTACCCTTATATAACCTATAAAAAGGAGTAAAAGTAACATTAACATTCTTTCATGGGTTTGTTACAATGATACTACTAATCTTTGCTTTATGATTAGATTTTTATATTCAGACGGAGAAAATAATGTCAGAACAAGCGCAAAACCAAGAAAAAGTTGAAATTACAGAAGATTTAGCAACTCAAGAAATACAGGATACTGAAGAACAAACCACTGTAGAGGAAGAGTCTTCTGATGCTCTAGAAGAAGCTATTGCACGTGTTCAAGAATTAGAAGAACAATTAGCTGAAACAGCTAAAAAAGAGCAAGATTTATTGCTACGTTCTCGTGCTGAAATGGATAATATGCGTCGTCGAGCTGAACAAGATGTAGAAAAAGCCCATAAATTTGCATTAGAGAAATTTTCAAAAGATATTTTAAATACTATTGATAATTTAGAACGTGCATTAGCTTCCCCAGTAAATAAAGAAGATGAAAGTATAAAAGCTTTGTTTGATGGTGTAGAACTAACACTTAAAGAATTATTAGCTACAGTTGGCCGTTTTGGTGTTGAGCCAGTAGGTAATGTGGGAGAAGCTTTTAATCCAGAAATGCATCAAGCTATTTCCATGCAACCAGCGGAAGGTTTCGAAAGTAATCAAATTACTAGCGTGTTACAGAAAGGCTATTTATTAAATGGCCGAGTGATTCGCCCTGCTATGGTAATGGTAGCATCTTAATATTATAATAGGGACAATAATTATAAGATTATTGTTCCAGTTTTATTTTAAGAGCCTACACTTAATGATGTCTAAAGCACTTATTTTTTCCCGTGGGATTTTAAAAATTCCAAATTTAAAAAATTTCCTTCCGGAATATCAATTAATCAACGCTAAATGGTTTCAACCAACAGAAAATGTTAGTGCTGTATTGGGATGGGGCTTTCGACCCTCCTCTCGACGAGCAAGAATTTATGCCTCATCACATCATTTACCCTATTTTGCATTAGAAGATGGCTTTTTGCGTTCATTGGGATTGGGGGTTGCAGGCTATCCACCTTTCTCTATGGTGGTCGATGATTGTGGTATTTATTACGATAGCACCAAGCCTTCTCGTTTAGAAAAACTTATTTTATCAGCTGAAAATATTGCCCAAAGTATCTTGTCTGATGCAGAAAAAGCACTATCTTTACTAGTGAAATATAACCTATCAAAATATAATCATGCTCCAGACTTTTCTCCGGATATGTCAAATAAATCTGATATCGTGCTTGTGGTGGATCAAACCTTTGGTGATATGGCGGTACAATATGGACAGGCCACAGAATACCACTTCAAACAGATGTTAGATTGTGCTATAGAAGAAAATCCTAATGCGGAAATTTGGGTTAGAACACATCCTGATGTACTAAGTGGTAGAAAAAAAGGGTATTTAACTAATTTATCAAATTATACGAATAAAATTCGTTTATTTGTAGATGATGTGAATGCGCTTTCTTTATTAAAATATGTTGATAAGGTTTACTGTGTTACATCTCAAATGGGATTTGAAGCCTTAATGTTACGAAAAAAAGTTGTGACATTTGGCGTTCCTTGGTTTGCTGGATGGGGATTATCTGATGATCGACACCCCATGGTTACGCAATTAGTGAACGGTAATCGTCGTGTTCCTAGAACCTTATTGCAACTCTTTACAGCAGCATATTTACAATATAGTCGTTATATTAATCCAAATAATGGAGAAGTTGGGTCTATTTTTGATGTGATTGAATATTTACATCGAACTAAATTACTTAATTTACGTTTAAGTGGTCATTTGTATTCTGTTGGTATGTCTTTATGGAAAAGAGCTGTAATTAAGCCATTTTTCAATTTACCACAATGTCATTTAAAGTTTGTATCTTCGTTAAAAAAATTAGAAAAGCTACCGCACTTTTCGGATGCTAAACTACTTATTTGGAGTCAAGGTAACGCTGAAATATTAAATTATGCTAAACAGCATAATCTACCTCTTTTACGTATGGAAGATGGTTTTATTCGTTCGGTTGGATTAGGATCAAATTTAGTTGCACCTTTATCTTTAGTCATTGATGATTTAGGGATTTACTTTAATGCACAAACTCCCTCACGTCTAGAATCTATTCTACAGCACTATGATTTTTCTGAACAAGATCTCATTTTGGCAGAGAAGTTAAGACAACGTTTAGTTGCTGAAAATATAGGTAAATATAATGTAGGTAATTCAGGTTTTCGTCTGAAACATCAGGATAGACTAACTATTTTAGTTCCTGGACAGGTGGAAGATGATGCATCAATTCGTTTTGGTTCACCTCAGATCAATAAAAATCTTGATTTATTGAAACAAGTTAGAACTATGAATCCAGATGCTTATATTATTTATAAACCTCATCCTGATGTAGAAAGCGGAAATCGTGCAGGTAAAATTGCTCGTGATAAAGCGATGAGTTATGCTGATGATATTGTTGAAAATATAAATATTTTAGATTGTATAAATCAAGTGGATGAAGTTCATACAATGACTTCATTAGCTGGATTTGAAGCTCTATTGAGAGGAAAAGTTGTACATTGTTATGGATTGCCATTTTATTCTAATTGGGGATTAACGAAAGATTATATTTGTTTAACTCGTCGCCAAAGAAAGTTATCTTTATTACAACTGATAGCTGCAGTCATGATTTATTATCCTCAGTATGTAGATCCTAAGAAAGGATGTATAATAGATGCGGAGCACGCAATTAATATTTTGAGAGAACAAAAATTTCAAAGCCAAAATAATGGTCTGCATCGATATTGGATTACAAAACAATTAGAAAAATTAAAACAGCTTTATCAAGCATTAAAATATTAAAACTAGGGTTTTTATGATTACTCATTATTTAGATGAATTAGTAGCATCTTCTAATAAAATTTTGTTATTGCAGGGTCCAATTGGTCCTTTTTTCTTTCAATTTGGAGAATGGTTATCACATGAACAAGGTAAAACAGTATATAAAATAAATTTTAATGCTGGAGATGATCATTTTTATCCGCCTTCGTCTCCAAATACATTTCAATTTTCCGATCACTTTGTAATTTTACGTGCTTATTTAAAACAATTTTGTCGTGAGCATAGTATTGATGCAATGCTGTGTTTTGGTGATAATCGTCATTGCCATAAAATTGCTAAAAGAGTTGCAGAAGAACTCAATATCCCATTTTGGGCATTTGAGGAAGGTTATTTTAGACCGAATTATGTTACTTTAGAGAAATCAGGTGTGAATGCTTATTCACCGATTCCTCGTGAAAGTGCATTTTTTCTAGAACTAGCACATGAATTACATGAACCTCACCAACCACTTCATGTTGCGAAAGGTTTTTATCCTATGGCAAAGTTAGCAACACAATATTATGTAGCCACTTATTTAGCACATAAAAGATATTCTCATTATAAGCATCACCGTATTTTAAGTTTACGTTATTATATTAAACTTTGGGTAACATCGGGTATTAAAAGGCTCTGTTATTTGTTGAAAGATCGTTCTTTTGCTAAAGATGTTGAAAATGGAAAATTCGGACAATTTTTTATTGTTCCTTTACAAGTTTATGATGATAGTCAAATTTCAGAACATACTGATTATGAGAGTGTAGAAGCTTTTTTACGTGATGTTTTAATTTCTTTCGCAAATTATGCACCACCACATATTAATTTGATTGTTAAACATCATCCAATGGATCGAGGATTTATTGATTATAGTCATGTAATTGAAGAAATTGAGCAAGATTATTCAAATTTGAAAGGACGGGTTTTTTACATTCATGATGTACCATTACCAGTCTTTTTAAGACATGGACGAGGGATGGTAACATTGAATAGCACAAGTGGTGTTTCTGCGTTATTGCATGGTATGCCTGTTAAAACCTTAGGGCGTGCTAATTATGATATTCCGGGTTTAACTAGCCAATCTAGCTTAGAAGAGTTTTGGAATAATCCACAAATACCAGATGCTAATTTATTTATAGCTTATCGGCGTTACCATTTGAACAAAACGCAAATTAATGGCAACTTTTATAATAAGGTGATTTTACGCTATCCATATAATCAGTCATAAACTACAAAAAGTGCGGTAATATCACCGCACTTTTTTACTGAGGAATAATTAATCCTCAACTTTTTTCAATAAAGCTTCATGTGCTTTTCTTTGTGCTCTCATCGTTTCTTTGATTTCACGGCGTTGTGTTGAGAGCTCAGCATTTTTAATCATATAGTCATCCACTCGACCTTCGTAGTCATCACGCATATTTTCAATAATTGCTCGTACATCGCTAATACTCATATTATTCGTAATATATTCACTTAGATTGTCTAAGAGTAAAACACGTTTTTGATTGTCACGAATTTTACGATCGTTATCACCAATATCGCGTAATAATTTGTTTCTTAAACGATATAAACGTACATATTCTAAAACGTCTTGGAATGATTGTTTGTTTACATTTTCCATAGTAATTCTCTCTATAAAGTGGATAGGCAAAAGATACAAATAATTTAGCTTGTTTTGCTATTCTCGTCAAAGAGTTAAGCTTTTTTTTGTAATACAAATCAAAAATTATTAGGAATTGGTGAAAATTCGTTGATTAGTATGCCTCAAGGTGATAAAAATAAAAAATATCACTTTTTATTCAATAACCAATTATTAGGAAGCCAAAATATGTCTCAAGTATTTAATTTCAGTGCAGGTCCTGCAATGATACCCGCTGCAGTGTTAAAAAAAGCACAAGAAGAATTGTTGAATTGGCAAGGTCAAGGTACGTCTGTAATGGAAGTTAGCCATAGAGGTAAATATTTTATGGAGTTAATTACTCAAGCAGACAAAGACTTCCGTGAGTTATATAACATTCCAGATAATTATAAAGTACTTTTTTTGCAAGGCGGAGCACGTGGTCAATTTGCGGCTATTCCGATGAATTTAATTGCTGAAAAAGGTAAAGCACTTTATTTAAACAGCGGTCATTGGTCTGCAACTGCGGCGAAAGAAGCTTGTAATTTTGCTGAAATCGATGAAATTAGCATTATTGAAGAGAAGGATGGATTAACTCGAGTCAAGCGTTTAGATTTTAGTGATATTGCAGATCAATATGATTATGTTCATTATTGTCCCAATGAAACCATTACAGGAGTTGAAATTACAGAAATTCCTAATGTAGGTAATGCGGTGCTTGTGGGAGACTTTTCATCAAATATTCTTTCTCGTAAATTAGATATTAGTAAATTCGGTTTAATTTATGCGGGGGCTCAAAAAAACTTAGGTCCTGCTGGTATTGTGATTGTGATTGTTCGTGAGGATTTAATTGGTAAAGCTCGTAAAGCAACTCCTTCAATTTGGAATTATGAAGTACAAGCGAATGCTGATTCAATGATTAATACTCCTCCTACATTTGCCTGGTATTTATGTTCATTAGTGTTTAAAGATTTATTAGCTCATGGCGGTGTTGATGCAGTTGCTGCACGTAACTTGAAAAAAGCAGAATTACTTTATAGCTATTTAGATCAAACTACTTTCTATCACAATACGATTGCTAAGGAAAATCGCTCAGTTATGAATGTGACATTTACAACTGGTGATGATGAACTCAATGCAAAATTTGTTAATGAGGCAACTGCGGTAGGTTTACAAGCCTTGAAAGGTCATAAAGTATTCGGTGGGATGCGAGCTTCAATTTATAATGCTATGCCAATTGAAGGTGTTGAAGCACTTATTGCCTTTATGAAAAAATTTGAAGCAGAAAATGCTTAATTAGTTTTAGTATATGCCTATGCTAGGCATTAGTTTATTAACTCATGCCTTCTTCTTAAAAGTGCGGTCAAATAATAAAAAATTTTCCGCTTTTATTTATCCTATTTAAGACAAACAATGGAAAAAATTACACTTACGCCAATTACTCGTGTTCAAGGTACAATTAATTTACCTGGCTCAAAAAGCCTTTCAAATCGAGCCTTATTGCTAGCAGCTTTAGCAAAAGGGACGACTAAAGTAACCAATTTATTAGACAGTGATGATGTTCGTCATATGCTTAATGCACTCAAGCATTTAGGAGTTAATTACCAGTTATCTGAAGATAAATCAGTTTGTGAAGTACAGGGTTTAGGACATTCTTTTGAATGGAATAGCGGATTATCATTGTTTTTAGGTAATGCTGGGACAGCAATGCGTCCATTAACCGCAGCATTATGTTTAGCTAGTCCAAACTTACAGCCTGCTGAAATTGTGTTAACGGGTGAGCCTAGAATGAAAGAGCGTCCAATTCAGCATTTGGTAGATGCTTTATTACAAGCGGGTGCAGATATTCAATATTTGGAACAAGAAGGCTATCCTCCACTTGCTATTCGTAATACTGGGCTAAAAGGTGGTAAAGTTAAAATTGATGGTTCGGTTTCTTCTCAATTTTTGACCGCACTTTTAATGGCAACGCCTATGTCAGAGGGAGATACTGAAATCGAAATTATTGGTGAGTTAGTGTCTAAGCCTTATATTGATATCACGTTAAATATGATGAAAATTTTTGGAGTATCTGTAGAAAATCAAAACTATCAGCGTTTTATTGTCAAAGGTAATCAGCAATATCAATCACCAAAGACCTTTTTAGTTGAAGGCGATGCTTCATCTGCCTCTTATTTTTTAGCTGCGGGTGCAATTAAAGGCAAGGTACGTGTAACAGGGGTCGGTAAAAATAGTATTCAAGGCGATCGTCTATTTGCGGATGTGCTTGAAGCAATGGGGGCAAAGATTATTTGGGGTGAAGATTATATAGAAGCAGAGCAAGGTCATTTAGTTGGTGTGGATATGGATATGAATCATATTCCTGATGCTGCGATGACAATTGCTACAACGGCATTATTTGCTGAAGGCGAAACCGTTATTCGTAATATTTATAATTGGCGAGTAAAGGAAACAGATCGTTTAACCGCAATGGCGACAGAATTACGTAAGGTTGGTGCCGAAGTAGAAGAGGGCGATGATTTCATTCGAATCCAGCCTTTAGCTTTAGATAAATTTAAACATGCTGAAATTGAAACCTATAATGATCACCGTATGGCTATGTGTTTTGCATTAATTGCATTATCTAATACGCCAATAACAATTTTAGATCCAAAATGTACAGCTAAAACTTTCCCAACCTTCTTTGATGAATTTCTAAATATCGCAGAAGCATAATATCTCTATATCAAGAGGAATTTATATGAATAAATTATTAGTTATATTAAGTTTAATGTTGTTGAATGCTTGTAGCTCAGGTACAAAAGGTAATAGCGACTTGCAGTGGCTGGGATATGAAGATATTGATAATCAGCTGCATCAAGTGGCATTTATGAAACGTGCTTATGCTAGTGAACAAAAAGATACCAGTAAATTAGCTTCTGGAGAAGCGCTTATGAAAGTCAAAGAAGGTGGTTTTGACTCATACATAACGCTTGGTGATATTTATAATTTGTATGATGCAAATGGCCAGGTGATGAATGTCATCTTAGCCATTCCTGAGTTAAAAAAATCCTTTAATCCACATCTTCCACAAGACCGACTAAGCTTAGCTAAAGCTAAAACAATTGATTTTTACGAATTTGGCAAATCACGTGTTGGCCACACACAATTTAAAGCTAAAAATGGCATGTGTGCAGATTTACAAACAAAAGCAGGGGTAAATTTAAATTTAGCCACAACTTATTATCTTTCTGCAAAAGGTAATGATTATTTTGCTACATTAATTGCAGCGAATGTGAGTAAGAAAACGAAAAAACTCGTGGGATTAAACTATACGCCTAAATTTAATATTGCTGATCAAAAAATTCTTTCTCAAGTTAAATCAGAAGAAGTTAAACAAGGTAAAGCAGTTGCTCAACGTAATGTGCTTGAGAAAATAACTGTACTGGATAATGTGATTTGTTTATAACTTAGAGATAAACAAGCCCTGTAATATTAAGGGCTTTTTATTAGAAAGTGCGGTCAAAAAATGAAAAATTTGTGTTTCAATTATTTTTCTTTTAATGCTCGTAATCTTTTTAAAATATTTTTCATATTGTCATCTAAAGGCGCTGTTAAACGGATTTCTTCGCCAGTTTTAGGATGTTCAAATTTAATTGAATAGGCATGTAAAAATAAGCGAGTTAATCCGAATTCAGCCATTTGGTTATCAAATTCAGGATCTCCGTAACGATCATCTAAAGCAATCGGATGCCCAGAATATTGGGTATGAACTCGAATTTGGTGAGTTCGCCCCGTAACAGGTGATGCTCTTAATAAGGTGGCGATAGGATAACGCTCTTCAATGGCAAAACGAGTTTCTGATGGTTTTCCTTGTTCGCTAACACGTACAAGGCTGGAAACTTCATTTTTTAATAATGGTGCCTTAACCACTTTTTTTTCTGATTGCCATTGGCCTTGTACAAGTGCCAAATAATCTTTTTTAACGGTTTTAATTCGAAGTTGCTCATGTAGGCTACGTAAAGCCGAACGTTTTTTAGCAACTAATAAAATTCCTGAAGTATCACGGTCAATGCGGTGTACTAATTCTAGATATTTTGCCGTAGGGCGTAATGCACGCAGAGCTTCAATTACGCCGAAACTTAGTCCACTACCACCATGTACCGCAATACCTGAAGGTTTGTTTAATACTAATAAACAATCATCTTCAAAAATGATTTGTTTCTCTAAGGAAGCTACCTTATTTAATTTACTAGAAACGGGAGCTTGTTCTTTTTCCGATATACGAATTGGTGGAACACGTACAATATCATTTGTTTGTAGTTTATATTCAGGTTTAATTCTACCTTTATTCACTCGCACTTCACCTTTACGCACAATACGATAAATTAAGCTTTTAGGAATGCCTTTAAGCTTAGCAAGAAGGTAATTATCAATACGCTGACCTGCTTCATCTTCGCTAATGGTCAACATTTTGACTGAGGTATTAATAATTTTATCGTTCATATAAGTGGCAAGCTGAAACTAGTTTAATTAAATAAGATTATAGTCATTCAAAAATTTTAATGAGGGGCGAATTCTATCATATTTATAGCGAGATTAAAATTATTGAAATGCCTTGCTAAAATTGGCTTCTCAGGCGATAATAAATTGCATTTTTTTGTACATGCAAACCGTATAGAAAAGTTATCGTTAAATCCAATATTTGTGCTGCAAATGGCGTAAGACGCTGATATTTAACGATTTTATATGGCTTTAAACAAACGTTTACTTGCAAAGTTTTATTTTTATAATCCAACTTTGTTTTATTCTTCACTTAAATCTAGATATTTCATGCAATTACTTGAGCATGATGTTTTAAATTTGAATGAATAACGCAGTCAATGCACCCAGCCCTTGACAGTCGAGAGAATGACATTAGGCGACAGACACGAGGTCGATTGCGAAGTTTTTAGAGAACTGCTATTTATCTTTATGACGATTTGTTTGAGTCGAGAAATAATATATAAATATAAGAGACAATTTAAATGAAACGTATGCTAATTAATGCAACTCAAAAAGAAGAGTTGCGTGTTGCGTTGGTCGATGGCCAGCGTTTATTCGATCTGGATATTGAAAGCCCAGGTCATGAACAAAAAAAAGCCAATATCTACAAAGGTCGTATTACTCGTGTAGAACCAAGCCTTGAAGCTGCCTTTGTTGATTACGGATCTGAACGTCATGGTTTCCTTCCTCTCAAAGAAATAGCTCGCGAATATTTTCCAGCTGATTATGTATATCAAGGTCGTCCAAATATCAAAGATGTGGTGCAAGAAGGCCAAGAAGTTATCGTTCAAGTTAATAAAGAAGAACGTGGTAATAAAGGTGCTGCGTTAACTACTTTTGTTTCTTTAGCTGGTAGCTATTTGGTTATTATGCCAAATAATCCTCGTGCAGGTGGTATTTCTCGTCGTATTGAGGGCGATGAACGCTTAGAACTAAAAGATGCCCTAAGTTCTCTTGATGTTCCAGAAGGCGTAGGTCTGATTGTTCGCACTGCTGGTGTCGGAAAATCACCAGAAGAATTACAATGGGACTTAAAAGTTTTATTACATCATTGGGAAGCAATTAAACAAGCCGCTGATGGACGCCCTGCGCCATTTTTGATTCATCAGGAAAGTGATGTCATCGTGCGTGCGATTCGAGATTATTTGCGTCGTGATATTGGTGAAATCTTAATTGATAGTCCTAAGATTTATGAAAAAGCTAAAGCTCATATTAAATTAGTTCGTCCAGATTTCATCAATCGTGTGAAATTATATCAAGGTGAAGTGCCATTATTTAGTCACTATCAAATTGAATCTCAAATTGAATCTGCATTCCAGCGTGAAGTGCGTTTACCATCAGGAGGTTCAATTGTAATTGATGTCACAGAAGCATTAATTGCAATTGATATTAACTCAGCTCGTTCAACCCGAGGTGGAGATATTGAAGAGACTGCCTTAAACACCAATCTTGAAGCCGCTGATGAAATCGCTCGTCAATTACGTTTACGTGATTTAGGTGGATTGGTTGTGATAGACTTTATTGATATGACACCAGTTCGCCACCAACGTGAAGTTGAAAACCGTATGCGTGAAGCTGTACGTCAAGATCGTGCTCGTATTCAAATTAGTCGTATCTCTCGTTTTGGTCTGCTTGAAATGTCTCGCCAACGTTTGAGCCCGTCATTAGGTGAGTCTTCACATCATATTTGTCCTCGTTGTCAAGGTACGGGTAAAGTGCGTGATAATGAGTCTCTTTCATTATCGATTTTACGTTTGCTTGAAGAAGAAGCTTTAAAGGAAAATACCAATAAAGTACATACTATTGTACCTGTCAATGTCGCGTCTTATTTATTGAATGAAAAACGTAAAGCTATTCATGAAATAGAAAAACGCCACAATGTAGATATTCTGGTGGTGCCAAATAAAGAAATGGAAACACCTCACTTTAATGTGTTCCGAGTACGTGATGGTGAAGATGTCAATACCTTAAGCTACAATTTGGTTAAATTGTATGAAGAACAAGAAGATTCTACCTATATTGCAGATGAACCGTTTACAACTCGTGTTGCTGAAACTGCGGTAGTAACTTCTGAAAGTGTATTGGAAACAGCAGCGCTTTCTATGAATATTTCAGAGCCAGCACCATTAGTGGAAGAGAAGAAAAGTCTTCAACCTTCATTATTGACTCGTATTCGAGCAGTGCTTAAAGGTTTATTTGCAAGTAAGCCTGAAGTGGAAGAAAAAACAACAGAGAAACCTGCAACAGCCCGCAATAATCGTCGTAACAATCAAGAACGTCGTAATAACCGTCGTAATCGTAATGAAAGAAATAATACGAAAGCGGTAGATGTTAATGAGAGCATTGAAGGTAAAGAGATATCAGCTAAATCTGAAAAAACAGAAAGTGGTAATCGCAACGAACGAAATAATCGTCGTAATAATCGTAATCGCCAAATTGTCGATGAAAATATAGAGAGCGAAAATCTTTTAACTAATAATATTGATGTGCCAGATGAAGAAATAAAAGCTGAGCCAACACAACGTCGTCAACGTCGTGATTTACGTAAAAAAGTGCGTGTTAGTGAAACCGAAAAACCTCAAGGCGTAGAAAATATTTCTCAAACAACAGAAAAAGATAACTTGACTGAGATTAATAATAATGTTGATAACAGCCAAGTTGTTGCAGAGGAAGCTTTATCAACTGAACGTCAAGAGTCTCGTGATCGTCAGGAACGTCGTCGCTTACCTCGTCATTTGCGTATGAATAATCAACGTCGCCGTCGTGGTTCTGAACCCGCTTCTGCGATGCCATTATTTGCTGCAGTTGCTTCACCTGAATTAGCGAGTGGTAAAGTGTGGATTGATGTTCGTGCATCATCAAAAGTTAAAGATAGCTCATTCTTGTCTGTAGATGAGTTGCTTGAACAACAAGATGGAAAATCTGAAAATGATATTCCATTAACCGCACCTGCAACACAAGTTATTTTTGATAAGTCTCAGACTGAAATAGCGCCTTTAGGGTTTGTGACCCAACCAGCTAATGAATCAGTGCAGAAAAAATTGCAAGAATCATTAGACCGTTTGCAAGAAGAAACTCTGGAGCCTGTTGTTAATCCGGAAAGTCAGACAGTAGTCGTTGAAAGTGCGGTAGAAAAATCAGAAATTTCTTCAGAGAAGGTAGTGACTTACCAATTTAATGGTCGTTTAGGGACGATTTCTGCGGTGAGCCATACTAAAGTACCAATGACTCAAGCAAAAGTTCTCGATGAAGTTTCAGAACCATTTGAAATTGTTCAATGGCAAGATTCTCGCTATTATTTCCATGGTAAAGGTTCAGCTGGACATAGCAGTGCTGTAACTCATGTGTTTGCAGAACCAACACAAGCTAAATCGGAATAGTTGAGTTAATGATATTAAAACCCGCATATTCACAGTGCGGGTTTTTTATTATAAAAATTCTAGATAAATAAAAAAGGACACTTCTAATGTCCTTTTCGTTTGTTGTTAATGACTTTTTATTTTACTTCACGGAACATAATTTCACTTGGAATGACGGATCCTTGCCAGTAAAGTTCGCTTGCTACTTTTTCAGCAAGTTGTAGGAATGAATCACGAATTTCTTCATTAGAATGAGAAATAACAGTTGGTACACCTTTATCAAGATCTTCACGTAAGCAGATATGTAAAGGAAGATGACCTAATACTTGAACATGGTATTTTTCAGCAATACGTGCTGCACCACCAGTACCAAAAATTGCTTCATGATGACCGCAGTTTGAACAAATATGCATAGACATATTCTCAACAATTCCAAGTACAGGAACTTTTACTTTCTCAAACATACTAATTCCTTTTACCGCATCTAATAATGCGATATCTTGCGGTGTAGTGACAACAACGGCACCAGTAACAGGAATTTGTTGTGATAAGGTTAATTGAATATCTCCAGTACCAGGAGGCATATCGATAACTAGATAGTCAAGATCTGGCCATAATGTTTCATTCAATAATTGGCTTAATGCACTACTTGCCATTGGACCTCGCCATACAGTAGCATTTTCTTCATCCATTAAAAAACCGATTGAATTTGCAAATAAACCATGAGCTTCAATAGGTGAAATATGTTGATTATCTGGTGAAGTTGGGCGTTGAGCTGCGGCTCCTAACATGTGCGGTATTGATGGTCCATAGATATCGGCATCTAAGATTCCCACACGGGCGCCTTGTGCTTGTAGTGCTAATGCAAGATTTACGGTAACAGTGGATTTACCTACGCCACCTTTACCTGAAGTGACAGCAATAATATTTTTCACACCTTTTACAGCTGGTTGGCTATTGGCACGTTTTAGCGTGGAAACTTGGTAATTTAATTGCCATTTAATATTTTTACTTTCTGCCACAGAGAGTAATTTATCTGAAAGCGCAGATTTCAATTGTTCAAAAGGACCATTCCACGGGAAAGGCATTTGCAGTTCAATGCGTAATGTATCTCCACCTTTTTCTATTTTTTTTATTACATTTAAAGCCAGTAAATCTTTTTGTAGAGTAGGGTGTTGATATTCTTGAAAGTATTTTTGGATTTGAGCTTGTTGCTCAGTAGTAAGATTATCAGTATATGTAATAGACATTCTTTAATCCTTTAATAGTAGAGAGAAATCTTGGGTATTTAAACATGAACAGACTCATCTGTTAAGCAAAATATAGTTGAAGTAGAAAAAATACCGCAGTTAAGGTAAAATTACGCAGTTTTTATGTAAGTTTAACGAATCTGTTAGATCACATTTTTGTAATATATAAATATATTGAGTGAACTTTTTTTCACCTATAAGAAGGTATTTAATGTCAAACCAAAACCGCCAAATTCTTGTGACTTGTGCGTTACCTTACGCAAATGGTCCTATCCACTTAGGTCATATGCTTGAGCATATTCAAGCTGATATCTGGGTGCGTTTCCAACGTATGCGTGGGAATCAAATTTATTTTGTTTGTGCTGATGATGCACATGGTACCCCAATTATGTTGAAAGCTGATCAAATGGGTATCACATCAGAGCAATTAATTGCTGATGTAAAAGAAAAACATTATGCCGATTTTTCGGGCTTTAATATTAGCTTTGATAATTACCATTCAACACATAGTGAAGAAAATAAAGAACTCTCTGTATCTATTTATAAAAAATTGAAAGAGAATGGATTTATTAAAAGCCGTACTATTTCACAACTTTATGATCCTGAAAAAGGAATGTTTTTACCTGATCGTTTTGTAAAAGGTACTTGCCCAAAATGTGGTGCTCAAGATCAATATGGTGATAACTGTGAAGTTTGTTCTGCAACTTATAGTCCAACAGAATTATTAAATCCACATTCTGCGGTTTCTGGTGCGACACCTATTATAAAAGAAAGTGAGCATTTTTTCTTTGATCTACCAAGTTTTGAATCCATGTTAAAAGATTGGATTCGTTCAGGTTCATTGCAACAAGAAGTCGCAAATAAAATGAATGAATGGTTTGAAGCAGGGTTACAACAATGGGATATTTCTCGTGATGCACCTTATTTTGGTTTTGAGATCCCTGATGCTGAAGGTAAATATTTCTATGTTTGGTTAGATGCACCTATTGGCTATATGGCTTCTTTCAAAAATCTATGTAAACGTGAAAATATTGATTTTGATTGTTTCTGGAAAAAAGATAGTCAAGCAGAGCTTTATCATTTTATTGGTAAAGATATCATGTATTTCCATAGCTTATTTTGGCCTGCTATGTTAGAAGGTGCTAATTATCGTAAACCAACGAATATTTTTGTGCATGGTTACGTGACAGTAAATGGCGAGAAAATGTCAAAATCTCGAGGTACCTTTATCCAGGCTGCAACTTATCTCAAACATTTAGATCCTGAATGTTTACGTTACTATTATGCAGCCAAATTAAGTAATCGTATTGATGATTTAGATTTGAATCTCGATGATTTTGTACAGCGAGTAAATACAGATTTAGTAAATAAATTAGTGAACTTAGCTTCTCGTAATGCGAGCTTTATTCAAAAACGTTTTGAAGGTAAATTAGCTAATAAATTAGAAGATGAAACATTATTCAATGAGTTTGTTGCTCAATCGGAACCAATCGCAACTTACTATGAAAATCGTGAGTTTGGTAAAGCTATTCGTGAAATTATGGCATTAACGGATAAAGCGAATAAGTATGTTGATGATAAGGCTCCTTGGATTATTGCGAAAGAAGAAGCTCGAGAACAAGAACTTCATGAGGTCTGCTCAATGGGGATTCAAATGTTCCGTGTATTAATGGGCTATTTAAAACCTGTTTTACCTAAATTAGCTGAGCGTTCAGAAGCTTTCTTAAAATCTGAATTAACTTGGGATAGCTTAAGTGCTCCATTATTAGCTCATAATATCGCGCCATTTAAAGCATTATTTAGTCGTTTAGATCCTAAGCAAATTGAAAAGATGATCGAGTCTTCTAAACAAGAAAATGCACAGCTGAATACACAGGCTAAAAAAGAGGAAAAAATTTCGGAAAATCCAACCGCACTTTCAACTAATTTTGAGCCTGTAGAGCCTGAAATCAGCATTGATGATTTTGCTAAGATTGATTTACGTGTCGCAAAAGTAATTAAATGTGAAGCTGTGCCAGAAAGTAAAAAATTATTGAAATTCCAATTAGACTTAGGCTTTGAAACCCGTCAGGTATTCTCTGGAATTAAAGCTGCATATAATAAACCTGAAGAACTAGAGGGTCGTTTTGTTATTATGGTGGCAAATTTAGCACCACGTAAAATGAAATTTGGTCTGTCTGAGGGTATGATTCTGTCAGCAGGTACTGGTGGCGAAGATTTATACCTACTTGATGTTGATTCAGGTGTCCAACCGGGGAGCCGAGTGGGATAATTACCTATATTATTAAAAATAAAAGCCAATATGTGAATATTGGCTTTTTTGTGGCTATTTTTATTTCTATAAAAACCGCACTAACTAAAAGTGCGGTCCGTTTTAAAAAATTCTTGGCTTATGCAGCAAATGGATCCACAAGAACCATAGTTTCAACACGGTCTGGACCCGTTGAAAGAATTGCAACAGGTACGCCAGTAACTTCTTCAATACGTTTAATATAGTTACGGCAGTTTACTGGAAGTTTTTCCACATCAGTTACACGGAAAGTGTTTTCTTTCCAACCTGGCATAGATTCATAAATAGCTTCAACGCCTTCCCAGTCTTTCGCTGCTAATGGTGCATAATCCACGATTTTGCCATTTGGAAGTTTGTAACCTACACAGATTTTTACTTCATCAAAACCATCTAATACATCTAATTTAGTCATACAGAAGCCAGTAATACTATTTACTTCGATTGCACGACGAATAGCCACTGCATCAAACCAGCCACAACGACGAGGACGACCAGTAACAGCACCAAATTCATTACCTTTACGTGCAATTTCTTGACCAACTTCATCAAATAATTCAGTTGTAAATGGGCCTCCGCCTACACGAGTACAGTATGCTTTGATAATACCTAATACATAGTCAATATTACGAGGTCCTAAACCTGAGCCTGTTGCTACCCCACCAGCAGTGGTATTTGAGCTTGTCACGTAAGGGTAAGTACCATGATCAATATCTAACATAGCACCTTGTGCGCCTTCAAATAAAATATTGTCACCGTTTTGACGAGCAGTATTTAAGATAACACCAATATCTGCAACCATACCAGTAATGATATCAGCAATTGCCATGACATCATCATAGGTTTTTTGGAAGTCAATAGCTTCTACTTTATAGTAATTAACTAATTGGAAGTTATAATAATCTAAGATATTTTTAAGTTTCTCAGCAAATTGTGCCTTATCAAATAAGTCGCCTACACGTAAACCACGACGAGCCACTTTATCTTCATAAGCAGGGCCAATACCACGTCCCGTTGTCCCAATTGCTTTTTTACCTAATGCAGCTTCACGTGCATGATCCATAGCAACATGATAAGGCAGAATTAACGGGCAAGCTTCTGAAATTAATAGACGTTCACGAACTTTAATTCCACGACTTTCTAATTCTCCCATTTCTTGCATTAATGCGGCTGGAGAAAGCACTACGCCATTACCAATTAAACAAGTCACATTATCACGTAAAATACCAGATGGAATTAAACGTAAAACTGTTTTTTCACCATTAATAATTAATGTATGACCAGCATTGTGACCACCTTGATAACGTACAACATATTTTGCACGATCGGTTAATAAGTCAACGATTTTGCCTTTACCTTCATCGCCCCATTGAGCGCCTAAGACAACAACACTTTTACCCATATATTTTCCGCCTTGTGAGAGGTAAGTTTTAACGAATTTTCGTGCTTAACTTTACTATTTTTCTACTAAAATCTCAATGTAAATTCAAGTAAAGTGAAAGATTAATCATAAAAATTAAATTTTTTTGATGAATTTTAAAATATTTTTAATTATTTCTATAAATAATAAAAAAGGGCGTTTAAAACGCCCTTGTATCTAAATAATTTTATTTTTTAGGTGCTTGCATAAAGCGGAAGAAGTCACTATCTGGTTTCAAAATCATCATGTTTTCTGAACCAGAGAAACTATTTTCATAGGCTTTCAAACTACGAATAAAACTGTAGAATTGAGGTTCATTTGCAAATGCGGTGGAAAATAATTTTGCTGCATTGGCATCGCCTTCCCCTCGTAATTGTTCAGCGGTTTTATTGGCGTTAGCTAAAATTACTGTAACTTTACGGTCAACATCAGCTTGGATAAAGGCTGCTTTTTCTTTTCCTTGTGAACGATGTTGACGTGCTACCGCATCACGTTCTGCACGCATACGTTGATAAATAGATGAGGAAACTTCATCTGGCAAGTTAATTTGTTTTACACGCACATCAACCACTTCAATACCTAATTCTGCAGTACTATCTTGCCCGGTATTTAAAGCTTTTCGAGCACCTTCCATTAATTCACCACGAGTACCAGAAACGATATCTTTTATCGTTCTTGTACCAATTTCAGAACGTAAACGGTCATTGACTTTGCGACGAAGTAGGTTAGCTGCTTGAGCATAGTCTGCCCCCCCTGTAGATGTGTAGAAACGTCCAAAATCACTGATTTTCCATTTTACATAAGAATCCACTAATAAGTCTTTTTTCTCCACCGTAACAAAGCGATCGGCTTGACCATCTAAGGTTCTGATACGTGCATCTAAAGGCTTTAAGGTATCAATAAATGGAATTTTAAAATGCAGACCAGGGTTGTAGACTACAACTTTATGATCCGCGTCACGTTGTACTTTGCCAAAACGCAACATGATGCCTCGAGAACCTTCATTGACGATCACTATGCTTGAATAAAGAATCAGGGCAAGAATGATTAAAATTGGCAATAAAAATTTACGCATTAGTTAAATCTCCCTTGACGAGTATTACTATTATTCGAACTTTCTACTTGAGATTGTTGCACAGAATTTTGTGGAATTCTGACCGCACTTTGTGGCTGAGGCACGATAGTATTAGGTGCGCCTGTTGTCGCTGGTGCTTTAGTTTGCTCATGTTTATTACGTAGAATTTGATCCATTGGTAATACATTAAGATTATTGCCATTACTATCAAGCATGATTTTTGGGGTTTTCGCCATAATTTGTTCCATGGACTGAATATACAGACGTTCACGAAGAAGATCAGGTGCGGCTTTAAATTCAGGTAATAGACGTTGTAAACGTTCAACTTCACCTTGTGCATTTAATACAACTTTATCTTTATAAGCGGTTGCTTCTTCTACAATACGTTGGGCATCACCACGAGCAATAGGCTCTTGCTCACGAGCATAGGCTTCCGCTTCACGAATATAGCGTTGTTCATCTTCTTGAGCTTTAATAGCATCATCAAAGGCATCTTTGACATCTTCAGGTGGGCGTGCCGATTGGAAGTTTACATCAATTACTTCAACACCCATATCATAAGGCTGAATCACTTCATTAAGTGCTTTCCACGTTTGTTCTCTGACAACTGCACGACCTGTTGTGAGAATATCATCCATGGTCATATGACCAATAACATAACGTAATGCACTATCAGTAGCTTGATTTAAACTGTCATCTGCATTTGTAACACTAAAGAGATATTTAGCTGGATCTTGCACACGATATTGTACAGTCATCTCTACTTTAACCATATTTTCATCTTGTGTAAGCATTGCGCCTTGAGTTTTTAATTCTTTCACTTGCTCTACATTAACTGGGATAACATTATCAATAAAGGTTGGTTTCCAGTTTAAACCTGGTTGTACGATACTATGTAATTGACCAAAGCGTGTAACTACACCACGTTCTGCTTCTTTTATGGTATATAAGCCACTTAAGCCCCATATTGCAATGGCTAATGCTATACCAATGGGAGCAAGTTTTCCCATATTTTGATTGGAAAATGATGAGTTATGGCGACCATTACCACCACCTAATTTTTTGAGTAGATTATTAAATACTTCCTCTAAATCAGGGGGAGATTGCTCAGTATTATTTGGCTTATTAGACCAGCCTTGTTTATTATCATCATTATTATTTGATGTATTATTTTCTGGCTGTTTCTGGCTACCTTGCCCAGGCTTTGCCCAAGGATCTTGATCGTTAAGTGACATTGTGTTCTCCATTTTGTCAAAATATTGTTACAGTCTAAACAAAAATGATGCTTAAGTCTAACTAAACTCAAGCATTATTGATGATTTTTCTTTAACAAAAATAAGTATATATCATCAATATTAAGATTAGGCGAATAAAATAAAATTTATAAAATTTTGACCGCACTTTTTTATTCATTCATAATGCTTCAAATTTATTAATTGTAAGGTTGATAGGACAATGTCAGAAGAACAAGAATCAAGAGAACTAACGATAATTAAATTAAGTTTACCCGTCGTATTATTGATTTTAATTGATATTTATACGGTGCTTTTACCACCTCAAATAAACGCCATTCCCCATTTTAATATTGCTGTATTAATGGCCCAATTTATTTGTGTATTAGTCTTTCTTAAAGGTCGTATTTGTAATGGACAACGAGGGCGCTTGATTCGAGCCATAAACTATTTTGCTTTTTACTGGGGAAGTGTATGGATATTAGGGTTATTTGCAAAGCCATATTCAGTTAATATTCTCTTACAGTTTATTGCTGGAGGATTGATGTTAATTATTATGTTAAAGCAATCCCTGGAACCTAAACCTCAAATTTTTAGATTAAAGCTAGCTGCATTGGTCGGGCTATTAGCGCTCATTGCATTTGTCAGCTTATTAACAAAAATTTCATGTTTAGAATTACTGCAATATAATTTATTTTCACAACTTTTGGTTGGCGTTATTTTGGCAAATATTGTACTCGTGGTTTCTCGTAATCGGTTACAAGATTTTATTGCATTGTTGCCTTTAATTATCACTGTATTGTTAGTGTGTAATGCTTTATGGAGCCTTGCTGTATTGATATATTCACTGTTATCAACAGGCGTAAATTTAGCTAATCCGTTTGCACTTATTTTATATTTTTTATTACATTTATTAATAGCTGGCATTTTGGCATTTCATATTTACCATAAGCAAAAACTTTCCTACTATGTTCTAATATTTTTATTATTTCTTACAGCGACTTTCCCTTTATGGGCAAAGTTTACTTATATTGAATAATCTTAACTTATTGACTTTAAAAATAAAAAACGTACCTAAAAAGGTACGTTTTTTGTTTCTTATTATGTGGTTAATCTTTGAATTGTTCCATAAATTCTTGAGCTTTTTCAACCATTTCTTTAGAACCAATAAATAATGGAATACGTTGATGTAATTCAGTCGGTAGAATATCTAAAATGCGACGATAGCCATCACTTGCAATCCCTCCCGCTTGCTCTGTTAAGAAGGCAATTGGATTTCCTTCATAAAGTAAACGTAATTTACCCTTTGGATAGTTCGTTGCACTTGGATAAATATAAATTCCACCTTTTAATAAATTGCGATGGAAGTCGGCCACTAATGAACCAATATAGCGTGAGGTGTAAGGACGATTAGAGGCGGGATCTTCTTCTTGGCAATATTTAATATATTTTTTAACTCCCGTAGGAAATTTTAAATACTGACCTTCATTAATAGAGTAGATTTTACCTGTTTTTGGCATTTGCATATTTTCATGGGATAAGCAAAAAGTCCCTAATGATGGGTCATAAGTGAAACCATTCACGCCATTACCTGTGGTATAAACTAACATAGTAGAAGAACCGTAGACCACGTAACCCGCTGCAACTTGTTTATTCCCTGGTTGGGTAAAGTCTTCTAATGTGACAGGTGTACCTACTGGTGTTACTCGACGATAAATAGAGAAAATTGTACCAACAGATACATTCACATCAATATTAGATGAACCATCTAATGGATCCGTCAAGATTACATATCTTGCATTGCGACCACGTTCAGTATCAAATACGACAATTTCTTCCTCTTCTTCAGAAGCAAAACCTGCAACTTCTTCACGTGAGATTAATGCTTGTTTCATTGCATTATGGGCAAATAAATCAAGCTTCATTTGATGTTCGCCTTGAACGTTATCTACACCGGATAAACCTAGAATATTATTGGTTAATCCAGCACGATTAATATCTCGATGGATAATTTTCGCAACAAGTCGGATTGATGAAAGAATGCCTGATAATGCACCTTTTGCATTAGGATATTCCGCTTGTTTGTCGACAATAAATTCATCTAGTGTTTTCATAATATCATTTACCTATGTTAGATAATAAAAAGTAGTAGTTTTAGTATAACAAATTTGAATAAAATGTTTTTTGCTAATGCCTATTAATTCTATCGTCAATACTAAGCGTTTACTCAATAAGTGACTTGGATTATTATAGGAACTTAATTGTGCACTAGGTATAACAGAATTTTAACAATGTGATCTAATACACAAATTTATTTAGATATATTAAAGCATAAAAGAGATAACTAATAATGAAACATATTCATATTCTTGGCGTCTGTGGTACATTTATGGGTGGCTTAGCAATTATTGCAAAACAAATGGGTTACCATGTGACGGGTTCTGATACCAATGTTTATCCTCCAATGTCCAGTTTTTTAGAAAAAAGTGGTATTACCATTATCCCACATTTTGATGTATCACAATTACAGCCTGCTCCAGACATGGTGATCATTGGAAATGCGATGAAACGTGGGAATCCTTGTGTGGAATATGTATTAGAGAATCAACTTCCATATATGTCTGGCCCGCAGTGGCTACATGATCACCTATTACATAATCGTTGGGTTTTTGCTGTTTCGGGTACTCATGGCAAAACCACTACTACAGGTATGTTGACTTGGATTCTTGAACAAAGTGGCTTAAATCCTAATTTCTTGGTGGGCGGAATTGCAGGTAATTTTGGTGTGTCATCTCGTTTTACGGATAGCCAATATTTTGTGATTGAAGCTGATGAATATGATACGGCATTTTTTGATAAACGTTCTAAATTTGTGCATTACAATCCGAAAACCTTAATTATTAATAATATTGGCTTTGATCATGCTGATATTTTTGATGATCTTAAAGCGATTCAACGTCAATTTCATCATATGATTCGTACGATTCCTCAAAGTGGTCGAATCTTGTCGGTTGCGAGTGAAGCGAGTGTTAAAGAAACTCTTGATATGGGGTGCTGGTGTGAACAGCAATTTTTGGGTAAAGATCAAGAATGGGATGCAACCCGTATTACTCATGATTGCACTCAGTTTGCAGTATTCCATAAAGGTGAAAAAGTAGCTGAAGTGCATTGGAATATTGTTGGTCAGCATAATATGCATAATGCGGTAATGGCAATTGCTGCGGCTCATCATGCAGGTGTTGCTATTGCGGATTCGGCTAAAGCATTATCTACTTTTGTTAATGCAAAACGTCGTTTAGAAGTTAAAGGTGAAGTCAATGGTATAACGGTATACGATGACTTTGCTCATCATCCAACTGAAATTCAAGCAACATTAACCGCACTTCGTGATAAGGTCGGCGGTGGTGTACGTATTTTGGCAGTGCTTGAGCCTCGTTCAAATACCATGAAAATGGGCGTACATAAAGAAGAAATTGCTCCTGCTTTAGTTCGTGCGGATCATGTGTTTATTCTTCAACCAGATAATATTCCTTGGGATGTGGTTGAAATTACTAATAAATGTGTTCAACCAGCGACCTGGACTGCGGACTTGGATAAATTGGTCGATTCCATTGTGAAAGAAGCTCAACCAACAGATCATATTTTAGTGATGTCCAATGGAAGTTTTGGTGGAATTCATCAAAAAATCTTAGATAAGTTAGCAAATAAATAATAATCTCTTAATAAAAATAAAAAATCTTTTAAATTTTATAGATTTTATTTGACAAATAATGGGCAAATCGCTATTTGTATGGAAACACAACATTATTAACTTTTAAGAGGATATAACCTATGGCTAACCTTTCTGTCGCTAAATTTGGAGGCACAAGTGTTGCAAACCATGCAGCAATGACCGCTTGTGCAAAAATCATTATTGCCGATCCTAATACTCGTGTAGTTGTTCTTTCTGCATCAGCAGGAGTCACCAATTTATTGGTGGCACTCGCTGCAGGTTGTGATAGCACTGAACGTGCTAAATTGATTGGCGAAGTTCGTCAAATTCAAGAAAATATTTTAAATGAATTAAAGGATAGTAGTACGGTACGACTTGAGGTAGAGGCATTATTAACAAATATTGAATATTTAGCCGAAGCTGCAAGTTTAGCTAATTCAACAGCGTTAACTGATGAACTGATTAGCCATGGAGAAATGATGTCGACCAAAATATTTGTGCAAATTTTGCGTGAATTAAATGCACAAGCTACTTGGGTTGATGTACGAACTATCGTTGCCACAAATAGCCATTTTGGTAAGGCTGTTCCTAATGATGAGCAGACTCAAAAAAATAGTGATAACATATTAAAACCACTCATTGATCGTGGTGAACTTGTGATTACACAAGGTTTTATTGGTCGTGATGCCAATGGTAAAACCACTACATTAGGCCGAGGTGGATCTGATTATTCAGCAGCATTAATTGCTGAAGTATTAAATGCAAAAGATGTATTAATTTGGACTGATGTGGCAGGCATTTATACGACAGATCCGCGAATTGTGCCAAATGCACAACGTATTGATACCATGAGTTTTGCTGAAGCAGCAGAAATGGCAACTTTCGGAGCAAAAGTATTACATCCTGCTACGTTATTACCTGCGGTACGTAGCAATATTCCTGTATATGTTGGTTCAAGTAAAGCGCCTCAAGAGGGGGGGACTTGGGTGACTCGTGATCCTCAACCTCGCCCGACTTTCCGTGCCATAGCATTACGTCGAGATCAAACTTTATTAACCTTATCCAGCTTAAATATGCTCCATGCTCAAGGATTCTTAGCCAACGTATTCAGTATTTTAGCAAAACATAAGATTTCAGTAGATACGATTACTACCTCGGAAGTGAGTATTGCTTTAACTTTGGATAAAACAGGCTCAGCTTCTTCAGGTACGGAATTATTATCAGGTGATTTACTGAATGAATTAAGCGAGGTCTGTACAGTAAAAGTAGATACAGGATTAGCACTAGTAGCATTAATTGGTAATGACTTACATTTATCTGCAGGTATTGCAAAACGTATTTTTGATACTTTAGAGGAATACAATATTCGCATGATTAGTTATGGTGCAAGCACTAATAATGTTTGTACTTTAGTACATAGTGCATATGCTGATGATGTAGTTCGTGTATTGCATAAGGCTTTGTTTGAAGCGTAATTAACTTTATTTTTGATAAGAAAAGTGCGGTGTAAATTTGAAAAATTTTTACCGCACTTTTTATATGTAGATTATATGTAGAACACTAATAGCCCTTAGTTATAAGCTTGTTCTAATTTTAAATGTGCCGCTAGATTGGCTTCTTCTAAAACAGTATTTAATGTATCGCCTGTCGAGGCTGCCACTGCGGCTGCGAGTGTGCCTTCTACCAGTGGAGCATAGCTAATTACTACTTTTTCAGCAATTGTTGGTTCTAGCAGTTCTAAAGCCGTTTGAGCACTGAGAATAGCACTACCAAGATCGACTAACACCACAACGCCATCCTCTGAAAAAACAGCTTCAATAGCATTCATAATTTTTACCGCATCTGTACCAATAGGATTTTCAGTATCATCAATTCCTGCGGCAACTGCAATTTTACAGCCATCTCTCACTATTTGGTTAGCTAGTTCTGCAACGCCCTCACCTAATTTTGCACTATGTGAAACAATAACAAGGTTAACCATTAGTCACTCCTATTTTACCGCTTGATATAATGCTTCAAGCATATACATTGTAGAAGTTGCACCAGGATCCTGATAGCCTACACTACGTTCAGCTAAATAACTTGCACGTCCTTTTTTAGCAACTAATGGAATGGTGGCTTCAAGTGATATTTTTGCTTTTTTAACTGCACTTTCAAGCAATGTACACAGAGATTGATGAAGATCAGCTTGTTCTAATTCATCTAAAACGGGTAGCCATACATCGCACATGGTTTTATCACCTAATTTAGCATGCCCTCGAGAAACAATACCTTCTACACCATTTTTTAACATTTGTACTAAGCCTTCAGTAGAAATATCTTGTTTCCCATCTATGCTTTGGGAGGCTTTTAGAAAAAATGTGCCATATAAAGGCCCACTGGCTCCACCAACTTGAGACAATAATGTCATGCCAACGGTTTTCAGAATTGTGCTAATATCTTTATCAGCTAATGTAGGAAGCTTTTCAGCAACTTTACTGAAGCCTCTTTGCATATTGAGTCCATGATCACCATCGCCAATACTTGTATCTAATTGGGTAAGATAATCTCGTTGTTCAGTAAAACATTGATGACAATTTTCAAGCCATTGTAATATCTGTTTTTGAGTTAAAGCCATGTTATTTCTCCTTGCTTAAACTATTTTCCCCAGCGAAGCGCAGGGGTATTAACTGATGCATCCCAAAGGGAAAGAATATCATCATCTACTTTGACTAGCGTAATTGATATGCCTTGCATATCTAACGAAGTGCAGTATGAGCCTACAAGATTGCGTTCAATGGTTAGTCCAAATTGTTCGCAACATTCTGTCAGTTTATTGTAGACACCATATAGCTCTGAGAGTGGAACTGAACCCAAATTATTAACTAAAGCGATGACTCGATCTCCTTTTTGTAAGGCTTTTTTCTTATCCGTAACCTCGTTCCATTGATGATTTTTATGATCCCAACGGCGTGTTTTACGTTCATAATCACCATGTGCAATTAGGGTATCAAACATTTGTTCAACTGTTTTATCAAGATTCTCAAAAGGACGACGTTCAATACCTGGTTCACCATGAATACCAACACCAAATTCCATTTCTTGTTCATTTAGCGTAAATGACGGTTTTCCTGCAGCAGGAACTGTACAAGCACCTAATGCAATTCCAATAGAATGACCTTGGTTATTAAGTTTATAACCTAGTTCAGCCAATTGATCTAAGTTATAGCCTTTATTGGCGGCGGCACCTAATAATTTCTCAAGAATAACGGTATTAGCCACACCACGACGGCCTGCAGTATATAAACTGTCTTTTACGGCAACATCATCATCTACTAATACGGTAGCAACTTTATTTCCCATATCAGCAAGTAATTCAGTCGCAGTTTCAAAATTTAAAACATCTCCTGTGTAGTTTTTAATCAGTAATAATATTCCTTCTCCACTATCTACTGACATTCCACATTCAAACATTTGATCTGGTGTTGGTGAAGTAAATATTGCACCAGGGCAAGCACCATCTAACATACCATCCCCTACAAATCCAGCATGCATTGGTTCGTGTCCACTTCCACCCCCTGAGATAATTGCGACTTTCCCAGCTACTGGGGCATCAATTCTTCGAATATAAACGGGATCTGTATTTAAAACGAGTTGTGAATGTGATTTGACAAAACCTTGTAATTGTTCATCAAGTACAGTTTCAACTGTATTAATCAATTTTTTCATACAATATTTCCTTATATTAGGTTTAATGAGATGGATATAGATGGCATAGGTATACTAAGTGAAAAAGAAAAATAATTCTGTTATCAACATCACAAAATGAGCGTAAAGGAAAATGGAGTTGGGGCAGGATTTCAGTTAGAATAATTTCAATGACGAATTATTCATGAGAATGTTATATGTTGTTATCAATTCTTTATCTGGTGGGGATTACCGCAGAGGCGATTACTGGTGCATTAGCCGCAGGACGTGAAAAAATGGATATTTTTGGTGTGGTGATTATTGCTTCAATGACGGCTATTGGAGGGGGCTCTGTTCGAGATGTATTATTAGGGCATTATCCATTAAGTTGGGTAAAACACCCTGAAAACTTTTTAATTGTTGCGAGTGCGGCGATTTTAACCGTATTTATTGCCCCTTTTATTAATCATTTTATGCGTTATTTTCGAACTATATTTTTGGTTTTAGATGCTTTAGGATTAATTGTTTTCTCTATTATTGGGGCTCAAGTTGCATTAGATATGGGACATGGATTTACGGTTGCCTCTATTGCGGCAATTATAACAGGGGCTTTTGGTGGGGTACTGCGTGATCTTCTATGTAACCGAATTCCTTTAGTTTTCCAAAAAGAGCTTTATGCGAGTATTGCCTTATTAGCTACGGTTATTTATATTGGATTACAACATATAGGTTTAGAACAAAATATTACGATTATCGTGACCTTGATAAGTGGTTTCATTCTACGTTTATTAGCAATTTACTTTAAATTAGGGTTGCCCGTTTTTGATTTTCAAGAACAACAAATAATCGTAAATTCAGTGGATGATAAATTACCAAAAAAAATAAAATAATGGGGCAGAGTATGTCGATAATTAATGAAATGGGCAAACAAGCAAAACAAGCATCATTTATTCTTTCTCAATTATCTCAAACAGAGAAAAATAAAGCTTTATTAATTATTGCCGAACAATTAGAAGCTCAAAAAGATATCATTTTAGCGGAAAATGCGAAAGATGTTCAGGAAGCAAAGGAAAATGGTTTATCTGCATCAATTATTGACCGTTTATTACTGACTGAAGATCGGTTAAAAGGTATTGCTAATGATGTTCGTCATGTTATTTCATTAGCCGATCCAGTAGGAAAAATCATTGATGGTGGAGTATTAGACAGTGGATTAACGCTGGAACGTATTCGAGTACCTCTAGGTGTAATTGGCACGATTTATGAAGCTCGTCCAAATGTGACAATTGATGTGGCAAGCTTATGTTTAAAAACGGGTAATGCAGTGATTTTACGAGGAGGGAAAGAAACCCAACATTCCAATAAGATTTTAGTAAAAGTCCTGCAAGATGCTTTACAACAAGCTGGATTGCCAAAACATGCAGTACAAGCAATTACCGATCCTAATCGTGAATTAGTAATGGAATTACTGCATTTGGATCAATATGTCGATATGATTATTCCTCGTGGTGGAGCAGGTTTACAAGAACTTTGCCGTAAAAATTCTACTATTCCAGTAATTATCGGAGGAATTGGTGTTTGTCATATTTTTGTAGAAGAGACCGCAGATCAAGAGAAAGCGTTACCTTTGATTGAAAATGCAAAAACACAACGCCCAAGCACTTGTAATACCTTAGAAACCCTGTTAGTTCAGGAGAGTATTGCCGAAACCTTTTTACCCAAATTGGCTAATCATTTAAAAACGAAAGCTATAAAATTTCATGCGGATCCTACCGCACTTTCTATTTTAAAAAATGTGACAACTGAGGTTGAGCGAGTAACTGAAGAACAGCTCGCTAGAGAATGGTTATCTTATGATCTCAATGTTGTGGTAGTAAAAGATATTGAACAAGCGATAACTCATATCCGTCGATATGGTAGTGAACATTCAGAAAGCATTCTGACCGAATCACAAAAATTAGCAAAACAATTTGTGACTCAAGTGGATGCGGCCGCAGTATATGTAAATGCCAGTACAAGATTTACTGATGGTGGACAATTTGGGTTAGGTGCAGAAGTTGCAGTGAGCACACAAAAATTGCATGCACGGGGCCCAATGGGATTAGAAGCATTAACCACTTATAAGTGGGTGTGTGTAGGAGATTATAGCTCGAGAACTTAACGAGAAAAAGTGCGGTAGAAATTTTAAAATTTTGCACCGCAGAAAATAAAAAAGGCGTTAACTTTAATTAACGCCTTATTTTTGAATTTGGTTGCGGGGGCCGGATTTGAACCAACGACCTTCGGGTTATGAGCCCGACGAGCTACCAAGCTGCTCCACCCCGCGTCAGATGCGATGTAATATACTCGCTTTTGGATTAATTGCAAGAAAATTTTATGTTAAATGATTTGTTTGCAATAAAAATAGTCAAAATGACTAATTAATCAACAATGGAATGTTTATTAGCCTGAATGTAAATTATAGAAAAAAGATTAGAGAGTTGTGCTATTTTTTGATAGCATAGCTCGCTTACATTAAGCCTAACATTTAAATATCACGACTTAATTTCAATCATTGTCTCTTTCTATTTTATTAGGACTTTACCATGCTATTTAAAAAGCGTTTTTTACTCAAAGTAACCATGCTTTGCGTTGCTACTATTTTAGCTTCTTGTTCATCTGATGTATCTAGACGAGGATCTTCGAGTTCAGGCGTGAATACTTCCATTGATTTGCAAAAATTTGGAGCAAAATATAAGGATCGTTCATATACGACCAATTTATTTTCTACGATGTCGGTTGATAATTATTCAGGGGTTGTTAATCAAGGGGATTTTTTAACTCAATTATCAAATGTGCGTACATATTCCACTGCCATTACTTCAACTTACGCTGAAAATTATAGTAAGGTGATGCAGTGGGTTATTTCTGGGGCTGATGTTACCCAATTAGAGAATTATGGTATTCGTCCACAAGTGATGGCAGGTGAAGATGGTTATCAAAATGTCCTTTTAACAGGTTATTATTCTCCAGTGATTCATGCTCGTCGTGTGCCACAAGGACAGTATCAACATCCTATTTATGCTTTGCCTTCACAAAAACGTTTCACTCGAGCTCAAATTTATCAAGGAGCATTAGTTGGTCAGGGATTAGAATTAGCTTATAGTGATTCTATGCTGGATAATTTTCTCCTAGGTGTGCAGGGGAGTGGTTATGTGGATTTTGGCGATGGTAATTTAAATTATTTTGCCTATGCAGGACAGAATGGTTATAAATACCAAGCCATTGGACGTTTATTAGTAGAGGATGGTGAAATAGCCAAAGAGAAAATGTCTATTCAAGCTATTCGTGATTGGGCAAAACTTAATCCTTCACGGTTACAAAGCTTGCTTGAGCGTAATCCATCTTATGTATTTTTTAAAAATGATCCAGCAGGTAAAGTAAAAGGCTCCGCAGGTGTTCCTTTGGTTCCGTTGGCCTCTGTGGCATCTGACCGTAATATTATACCATCAGGTTCAATACTTTTAGTTGAGATTCCACAGATTGATGATCAAGGTAATTGGACAGGTAAACATAAACTGCATTTAATGATCGCACTAGATGTGGGCGGCGCAGTGAAAGGGAATCACTTTGATTTGTACCAAGGTGTTGGAGATAAGGCTGGCCATGTATCAGGTTTATTAAAACATTATGGTCGAGTTTGGATTTTACGTTAATTTATTTAATTTTTTAGTAGATAAATAAAGATTGGCACGAGAATAAACTCGTGCCAACTTATTATGTCATAACGAGGTGAGTTTAGATGGCGTCTGTTGATAATTATGAACAACGGTTTGGAGGCATTGCTCGTTTATACACAACACAAGGTTTAACACGTTTACGTCATGCCCATATTTGTGTCATTGGTATTGGTGGCGTAGGTTCTTGGTGTGTGGAAGCGTTAGCCCGTTCAGGTATAGGTAAAATAACCTTAATTGATATGGATGATATTTGTGTTACCAATATAAATCGTCAAATTCATGCATTGACTGGTAATGTTGGAAAGCTTAAAACGGAAGTGATGAAACAACGCATAGAGCTGATTAATCCAGAATGCGAAGTCAACATCATTGACGATTTTATTTCCATAGATAATTTGGATGAATATCTTGATTGTGGTTATGATTATGTTATTGATGCGATTGATCATGTAAAAACTAAGGCAGCTCTGATTGCTTATTGTAAACGTAATAAAATTAAAGTGATTATGATCGGTGGAGCGGGTGGACAAACTGATCCTACACAAATTCAAATTAAGGATTTAAGTAAAACAATTCAGGATCCTCTTGCTTCAAAAGTGCGGTCACTTTTACGCAAAGAATATCATTTTAGCCAAAATCCTAAACGTAAATTTGGTGTAGATTGTGTATTTTCCACACAACCATTAATTTTTCCTCAAATGGAAAAAGAATGTGCTATTTCTCCAACGATGAATTGTGCAAATGGGTTTGGTGCAGCAACCATGGTTACAGCAACCTTTGGTTTTTTTGCGGTTTCTCGTGTGATTGATAAATTGCTTTCGAACTGATTACTTATTTTTTTATAAAAAAAAAGATAGCTAATTAAAGATAAAAAGAGTAATCTAAATACGATTTGCATAAGCATATTTAGACTAATTAAGGATTAAACTATGAAAAATTTAAATAAAATATTTACTAAAGGATTACTTGCTAGCGTGGTAGCTTCTGCTGCTTGTGTAGCAAATGCAAATATTGTGACTTCAGTAAAACCATTAGGCTTTATTGCTTCTTCTATCGCTGATGGTGTAACTGAAACAGAAATTATTGTGCCACCAGGTGCTTCACCTCATGATTACAGCCTTAAACCAACAGATGTAAAAAAATTAAAATCAGCGGATTTATTATTATGGATTGGTGAAGATGTCGATAGTTTCTTAGAAAAAAGTTTAAGTAGTATAGATAATAAAAAAGTAATTACTATTGCAGATTTAGCAGGTATAGAACCTTTATTAGGAAAAGCTGCACACCATCATCATGATGACCATGACCATGACCATGACCATGACCATGACCACGATCACGACCATGGACACGACCACGATCATGCTCACAATCATGAGCATAATCATGCAGATGCACATGAACATCATCATGACCATGAACATGAACACGATGAGAATGGCTTAAGCACAAACTGGCACGTATGGTATTCTCCAGCAATTAGTAAAGTTATCGCACAGAAATTAGCAGATAAACTTATTGAGCAATATCCTGCTAAAAAAGAGCTTGTTGCTAAAAATTTAGCTGATTTTAACCGCACTTTAGATGAACAAGGTGAGAAAATTAAAGCTCAATTGGCGCCTGTAAAAGAAAAAGGTTTTTATGTTTTCCATGATGCTTATGGCTATTTCAATGATGCATATGGTTTAAAACAAACAGGTTATTTTACAATTAACCCACTTGTTGCTCCTGGTGCAAAAACCTTAGCAACCATTAAAGAAGAAATTGAAGAACATAAAGTGGCATGCTTATTTGCTGAACCTCAATTTACACCTAAAGTGATTGAAACTTTAAGTAAAGGTACTGGTGTTCATGTAGGGCATTTAGATCCGATTGGTGATAAAGTTAAGTTAGGTAAAGGCTCTTATGCTAATTTCTTACAATCAACTGCTGATAGCTATTCAGAATGCTTAGCTAAATAATCGTTGTTCATAAGCTAATAATAGGGCTCCATTAGGAGCCTTATTTATTTGCAATAATAATAGCACGTTTAGGTGCTGGATAACCTTCAATGGTTTTTCGGTGATCATTGGGATCGAGAAAGTCAATTAAACTTTCATTTTCTAGCCATTCAGTTTTACGCTGTTCTTCTAATGAGGTAACTTCAACATCTACACAGCGTATATTGGTAAAGCCTACCTTTTGAAGCCAGTTGACTAATGCGTCTACTGAAGGAATAAAATAGACGTTTTTCATTTTTGCATAGCGATCTTTAGGAACAAGAACCGTATTTTCATCACCATCAATGACGAGGGTTTCGAGTACTAACTCTCCGCCTATACGCAATTGGTTTTTTAATTGCGTTAAATGATCAAGAGGTGATTTTCGATGATAAAGTACGCCCATAGAGAATACGGTATCAAATACTCCTAAAGGTTGCATTGCTTCAATGCCAAGGGGAATTAAATGCGCACGACGATCATTATTTAATAATTTACGTACAGCTTCAAATTGGCACAGGAATAATTCTGTTGGATCAATTCCTATCACCATTTTGGCACCTTCACCAACCATACGCCACATATGGTAGCCACTTCCACATCCTACATCTAAAATAAGACGATTTTGCAAAGGTGATAAATGCGGTAAAACACGATTCCATTTAAAATCAGAACGCCATTCGCAATCTATGTGAATTCCATATAGATGATAAGGACCTTTCCGCCAAGGCATGAGTTGTTTTAAATGATAAATAATGCGTTGTTGCTCACCCGCAGAGAGAGGCTGATCATTTTCAGCTTTGACTGCATGTTTTAAGTCAATATGATCTGTTGATAAGTGCGGTAAGAAATCAATAATTTTTACCCATTTCTCATATTCACCATGAGTTTGTGTTTGCCATTCTTTTAGTTGTAATGGCAAGGATTCTAACCATGATGAAAGATCAGTTGTAGCAATTTGTTGATAAAAAGGACGAAAATCAATCATATTTTAATGTGCTTTTTTATAGGCTTCATTAGCTTTTTCAAACGTTTCGATAATTTGCTGATTAGGCACTGGTGAAAGTAAAGATACGACAATAATCATTAAAGTTGCTAGCGAAAATGCAGGAATCATTTCGTATAAATTTGCCCATTCAGAACCCACTGGCATGACAATTTTCCAACAGAAAACGACAATCGCTCCAGTTAACATCCCCGCCATTGCTCCTGAAGATGTCATGCGTTTCCAAAATAATGAAAGTAATACAACTGGTCCAAATGAACTGCCAAATCCAGCCCAAGCGAATTCAACGAGTTTTAATACTTTGCTGTTTTCATCTTGAGCTATCCAAATGGCTAGTGCTGCAATCACTAATACCATAGCACGGCCTAGCCAAACTAATTCTCTTTCTGTCGCTTTAGGGCGAATAAATCCTTTATAGAAATCCTCAGTTAATGCACTGGAGGAAATTAATAATTGACAACTTAAAGTACTCATAACAGCAGCGAGAATGGCAGAAAGTAAAATACCCGCAATCCAAGGGTTAAAGAGTAATTTAGCTAATTCAATAAATACTTGTTCTGGTTCTTGATTCACTATTCCAGCAACATTTGGATTCGCATGAAAATAAGCAATACCAAAGAAACCTAAACCAATAGCCCCAGCAAGGCAAATCATCATCCAGGTAATACTAATGCGGCGGGCTTTATGTAAAGAATTTACTGAATATGCCGCCATAAAACGAGCCAGAATATGAGGTTGACCAAAATAGCCTAATCCCCAAGCTGCTAGGCTTAACAAACCAAGAGGTGTTGTGCCTGTAAATAGATCTGTAAAATCTTTTTGTTGTACTAGCTCAGCCTGTTGCATCACTATAGAAAAATCATCAAACCCACCAAGTGAAATCACAATAACAACAGGTGTTAGAATCAAGGCAAATAACATTAATGTTGCTTGAATAGTATCTGTCCAACTGACAGCCAAAAAACCACCAATAAAAGTATAAGCAATGGTTGCTAAAGCGCCGTACCAAATTGCAGTTGAATAGTCTATATTAAAGAGATTTTGAAATAGTTTTGCACCTGCAACAACGCCAGAAGAGCAGTAAATTGTGAAAAATACTAGGATAATTGAGGCTGAAATAATTTTTAATAAATGGTGAGAAGTTCCAAATCGATGATGAAAATATTCAGGTAAAGTTAAGGCATTATTATTAAATTCAGTATGAACACGGATGCGCCCAGCCACAAATAACCAGTTAAAGTAAGCACCAATCGTGAGACCGATTGCGATCCAACCTTCGACTAAGCCAGATACATAAACAGCGCCTGGTAAGCCCATTAATAGCCAGCCAGACATATCAGATGCTCCCGCTGACATTGCTGTTACAAAGCTACCTAAGCGACGGCCACCTAAGATATAATCTGATAAATTTTTTGTATAACGGTAGGCAAGAATACCAATGGTAATCATGCCTAAAATATAAATAGTAAATGTAATTAGAGTTGGATCCAATCCAAACATTAGTAAACTCCATACCACTAAACCTATCTTTATAAGGAAGCTATATTCAATGCGGGCCTTATTACAATAGGATTAGTATGATTGCTAGTGGATTATTATGATAAATTTTGAGAAAAGTCATATTTTACAATAATTAGCCCTGTTATTCCATTGTCCTTTTCGCTAGACTAATAACAATTTTGATAAATTTAATGACGAGTTAGGTATTTTTAATGGATTCAGTTGAATTATTGGTGAATGTCACCCCGAATGAAACACGAATCGCATTGGTGGATACGGGAATTTTAAAAGAAGTTCAAATTGAGCGCCAAGCGAAACGGGGAATGGTCGGAAATATATATAAAGGGCGAGTTACTCGTGTCTTGCCAGGTATGCAGTCTGCATTTGTGGATATAGGCTTAGAAAAGGCGGCATTTTTGCATGCTTCTGATATTGTTTCTCACACAGAATGTGTAGATGAAACGGAGCAAAAGCAATTTGTCGTGAAAGATATTGCTGAGCTAGTGCGAGAGGGACAAGATATTGTTGTTCAAGTGGTAAAAGATCCTTTAGGAACTAAAGGTGCACGTTTGACCACCGATATTACGCTACCGTCTCGTTACCTGGTTTTTATGCCTGAAAATAGTCATGTTGGTGTTTCACAACGTATTGAAAGTGAAGAAGAACGTGCAAGATTAAAGTCATTGGCAGAGCCTTTCTGTGATGAATTAGGCGGATTTATTATTCGTACTGCAGCAGAAGGTGTAAATGAGGAAGAACTTAAACAGGATGCAGATTTTTTAAAACGATTGTGGCGTAAAGTGATTGAGCGCCGAGTAAAATATCCAACACGTTCCATGCTATATGGCGAGCTTGCGTTAACACAACGAGTATTACGTGATTTTGTTGGAATGAAGATTGAGAAAATTCGTATTGACTCAAAGCTTTGTTTTAATGAAGTTAAAGAGTTTTGTGAAGAATTTATTCCAGAGATGGTAGGAAAACTAAGCCTATATGCAGGTAATCAACCATTATTTGATGTTTACGGGGTAGAAAATGCTATACAAATTGCTTTAGATAAGCGAGTAAATTTAAAGTCTGGTGGTTATCTCATTATTGAGCAAACTGAAGCAATGACGACTATTGATATTAATACTGGAGCTTTTGTAGGACATCGTAACCTTGAAGAAACTATTTTTAATACCAATATTGAAGCAACTCAAGCTATTGCACAACAATTACAACTACGTAATTTAGGTGGAATTATTATTATCGATTTTATCGATATGCAAGCAGAAGAACATCGTAATCGAGTGATTCAATCTTTAGAAGAGTCGTTAGCTAAAGACCGAGTAAAAACCAATGTTAATGGTTTTACCCAGTTAGGCTTAGTTGAAATGACTCGTAAACGTACTCGAGAAAGCTTAGAGCATGTTTTATGCGGTGAATGCCCAGCCTGCCACGGTCGAGGCCAAGTGAAAACGGTAGAAACAGTTTGTTATGAAATTATGCGTGAGATTATTCGTGTGCATCATTTATTCTCTAGTGAGCAATTTGTTGTGTATGCTTCAAGGGCAGTTGCAGAATACTTGATTAATGAAGAGAGCCATGGTTTATTAGCTGAGCTCGAGGTTTTTATTGGCAAACAAGTGCAAGTGAAAACAGAAGTATATTATAATCAGGATCAATTTGATGTGGTTGTGATGTAATAATTGTGAAAAGTGCGGTCAGTTTTAGAAAAATTTTAATGATCTAGGCGAAGCTAATCAGTGGATTAGTTAAGATCATTAAAAAACGGTAAAATTGACCGCACTTTTTATATATAATTATGCCTAAGATGGCTTTTTTAATTAAAAATATATTAGGAACAGAATGTTAAATAAAGTTGAACAAAGCTTACTTGTACCAAGTAATTTATGTATAAAAGATCTCGCCAATATTTTTGATCAACTGTCTCACCGTGAATTAGATTATTCGGATATTTATTTCCAACTAAGTCAAGATGAAAGCTGGGTTTTAGAAGATGGAATTATCAAAGAGGGGGGATTCCATATTGATCGTGGTGTTGGCTTGCGCGCAATAAGTGGAGAGAAAACAGGCTTTGCCTATTCTGATCAAATTAATCTCGCCAGTTTACAGCAATGTGCTAATGCAGTGAAGGGAATTGCCACTGCGAAACAGGGAAGCATCGTTGTGCCTACAAAATTTTCCTCAGTAAATCCTCCTTTACGTTATGCGAGTATTAATCCATTAGATACCTTAAGCAAAGAGAAAAAAATTGAATTATTATATTTGGTGGACAAGGCAGCTCGTACAATGAGTACCTATATAAGCCGTGTTTCTGCTAGTTTAAGTGCAATTTATGAAGAAGTATTAGTTGTCGCAACAGATGGTACATTAGCTGCAGATATTCGCCCATTAGTACGCTTATCTATTTCTGTATTAGTAGAAAAAGATGGGAAACGGGAACGTGGTAGCGCGGGTTGTGGTGGTCGTTTTGGTTTAGATTGGTTTTTAGAATCTGTGGATGGTGATATTCGTGCCGTCCATTTTGCCAAGGAGGCTGTTCGTCAAGCTTTAGTTAATTTAGAGGCTGTTGGCGCACCAGCAGGTCCAATGCCTGTAGTTTTAGGTGCTGGGTGGCCAGGTGTATTATTACATGAAGCTGTAGGGCACGGATTGGAAGGTGATTTTAATCGTAAAGAAAGTTCGTTGTTTTCAGGCAAGATTGGAGAGTTAGTTACTTCACCATTATGTACGATTGTTGATGATGGCACTTTATCTGATCGTAGAGGTTCCTTAACCATCGATGATGAAGGTACACCTTCACAATGTAATGTATTAATTGAAAATGGCATATTAAAAGGTTATATGCAAGATAAAATGAATGCTCGATTAATGGGGGTTAAACCTACAGGAAATGGTCGTCGAGAATCTTATGCTCATTTACCTATGCCGCGTATGACAAATACATATATGCTTGCTGGTCAAAGTAAATTTGAAGATATTATAGCATCTATTGAACATGGTATTTTTGCTTCCCATTTTGGTGGTGGGCAAGTGGATATTACTTCAGGTAAATTTACTTTTTCTACAACAGAAGCATATTTAATTGAGAAAGGTAAAATTACTAAGCCAGTAAAAGGAGCAACCTTGATTGGCAGTGGTATTGAAGTAATGCAACAAGTTTCTATGGTCGCGGATAATATGGAAATTGATCATGGTATTGGTGTTTGCGGTAAGAGTGGGCAGAGTGTTCCTGTTGGTGTTGGGCAACCAGCCTTGAAAATTGAAAAGATTACCGTGGGTGGAACTCATTAAGTGCTATAAGACCGCATAAAAGTGCAGTCTTTTTTATGAAAATAATTTTTCAAATGATTTTGATAAAAATATAGATATTGCAAATAAGCTCTTAATAGCTGACTAATTAATTGGTTGTGATGAGGTATTTTCAGTTAAATAAGGCTATATGACAAAGCCTATTGATTGAATTATGGTTATTTAAATAAATAGGAATTATTAAACAATAAAATCAAATGGTTAGAAGATTATCTAGGCTAATATGTTGTTTAATAAATCTGCCTTAGATAAAAAAGTGTAAAAAGTTTTGTCAAGTTATTGACAAAAAATCGATAAAACTTTACAATTCTTGACGTTTTATCTAAGGGTAACTTTGATAGAGCTAAACTTTAAATATTTTATTCATAAAACCCCTTTAGCCAGAACTTTTTGTTCTGGCTTTTTTCTTTTTAGAGGAATTATGATTTTATATTTATAAGCTGATTGAATATATTTAATGTTATAGCTTCAGCTTATATGGTTGATGAGCTAGAAGTTAATTTTTTAGAGAAACAGATTAACAATTCGCATGAGTAATATTGAATAACTCATAATTCGGTGGTAATTGAGGATCTGCATCATCTTCTTTAAGTGGTTCAATTTCAGGTTGCTTAGGATAGGTTTCGCTCACTTTACCTTTCTCCTTTCCTAATAATTGATTTTGGATTTGTGCAAATCCAGTTTTGCCTGAGAGCCATACTTGAATAAAGTATTGGTTGAATTCAGTATCAAACTGATGATCAATTACTTGGTTATTCAAAATAAAATATCCAGTATTTTCTAATGAAATATAACTTAAACGATCATTGGGTGCAAAATCAGGCATAGGAATTGTTTCTAATTCCTTTAGCCATGTAGTGGTTTGCTCTTTGCTTGCGCCTAAAGATTCCATTTCTTTTATAAGAATAATTGAAAAATTTTTCCCTTCTACTGGTTTGGCATAATCAAATGAAAACATAAGTGGTGATTGGTTTGCTTCATAGTGACCATCTTCACTATCTAAGGAAACCGTGTAAACGAGGAAAGGACCCCAGTTATAATCAGCCTTACCGACATTGATCCATTGTGCATTAACCAACGTAGGAAACAAACAGAAAAGTGATAAGAAAAACGATTTAAGTTTCATAAACATTTCTTAATAATAATAGTTGTGGTGATTATATCAATAATTGAAATAAAAAAAAGGCGAACGATGTCGCCTTTTCCATTTAATTTTCAATTTCTTTATTTTAGGCTACCAACCATATCGGCAGGCACAACCCATTTATCAAAATCATCCGCTGAAACTAATCCTAAATTGATCGCTTCTTCACGCAATGTTGTACCATTTTTGTGCGCAGTTTTAGCTATTTTAGCTGCATTTTCATAACCAATATGAGTATTTAATGCGGTAACCAACATTAATGAGCTGTCAAGCAAGTTTTTAATACGTGGATGGTTAGGTTGAATACCACTTGCACAGTGTTCATCAAATGATACACAAACATCAGCAATTAATTGAGCTGATTGTAGGAAGTTTGCTGCCATAACAGGTTTAAATACGTTTAATTCAAAGTGACCTTGTGATCCAGCGAATGAAATTGTCGTATCGTTACCTAACACTTGTGCTGCCACCATTGTCATTGCTTCACATTGAGTCGGATTAACTTTACCTGGCATAATTGATGAACCAGGTTCATTTTCAGGAATTAAAATTTCTCCAATACCTGAACGTGGGCCAGAGGCTAATAAACGAATGTCATTTGCAATTTTGAATAATGACATGGCAACTTGTTTTAATGCACCGTGAGTTTCAACGATAGCATCATGAGTCGCCAATGCTTCAAATTTGTTTTCAGCAGTGATGAATGGTAAACTAGTGAATTTTGCAATGTATTCAGCAACTTTGACATCATAACCTTTAGGCGTATTTAAACCTGTACCAACTGCGGTACCACCTAATGCTAATTGACGTAAATGTGGCAATGTATTTTTAATTGCTTCTAAACCGAATTTTAATTGCGCTGCATAGCCACTGAATTCTTGACCTAGTGTTAATGGGGTTGCATCCATTAAGTGAGTACGACCAATTTTAACAACATCTTTAAATTCTTCAGATTTAGCTGCTAATGTTTTTTGTAAGCGCTCGATAGCTGGGAGTGTGGCTTCAACGACTTTTTTATATGCAGCAATGTGCATTGCCGTTGGGTAAGTATCGTTTGAAGACTGTGATTTATTTACATCATCATTTGGGTGAATGATAGATTTTTCGCCTAATTTACCACCATTAAGGACATGTGCACGATTTGCGATAACTTCATTTAGGTTCATATTAGACTGTGTACCTGAACCAGTTTGCCAAATAACTAATGGAAATTGATCATCTAATTTACGTGCTAAGATTTCATCACAAGCTTGAGCAATTAAATCACGTTTTTCAGTAGGCAAAACACCTAAGTCAGTATTTGCAAATGCAGCCGCTTTTTTTAAATAACCGAAAGCTTCGATAATTTCATGTGGCATTGACGCTTCAGGGCCAATTTTAAAGTTGTTACGTGAACGCTCTGTTTGTGCTGCCCAGTATTTATCAGCAGGAACTTTCACTTCGCCCATAGTATCTTTTTCAATACGAAACGTTGTCATTATGATCACCTCTATAGTAATAAATAAAAAATTTGCATAAATATTAACACCTAAGAGTTAGTATTTAAAACAAGAAAAGTGAAGAAAACTCTTTTTTGTGATTTAGATCATATCCTTTGATATTTCCTGATTTATCCTAAGGTGATGGAGTAATTAAGCGATGATCTTATTCTTTTTACAAACCTTAAGCGGTTATTTATAATTTTAATCATGTTCTTGGAAAGAAGGTGAGTTTAATGAATGATAAAATTATTTTTTCACAGTCAGAAAATCCGCAATCTAACTTTGATTTTAAACCTAAACAAGAGTTTAGTGAGTCAGAGATAACTGTTGATTCTGAAGCATTGAATAGTGAAACTTTAGAAGGGGAATTACTCACTGAAAAGTTTGAAGAAACGCTTAACCCTAAACCTCGTTGGTGGAAAAAGCTCTTAGTGGCTAGCATTATCTTATTTTTAGGTGCAACCGTTGCTCAATCTATTCAATGGTTAATTGATACTTGGCAAAATCACCAATGGATTTACTTTGTTTTTGCTTTAGTTAGCTTTTTTGTCGTGGTATTAGGATTATCTGCTTTAATTCAAGAATGGCGTCACTTAGTTAATTTAAGACGACATATGGATTTGCAGCAACAAAGTGAACATTTAATAGAGAAAAGTGCGGTCAATTCTCAAGAAAATTTTCAGCTACAAGATAGTGAATCAGGTAAACAATTATGTTTAAAAATTGCCTCTGCAGTAAATATTGATGAGCAGGCGCCAACTTTTATTCAATGGGAAAAGCAAGTTAATGATAGCTATTCAGCGCAAGAAGTTGCCTATTTATTTAGTCAGGAAGTGTTAAAACCGATAGATAGTAAAGTCACTAAACTGATTACTGCAAGTGCAATTGAGGCGGGAACTATTGTTACCATTAGTCCACTAGCACTAGTAGATATGTTCTTTATTGCATGGCGTAATATTCGTTTAGTCAATAAGATTGCAAAAATTTATGGCATTCAGTTAGGCTATTTCAGCCGTTTACGATTAATGCGTTTAATTTTAGTGAACATTGCGTTTACTGGCGCTACAGAACTTATACAAGAAATAGGTATGGACTGGCTTTCTAGAGATATTGCTGCAAAACTTTCTGCTCGTGCGGCACAAGGTATTGGTGTAGGCTTGCTTACCGCCCGATTAGGTATTAAAACAATGGAGTTTTGTCGCCCACTGAAATTCCGAAAAAGTGAGAAACCTAAATTAAGTCATATTCATCGTGAATTGTTAGGCTCGTTAAAATCCAGTGTTTTTTCTTTATCAAAAATGAAAGATAAAGAAAATGTGTAAATAAAAGTTGCCATTAAACTTTTATTATTTACATTCACAAGGTATGATAGAAAATTATTATCCTGTTTCATTTATTAACTGTTAGAGAAAAATATGCCAGCAATCAATACATCATCACATTTTACGGTAAATCAATATGAATATTTTACTGATGTGGTGGCAGTAAGCCTTAAAATGAGAAAATTATTAGAGAAGGCTCAAAAGTTTGCTTTGTTAGATGCGCCATTACTCATTGAAGGTGAAACAGGTACAGGTAAAGAGCTAATTGCTAAGGCATGTCATCATTTTAGTCTTCGAAATACGCAAAAGTTTATCGCAGTAAATTGTGCTGGTTTACCAGATAGTGACGCAGAAAGTGAAATGTTTGGACGAGTTGATCATGGGAAAACTTATACGGGTTTTTTCGAGTATGCTAATGGTGGAACGGTATTATTGGACAATATTGCTGAACTGCCTCTTAGTTTACAAGCGAAACTTTTACGTTTCTTAAATGATGGAACCTTTCGTCGTGTTGGTGACGAAGCAGAACGTTATGCAAATGTAAGGGTTATTTGTACTTCACAAATTTCCTTGCAACACTATGTGGATGAAGGGAAAATACGTAGTGATTTATTTCATCGTCTTAATGTACTTACCTTACAGATTCCAGCTTTACGAGATCGAATAGAAGATATTCCACAATTAACCTCGTGTTTTATTGATTTAATTAGCCGACAGCTAGAGATACAAAAGCCGCCATTTGACCAAGCATTTATTCAATATTTAAAAGCTTATCAATGGCCAGGTAATGTACGTGAACTTTATAATGCATTATATCGTGCTTGTTCATTAGTAGAAAATAATCAATTATCTATTGATGGTTTAAATTTAGCTGAATCAGAAACTACACCTTTAACATTAGAACAATTTTATAACAAGAGTCTTGAAGAGATTATGAATAATTTTGAAGCAAGTGTATTACGTAAGTTTTATGAACAGTATCCAAGTACTAGAAAATTAGCGACTCGCTTGGGCGTATCTCATACAGCAATTGCAAATAAGTTGAAACAATATGGAATAGGAAAATAAATTTTTTAGAAAACTACCGCAGTTTGTCTTTTGTTTAATAACATCGTGCTATTTAACGATTTAGAGCTTGCCTATATTGATTTCATCTAAAATCCCTTGAGGTGTGAATTGATTTAAATGGGCAAAAGTTTTCACTAATTTTAACCATTCCACCTTATCAACCTGAATTTCCAATAAAAACTCACCTTTATCAGAAATTTTTTCGTCCCGAATACAATTTAATTGATATAACTGATGACGAATTTTTCCTTCCTGTGGTTGTAAAGTTAAATTTAAATAAAGAATTTCATCAGTTAAACGTTGGCGGATAGCATTAATTAATAAATCAATTCCATCTCCCGTAAATGCAGAAAGATAAACGGCAACAGGGATTTGATTTTCATCATATACAATATGAGGAGTGACATTTTCTAAGTTATCAATTTTGTTATAAACCAATAGCGTTGGAACTTGATTGGCTTTAATTTCTTCTAAAACCTGATTAACTGCGGTGATATTTTCTAATTTTCTTGCATCTGCTGAATCAATCACATGTAAAAGTAAAGAGGCTTCAGTGGTTTCTTGCAAAGTAGATTTGAAAGCGGAGATAAGATCATGGGGTAAATCACGAATAAAACCTACAGTATCGGCTAAAATAGTGGTGCCGACATCTTGTATTTGTAATCGACGTAAAGTGGGATCCAGTGTTGCAAATAGTTGATCTGCTGCATAAACTCCAGCTTGCGTAATTTGATTAAATAAGGTGGATTTCCCAGCATTGGTGTAACCCACTAATGAAACGGTTGGAATATCTGCTTTTTGTCTGGTTTGACGGTTTTGATTGCGTTGTTTCTCAACTTTAGTTAAGCGACTTTGTAATTGTGCAATGCGCACTTTGATGAGCCGACGATCGGTTTCTAACTGTGTTTCACCAGGCCCACGTAATCCTACCGCTCCTTTTTGTTGATCTAAGCCTGTTTTACGACGGATAAGTCTTGTCGCCAAGTGTTTTAATTGAGCTAATTCAACTTGTAATTTCCCTTCGTGAGAACGCGCTCTTTGGGCAAAAATGTCTAAAATTACTCCAGTTCTATCAACAACACGGCAGTTACAAAGCATTTCTAAGTTTCTAGTTTGTGCAGGAGTTAAGATATGATTGACTAAAACAACATTAGCACCATAACTTTTTACTGCATCAGCAATTTCTTCTGCTTTTCCTAAACCTACAAAATATTTGGCTTGTGGCGTGGAACGAGCAGTTGTGATAGTTTTTAGAATATGGACATTTGCCGAAGAAGTAAGTTGTTGGAATTCTTCCAGATCTTCAAGGTTTTTATCTTGAGAGAAAAAAACATGCAAAACAATAGCATTATCAGATTGAGCTGATAATTTTGTACCAGAAGAAAGTGCGGTCGAATTGACCGCACTTTGGTGAATATAAAGTTCTTTATCCAATATTATTCGACTTGTGCTTCTGCTATTGGAGCATCGGCTTGTTGAGAATGTTGTTGAGGCGTACCGTTGTGGTGAGATACTGAACGGGCAGGAACAACAGTTGAAATTGCGTGTTTATAAACCATTTGGTTTACAGTATTTTTTAATAAAATTACGAATTGGTCGAATGATTCAATTTGGCCTTGTAATTTAATACCATTTACTAAATAAATCGAAACGGGAATGCGTTCACGTCGTAATGCGTTTAAATAAGGATCTTGTAAAGATTGTCCTTTTGCCATTTTATTTTCCTTCTTATATTTATAGTTAATAAAAATTTAGGTGCAGAAGCTATACGTCTCCCTTTTGTCAATATAGCAACTTTTATCGAGTTTGCATAGCTAAATCAAATGCTTGTTTTATAATTTCTTTATTTTCTGCGTTTTTTAAACTGTCTAGCCATTGAATTGGATATTTCCATCCCCTTAGCCAAGTGATTTGCCGTTTCGCTAATTGACGTGTTGCCGCAATCCCGCGAAAAATCATTTCTTCATAAGAATAATCACCACGTAAGTATTCCCACATTTGTCGATAGCCAACACAGCGAATTGAGGGGAGGTCGATATGCAAATCTCCACGATGATACAGTTTTTCCACTTCTTGTTGGAAACCTAATTCAAGCATTTTATGAAAACGTGACTCAATACGTTCATGCAATAAAGTACGTTCTTGAGGTGCAATCGCAAATTGTAAAATATTATAAGGAATTTCCTCTCCTTTTTGCTCTGTAAGCTTAGTCATGGATTTGCCGCTAATATAAAATACTTCCAAAGCCCGATTTATACGCTGGCTGTCATTCGGATTAATACGCTCTGCTGAAACGGGATCTATTTGGGATAATTCTTGGTGTAATGCTGACCAGCCTAATTGTTGTGCTTTTTTTTCAATTTCTAACCGCACTTTTTCATCAGCCTGAGGAAGTGGAGATAGCCCTTCAAGTAAGGCTTTGTAATACAACATTGTGCCTCCTACTAATAAAGGAATCTTGCCTTGTGCGGTAATTTTCTGCATCTCACGTAATGCATCAGAACGAAAATTAGCAGCAGAATAACTTTCTGCCGGATCAATAATATCAATTAAACGATGTGGCGCTAAAGCGAGTTCTTCTTCACTTGGCTTTGCCGTACCAATATCCATGCCTTTATAAATTAATGCAGAATCTACACTAATCACTTCCACAGGTAATTCCTGACGTAGCTGAATGGCTAAATCTGTTTTCCCTGATGCGGTAGGGCCCATGAGAAATATTGCTGTTGGTTGAGATGTCATATGAATTTGTAATATTTTATTAAACTTATCCTGAATAACCAGAAAGCCAGTTATTAATATGCTTTTTAGTTATATATTCTAACGGATTTTTATCTTGATTTTTAACTATTTTTCTTATATTTCGAAGTATGTTTTTTATAAATATCAATTTTTTATTAAAAAATTAATTTAAATAACTTTTTGCATTTATTTTTAATGTTTTTTAATCATAAGTTTAATTTTGTAAATTATTGTAAATAAATAATATTTTGATTGATAAATAATAAATTAAGAATAATCTTAATTAAAATTTAATTTTTACTTAATAATTAACTAATATTTTTTTAAGTAAAATTTAATATTTTGTTTTGTCTGTAAGTCGATACTTTTTCAGTAAGGAAAAACAAATGAATAAAATTTTTAAAATCAAACTGAATCCAGTCAGTCAAGCTTATCATGTATGTTCTGAATTAGCAAAACGTGCAGGTAAAGTAACAGGTCATATTGCTGGTATTATGGCTGTAACGATTTTATCTGTTGGAGTGGCAGAGGCTGCAACCGCGACAAATCCCCCTGGTGATGGATTAGGTATTGCTGTAGGAACTGGAAGTAGTGCGCCTAAAACTGAAAATGTCGCAGTTGGAACCAATGCACTTGCGAATATTAAAAATTCGGTGGCTTTAGGCGCAAAATCAACAACATTATCAGCTTCTAATACAACGAAAGGTGCTGATGCTTATCAATCCCAGGAATTTACCATTAATGGAGTTAAGAAAACCGTTAATTTTGCAGGTGGTAATGCTTCTGGCGTAGTATCTGTAGGGAATGTAGGTTCTGAACGTCGTATTCAAAATGTGGCAGCTGGTTTAATTTCTAAAGACAGTACAGATGCAATAAATGGTTCTCAACTTTATTCATTAATGGGGCTTTATGCGCCAATTAAGTATTTCTCAGTTAATTCATCAACAGATGTAGCTAACTATAAAAATGATGGTGCAACGCAAGAAGGTGCGATGGCTATTGGACCTAAAGCTTCTGCAACTCAAACTAATGCATTATCAGTAGGTAATACTGCTAAGGCGACCGGAAAAGGTAGTATTGCGGTTGGTAATACTGCATCATCAGATGGACAAAGTAGTATTGCGATGGGGGATGCAGCAAAAGTTGCTTCAAATGGTCATTCATTAACTAGTATTGCGATTGGTAAGAATGCTTATGTACTAAATGGATCTGGTCAACAGGAATATCAATTAAGTTTTGATACAGGTAACTGGACTGTTGGTGGTGGATTTTTTAATAAAACTTATACTCCAACTGATACTTCTCGTATCGCTGGTGGTATTGCTATAGGTACGAATTCTTATGCTAGAACAAGTAGCGTACAAATAGGTTCTCATACTTATCAAGGTACAATGGGTGGAATTACAGTTGATAATAATACTAATGGTGAAGCAAATATCGTTGGTATGACAACAGTAGGTACGAATACTTATAATAAAGGGGCTTTATCAAGTATGTTTGGTGCCTATTCTATTATGACTGGTGGCTTTAATGGTTCTGGTGGTTTTAATAGTTTGTTATATGGTTCACAAAACTTTGGTGCAGTCTCCGTAGGTTCTTTAAATAGCATTCGTTCTAAAGGATATGAAGGTTCTAGCGGTGTTGCAAATAGCATTGTGGGTTTAGCAAATGTCGCTGAAAATTCTAATGCAGCTTTAATCTATGGTGCAGGTAATAAAATTACTAACTCTATTAGTAATATTGGTTTCTCTCCATCTGCTGTAAACAGTGTTGATGAGATGAGTGAACAATTACGTCAAGCAATTATTGATGCTAATTCTGAAGGATCTACTATGGCCTTTGGGGGCGGTAATACTGCAGATTATACACTTCGTTCCTCATTAATTGGGGTTAATAATACACTTACTGGCACCAGTAGTAATACAAGTACTGAAAACTTAATTACTGGTTTTAATATTAAAGCTAATAATGTTGATAATACGACGATTATCGGAACTAGTAATACCGTAACTGATAGTACTAAAAATATCGTTATTGGTGATAAACATAAAGTAACGGGCGTTTCTAATAATGTCATTATTGGTTCTTCTGATAGTGAATTAGAAACTAAAGTAGAAGATATCATTGCTATTGGCCATAATGCTACAGCTGATATTGCTAAATCTGTTGCGATTGGTTCAGGAGCTAAAACCTTAGCAGCTTCAACTGTTACAAAAGGTATGGATACTTATGGCACAGAAACAGTAAATATTGATGGTATTAGTAAAGTATTAACCTTTGCAGGTGCAACGCCTGTAGGCGTATTCTCTGTGGGTGATGAGGGTAAAGAACGTCGTATTCAAAATGTGGCTGCTGGTTTAATTTCTAATACAAGTACTGATGCAATTAATGGTAGCCAATTATATGCGGCGATGTCCCAATTATCTCAATTATCTCCAGCTTTATCTATTTATAGTAAAGGTACGGCAACAGTCAATGGCGTAACCGTTAATACTTATACAGCAGGTACACAACTTCCAACGGCAAAATATGATTTAAGTAAGCTCAGTTTTGATTTTGGTAATGGGTTATATGCGGCTGAAAAAGATAATGGTGATGGAACTAAGACCGTATTTGTTGGCTTAGATAAAGAAACACTTAAGAATGATCCTAACTTTAAAGGGCCTAAAGGAGATAAAGGTGACCAAGGTCTTCCTGGTGAAAAAGGTGCTAAAGGAGATAAAGGCGAGCAAGGTCTTCCTGGCGAAAAAGGTACCAAAGGAGATAAAGGTGACCAAGGTCTTCCTGGCGAAAAAGGTGCTAAAGGAGATAAAGGTGACCAAGGTCTTCCTGGCGAAAAAGGTGCCAAAGGAGATAAAGGTGACCAAGGTCTTCCTGGTGAAAAAGGTGCTAAAGGAGATAAAGGCGAGCAAGGTCTTCCTGGCGAAAAAGGTACCAAAGGAGATAAAGGTGATCGAGGCCTTCCTGGCGAAAAAGGTGCTAAAGGAGATAAAGGCGATCCAGGTTCTTCAGCCAGTGGTCAAAATAAAGAAGAAACTGTAGTTGCGGGTGATAATAATATTAATGTGACCAACCAACCTAATACTTTAGGTAGTAAAGAATATAAAGTTGGTTTAAATAAGGATATTAAAGTCAATTCGGTAACTGCTAAAGTGGTTAATTCTGAAACTGTTAATGCTAAAGAAGTTAATGTTGGTGATACAAAAGTTACAACCAATGGTGTAACTATTAAAAATGGTCCAAGTGTAACTAAATCAGGTATAGATGCAGGTAGTAAGAAAATTACTAATGTTGCTAATGGTACAATTTCTGCAACTTCTAAAGATGCAGTAAATGGTAGTCAATTACATGCGGTGGATCAACGTGTGACTAAAATTGATAATAGCGTACGTAACATTAATAATCGAGTAAGTAATGTTGAAGCTAAAGTTAGTAGCACTCGTAAAGAAATGCGTGGTATTGGAGCAAATGCCGCAGCTGGAATGTCTTTACCACAAGTTTATACCTCAGGTAAATCAATGGTATCTGCGGCTGTAGGTGCTTATAAAGATCAATCAGCTGTTGCGGTAGGCTGGTCTAGAGCATCGGATAATGGTAAAGTAATTATCAAACTTACAGGTACTGCTAATACAGTAGGAGACGTTTCTGCAGGAGCTGGAGTAGGCTTCCAATACTAATTTAGGTTAGATAATCAAAAAAGGCAATTTATGACGAATTGCCTTTTTTGTTGGGCGTTTATAAATAAAATAAATAATTAGTCTAAATAAGAATTAAAATCGACAGGAATGAAAAGCGTTGAGAGTTCATTTGTTCCACTCAGTTTTGTTAATCTTTCCACTTCTGTGAGCAGATTTACTGCATCAGCAAAGATAGTTATTTCTGCAAGTTGTAATTGTTCACAAAGTGCGGTTAAAAATTCAGAAATTTCTAGTAATTCATTTTCTAATACAGTGATCACATAACGTTGCAGATTTTGTTGGCGTAAACAGTTGGGTACGACATTTAGAGTAATGCGGTTTTGGGCTAAATTTTCTGTAAATTCGAATCCAATTTGTTTAAACAAATGCTTTTGTGCCTGCCATCTTGTAACTTGAGATTCACTTAATCTGAATAGAATAGGGATCAACAATGGCTGCTTTTCAATGGATGCTTGTTGCAATGAAAGTTTAAATTTTAATTTTTGTAGTTTATTTAAAGGTAACAAATAAAAATGCTGCTGTTGCTGTAACAGTAAAGCTTTGTTATTCACTAGTGCTAATGTTCGTACTACTTGACTGCTAACGATTTCTACAGGTGCAGAAATTTTACTTATATTTTTTTCGGTAGGTATTTTCACCTCAGCTTGAATACTTTGTTTTTCAGGTACTGAGCTGAGTAATTCAGCATAAATCTTTTGTTCTGTTTTGCTGACTTTTTCACTGCAAAAGTGCGGTTTATTTTCAGAAAATTTTGCTGAGAAGGCATTAGAACGAGGAGATCCATCATTCATCACGGTAGAAGAATAAGTTTTTGTATTTTGTTTAGCAAAACTCGCAGATTCAAACATATTATGACCTGCCGCCCCTCGATTTGGCTTGTTTGTTGAAATGTGCCAATTAGCTTGGGGTTCTTGAACTTGAGCATTCTTTTCAGGGTGAATATCATATTGAGCAAAATCAGCTTGCTCAGAATTTAATGCATTAACTATTCCTTGGTAAATAAAATCATGAATTAAGCGAGCCTGATGAAAACGAACTTCATGTTTAGTTGGATGTACATTGACATCGACCTCATTCGGATCTAAATCTAGATAAAGTACAAATGCAGGATATTGTTCGTTATTTAAATAATTAGCATAAGCCTGACGAATAGCATGATTGATGACTTTATCTCTAATCATTCGTCCATTTACATAACTATAAGCAAGGTCATTTTGAGAACGATGAAAACCAGGCAAAGCAATCCAGCCAGATAAGTGAAGATTATCATGTTTCCAATCAATTTGTAGGGCTTGCTTGATAAAATCATCACCACAAATAGATGCGACACGTTTTAATTTTTGTGAAATTTGTACCGCACTTTTATATTGACGCACTGCTTTGCCATTATGAGTAAGCGTAAAGGTAATTTGTGGTTTTGCAAGGGCAATCCGACGAATCACCTCATCAATATGAGCAAATTCGGTTTTGTCTGTTCGTAAAAATTTACGGCGGGCAGGCGTATTAAAGAATAGGTTAGCAACTTCAACAGTGGTTCCCACAGGATGGGAAGCAGGTTGAATCGTGGTTTCCATATCTCGACCTTGAGCATAGACTTGCCATGCTTCATTTTGTTCTGCTGTGCGAGAGGTAAGCGTGAGACGTGATACTGAACTAATACTTGCTAAGGCTTCTCCTCGGAAACCTAAACTTAATATGGCATCAAGATCTTCAAGGCTCGCTATTTTACTGGTAGCATGACGAGCGAGGGCTAATCCGAGCTCGTCTTTCGGAATACCTAAGCCATTATCACGAATACGAATCAAGCTCGCTCCACCATTTTCAATATCGATTTGAATACGTGAAGCACCAGCATCAAGGCTATTTTCAACTAATTCTTTTACCACAGAGGCAGGACGCTCGACAACTTCGCCAGCAGCAATTTGATTAGCCAGTTGTGGTGGTAAAATATGAATTGGCATAATAAATCCTATTTATTTTTATTCGTCGTCTTTTTCTTCATTACTGTTTTAGTTGATGTCGCTTTTTGAGCTTCAATAATCGGTACTTTAGCCTTTGACTCAGTTTTTTTGTCGGTGACTTTAGTTTTAGTTGCATTATCAACTTTATTTTTTGAGGCATTAGTCACTTTATCTGAATGAGTAGCTTTATTTGTATTAGTTTCTACTTTCTTACTGCTTACTGATTGAACATTATTATTTACTTTTTCAGCTTTAACTGATTTTTCATTATTAGCTGATTTTTTATTGTTATCCGTTGTTTTAGTTTTTTCTGATGTTTTTGCAGTGGCTTTATCCGAAACTTTCTCCGATTTAGTCTTTCTACTATTGTTTTGTTTTATTTCTGTTGTATTTTTAGTTTGTGGTTTATCTTCAGATGGTACATTCTTAGCATTATCAGGCAATTTTATGATAGCCCCGACTAATAAATTTTTACCTTTAAGATTATTTAATTCAATAATTTCACTCGATTTAATACCAAATTTTTCTGCTAATTTAGAAATATTATCACCAGATTTAACTTGATAGCGAATCGTCGATTTTTCTACTTTATTTTTTTGTAGGTTTTGAACAACATCTTTTGATTTCTCTGGTTCAGCATTTTCTATTGGCTTAGCACTTGCTGGAATTTTAAGTTTTTTACCTGCAAATAAGGCATTTCTATTTTTGAGTTTATTTAATTCCAGTAATTCTGATTCTTTCACTTTATATTTATTAGCAATGCTATATAGAGTATCACCTGATTTTACAATATAAGTATTATCAGAATTTATTTGATTATTATCTGAAGATTTCTGCTGTTTTTGATTGTTTTCTTGTTTTGTCTCTTCTTTGGCTAGATTCTGTGACGAACCAGGAATCTTAATTGATTCGCCAATATAAAGATCTTGGCGTTTTAATTTATTCAATGTCACGATATCAGCAGATTTAACATGATATTTTTGTGCTATTTTGGCAATAGTTTCACCTGAGGCGACTTTATGTCGAATACCACTATCAGCAATATTTTCCTTTTCTTGTTTTTGATTATTACTATCGCTATTACTATTATCTGTTGATATAGGTATTGGTTTGAAAGTGGTATTCGTATCAGAATTTGTATTGCGATTACGGTAGTCGACTAAACCTTGATAAATAATATAGGCAATGCGTTTACGATAACTTGGTGAACTTAATTTAGCTTCTTCGCCAATATTAGATAAATAACCTGTTTCGATTAATACGGATGGAATATCAGGAGAACGCAAAACCCCTAAACTTGCATGTTGTGGCACACTTCGACTTAAATCTGTAATTTTAGAAAAATTACGCAAAATACTATTGCCTAATTCATAACCTGCTCTTTGGCTATGTCCAAATTGCAAATCGAGTACCGTTTGATTGAGATATTTCTCATCATTATTACTGGATAATACTGATCCAGCTCCACCAAGCAATTCCGATTGTTTTTCGTGATCTTCCAACCATTGTCCCATTTCATCATTTGCTCGGCGATTAGATAATACCCAAACTGAAGCGCCTTTTAGTTCAGGGTTGGTTGAAGAATCAGCATGAATAGAAATGAGATAATTTGCTTTATTTTTACGAGCAATTTCAGAGCGTTCAGGAACAGAAATATAATAATCTCCACGACGAGTTAATACGGCACGAAAATTAGGATCTTTATCTAAAAATGACTTCAGTTCACTGGCAATGGAGAGGGTAACATTTTTTTCATACATTCCCATTGTGCGACTAATAGCACCAGGATCTTTACCTCCATGACCAGGATCAATAGCAATAGTCCAAACTGCAGCTGAAGCTTGGTTAATAGTTAAATAAAGGGCTGTCACAATAAAAGTAAAAAATCGTTTCATAGTGCTAAACTGTACTTCAAATTATTTTGTTAATAATGTAATGATTTGTTCACCCTGAGTATTTTGAGCCGTAAGTTCTAATTCACGGGCGGTTTCAGCATATTCAATATTCACAATTAAATCGGGTTGAGCTAACAAACCTGCCCCTTTTTCTGCCCATTCAATAAGACAAATCGTATTTTTATTAAAATAATCACGAATGCCCATAAACTCTAATTCTTCGGGATCACTAAGTCGATAAAGATCAAAATGATAGATAGTTTTGTCTTGTAAGTAATATTCTTCAACAAGAGTATAAGTTGGACTTTTGACATTGCCTTGGTGTCCTAAAGCTTGAATGATGCCTCGGCTTAATGTGGTTTTTCCTGCACCTAAATCGCCATTCAGATACAGTACTACAGAATTATCATTATCCAATTGGCAAATAGCATGAATTAACTTTTTACCAAAATCACACATCGCATTTTCATCTGCAATATATTGTCTATAGTGAGAATGTGTCGTCATGAATATCCAAATCGAAAAGGTTAAAATAGTGGAATATTCTACCGCACTTTTCTTGAATTATGTAGAAAATATCTGAAATATGTTAGATCAAAGGATAAGTTAGATTTATCACTCTATATAAAATAGGAAATATGCAAAAAAATAACGGCTGAGAGTATCAGCCGTTGACATAACATATAATAAAAATAAATAATTTATCTAAAGGATAAATTATGAAAAGATCGAGTAAATCGAATAAGGAGAAAATTGGAGCGGGAAACGAGGCTCGAACTCGCGACCCCAACCTTGGCAAGGTTGTGCTCTACCAACTGAGCTATTCCCGCACAACTAGTTAACTTTGCAATAAGTACTAAATTAGACAAATTGTCAGGTATTTATTGCGAATTTAATTAGTTTGATAAATCTATCATCTAGATTTAAATTGGAGCGGGAAACGAGGCTCGAACTCGCGACCCCAACCTTGGCAAGGTTGTGCTCTACCAACTGAGCTATTCCCGCATATCACAAGGAGTGATAGGGCTGTATTATACGAATTTTTTGATGAGGTGCAAGCTCAAATTTAGAAAAAAGATGAGCTTGCTTAGTTATTAAGCATAGGTTTGCTTATTTAATAAAGTGTTCTCGGTAATAGACAAGTTCAGCAATGCTTTCACGAATATCATCGAGAGCAAGATGGGTAGCTTTCTTTTCAAATCCATTTAATACTTCAGGTTGCCAACGTCGAGCAAGTTCTTTTAATGTACTTACATCTAGATAGCGATAATGGAAATAATCCGCTAATTCAGGCATATATTTAAATAAAAAACGTTTATCTTGAGCAACACTGTTCCCGCAAATAGGCGAAACTCCTTTAGGAACCCATTTTTTTAGAAAATCAAGTGTTTGTAATTCTGCGGCACGTTCGGTTAATTTACTTGCTTTAACTCGTTCAACTAAACCATTCTCTGTATGGGTTTTTATGCACCAATCGCTCATTTTATTAAGCAATTCATCTGATTGATGAATGGCGAGAACAGGACCTTCTGCTAAAATATTTAAATCTTTATCGGTCACAATTGTAGCGATTTCAATAATTCGTTCTTGTTCAGGATCTAATCCTGTCATTTCTAAATCAATCCAGATCAGATTTTGATTATCTAATTGCATAATTTGGAGTATCCTATATAAATTCAGTTTATCTATATTATACGAAAATTGACCGCACTTTAAGGATTTCTATTTGACTAAACGTAAATTAACTCAAAATCAAAAACGTCGAATTCATTCAAATAATGCTAAAACATTAGAACATCATCATCGAAAATCAAAAAAAGAAATTGATTGGCAAGATGAAATGTTAGGTGATACTCAAGATGGCATTGTGGTTACTCGTTATTCAATGCATGCAGACGTTGAGAATTCACAAGGTGAAATTTATCGTTGTAATTTACGCCGTACTTTAGCGAATGTAGTTGTTGGTGATCATGTGGTTTGGCGTCAGGGGCATGAAAAGCTCCATGGTATTAGTGGCGTAATTGAAGCTATTAAACCGCGTAAAAATGAAATTGCTCGTCCTGATTATTATGATGGGCTTAAAGTGATAGCTTCTAATATTGATCGTATTATTATTGTATCAGCCGTACTTCCTAGCTTATCTCTAAATATTATCGATCGTTATTTGGTTATTTGTGAGAATGCAAATATTCCAGCAGTTATTGTCCTCAATAAAGTAGATTTACTCACAGAACAACAATGGCAAGAAGCGGAAGAACAGCTTAATATTTATCAAAATATTGGCTATCAAACACTTATGATTTCCGCAACCTCTGGAAAAAATATGGAAAAATTGACCGCACTTTTAGGCGAAGGAATATCTATTTTTGTCGGGCAATCAGGGGTAGGTAAATCTAGCTTAATCAATCATATTTTACCTGAAGTGAATGCTCAGACAGGAGAAATTAGTGAAACTTCTGGGTTGGGTCAACACACTACAACTGCCTCTCGTTTATATCATTTACCACAAGGTGGGGAACTTATTGATTCGCCAGGAATCAGAGAGTTTGGGCTTTGGCATTTAGAACCAGATCAAATTACTCAAGGTTATCGAGAATTTCAATATGTGTTAGGAACATGTAAGTTTAGAGATTGTAAACACTTAACTGATCCAGGCTGTGCTTTAAGAGAAGCAGTAGAGCAAGGTAAAATTCATCCAGTGAGATTTGAAAATTATCACCGCTTACTGTTAAGTAGAGAAGAAAATAAATCTCAACGTCATTTTGTTGATGAATAGCTACAAATAAATAAATTTTATTGATAAATTGTTAATTTTTATTTAAAAAAATAAGTTTTTCTCTAAAAATGTGAACTATCTCAAGTTTTCATTGGATTTAACTTGAATTAGTTAGTAATTATCTTAATACTAGATAAGATTTATTTTGAACTATTAATTAAAATCAGTTACATTACTGACTTTGCTGTTGCTACCAAATTTTTATTTATGACAAGCAATTACTAAACTGGCTTGCTTTTTAAAACCCTATTCACAATTAACAATATACTTTATAGAGGTAAAATTATGTATTCAAAAGATGTTGAAATTACAGCGGCTAACGGCTTACACACCCGCCCAGCAGCACAATTTGTAAAAGAAGCAAAAGCCTTTGCATCTGAGGTAACTGTGACGTCTAGTGGTAAAAGTGCCAGTGCTAAAAGTTTATTTAAATTACAAACATTGGGCTTAACTCAAGGTACTGTAATTACTATTTCAGCTGAAGGGGAAGATGAACAAAAAGCTGTTGAACACTTAGTTGCATTAATTCCTACATTAGAATAATTTATTCATAGCCATAGAATAGAGTTTTATTATTTTTAGAATTCATTGTGATAAAAATAATAAGATAGGTGTTGTATGGCTATGTTATATCTATTTTTCATAAGTATTTTTAATTAGATTATTATCGGAAGGTTACACATGATTTCTGGAATTTCAGCTTCACCAGGTATTGTTTTCGGTCATGCATTAGTTCTTAAAGAAGAAAAAATAGTTCTTGATATGCATAAGATTTCTGAAGATCAGATTGAGCCGGAAGTAGCACGTTTTTATGAAGGTCGTTCAGCTGCCATTGAGCAACTCACATCCATTAGAGATCGTGCTGAAAAAAAATTAGGTGAAGAAAAGGCCGCTATTTTTGAAGGCCATTTAATGATCTTAGAAGATGAGGAATTAGAAGAAGAAATCATTAGTTATCTTCGTGATAACAAAGTCAATGCAGCAGTTGCAGCGAGTAAAGTGATTGAACAACAAGTTGCAATGTTATCAGAAATTGATGATGAATATTTAAGAGAACGAGCAGGCGATATTCGTGATATTGGTAATCGTTTAATTAAAAATATCTTAGGCATGAAAATTGTAGATTTAGGTGAAATTAATGAAGAGGCTATTTTAGTTGCTTATGATTTGACACCATCTGAAACTGCACAATTAAATTTAGATAAAGTATTAGGTTTTGTGACAGATATTGGTGGTCGAACTTCACATACATCAATTATGGCTCGCTCACTGGAATTACCTGCGATTGTTGGGACTAATACTGCAACAGCACAAATTAATACAGGTGATTATTTAATTCTTGATGCCATTAATAACCTTGTATATGTGAATCCTGAACAAAGTCTCGTTGATAAATTAAAACAACAACAACATAAATTAGCAGAAGAAAAAGCGGAATTAGCTAAATTAAAAGATTTACCTGCAATTACCTTAGATGGTCAACAAGTTGAAGTTGTGGCGAATATTGGTACGATTCGTGATTGCGATGGAGCTGAACGTAATGGCGCAGAAGGTGTAGGGTTATATCGTACAGAATTCTTATTCATGGATCGTACTCAGCTTCCTACAGAGGAAGAACAGTTTATTGCTTATAAAGAAGTGGTTGAAGCAATGAATGGTCGCCAAGTCGTATTACGTACTATGGATATTGGTGGAGATAAAGAACTTCCTTATCTGAATTTACCAAAAGAAATGAATCCTTTTTTAGGATGGCGTGCAATTCGTATTGCTTTGGATCGTCGTGAAATTCTCACCACTCAATTGCGAGCAGTATTACGTGCATCAGCTTTTGGTAAATTAGCTGTAATGTTCCCGATGATTATTTCGGTAGAAGAAATTCGTGAATTAAAATCGGTTATTGAGACGTTAAAACAAGAATTACGTACTGAAGGTAAAGCATTTGATGAGTCTATTCAAGTAGGGGTGATGGTCGAAACGCCATCCGCTGCAGTGAATGCTCGTTTCTTAGCGAAAGAAGTTGATTTCTTTAGTATTGGTACTAATGATTTGACACAATATACTTTAGCTGTTGATCGTGGTAATGAAATGATCTCCCATTTATATAATCCGATGTCGCCTTCAGTTCTTAGTTTAATTAAGCAAGTAATTGATGCATCGCATTCTGAAGGTAAATGGACGGGGATGTGTGGTGAGTTAGCTGGTGATGAAAAAGCCACTCTGCTATTATTAGGCATGGGATTAGATGAATTTAGTATGAGTGCAATATCTATTCCTCGCATTAAGAAATTAGTGCGTAATGTTAGTTTTTCTGAAGTTAAAGTGCTAGCCGATAAAGCGCTTCAATTACCAACTGCGGCAGAAATTGAAAACTTAGTGGTGAATTTTTTAGAAGAAAAACAATTAAGTTAGATACAAATTGATGTTTTTCATGTAAAATGCCGAAAAAGTTATCAGTCAGGAGAATAGAAAATGGGTTTATTTGACAAATTATTTGGCTCAAAAAACACTAAATCTGTAGATGTGGAAATTTATGCACCACTTTCAGGTGAAATTGTGAATATTGAAGATGTTCCAGATGTCGTTTTCTCTGAAAAAATCGTAGGCGATGGTATTGCAATTCGTCCAAATGGTGACAGAATTGTTGCTCCCGTTGATGGTGTAATTGGAAAAATTTTTGAAACAAACCATGCATTTTCCATGGAATCTACTGATGGTGTTGAATTATTTGTTCACTTTGGTATTGATACTGTTGAACTTAAAGGTGAGGGCTTTAAGCGTATTGCTCAGGAAGGTCAATCAGTAAAACGTGGTGAGACAATTATTGAATTTGATTTAGCATTTTTAGAGCAAAAAGCAAAATCTGTTTTGACACCAGTGGTTATTTCTAATATGGATGAGATTAGCGCTATGGATAAGAAAGTCGGTCAGGTTGTTGCTGGTGATTCAATTGTTTTAGCCTTAAAAAAATAGAGGCTGAATAAGTTTTATATGAAATTAGTGAAAGTTCGCTTTATATGAGGCGGACTTTTTATTTGATTGTTAATAGTAAACTAGTGGAAGAGAATTATGTTTGGAAAAGGTGGTTTAGGTAATTTAATGAAACAGGCTCAGCAAATGCAAGAGCGTATGCAAAAAATGCAAGAAGAAATTGCTCAGCTTGAGGTGACTGGTGAATCTGGTGCTGGTTTAGTTAAAATTACCATTAATGGTGCTCATAATTGTCGTCGTATCGAAATCGATCCTTCTTTAATGGAAGACGATAAAGAGATGCTAGAAGATTTAATCGCTGCGGCATTTAATGATGCAGCTCGTCGAGCAGAAGAATTACATAAAGAGAAAATGGCTTCAGTGACAGCAGGTATGCCAATTCCTCCTGGTTTTAAAATGCCATTTTAAAAAATGTTGTAATTTAGACCGCACTTTTATGTGCGGTTTGTTTTTACTAGGTTAGAATTTTTATGCAAAGCAGTCCTTTATTAGAAAATTTAATTGAAAGTTTACGTTGTTTACCTGGTGTAGGGCCTAAGTCAGCACAGCGTATGGCTTATCATCTTTTACAACGAGATCGTCAAGGTGGTATGAGTTTAGCTATTGCTTTAACTGAAGCAATGTCAAAAATTGGTCATTGTCAGCATTGTCGCACTTTTACAGAGGAAGAACAGTGCAATATTTGTAAAAATCCTCGACGTCAGCATTCAGGGTTATTATGCGTGGTAGAAATGCCTGCTGATATTCAGGCGATTGAGCAAACAGGGCAGTTTTCAGGAAGATATTTTGTATTAATGGGACATTTATCTCCTTTAGATGGTATTGGCCCGCGAGAAATTGGTTTAGATTTACTCCAAAAACGTTTACAAGAAGAATCATTTCATGAGGTTATTCTTGCCACGAATCCAACGGTAGAGGGGGATGCAACGGCAAATTATATTGCTGAATTATGTAATCAATATAATATTAAAGTCAGTCGTATTGCACACGGCATTCCTGTTGGTGGCGAGCTTGAAACTGTGGATGGTACAACCTTGACCCACTCTTTTCTTGGACGTCGACCGCTAAGCTAGTAAAAGTGCGGTACATATTGAAAAATTTTTTAATTTAAACCGCACATTTTAACCATAAAGGAGGTTTTAAACCTCCTTTTCTGTTTTTATTTTACTTGATTCAATAAAAATTGTACTAATAAGGAAACTGGACGTCCTGTAGCGCCCTTATTCGCACCTTGCAACCAAGCTGTGCCAGCAATATCTAAATGAGCCCAAGGGTATTTTTTAGTAAAGTTAGATAAAAATGCTCCAGCCGTGATAGCGCCACCCCAGCGTCCTCCTAAATTGGCTAAATCTGCAAAAGGAGATTTAAGTTGTTCTTGATATTCTTCAGTAAGAGGTAAACGCCATGCTTTGTCGGAGGATTGCTGTGCAGCTTGTTCAATGTTATGAGCTAAATCATCATGTGGAGAAATTAATCCACTATTATGTTGACCTAGAGCTACTACGCAAGCACCAGTCAAAGTTGCTATATCAATGACATATTCTGGTTCAAACCGTTCTACATAAGTCAATGTATCACATAATACTAAACGTCCTTCGGCATCGGTATTCAGTACTTCAACAGTTAATCCACTCATGGTGGTGAGAATATCACCTGGACGATAGGCATTACCATCAGGTAAATTCTCGCAGCCCGCCATAACACCAATAATATTTAATGGTAATTTTAATTCAGCTACAGCATGCATTACACCGAAAATTGAGGCGGCGCCACACATATCGTATTTCATTTCATCCATATCAGCTGCGGGTTTTAAAGAAATACCACCTGCATCAAAGGTCAAACCTTTGCCTACTAAAACAATCGGTTTTGCATTAGGATTTGGATGATTACGATATTCCATAATAGAAAGCTGAGCTTCATTTTCTGAACCTTGAGAGACCGCTAAATATGCCCCCATACCTAGTTCAGCCATTTCTTTTTCACCTACAATCTTAGTTTTGATTGAAGGAACACGTTGAGATAAACTTTTAGCTTGATTAGCAAGATAAACAGGATTACATATATTTGGTGGGCAATTTGCAATATCTCGTGCCATTTTTACACCTAAAGCAATGGCAGTCGCGTGTTGAATTGCTTGTTGGGCTTTTTCAGTATTATTTTCTACGTAAAAAATAATTTCAGATAAGTTTGAGTTTTTTTCTACTTTTTTGCTTTTGAATTGATCAAATATGTATTCATTAGCTTCAATAGTTTCAATAGCAAAACGAATATTCCAATAAAGATCTCGATCTTTGATTTGAATATCTGTCAAAGCATTAATAATGGTAGTAGCAATAGTTTCCTTGGCTATTTGAATAGCTTTGGTAATGAGTTGTTTATATTGTCGTTCAGTGATTTCATTTTGTTTACCTGCACCCACTAAAATAATACGTTGGGTACGGTTACGTAATATTAAAATTTGTCCTAATTTTCCTGAAATTTCACCATTTTTTATGGCATCAGTAATCTCGCCATTTAATTTTTTATCAATTTTTTTTGCTGATAGTGAGAGAGAGTTGTCTTCGAAAATAGCAAGAATAATACTTTCTTGTGCTTGTTCAAGTGAGATTGATTGTGCTGAATAATTCATTATATGTGTCCTAATTTTTACTGTTTTAAACGCAAAAATACGTTATTATATGGCTTAATAATTAAGAAGCTTAAATGTTTTAAATTAACCTGTTTTATATAAATTGCAAGAAAAATATAGGCGATAATGTGATTTTAACTAAATATTTAACCAAAGAAGTTTTTAAGAGCCAGATTGCAATTCTGTTTATCTTATTACTCATTTTCTTTTCTCAACAGTTGGTACGGGTGTTAGGTTCTGCCGCTAATGGGAGTGTACCAGCAGATTTAGTACTTTCATTATTAGGGCTGGGTATGCCTGCGATGGCTCAACTGATGTTACCATTATGCTTATTTATTGCCATTTTATTGACACTAGGTCGTTTGTACGCAGAAAGTGAAATTACGGTGATGAAAGCTTGTGGTGTAGGACAAGGTATTTTAATTAAGACAGTAGTCTTACTTTCTTTATTGACAGCCGCTTTAGCAGCTTATAATGTGCTTTGGATCTCACCTTGGGCAGTTCAAAAACAAGCGCAAATTATTGATGATGCTAAGGCTAATCCAACTATGTCAGCACTTTCTGCGGGACAGTTTATGGCATCTCATAATAATGATTTTGTCTTATTTATTAATACAATTAAAGACAATCAAATCAAGGATGTTTATTTATTTCAAACTAAAGAGAAAGGCAATACTAAACCATCTGTGACGGTGGCAGAAAAAGGTCAATTAACGTCATTACCTAATGGTGATCAAATTTTAAATTTAGAAAATAGCCAACGAGTTGAGGGTTCAGCTGCATTACCCGATTTTCGGATTACAAATTTTGACTCTTATCAAGCTTACTTAGGTTATCAAGCCGCTGAAGATAACAAGGTCGAGACATCTGAACTTAGTATTAAAGAATTATTTGCTTCTGATAGTATGGCTGCCAAGGCAGAATTAAATTGGCGTATTAGTTTGATTTTAGCGGTGCCAATCATGGCATTATTAGCAGTACCACTCAGCCGTGTTAATCCAAGACAGGGGCGTTTTGCTAAGATTTTACCTGCATTGTTACTTTATTTAATCTATTTTTTATTGCTCAGTTCGCTGAAATCTGCGGGCGATGCTAATAAATTAAATGCAAGTATACTGATGCCACTGGTTAATATTGCCTTTTTAATTTTAGGGCTTGTATTGAATGGCTGGGATAGTGCATTTATGTATAAGATTCGTCACTTATTTAGTAGAAAATCAGGAGTACAAGGATAGTGAATATGATGAATACATTAGATCGTTATATTGGTAAAAGTATTTTAGGCACTATCTTTGCAACATTACTAACTTTGGTAGGTTTATCTGCAATTATTAAATTTGTTGAGCAATTTCGTAGTGTCGGTAAAGGCACTTATGATAGTTTACAAGCTGTACTCTATACAATATTAACTATGCCGAAAGATATTGAAACATTCTTCCCAATGGCAGCTTTATTAGGTGCATTGATTGCCCTTGGTAATTTAGCGAGTCGAAGTGAATTAATTGTAATGCAATCAGCAGGGTTCTCACGTTTAAAAATTGGTTTGGCAGTGATGAAAACTGCTTTGCCTCTTGTGTTGATCACAATGGTTATTGGAGAATGGGGAATTCCCCAAACTGAACAGTTTGCTCGTGATATGCGTTCAAAAGCCCTTGCTGGAGGTAAAATGCTCTCTGTAAAAAATGGGGTATGGGCTAAGGACGGTAATGATTTTATTTATGTCCAACAAGTCAAAGATGGGGTGCAACTCAGAAATATTTATATTTATAGCTTTAATGATAAGCGTGAATTGCAACGAGTTAGTCATGCTAATAATGCAAGTTATGAAAAAGGTAAATGGATATTAAAACAAGTTAATGAATCACAAATTTCTAAAGATGAAATAAAAAACAGTAATTTTGTTAACCGAAATTGGGAAACTTCATTAACACCAGATAAATTAGGTATTTTTTCGGTAAGACCAACATCTTTATCTATTTCGGGATTATCTAATTACATCGCATTTTTAAAAGAAACTGGACAAGATAGTAAAAAGTTTGAATTAACTTATTGGCGTAAATTATTCCAACCTATTTCTGTCGGGGTAATGATGTTATTAGCACTCTCCTTTATTTTTGGTCCATTACGGGGGGTAACTGCTGGTGCTCGTATCGTGACAGGAATTTGTTTTGGTTTCTTATTCTATGTAGTGAATGAAATTTTTGGACCACTGAGTTTAGTTTATAATGTGACACCAATTATGGGAGCATTAATGCCAAGTGCTTTATTCTTAGTCATTACATGGTGGTTACTCAGCCGAAAACGAGATTAAAATTTCTTTAAAAAAGACCGCACTTTCTATAAAAATATAGCCTTTTTTATAGAGTTGTTGAAATTTAAAGCAGCTAATAATAAATCTAGAATTTATTCTTGCAACAAAACAAGATCTCCGTATAATAACCGACGAGTTATAGATTTTACTCGTTTTGCCTGGGTGGCGAAATTGGTAGACGCAGCGGATTCAAAATCCGCCGTTGAATAAACGTGTCGGTTCGAGTCCGACCCTAGGCACCACTAGTAAAATTTATAAAAATGAGCCGCTTTTAGAGCGGCTTTTTTGTTTTTAAAATACTTTAAAATCAATAAATTATAACATATCTAAAATTTCTTCACTTTAAAAATACTGTATATATTTACATTTATTTACTGTTCATTTATGATCTGATTAGATCATAAATGAAGTGAATTTGCACCAAATTTACACCATAAATTGCACCAAAAAATCAGGCTCTAAAAAGATGGCAACTTTCAATAAAATTAACGGTACTTGGCGTGCTCAAGTCAGAAGAAAAGGCGTATCGAAATCAGGCTATTTTCGCACAAAAGCTGAGGCACAGGCATGGGCGCTGGATATAGAAGCGAAAATTCTTACTGAGGGTATTCACAATAAAATCCCCAATATCACATTTGCAAAGTTATCGCTAAATATATTGCCTAAATGAGACTGGACACTATGACTTAGAACCCATATTCTATTGTTTGAAGATAATTATATCTTGGTTTGTGATAATGCTTTTTTATCAATATATGTAATTAAGGACAGGTTTATGTCAGAACAGCTAACAATTGAATCATTACAACAAGAAATTAAACAATTAAAAGCACAGATAGAAGTACATCAAAAACTATTATCTGTCTTATCAATGTCTCTATATGTGGCTCGTGTATTGCCTAATGGACATTTGCAAGATAAAACAGAACAGAGTATTAAACAGACTCCTTCCATAGCGGAACAACAATTAATGTTGGCTGAGTTGAAGAAAATTTTTGAATAATAAAAAACGTATCTTGATGAGATACGTTTTCTTTAGGCTTTTAACCTCGATTTGCATTTTTCATAATGCGTTCTTTTTGTGTTTTCCATTCACGATCTTTAATATCGTTACGTTTATCATGTTGTTGTTTACCTTTAGCTAAACCAATTTTGATTTTTGCCCAGGCATTTTTCCAATAGAGGGAAAGCGCAATGATGGTATAGCCATCACGATTGGATTTGCCAAAAAGAGAAGCTAATTCTCTTTCATTTAAGAGTAATTTACGAGTTCGAGTGGGATCACAAACTACATGGGTAGAAGCTACACTCAGCGGTTGAATTGTTGCACCAAATAAATAGGCTTCACCATCACGGAAAATAATATAGCTATCACTAATATTTGCTTTTCCTGCACGCATAGATTTAACTTCCCAGCCTTGTAATGAAAGTCCCGCCTCAATTTCTTCTTCAATGAAATAATCATGTCTTGCTCGTTTATTTAAAGCAATAGTATTTGAGCCAGGTTTAATTTTTTTCTTTGTCATGTGAATATGAATTAATGATTGAATAATATGTTATGAATTGTACCGAATATCTGAGTAATGTACAAATGGCAAGTATTTAGAAGTGATTTAGCTTTTCACTTGCAATTCAGTCTAATCTAATTAGAATAGCGCCTTTAACAATATGATTTCTTCTTTAGAAATCGCTGAGGTTGTACTTTATGAAAACATTAATTTGGGTATTGATAGTAGGAATAATGGCCAGTAGTTTAAGTGGTTGTATCATTGCTTCAGCAGCTGGAACAGTCGTTGGGACTGCGGTAGATGTGGTTGATACAGTTACTCCCGATATTACTGACTAAGTAAGATAAAAGTGCGGTAAAGATTTTCAAAATCTTTACCGCACTTTTTTAGTGATTTAGAATATTATTCAATTTCACCGCAGAAACGATAGCCCTCACCATGGATTGTTGCAATGATTTCTGGTGTATCATGATGATCTTCAAAATGTTTACGAATGCGACGAATTGTCACATCTACTGTACGATCTTGAGGTTTTAATTCTCGCCCAGTCATTTTTTTCAATAAATCTTCACGAGTTTGGATTTTGCCAGGATTTTCACAAAAGTGGAGCATAGCACGAAATTCACTACGAGGAAGTTTATATTCCACTTGCTCTGGATTAATTAATGCACGTTTATTGATATCTAAGGTCCAACCGTTGAAATGATATGCATCAATATGTGCAGGGAGTGATTTTTCATTTTCAGCCATAGTGCGATGCAATAAATTACGAGCACGAATTGCTAATTCACGAGGATTGAAGGGTTTAGTGATATAGTCATCAGCACCAATTTCTAATCCCAGAATTTTATCAACTTCATTATCGCGACCTGTTAAAAACATAAGCGCAGTATTCGTTTTTTCGCGTAATTCACGAGCTAACATTAAACCATTTTTACCTGGTAAATTAATATCCATGATCACAAGATTGATCTCTTTAGTTTCAATAATGCGATGCATTTGAGTGCCATCCGTAGCTTCAAAAACTTCATAGCCTTCAGCTTCAAAAATACTTTTTAGTGTATTTCTTGTGACGGTTTCATCTTCAACAATTAATATTTGTGGAGAAAGCATAGGTTATATCCTTAAATAGTAAAAAATAGTTATTGCATTTTTAATTAGCATTTTACTAATTCTATATTTGCAACAATCTTGCAACAATAAAAAAATAGCTATTTTGCTATCTAGATAGAAGTTTTGTGATCTATATCATAATATTGAATAAATTGACGAAATAAGGAAGAAATAAACTTGGTAAAAGTTAATGCCATTGCTGGTTATTTGAACAAAAAAGTGCGGTTAAATTTTTGTAATTTTTACCGCACTTTTTTATTAAATTATAAAAATTAATGTTCTCTTGTTTTAAAGAATGTTACATCAGGATAACGTTCTTGGGCAAGATTTAAGTTTACCATTGTAGGCGCAATATAAGTGAGATTATCTCCACCATCTAGGGCTAAATTTTGTTCATTTTTACGTTTAAACTCTTCAAATTTTTTACTATCAGTACATTCAACCCAACGTGCGGTTGCCACATTGATATTTTCATAAATAGCTTCTACGTTATATTCGGATTTTAAACGAGAGACTACCACATCAAATTGAAGAACCCCTACTGCGCCAACAATCAGATCATTGTTCATAAGTGGGCGAAACACTTGAACAGCACCTTCTTCAGAAAGTTGAACAAGACCTTTTAATAATTGTTTTTGTTTTAGTGGATCTTTTAAACGAATGCGACGAAATAATTCAGGTGCAAAGTTTGGAATACCTGTGAATTTGAGGACTTCTCCTTGGGTAAATGTATCACCAATTTGAATAGTTCCATGGTTATGTAAACCAATAATATCTCCTGCATAGGCTTCTTCTGCATGGGAACGATCTCCAGCCATAAAGGTCAATGCATCCGAAATGACGACATCTTTACCAATACGCACATGGTGGAATTTCATGCCTTTCTCATATTTTCCTGAAACAACCCGCATAAAGGCGACACGGTCACGGTGTTTGGGATCCATATTCGCTTGGATTTTGAATACAAAACCAGTTAGTTTATCTTCTGAGCTTTCTACTAAACGGGTATCTGCTTGGCGAGCCTGTGGTGCTGGTGCCCATTCTGTTAAACCATCGAGAAAATGATCTACACCGAAGTTACCTAAAGCGGTACCAAAAAAGACTGGCGTTAATTCACCTGCAATAAACATATCATGGTTAAATTCATTTGATGCACCTTTCACTAATTCCAGTTCATCACGTAATTGTTGTGCTAAATCTTCACCCACAGCAGTATCTAATTGCGGGTTATCTAAACCTTTAACAATACGAACTTCTTGAATAGTTGAACCTTTTCCTGTTTGATATAAATAGGTTTCATCTTTATATAAATGATATACACCTTTGAATAATTTACCGCAACCAATTGGCCAAGTAATCGGGGCACAGTGAATTTTTAAGACGCTTTCAACCTCATCTAACAATTCCATTGGATCACGAATATCACGGTCTAATTTATTCATAAAGGTGATGATTGGTGTATCACGTAGGCGAGTTACTTCCATTAATTTAATGGTACGTTCCTCAACCCCTTTTGCGCTGTCGATCACCATTAGACAGCTATCCACCGCAGTTAAAGTACGGTAAGTATCTTCAGAGAAATCTTCGTGCCCTGGGGTATCTAATAAATTTACCAAGCAATCATTATAAGGAAACTGCATGACTGAGGTGGTAATAGAGATACCACGTTGTTTTTCCATTTCCATCCAGTCTGATTTTGCATGGGCTTGAGAACCTTTGCCTTTCACTGAGCCTGCAGTTTGAATGGCATTTCCGTATAAAAGTACTTTTTCGGTAATTGTGGTTTTACCCGCATCGGGGTGAGAAATAATCGCAAAGGTGCGACGTTTATTCACTTCGGCTAATGGATATGTCATTACTCTTTCTTCTATTGTTTTAAAATGGATAAAAAATGTGGGTTATTTTCGCTTATATCATCTAGATTCTCAAATAAATTATACATTTTTACTAAAATTTATTAAGGATGAGTTACTTATTTAGTCATTTTTTACTGTATTTTTAAGAAAAAGAAAAATGAGAATACTATATGCAAACGTTTGCTATTGGGTTATAATTATGCTCCACAAATTTCTACTTATCATAAAAGGTAAATGCGATGGCAGAACTTAGTCTTAAAAAAATCTATTCAGGTAAGGTACGAGATCTTTATGAAATTGATGATAAACGTATGTTAATGGTCGCAAGTGACCGCTTATCTGCATTTGATGTTATTTTAGATGATCCTATTCCTAGTAAGGGCGAAATTTTGACTCAAATTTCAAATTTTTGGTTCAAAAAATTGGCTCATATTATGCCTAATCATTTTACTGGCGACAGCGTATATGACGTATTACCAAAAGCAGAAGCTGACTTAATTAAAGATCGTGCAGTGGTTTGTAAGCGTTTACAACCAATTAAAATTGAATCTATTGTTCGTGGTTATTTGACAGGCAGTGGCTTAAAAGACTATAAACAAACAGGTACAATTTGTGGTTTAGAATTACCAAAAGGTTTAGTCGAAGCAAGTAAATTACCTGAACCAATTTTTACTCCTTCAAGTAAAGAAGCCGTAGGTGATCACGATATCAATATTAGTTATGCAGAATGTGAACATAAAATTGGTAAACAATTAGCTGCACAAGTTCGTGATGCAGCGATTGCTCTTTATAAAGAAGCTGCTGCTTATGCATTGACGAAAGGTATTATTATTTGTGATACTAAATTTGAATTTGGTCTTGATGAAAATGGCACATTGACATTAATGGATGAAGTATTGACTCCTGATTCAAGTCGTTTTTGGTCTGTTGATACTTATCAAGAAGGAATAAATCCGCCATCATTTGATAAGCAGTTTGTGCGTGATTGGCTTGAAAATAGTGGCTGGAATAAACAGCCTCCAGCGCCTAAAGTTCCTGCTGATGTGATACAAAAAACAGCAGCTAAGTATCAGGAAGTACTGGATTTATTAACAAAGTAATATGAACACAAAGTGCGGTATAATTTAGAAAATTTTCACCGCACTTTTTATATCTTTAAATAACAGGAAGGTTATGAACTCAGTTTCAATTGTTGGTTTAGGGTGGTTAGGCTATCCACTCGCAAAATATTTACAACGGTTAGGGTGGGAAGTCAAAGGAAGCAAAAGAACCCATGAAGGGGCAGAACAAATGCGTTTAAATCGTATTGAAAGTTATGCTCTAGAATTAACTCCCGAGTTGAATGTTGATCCTGATGATCTCACCGCCTTACTTTCTGTCGATGCTTTAATTATCAATATTCCTCCTAGCGATTATTTTTTTAATACAGAGACTTATGTACAATCTGTACAAAATTTAGTAAACGAAGCTCTTCTTTATGGTATAACCCATATTATCTTTATTAGCTCAACTTCGGTTTTCCCCGATATCGCGGGAAATTTTTCTGAAAATTCTCTTCCTCAGCCAACATCTCAAATGGGAAAAGCATTATTAGAAGTAGAACAAGGTCTTTTCAACCTTAAAGATATTGATGTAGATATTATTCGTTTTGCTGGATTAGTAGGGTATGAACGTCATCCCGTGTATTCTTTGGCTGGACGTGAAAATCTTGGCGCAGGTAATATGCCAGTTAATTTAGTTCATTTTGATGATTGCGTACGGGCTATTCAGTTGTTACTAGAAACACCAAGTAATAAAAGGTTATATCATCTTGCAACACCATTACATCCGAAAAAAGCAGAATATTATCCTAAAATGGCAGAAAAATTTGGGGTAAAAGCACCGCACTTTATTTGTTCAGAACAAGATCCTCAACGAATTATTTTAGCCAATAAAATTTGTGATGAATTGGACTTTGTTTATCAATACCTTGATCCCGAGGAGTTTAATACAGATTCATTAGTAAATTTTCTTTAATTAATTAAAAGTGCGGTTGAAAACCATAAAATTTTTGTTGATAATAATGAGTTTTTACAATCACAATAAACAATGATTAATAAATCAAATAGATAGGAAAACATATGTCAAACACAATTCTACAAAATATTCCTAAAGGACAACGGGTTGGAATCGCTTTCTCTGGTGGTTTGGATACTTCAGCTGCATTATTATGGATGCGTCAAAAAGGTGCGATACCTTATGCATATACAGCAAATTTAGGTCAACCTGATGAGGACGATTATAATGCTATCCCTAAAAAGGCTATGGCTTATGGGGCAGAAAATGCTCGTTTGATTGATTGCCGTAAACAGTTAGCGCAAGAAGGTATTGCCGCTATTCAATGTGGTGCATTTCATATTTCAACAGGTGGCGTAACCTATTTTAATACTACACCATTGGGTCGAGCAGTAACGGGAACCATGCTTGTTGCTGCGATGAAAGAAGATGATGTGAATATTTGGGGCGATGGTTCTACCTTCAAAGGTAACGATATTGAGCGTTTTTATCGTTATGGTTTATTAACGAATTCTGCACTTAAAATTTATAAACCTTGGTTAGATGATCAATTTATCAAAGAGTTGGGTGGTCGTTTCGAAATGTCTCAATTCTTAATTGCTAACGGTTTTGACTATAAAATGTCGGTAGAAAAAGCTTATTCCACTGACTCAAATATGTTAGGTGCAACTCATGAAGCAAAAGACTTAGAAAGTTTAAGCACGGGAATCAAAATTGTAAAACCTATTATGGGCGTCGCATTTTGGGATGAGAAGGTTGAAATTAAACCTGAAGTGGTGAGCGTGAGTTTTAAAGAAGGTGTGCCTGTTGCATTAAATGGTAAGCATTTTGATGATATTGTTGAATTATTTATGGAGGCTAATCGCATTGGTGGTCGTCATGGATTAGGTATGTCAGACCAAATTGAAAACCGTATCATTGAAGCAAAATCTCGTGGTATTTATGAAGCACCAGGAATGGCATTGTTCCACATTGCTTATGAACGTTTAGTGACGGGTATTCATAATGAAGATACTATTGAACAATATCGTATTAATGGTTTACGTTTAGGACGTTTGCTTTATCAAGGTCGTTGGTTTGATCCTCAAGCTTTAATGTTGCGTGAAAGTTCGCAGCGTTGGGTTGCTAAAGCAATTACCGGTGAGGTGAAATTAGAATTACGCCGTGGTAATGATTACTCTATTTTGGATACATTATCACCGAATTTAACTTACGAAGCTGAACGTTTAAGTATGGAAAAAGTAGAAAATGCACCATTTGATCCAGTGGATCGTATTGGGCAACTCACTATGCGTAATTTAGACGTGGCAGATACTCGTCATAAACTAGGCGTTTATGCTAAAACAGGGTTATTAACTTCAGCTAAGGATTCTGTTGTGCCACAATTAGGCAAAAAATAATTCAATATTTATACTTCGGAAAATAGCTACAGGAAATGATTGTAGCTATTTTTTTATAAAATTAACATTTTTATTGAGAGGTAAAATAAGAGGTATTATACTGGAATCCCTTATAAATCATCTGGAGGATGTTTATGAAAAATTTCTTTAAATCAACCGCACTTTTATTAGCGCTCTCAACTTCCTTTGCTGTTCAAGCTGAAGATCAATCCATCAATACACAAATTAGTTTTAGTGGTTCATCTACCTTAGCGCCTGTGATTGCTAAAATCTCAACGGACTTCATTGAAAAACATGTCACTTGGGATAAAGTTGATCCCACATTACCAAATAAAAACATTACTATTTTTGTTTCAGCTGGTGGCTCAGGAGCTGGTGTGAAAGCCGTACTCGATAAAGTCGCAAACTTTGGTATGTTAGCTCGTGAGATCAAAGAAAGTGAAAAACAAAAAGTCAAAGATCTAGAGGCTTATACTCTAGGTATTGATGCTTTAACTATTGCTGTTAATCCAGAAAATCAAGTGGTAAAAGCTAAAAATGGTAATTTAACCAAAGATGAAATTATTAAAATTTTTTCTGGTGAATATAAAAAATGGAGCGATTTAGATAAAAGTTTGCCAAGTGAAGATATTGTGGTGGTGACACGTGATTTTGGCGGTGGTGCACATGAGGTTTTCCAAACTAAAGTAATGAAGGATGTAAAAGTAACCAAAGATGTCATTCAAGCACCATCAATGGGGGCTTTAGTCGCAAAAATTATTGAAAATAAAAATGCTATTGGTTATGCCTCTTTTGGCGTTTCAAACCAAAATAAAGGAAAATTAACCGCACTTAAAGTAGATAATATTGCGCCTTCTGCTGAGAATATTATTAGTGGTAAATACTATATTTCTCGTCCATTAATTATTATGAAAAGTGGTAAGTTAAGTAAAACTGAACAAATTTTCCTTAATGATATTTATTCTGAAAAGGGTAAAGCTACCATTGAAAAAATGGGTTTTATTCCAACGGCTAAATAAATCAATTTAACTTTTGTTGATTGAGATGAAAGGTCAATATTTTAAATTTGGGGTTTACTTTTTTACATTCCTAAGCGTTTGTATTCTGTTTACGCTTGTGGCTTTTTTATTTACTGAGTCTAGTACATTCTTTAGTCAAAATAGCTTGAGCAATTTTTTATGGAATACAGACTGGGATGTGAGTAGTGAACCTTTTAGTTTTGGTACTTTATATATCTTACTGGCAAATTTTTTAGTGGCTTTTCTTGCCTGTATAATTTCTTCTTTAATTGCTTTTGGCGTGACTCTATTTATTTGTTTCTATGCTAAAACTAAATATCAAAAATTGCTGATTCAACTGATTAAAATCTTAGCTGGGATTCCTTCTATTATTTACGGATTTTTTGCATTATTTGTGATTGTAAAATTACTGGAAAATGTATTATCTATTTCTTCGGGTGAATCATTATTGGCTGGGAGTCTTATTCTTTCTATTATGATTTTGCCATTTTTTACTTCCCATATGATTGAGAGTATGGAGTTGGTAAAAAAACAATATCAACAAGATTCTGATGCCTTGGGAATATCCATAGAATTTTTTATTCAAAAAGTTGTTTTTCCCACCTGTCTTAAAGCGAGTGTGGCAGGATTTATTTTGGCTTTTTCACGGGCAATAGGCGAAACAATGGCAACTATGATGGCGATTGGTAACACTCCATTATTTCCTTATTTGCTCTCAAAAATTCAAACCATACCTTCATTAATTGCATTAGAAATGGGGACGAGTGAAGTGGGAAGTCAACATTATTATGCCTTAATTGCCAGTGGTAGCACCTTATTTTGTATTGTCTTTATTTTGAATATTATTTTATTTCAGTTAGAGCGGAAAAATGGAAAATAGTCGAAGTTTTCTCATTAAAGCTTATGCCGTATTTTCAGCTATATTTGTGCTTGTAATAATTACGGCTCTTTTTTATTTTGTCTTTTCTCGTGGTATTAGTCATATTAATTTATCTTTTCTTTTAGAAAATCCTAGTGGCATGATTCTCGGAGAAGAGGGCGGTATTAGAAATGCCATTTGGGGTTCATTTTTATTAATGGGCTTTGCCATGTTATTTTCAGGAGTATTAGGTATTAGCTGTGCAATTTATCTAAAAATTTATTGTGAAATGCCGTGGTGTCAAACGGCACTAAAATTTGTAATACGTAGTATGGCATCCATTCCCTCTATTTTGTTAGGTTTATTTGTTTACGGATTTTTTATTGTTAATTTAGATATTCCACGTAGTTTACTTACTGCCAGCTTTACTTTAGCTTTAATGGTATTTCCTTTTGTGGAGATTAGTACAGAAAAAGTTATTAGTGAATTGGATACCGCACTTTTTCGAGACAGCTTTGCTTTAGGTATAGATAAAAATTATATGTGTCAGCATCTTGTCTTACCGACTATTCGTAAAAATATCTTGTCTATTTTAATTTTAGCAGGTAGTTATGCGATTGGCGCCACAGCGCCTTTATTACTAACAGGTGTAGTGTTTATGGCAAGTCCAGATAGTTTATTATCACCTGTCATGGCATTACCTTTTCATTTACATATGCTTTTGAATCAGTCTGTAGGAATTGGCAACGCATATGGTACGGCATTGGTGTTAATCCTTATTTTGATTTTATTACACCTGCTTTCTAGCCTTATTTTAAATAATGTAGGAGTTAAAATTGTCCGCTATTTTAACCATCAAAAATCTTAATATTTATTATCAAGATAAGAAAATTTTAGAAAATTTGAATTTAGCTATTCAACCCCATGAAATTATTTGCTTTATGGGAAAATCAGGTAGTGGTAAATCCACCCTTTTATCTTCATTAAATGGCTTTTTAAATGAAAAGTGCGGTCATTTTGAAGGAAAAATTTTATTTAAAGGAGAAGATATTCAAAAGAAAGATCCTATTTGGTTAAAGCGAAAAATGGCAACTTTGTTTCAAGATTCCAAGCCTTTTCCTTTTAGTGTAGAAAAAAACCTTACCTATGCGATGGAATTTTACGAGCGTAAAATCATCAATAAGAAAGCAAAAGTTGAAGCATTACTAAAAAGTGTGAATTTATGGGATGAGATTGGGGGAAACTTGAGTATTTCTCCTGAACAGTTGTCTGGTGGACAAAAACAACGTTTATGTATTGCTCGTATGTTGACAACTGAACCACAAATACTCATTTTAGACGAGCCTTGTTCTTCCTTAGATTTACATAATATGTTAGTAATTGAGGATTTAATTAAGCAACTTGCTAAAAAATATACGATTTTAATTGCAACACATAATTTTGAACAGGCAAAAAGGCTAACTAACCGCATTATCACTATTGAAAATAAAACAATTATGGAACCTAATTAATGATAAAGCATTAATTGAGGTACTTTATTGTTAGCATTTGCCACTTATAATGGCAATTCAGTTGTATTTTTGACAGTTTTAAGACAAATTTCAGATTTTATGTTTTTAATACCAAGTTCTTTTGTTAAATATTTTTTACGGCAAGTATAAAATTCATCTAGATCAGCTACTTGTAGTTTCAGAATAAAATCATAATCTCCCATCATGAGATGGCATTCTGTCACTTGAGGAATTAATTTCATTTCATACATAAAGCGTTCTCGTTGAGCCACATCTTCATCTAAGAAACAACCTAGTGCATAAACCGTCAGGTTACAATTAATTTTTTGTGGATCTAAAATCGCGGTATATTTATGAATAATACCTTTTTCTTCTAAAATATTTACTCTTCTTAAACATGCAGAATTAGATAATCCAATTTCATTGGCCAATTCATTATTTTGTAATTTACCATTTCTTTGAAGTGCCCGTAAAATTCTCGTATCAATATTATCTAATATTTTATGTGCCATAGAATTCCTTTTTTGATTTGACAACGTAATCGTTTTCATTTTAAAAGTAATGTATAAAATTACAAGGAAACAACAATAAAAATGTGATCTAAGCAACCTTTTTCTTTTATGAAATGATTAATTTCTTAAACAAAATTATTCTGTAAATTGGTGTTCATAAGGGAGTACCTTATGAACACACTTTTTATGCTAGAACATTGACCTTTGATTTTCCACTTAGGTATATAATTGGACTTGAACGATGAGCAATATTGAGCCAATGGTCAGTAATACACCTATCATCGGTAGAACAAATTTTACCCAGCGATCAAATGGGATATGTAACATTTGTAGTGTTACTAATACGAGTCCTGTTGGTGCAAGGAATAGCATCGCATATTGTCCCCAGTTATAGGCAGATACTACCATATGTCTAGGAATACCTACAGCATCTGCAAGAGGCGCCATAATTGGCATAGAAAGCACAGCAAGACCTGAAGATGATGGAACGAAGAGCCCTAGAATAATGAAAACGCCTAATTGTGCGAGAATAAATGCAGTAATTGGCATGCCAGAAACAAGATCAGACATATAAGCAAGAATCGTATCTGAAATCATGCCTTCATCAAGCACTAAGTTAACGCCACGTGCTAAACCAATGATGAGTGAAACACCCACTAATTCTGATGCACCATGAGTGAAAGCATCAATAATTTCTTGTTCTCCTAGACGAGAAATAAACATAATTAGTATGGTTAAAGTGAGGAAGGATGCCGCCATTTGAGGGAACCACCACCCACCTGCCATGACACCCCAAATCATAATTGGGAAGGCAATACAGAAAATGCTTAAAATAACCTTTCTACGAGTATTAAATGCTAATTCAGTGGTTGGATCGTAATTAGCCATATAGCGGTTAAAGAATTCTTCTCTACTGTCATAAGTATAGGAGAAACTTGGTTGTGCTTTGATTTTTTTACAATACCAATAGAGGTAAGCGATTACACAAGCAGAGCCGAGTATAAGCCCAATAGTTCTAAATACAATACCTTCAGTAAATTGAATACCCGCCGCATTAGAGGCAATAACTACAGAGAAGGGATTGATAGTAGAGAAGGCTGTCCCCATTGATGAGGCAAGAAATATCGCACCAACGCAGACGATAGCATCATAACCCAAGGCGAGAAAAACAGGTACAAGAATTGGATAAAAGGCAACTGCCTCTTCTTCAATACCACAGGTAGTTCCGCCGATTGCCATTAACACGCATACACTGAACACGACAAAGAATTCATTACCTTTTGTTCGCTTTGCTAATGCTGATAGTCCAGCATTAAATGCCCCAGTTCGGTTGATAACTCCAATCATCCCACCAAGAACAAAGATAAAGACCATAACATCGGCAGCTTCAATAGTACCTTTTACCATGCTGATAGCAATATCTTGAGGTTGTTTAGGATGTTGTTCGACACGTTGATAGGAACCTGGAATAGCAATAGGTTTTCGAATAGTTCCCTCGGTGAAATTATTTAAGTCAATTTTAATATTTAATTGATCAAGTGACTCTTTGGTTGCTGGAAGATATTGATCTTCTTTCTGGTATGTTTTTACGACAAATTGATTAGCTGCTGAATTGTAAACTAATTTAGAATAAGATCCCGCAGGGATGATCCAAGTGAGTGCAACTGCAATAATTAGGATAATAAAGAGAATAGAAAATGCACTTGGAAACTTAAAGCTTTTTTTCTCGCTCATAAAAGAACTCCTTATCGCACGAGTTATTAATAAGGATGTATCTTTATTCATTAAGATACATCCTTGATTATTTATATTTATGCGTAATATTCAATATCAGATACTTTTGTTGTAATACGAGTGCCTGCTTTGCCCTCAACAATATCAATAATGTCTGATAACGAGCCAATTACTGCATCTTTTCCTGATTGTTCAACAAAATTAATGGCAGCTTGAACTTTTGGTCCCATTGAACCTGCCGCAAAGCCCATTTTACTAATGGCATCAGGATTAGCTTTTGCAATTGCTTTTTGGGTTGGTTTACCCCAATCAACAAAAGTAGCGGAAACATCTGTTGCAATAATAAATAGATCAGCATTTAGATTTTCAGCAAGTAGAGCAGAGCAGAGATCTTTATCAATCACAGCTTCAACACCATGTAAGTTACCTTGCTCATCGTAATAAGTTGGAATACCGCCACCGCCAGCACAAATTACGATACTACCTTTTTCAAGTAACCATTTTACAGGACGAATTTCAAAAATTCGTTTTGGTAATGGACTTGGCACAACACGTCTATATTTATCGCCATCTTGAGCAATTGACCAACCTTTTTCAGCAGAAAGTTTCTCTGCTTCTTCTTTGGTATAAACTGGTCCAATAGGTTTGGTTGGATTTTGGAAAGCAGGATCATTTGGATCAACTTCCACTTGAGAAAGTAATGTGGCAAACGGTACTTCAAATGGGACTAAATTTCCTAATTCTTGTTGAATCATATAACCAATCATTCCCACGGATTCTGCACCTAATACATCTAATGGATAAGTAGATACATCTTTATAAGCAGCACCTTGTAATGCTAATAAACCGACTTGAGGACCATTTCCATGAGTCACTACTAATTCATTATGTGGATACACTTTGGCTATTTGTTCACAAGCAATTCTAACATTTTGACGTTGATTTTCCGCGGATAACGGTTCTCCACGACGTAATAAGGCATTTCCGCCTAATGCAATAACAATTCTCATTTTTTACTCCTTAGGCAAGGCTTGCAACCATCACAGCTTTAATAGTGTGCATACGGTTTTCAGCTTGTTCAAATGCTACATTCATTGGAGATTCAAACACATCTTCAGTGACTTCTATACCATTGGCAAGTTGTGGATATTTTTCGGCAATTTGTTTACCCACTTTGGTTTCACTATTATGGAATGCTGGTAAACAGTGCATAAATTTAACTTTTGGATTACCAGAACGTTTCATTAATTCAGGAGTTACTTGATAAGGCATTAATAGTTCAATACGTTTTCCCCAAGTTTCTAAAGGTTCACCCATAGAAACCCAAACATCGGTATGCACGAAATCAACACCTTTGATAGCTTTATCAATATCTTCTGTAACTGTAATTCTTGCTCCGCTTTGTGCTGCAAATTTTTTGCACATTTTGACTAATTCAGCATCAGGAAGTAATGCTTTTGGTGCACAAATACGAACATCCATACCAAGTTTTGCACCAATTAATAATAATGAGTTACCCATATTATTGCGCGCATCACCAATATACATATAACTAATTTCTGATAATGGCTTATCACAGTTTTCAATCATAGTAAGTACATCAGCTAACATTTGTGTTGGGTGAAATTCATCGGTTAAACCATTAAATACAGGCACTCCTGCATATTCAGCTAATTCATCAACAATGCTTTGTTTAAAACCGCGATATTCAATAGCATCATACATGCGACCAAGTACACGGGCAGTATCTTTCATACTTTCTTTATGACCAATTTGAGAGGAGGTAGGATCAATATAAGTCACTTGAGCCCCTTGATCATAAGCAGCAACTTCAAATGCACAACGAGTACGAGTAGAGGTTTTCTCGAAAATAAGTGCAATATTTTTACCTTTTAGTTTTTGTTGTTCTGTACCTGCATATTTGGCTCGTTTTAAATCTCGAGAAAGGTCTAGTAAATAGTTGATTTCACGTTGGCTATGATTGACTAAGCTAAGTAAGTGTCTATTTTTAATGTTAAATGCCATGATAAATTCTCCTATAATATTTGAGTTACATATAGTGGAAAATTCAGAACAACGTCCACTATCGACGGAATTAATAATAAAAGATTCTAAAGTGAATAGGGTTGCTTTTTTAATAAACCCAATGTAAAAATTTCGAATAAAATTCAAAAAATTATAGGTGATAAGCAATGATATTTCATTAGCTATATCGCATAACTTTTTATTAAAAAATATGTTTGAGAGTAATGAGGAAAAATAGATCGGATCAGTATAGTTATTTAAGAGTAATTATTAATTTACTCTCAATATCTTTATAAAATAGCGTAGCTAGAATCAACATTTTTTGTGATAATAATATTCCAGTATCATTTCTAGCTTTTATTTATTGACTGAGATAGTCAATTTCAATGTAATTAATTAAAGGGTCATCATTTATAATGGATTATAAAGATCATTTCCAATTTCCTTTATTTAAGGAAATGTATCCTAACATTAAAAAATCTTCTTATCTCAAACAAACTCGTGAATTTTTACGTTATCAAGCAAAGACTTTAGTCTATCGAAAACAATGTAAGATGTTGGCTAACTATCTGAGTACACAGCCATTATGGCGTTCTATTTTTGAACAAGATCCTTATCGTGTAGATGCCTTATTAACTAAGTATTGTAATCGTCGTTTTTCAGCGTCTCAGCGCTTGAATTATATTAAGAAAAATTTTGAAGTAATGAATACAATTTTGGGTAATGATTTATGCGAAAAGTTAGTCAAACATGGTTTTATATCATTAGCAGAACTTCCAGATAATTTATCCTTACGATTAAATATCAATCAGATTGATCCATTTGAAGGATTTTTCTCAATTAATTTACAAGATAATCAACGTAATATCAGTATTTACGATGCTTCCTTTACTTTTTTAAATGAAAAACAGCTCTTAGTGGCATCCATGCAAGGTTCTCACCATGAAAACGCATTGGATTTGATTAAACAAAGCACTAAATCGCTTTATGGTATTCGTCCAATGTACATGTTAGTTAATTGTTTTAAATTGATGTGCCAACATTGGCAATGTGAGTTATTGGCAATTTCACATAAACAGCAGGCAAAATATCGTTTTAATGACCATTCAAGATTATTATTCAATTATGATGTCTTTTGGCAATCCAATAGTGGCAGATTGATAAACCATTATTGGCATTTACCTTTATCTATTGAAATTAAATCTATGGAGCAAATTGCTAGTAAAAAGCGAGCTTTATATCGTAAGCGTTATGCCATGTTAGACGATGTTGAACAGCAAGTAAAAAATAACTTAACTAGCTTGGCATAAATTTTTTGAAAAATAGACCGCACTTTTATTTGAAAAGGCGGTCTTGTTTTAATCTATGGTTTTAAAATTGAAACAAATCGAGCTTTTGGTGCTAAAGCTTGTTTAGCAAGCTTATCCATATTGGCTTTTGAGGCAATATTGGATAAATCTTGATATAAATAAATAGCTTCTGGGCTACCTGTATTCCAGTAACTTTCCTCGATAATGCTAACAATGGAGACTAACGAATCAAATTGATATTTAATTTGAGTGCGTTTTTCATCAATTTTCTTTTGTAATAAATCTGGATCAATGCCTTTTGCAATTATCTCATCTAATACATGATTTGTTTGCTTAATAAGATAATCTGCCCGTTCGGGAGCACAACTAAATTCGATTTTACCTTCTAACTGAGGCATTTCCTTAGCTTGTGAAAACCAACTATTGACAGAGTAAATGCCTGATTCTTTTTCACGTAATACTAAACGCAATTTTTCTTGCAGAATATCGCCGAGTAAATCAAATTGATATTGTTGCTCTGGAGACCATTGATGATCAGTGGTGAGATAAATTTCAACATCTGCACGAGGTTCATTTAAATTATGCATTACAAAGGTATGCTTTGGTATTTCAGATTTTACTTGATAATTCACCGCACTTTTATGCTTTACAGGCAAGTTAGAAAGATATTTTTTGACTAATTCTTCCACTTTATCCTGTTTTATATCTCCGATAATAAAATAAGTAAAATCTGTTTTTGCTAAAATTTGTGATTGATATATTTCACTAAGTTGTGCTTCGCTAAAGCTTAATAGTTGGCGTTCATTGCTATCATATACGGTTGGAGTGGTTGGATAGCGTAAACGAGAAACGGCTTGCATGAATCTGGTTTCTTGATCGAGTTCTTTGAAATAATCACGGGTTTCATGTCGATATTTACTTAGAGCCTGCTGAGAAACGGGGCTTTGTTGTAATTTTAACTGGAATAATTTTAATAAATCTTCTAGTTGATATGATTTACCAACAAGAGTAAAACCTTGTTTGTTATCATCAATAATAGTGGCAAATGCAATTGGGTTTTGGTTGAATAATTCATTAACATTGGCTAGAGGAAGATTACCAACTCCCGTATCGTCTACAAGCGTGACTGCGGTTCTTAATAAATGATAATCAGAACTCGGGACAGATCTTAATCCACCAGAAGTAACCGCTTTAAGATAAACTTGGTTAGGGGTTTTATCAGAATAGTGATAAATTAATTTATTGCCATTTTCTAATTTGTATTCTGTAATATCCCCTTGCTGCCAATATTTTGTTTTATAAAGTTGTCCTATTTGTGCAGCGAGTTCAGGCATTTCTACATGAAGCTGTTGTTGTTGCCAAAGCGATTGTGACTGGCTTAGATTTTCAGACCATAGTTGTTCAATGTTTTTTTCATTAAAAGGTAATTTTTTATCTGGATATGGCTGAGTTATCATTAGCAGTTTTGCTGGAATCTGAATAATGCGATGTACTTCTTGATTAATTTCTGTCAAGCTGAATTGGTTTAAAAACTGTTTATTTAAACGGTAGCGATCTTGTATGCTGACGGGGATTTGTTTATTTGCAGCAATCGGAATTAAATCATCCGCAATCTTCAAACTCCCAGATTTGATGCTTTTTTGTTTTTCATTCAATTGTAATAAACGAGCAATTTCTGTTTTGACTTCAGTCTCGCTGAAACCTTGTTGCTGTATTTGTGCAATGAACATAAATAATGATTTAACTGTTGTTAAATAATCTGTTTTGAGCGGCTGGATAAGAAAAATATTTTGAATAGTTTCTTTGCCTAAATGACTCCGATAGAAATTTGCTGAATCAATATTTTCACTATGATTTGCCTCCCATGTTTGCAAACGTAAATTGATTAATTTGACAATAATTTGTTGCATGAGATCTTGCTTGTATTCTGTGAGTGTATTTTTTTCTTTTTCTTCTTCAAAGAAACTTAATTCAATACTTGGAATCATAATTCCTGATTCAGATACGGTTGCGACTCGCCAATGATTTACCAAAGGAATATTGTAATTAATTTTTTCTAAAGCAGACCGCACTTTTGTTGGCTTTTCATCAAGTTTTGATGAGATTAAATTTAATACTTGTGAAGCATTAATATCCCCTACAATAATTAAAGACATATTGTCTGGACGATACCATTTGGTATAAAAATCTTTCACACGCTGAGCAGAAATATGGCGAATAATATTCATATCACCGATAGGATCACGTAATACATAACGAGAACCGACCATTTCTATTGCACTTTTTTTATCACCAAGGCGTAGCATTGGGCTTAAACGACGTCGCCATTCTTCTTCAACAATACCTCGTTCATTATCTACATCTTGGGGTAAGATGGTGAGGTTATTCATCCATTCATTTACTACATCAAACGCTAAACTGAGGCTTTGATTATCTGTTTTATCCAAATTGAGTGTATAGACTGTATTTTCAAAATCGGTAAATGCATTAATATCTCGAGCAAATTTCATTCCTAACTGTTCAAGTGCATTAATAATTTGATTTTCAGGAAATTTTTTGGAACCATTGAATGCCATATGTTCCACTAAGTGAGCAATCCCTTTTTGATCATCATCTTCATTCATTGAGCCAGCATTGACCACTAGGCGAATATAAGCTCGTTTTGCAGGTTCATTATTAGCCACAATAAAATAATTTAATCCATTATGTAGTTGCCCATGTTGAATCATGGGATCAAAAGGCAACAGATTATTTTCCTGTTTTGTTGTATGACAACTTATGAGGAAGGGAAGTAAGATTAAAAGTGCGGTTCTATTTAAGAAAATTCTAAAGAGTAGAGTAAACATATTGATTCCGAAAGTACAAAATCCATACTGCAGAAACAGTATGGATTGATTGGTTAAAATACAAGATTAATTAGAATTGATAGCCTACTTCAAGCCAGAATTCTCGTCCGGGTGTGTAGATGCTATATTCACTATTTGTTGAGAGTGATTTTAATTTATTGATTTTTCTTGTTTTATTTAATACATTTAATACATCTACCTGAAAATAGATAGAATGTTCACCAGAGATAGTTGGTTGCCAACGTAAACTGGTATCCCATTGTGTATGTGAACCATAATCATAACTACGGAAACGTGCAATTTCATCAAGGCTATTTCCATCAATTTCTTCATAGCCTTTAATTGGGGCTTTCATATACACTTTATTTGACCAAGTGATATTATAGTCAGGGATTACCATATCAATTCCTAAACGAGCAATCCAATCTTCGTTACTGCTGTTTACTTTTTGTTGCATGGCTTTTCGTGTCATTTTTTTACCATCTAAATAAACATTTTCATTCGGATCAAATTGGTTATTTAGATCAGCACGTTGGGTGTTTAACCAGTCAAAGCCAAGGGAGGTGTTCCAATAAGTCTTCCCAATTTGCCAAGGCTGTTTGTTATTTACTTCAAAGGTGTAAATATCAACGCCAAAATCATTACCATTGGCATAATATTTAGCATATTCAGGATCGCCACTTGGGCGTAATCCAATCTGCTTGCGTTTTAAAATGATACGATCTCGGTTATCACGATGAATATAGCCGACTTTAAATTGCATATTTTTATAACCTTGTTCTAAGGCTATGCTAAGTTCATCAGCATGTGGCGTTTTTAATCTATTTGCATCTTGGAAATCACGTATATTAGTGCTATCTCTATTTAATTTCAAAATTTCATTTGTTAATTTTAATGAAGCAAAAGAGCGACCATAATAACGATTAAGCCCAACAGAAAAGGCTGTTTCATCCCAAGGTTGGTATTTTGTCACAAATCGAGGTGCGATATTATTATTTTTAAGATAATCATCTCGTTCAATTCTGATACCCGGGCGGAATTCGAGATGATTCCATTTAATTAAATCTTCACCATAAATAACCATATTTTGATAATCTGTTTTGACCTTTCCTTTTGGTGTTGAGGATGAATTTAAAGGCATAAGATTATCTTTTTCTCCAAACCAAAGACTTGAATGGACATCTTGCTCACGATCAAATTTATAATAGGTGGCTTGATAAATTGCACCAATGGAAACAGAATGATTAGTGACGCCTAAATCAAATGGTTTAATGGCCAATTCAGTAGAATAATGAATATTCTCTTGTGACATTTTACTATTTCCATATCCACCTTCTTCATAGTCATAAAGAGGATCATAATTTTCATCAACTACATTAACGATTTTCACATTAGCACTGCCAGATTTTCGCTTATCTTCAAAATGATCATAAGCTAGCGTATTTGTCCATGTACTTGAATCAAAATCATGAATCCAAGCAAGAGTTGCACCATAGGCAGTATGGTAATCTTTAACATTATTATCGTAATTAGTTGGAAAATATTTTTGTTCTTTATAATTAGAATAGCGTGTACTTAGTTCAATGCGATTATTATCATTTATTGCCCAGTTAAAATTTAATAAAGCATTTTCAGATAAACGTTTGTGATTTTGTTTTGCAAGTTGAGCTTTATCTGAAAAACCAATTAATCGGTATTGTTCAATGGTTGAATAACGGCGACTAAAACCGACTACCATACCGAGGTTATCGCTCAAACCTTTTTCTGCCATAATACTAAAATTATGTTTATTGTATTTAGGTTGTAAATCTGCGGAACCGTCTAAACCAGGCATAACCTTATTTAGAATTTGACTGGAATTTCCATCTTCATTCATTTTTGCCCAAGATGAATTTGTTGTACGGTATTTTAGATGAACATGGTCTTGACCTGAATATTGTTTGGTTTTTGCTACAACAGCGCCCCCCATAAAACCGCCTAAACTGGCAGAAATATTATGATCTTGGAGTTCAACTTTTGAAAGCATATTAGCATCAAAAAAATAGCCTTGGGTACTACTAATACCAGGAACTACTTGCATTGCACCATCAAAAATTTCGCTATCAATACTCAGATCATTATTTACATTGACGTTATCAACAAAATAAGCGGTTTGATTACTATCAGCCCCATTAATTGAAATATTTTCAGGTTTGATTTCACCTCGTTGTAAACCATTTTGATCGCTATGTTCATAGCGTACATGCGGATTTGAACGGAGATAATCTGTGATATTACCATTTGATACAGGTGTTTTATGCATATCCTGTTGTGTAATATCTTGACTTGATGTAAGCGATTTATTGCTATTTCCATATACTACAATTTCAGGCAACATATTACTATTAGATGGCTGTTGTGATTCAGCTTGTGCATGAATTGAAGCGCAAATAAGTATCCCAAGAAGGGATTTTTTACAGTTAAATGAAGTCATAGGTTTCCTTACAAAATAAAGTAAAATTGGTGTTATTTATTATGATAATTATTATCATTATATGATAGCTGAGTTTATTTTTTATGTAAATGTTAAGATGAGCACAAAACAAATAATTAAAAAGAAAATCTAGGATATTTTGTTATACATATGAAGCAATTGCTTTTATAATTCAACAATTATTAGTAGTGGATAAAAAGAGAATAATATGGAAAATATTATCATTACCGTGGATGGACCGAGTGGGGCAGGTAAAGGCACTTTATGCTATGCATTAGCAGAAAAATTGGGTTTTAACTTATTGGATAGTGGTGCTATTTACCGCGTTACAGCATTGGCAGCATTGCAACATAAAGTGGATTTAACCAATGAAATGGAATTAGCTGAATTAGCACGTCATTTAGATATCCAGTTTTTACCTACTTGTGGTGAAGTGAGAGTGATGCTTAATCATGTGGACGTGAGCCAATTGGTTCGTACCCAAGAAGTGGCTGAAGCAGCTTCAAAAGTTGCAATATTTTCGCAAGTTCGTACCGCACTTTTGCAAAGACAACGAGACTTTGCCATTGATCAAAATTTAATTGCAGATGGTCGTGATATGGGAACTGTCGTATTTCCTGATGCACAAGTTAAACTTTTTTTAGATGCTAGTGCGGAAGAAAGAGCAAAAAGACGTTTGAAACAGTTGCAAAATAAGGGAATTAATGGTAACTTTGACCAGATTTTAGCCGAGATTAAAGATCGTGACTTCAGAGACCGAAATCGTCCTGTTGCTCCTTTAAAACCTGCGGATGATGCTTTGTTGTTAGATAGTACATCACTCAGTATTGATGAGGTGATTAAACAAGCCCTTACTTATATTGAGCAGAAGGTAAAAATCTAGGTGAATCTCGTTTGTTTATTCATGGATGAATGGACTTTTATTATCAGCCCCACTTTATATGGATTATTAAGTGGACGTTATTAACTATTTTAGAAGATTAATTTATGTCAGAATCTTTTGCTCAACTATTTGAAGAATCATTAAAAAACCTTGAAACTCAACGTTTAGGTTCAATCATCAACGGTACTGTAGTCGCTATTGAAAAAGGCTTTGTATATGTCGATGCTGGCTTAAAATCTGAAGCTCGTATTCCTGCTGAAGAATTCACTAATGCACAAGGTGAAGTTGACGTTAAAGTTGGCGACGTTGTAAACGTTGCATTAGACGCTGTTGAAGATGGTTACGGTGAAACTAAACTTTCACGTGAAAAAGCAGTTCGTCACGAATCTTGGATTGAATTAGAAAAAGCATACGAAGAACAAGCTACTGTTATTGGTTTAATCAACGGTAAAGTTAAAGGTGGTTTCACAGTTGAGTTAAACGGTGTTCGTGCATTCTTACCTGGTTCATTAGTGGATACTCGTCCAGTACGTGATACACTTCACCTTGAAGGTAAAGAATTAGAATTTAAAGTTATCAAATTAGATCAAAAACGTAATAATGTTGTGGTTTCTCGCCGTGCGGTTATTGAGTCAGAAAGCAACCAAGATCGTGATGAAGTATTAGCAAATTTAGCAGAAGGCACAGAAGTTAAAGGTACAGTTAAGAATTTAACTGACTATGGTGCATTTGTGGACTTAGGCGGTGTTGATGGTTTATTACATATCACAGATATGGCTTGGAAACGTGTTAAACACCCAAGTGAAATTGTCAATGTTGGCGATGAAATTACAGTTAAAGTATTAAAATTTGATAAGGATCGCACACGTGTTTCTTTAGGCTTAAAACAATTAGGTCAAGATCCATGGGTTGCAATTGCTCAAAATCATCCAGTTGGTAGCAAATTAACTGGTAAAGTAACAAATTTAACTGATTATGGTTGTTTCGTTGAAATTTTAGATGGCGTAGAAGGATTAGTTCACGTATCTGAAATGGATTGGACAAACAAAAACATCCACCCATCTAAAGTGGTTAGTTTAGGTGATGTTGTTGAAGTAATGGTATTAGAAATTGATGAAGAACGTCGTCGTATTTCTTTAGGCTTAAAACAATGTAAAGCTAACCCATGGAATCAATTCGCTGAAACTCACAATAAAGGCGACAAAGTTGAAGGTAAAATCAAATCAATCACTGATTTCGGTATCTTCATTGGCCTTGAAGGTGGTATCGATGGTTTAGTTCATTTATCTGATATTTCTTGGAATGTTGCTGGCGAAGAAGCTGTTCGTAACTACAAAAAAGGTGACGATGTTGCTGCAGTAGTATTGCAAGTAGATGCAGTTAAAGAACGTATTTCTTTAGGTATTAAACAACTTGAAGAAGATCCATTCAACAACTTCTCAGCAGTAAACAAAAAAGGTGCTGTAGTTTCAGCAACTGTTGTTGAATCTGATGCTAAAGGCGCTAAAGTTGATGTAAACGGTGTTGAAGGCTATATCCGTGCAGCAGACTTAGTTGATGAAGTTAAAGCGGGTGATGTTGTTGAAGCTAAATTCACAGGCGTTGATCGTAAAGCTCGTATTATTCATTTATCAGTACGTGCTAAAGACCAAGCTGAAGAAGCAGCAGCGGTTGCAAGCGTGAACAACAAACAAGAAGATGTTGCTATGCCAAATGCATTTGCTGAAGCATTTAAAGCCGCTAAAGGTGAATAATAAGTTTTGACTTATTAGTAAGTATTAAGCTGGTGTGCAAGCCGCGCACCAGTTTTCTTCCTAAAGTATTATACTGAGTAAAACAACATAATCATTTATCATGTTGAATGATTATGTTGTTTTACTAAAACGAAAGGATAACATTATGACTAAATCAGAACTTATCGAAAGTTTAATGGAGAAAAACCATTCTATTTCTGTGAAAACTGTAGAAAATGCAGTGAAAGAAATTCTTGAACATATGTCTAAGTCGTTAGAAGAGGGAAATCGTATTGAGATTCGTGGTTTTGGTAGTTTCTCATTGCATTTTCGTCAGCCACGTATTGGTCGTAATCCTAAAACGGGTGAACAAGTTAAATTAGAATCTAAATGCGTTCCTCATTTTAAAGCAGGAAAAGAATTAAGAGAGCGTGTTGATATTAGCGCATAAATTTATTAATAATATTTAAAAATAACGACACGTTAAGTGTCGTTTTTTGTATTGTTTTTTGGCATAATGGAAAAAATTATATTAAGGAAAATCCTATGATTAAATATATTTTTGGTTTCATTATTATTATTGCTATTCTCTTAGTGGCAATTACTGTGGGTGCAAATAACGACCAAGTTATTACATTTAATTATATTGTTGCTCAAAGTGAATTACAGCTTTCAACTTTAGTTGCAATTTTATTTGGTTTAGGTTTAATTTTAGGTTGGTTAATTACAGGTATTTTTTATCTAAAATTAAAATTAAAAAATATGGCATTGCTTCGTCAAGTTAAGCGTCAAACTCAACAAATTAGTGAACTAACCACCAGTCGAGATAAGGCTGTCCAATAATGCTTGAATTACTCTTTCTACTCCTTCCTATTGCCGCTGCCTATGGGTGGTATATGGGGCATCGGAGTGCTAAGAAAGATCAAGAAGATGTTAGTAATAAATTATCCCGTGACTATGTGACGGGGGTAAATTTTCTTTTATCCAACCAAACTGATAAAGCTGTCGATTTATTTTTAGATATGCTACAAAAGCAGGAAGCTGAGAATGAAATCGAAAGTAACTCCCAATTTGAAGCAGAATTAACTCTCGGTAACCTTTTTCGCTCTCGTGGAGAAGTAGATCGTGCTTTGAGAATCCACCAAAATCTTGATCGTAGCCAAAATTATAGTTTTGAACAAAAGCTCTTAGCAAAGCAACAATTAGCTAAAGATTTTATGGCTATGGGTTTTTTTGATCGGGCTGAAGCAATTTATATTATGTTAGTGGATGAACCTGATTTTGCAGAAAGTGCTCTCCAGCAATTAGCTGTTATTTATCAAAAAACAAAAGATTGGAAGAAGGCAATTAATGTTGCAGAGAAATTAGCAAAAATAGCTCCTCGAGAAGATAATATTGAATTAGCACAATATTATTGTGAATATGCAAAAGCTTTACATAAAGAAAATAAAGATACGAAAGAACAACAGCCAAAGGCGCTTTTGAAACAAGCATTAAATGTTTCACCTAGATGTGTGAGAGCCTCAATTCTTTTAGGTGACATTTTGATTAAAGAGCAACATTATCAAGAGGCTATTGTTGTATTAGAAAATGTTTTAGCACAAGATGCAACATATCTTGGTGAAGTAGTAACAAGATTAAAAGATTGTTATCATCATCTTGATCAATTAGATAATTTTGAAATATTTTTGATTAGAGCAAATCAGGAATGTCAATATAACAGTACAGTTGCTTTAGCATTGGCAGATTTAATTGAAGAAAAACATGGTCGTGCAGCGGCGCAAAATAAGATATATCAACAATTGACACATAATCCAAGTCTATTCTTATTTCATCGATTTGTAGAATATCAAGTCGAGGAAGCCGAAGATGGAAGAGGTAAAGAAAGTTTAATTTTATTACGGAATCTTGTTGGTGAACGAATTAAGCGGAATTTTGATTATCGTTGTTCGAAATGTGGTTATCAGTCTCATAAATTAATATGGTGTTGTCCATCTTGTCGCCAATGGGAAACCATTAAACCTATTCGAGGAATAGAAAGCCAAATTTAAATAGAATTTAGGCTAAGAGAAGGAAGTTAAACATGAATAATAAAATTATCGTAGCGTTGGATTACGAAACAGAACATGAAGCTTTATATTTAGTAGATCAAATCGATCCAAGTTTGTGCCGTGTTAAGGTCGGTAAAGAAATGTTTACTACCTTAGGAACTACCTTTGTAAAACAATTACAAACTCGAGGTTTTGATGTATTTCTTGATTTGAAATTTCATGATATTCCTAATACTGTTGCACGGGCAGTTCGTTCTGCTGCTGATTTAGGTGTGTGGATGGTTGATCTCCATGCAATTGGTGGATTACGTATGATGGAAGAAGCAAAGAAAATTTTGGAACCTTATGGTCAAGATGCTCCTTTATTAATTGGCGTAACGGTATTAACTAGCATGGAAGATTTAGATTTGCTACAAATTGGTATCAATGCATCACCGATGGAACAAGTTATTCGTTTAGCACATTTGACTCAACGAGCAGGTTTAGATGGTGTGGTGTGTTCGCCACAAGAAGTTGAAATCTTACGTAGTCATTTAGGAAAAGACTTTAAATTAGTGACTCCAGGTATTCGTCCTTCAGGCAGTGATTTTGGAGATCAACGACGAGTCATGACACCCACAGATGCAATCAAATCAGGTTCAGATTATTTAGTGATTGGTCGTCCAATTACTCAAGCAGATAATCCAGCTGAAGTATTACGTGCACTTAATGCTTCTATTGCTAATTTAGGTGAGTAATGAGCGAAAGTAATTTAGTTTATTCCACAGAAGTGGGGCGTATTAAGCCAGAAAAAATCAAAGCTGAGAGACCTAAAGGTGATGGTGTAGTAAGAATTCAACGCCAAATAAGCGGTCGTAAAGGTAATGGTGTTAATGTAATTACTGGTTTAGATTTGAGTGATGATGAATTGAAAAAGCTAGCAGCAGAGCTTAAGAAACGTTGTGGATGTGGTGGCTCCGTAAAAGATGGAACTATTGAAATTCAAGGTGATAAACGAGAATTACTTAAATCACTGTTAGAGCAGAAAGGCTTTACTGTGAAATTAGCTGGTGGCTAGAGATAAAAATACCGCATTAAAGTGCGGTATTTTTTTATAAAATTTTAGTGAGAATAGCCTATGAATATTGCTCCTAAGAATGCACAGATAGCAAGTAATAAGAATAAGCTATTTGGTGCTGTAGCATTTTTATGGAAATATTTTGCTGCAAAAATGGCATAGACAATTAATAATATCACTTTAGCAATGATCCATAATTGTAATGAATAACCAAAAGCAAAAACTAATCCAATTCCACTTAATACTAAAATAGTGTCAGCTAAGTGCGGTAAGATTTTAAGAAGTTTGATTGTACGCCAATCTTTACCTTGCCATTGCATGAGACCTCGGATCACTAATAAAGTGAGGCTCAGAAAAGCAAAAGTAATATGAGTATGAAGCAGACCTGTTAACATAAAATAATCACTCTCGTAAAATGAAATGATTATAACGGCTTTTTATCATGTTTGATACAAATACTATCTAATTATTAAGAGGTAAAAGCGCGGTATTTTTCTGAAAAATTTACCGCACTTTAAATAGGCTAAATAACGCTACCAATGAGACTACGGGTTTCAAGTTTCACTTCAGTTAATTGAATCTTGATAATATCTCCGATTTTATATTTACGTTCCCCTTTAATATAAAATGCGAGCTCATCAGAATTCACTTCTATTTCTTCTTTTTTATCGTGTAAAGTTGCTGCTGGAATGAAAATACTTGCCCCATTTTCTAATAATTGAACCCGTAAACCACCACGCATACAATCTTGAACTTCTGCTTCAAATTCAGGTTTATCCTTAACTTTATCGGCAAGATAACGACAATATAACCAATCTGCGATATCACGTTCTACTAACCGATTTTGACGACGTGCTTCTTGTAAACGAGTAAGTATATCATCAGTTGGCTTGTCACAAGTTTGGTTAGCAATGCAAGCTTTAATTAAACGATGATTCACCATATCAGAATATTTACGGATAGGTGATGTCCAGGTAGCGTAACCTGTTAAACCTAAGCCAAAGTGCGGTGCTAATTCAGATTTAAATTCAGCGAAAGTAAGAAAACGACGTAAGCGGAATTCCATATAATCACCTTCAATAGGTTCGATATCATGACGCATACGACAGTAGCCTTCTAATGTCGCTAAATTTTCTACAGAATAGCGTTGTTCTAATTCAACTTTGTTTTCATCATTGCTTAAGTTAGCCATTAAGAAGTTATGCACATTTGGTAAGAATTTAGTATCAAATCCTTTATGAGTATTGAAAATCCCCGTATGAGCATGTTCTGCTAAATAATGAGCACAACAAATATTGGCTATAATCATTGATTCTTCAACAATTTGATTGGCTATACGACGATATTCCGCTTTGATCTCAAGAATATGTCCTTTGTCATCCACAACAAAGTGATAATCAGGTTTTTCTTTAAATAATAAACCATGAGATTGACGCCAATTAATTCGCATTAAGGCAAATTGGTGTAACCAATGAATTTGTTGCTTAGTGGCTTCATCTTGCGGTTGCCATGCATTTTCTAGTTGTTCTAAGTAATCTGAAACATGGTTATAAGCTAATTTTGCTTTAGATTGAACTTTTGCTTGGACGAAATATGGGCTACCAATAATTTCACCCTGTAAATTGGTTTCAAGGTAACAAACTAATGCTGCACGGGTTTCATTTTTGACTAAAGAACAAAGCTCATCAGAGAGTTCACGTGGTAACATTGGAATATTGAAACCAGGTAAATAGTTAGTAAAACAACGTTGGCGAGCATCTTTTTCGATTTGTGAATCTTTAGCTATATAAGCGGTTGGATCGGCAATCGCAACGACTAATTTCCAACCCGTTTGTTCGCCATTATTTTCCACAGGTTCGATGTAGAGTGCATCATCCATGTCTTTAGTCGTTTCGCTATCAATAGTGACAAAATGTAATGCTGTGAGATCTTCACGTGAGGCGGTGTCAAGCATTTGATAACTATCTTGACCTTTTACTGGATAGCGAGATTGTTGATGACGAGCAAGCGTTACCCACCAAGGCGCATATTCATCTTCAGATGAACAGATAAATTCAATAATTTGAGCAAAGAAAAAACGATCATCACGTAATGGGTGAGTTTTCAAGGTTGCCACAACCCAATCACCTTCTTTTAGTTCTTCTTTGACTGATTTAGCCTGATTTGCACCAATAGGTTGGTTAATGTTTGGATGATCCACTAAAACTTGGAGTTTTTTATCTTTATTGAAACGCACTTTGGCAATGAAGCGAGTGAGCATAGGCTCTATTAATGCTTCTGGCTCGGCTTGCTGTTTATCACCGAGAGTTTCAATTGTCGCTTTAATTTTATCTCCATGCATAACTTTTTTCATAGCTGGTGGAGCGATAAAGTAGGTTTCTTTTTCAGTCTCTAAAAAACCGTAAGCTTTATCAGTTCCTTTGACTACGCCCTCCACATGAGGTTTACTATCGTGGAGTTGCTGTTTTAGTTGTGAGAGTAGTGGATTATCTTGAAACATGTTGATTTATTATAAAAAGTAAAGGTGGACAGAAAGCCCACCGTATCAATACAAATGGAGGGATGGTTATTCCTCCTTGCGAGATAAGTTGCGATTATTCTTCGCCTAATTCACCCATTGCCATTATGCTAAAACCAGCATCAACGTGTAACACTTCACCAGTGACACCTGAAGCTAAGTTTGAGCATAAGTATGCGGCTGAATTACCAACATCTTCGATCGTTACTGTACGACGTAATGCGGCAGTTTTTTCAAATGCACCAAGCATTTTTTTGAAGTTTTTAATGCCTGATGCGGCTAATGTACGAATTGGACCAGCAGATATAGCATTAACACGAATGCCATCTTTACCTAAGTCAGCTGCCATGACACGAGTTGCCGCTTCTAATGAAGCTTTTGCTAAACACATAACGTTGTAGTTAGGAATAGCTCGTTCAGCACCTAAATAAGTTAAGGTTAATAAAGCTGAATTTGGGTTTAAGTATGGACGTGCCGCTTGAGCCATTGCTACAAAACTGTAAGCACTGATATCATGAGCAATACGGTAACCTTCACGAGTCGCTGCATTGACATAATCACCATCTAATTGATCACCAGGTGCAAATGCGATTGCGTGCACAAAACCATCAAATTTATCCCAACGTTTGCTTAATTCTGTGAAGCAACTAGAAATGCTTTCATCTGTTGCAACATCTAACGGAAGAACAATATCAGAACCGAATTCTTTAGCAAATTCTTCAACTCGTGGTTGTAATTTATCATTTAAATAAGTGAATGCTAATTCTGCACCTTGTTCTTTCATTGATTTTGCAATGCCGTATGCAATCGAACGGTTACTTGCAAGACCAGTGACTAAAATACGTTTGCCAGTTAAGATACCCATAGTGTTTCCTATTATATTAGTATAAACAAAAGATTGTTTGTGTTCGAAAATTGGGGCGATTATACCTTTTTCAGGGAAATTGAGCAATTAAACAATTAGCTAGCTTCCTTTTGTTGGACCAGTGAGATTCACTTAAGCCGGATTATTAATATCCTTAAATATTACCTCAAAGCCATATTCTTCGGCTAGCCATTCTCCTAAGGCTTTAATTCCATAGCGTTCTGTTGCATGATGTCCGCAACCAAAGTAGTGAATACCTTGTTCCCTAGCAGAATGAGTTGTTTGTTCTGAAATTTCACCTGAAATAAAAGCATCACAGCCTTGAGCTGCTGCAAGATCAATGTAACTCTGACCGCCACCAGTACATATACCCACTTTCTGAATCAAGTGCGGTTCATTTTGCAAAAATTCTTCCGAATTACATACGATTGGCGTTTTATCTAATACATGGATAATGCGCTGCGTAAATTCAGCTAATGTGACGGGTTCTTTTAACATTCCCCATATTGGAATACTTACTGTGCCTTGTTCTAATGGTTGTCGTTCTTCAATGCCAAGTCGTGTGGCAAGAAGAGCATTATTGCCTAATTCAGCATGTACATCTAAAGGCAGATGATAACCGTATAAATTGATATCATTCACTAGTAAGGTCTTAATGCGTTTACCTTTCATTCCTCGGATGCAGGGATTTTCATTTTTCCAAAAATATCCATGGTGTACCAAGATTGCATCAGCTTTTTGTTCTACAGCATAGTCAATCAATGCTTGTGTAGCTGTGACGCCTGTAATTATTTTTTTTATTTCAGCTTTACCTTCAACTTGTAAGCCGTTTGGGGCGTAGTCTGAAATAGCTTGTGTATTGAGTTTTTGATTAATAATTTGTTCTAGTTTGAGATTATTCATAATAGAAAAATGTGAGTGAATTATGTTGATATGATAAAGGATTTATTCAGGAATAAGAATAAAAAAATGGCTAGCAAAGTTGATCGTGGGGATCAGGGGGATTTACTAGCCAAAAATTTACTACACGAGTTTTGAGTGATTAGTATAATTATTAGAATGTGAATTCATTATATACTCATTTATATAATGATCAACAAAAATTTTAATGCTATATTTGAAAATAAAATAACTTAAAAAAAGGAATATGATTATGGCTATTAGTGCAAGAAATCAGTTAGCAGCAACAGTAAAATCAATTAAAACAGGTGCAACTAACGATGCGATTGAATTAACCCTTAAAGGTGGTGAAACTTTGGTAGCAACGATTACTTGTGAAAGTACAAAAAACTTAGGTTTAGTAGTGGGAAAAGAGGTCGTTGCAATTTTTAAAGCTCCTTCAGTGATTTTATCTACTGATAATGATTTAATTTTTTCTTCACGTAATCAATTTAAAGGCACTGTAGAAAAAGTGATAGACGGTGCTGTAAATGCAGAAATTCTGGTTAAAACAGTGGGTGGGATAGATTTAACCGCAATTATTACAGAAACCAGTGTTAAAAATTTAGGCTTATCAAAAGGAACTGAAGTGACAGCTTTAATAAAAGCCTCTCATGTCATTTTAGGGGTAAAGCATAAATAAATTAACTAAAACTGTGGTAAAATACCGCAGTTTTTTTATCTATTTTTAATTTATTTTCATAAGCATCTTGATTCCTTGTTTCATCGGTTTATGATCTCTATCAATAAAGTATTTTTAATTTGTGATATTCTTGTTAAAAATTTCTATTTGAAGGGGATTAAATATGTGTACAACTTGCGGCTGTGGTCATCCAGATCAAGTAAGAATTGGCGAATTACAACATACTCATGAACATAAAGAGTCAAAAAGTGCGGTTAAATTACCTAATTTTTCTCATTCAACTTTCCATACGGCAGCTCATAGCCATGCACATTCTCATCATTCTACTCAGATGCAACAGAGCGAAGGAGATATGCAAAAACGCTTATTAAAGATTGAGCAAGATGTACTAGGAAAAAATAATCAGATTGCTGATTCTAATCGTAACTTATTCAAATACTTAAACTTAACAGCATTAAACCTCGTTTCCAGCCCTGGCTCAGGTAAAACGACTTTATTGACAACAACATTAAATGCATTAAAAACTGCTCACCGCTGTTATGTCATTGAAGGCGATCAACAAACTGAAAATGATGCTGATCGTATTCGTGAAACAGGGGTGCCTGCTATTCAAGTTAATACAGGTAAAGGCTGTCATCTAGATGCACAAATGATTGCTGATGCGATGATGAAATTACGTCCTCAAGAAAACAGTTTCTTATTTATTGAAAACGTTGGGAATCTTGTTTGTCCATCTGAATTTGATTTAGGTGAGAAAGCAAAAGTAGTCATTTTATCAGTGACGGAAGGTGAAGATAAACCACTTAAATATCCGCATATGTTTGCAGCATCAAAATTGATGATTTTAAATAAAGTCGATTTACTTCCTTACTTAAAATTTGATGTAGAAAAATGTATTGAAAATGCAAAACGAGTCAATCCAGAGATTGAGGTCATTAAACTTTCTGCCACTACTGGTGAAGGTTTGCAAGACTGGTTAGCTTGGTTACAAAAATAAGTTTTTTAATTTTTTGTAGTGGGATGATTTATCCCACTTTTTCTTTGAAGTGATTATCAGATTGAGCAATAGCTCAATTTTACAGGGGAAACATGATGCAATTTGTTGATGAGTTTCGAGATCCCAAATTAGCGAAAAGTTTAATTGAACGCTTAAATCATTTGATGGATAAATTGCCACAATATAATGAGAAGAATCCATTATATTTAATGGAAGTTTGTGGCGGGCATACCCATACTATTTATAAATTTGGTTTAGATCGTCTATTACCAAAGAGTATTGAATTTATCCATGGACCAGGTTGCCCAGTTTGTGTTTTACCTATGGGGCGTATTGACGTTTGTATTGAAATAGCCGAAAAGCCAGATGTAATTTTCTGTACTTTTGGCGATGCAATGCGAGTAAAAGGTCGTCGTGGTTCTTTATTAGAAGCTAAAGCAAAAGGTTGTGATGTACGTATAGTTTATTCTCCTATTGATGCACTGAGTATTGCACAGCATAATCCTGACAAAAAAGTTGTGTTCTTCTCCCTCGGGTTTGAAACGACTATGCCAAGTGCAGCGGTAACTTTACAACAAGCTAAACGCCAAAATGTGCAAAACTTTTGGATTGTGTGCCAAAATATTACGATTATTCCAACTTTGCGTAGCCTATTATCACAAGATCAAGTGAAGATTGATGGTTTTATTGCACCAGGTCATGTGAGTATGGTAATTGGTTCCGAACCCTATGAAGGACTTTGTGAGAAATATCATAAACCCTTTGTGATTACAGGTTTTGAGCCTCTTGATATTCTGCAATCAATAGTTATGTTAGTAGAACAGTTTGTGGATGGACGTTGTAAAATTGAAAATCAATATAAGCGTATTGTGCATGATCATGGCAATCAATTAGCCCAAAAAGCAATGACTGAAGTATTCCAGTTGAAAGCTTCTAGTGAATGGCGTGGTTTAGGTGAAATTGAGGAATCTGGTGTGGAGTTAACGCCTGAATATCATCAATTTGATGCAGAAACTTATTTCAATAGCACACAACAGAAAGTTGCTGATGATCCTAATTCACGTTGTGGAGATGTGTTAACAGGTAAATGTAAACCATCAGATTGCCCATTATTTGCTAAACAGTGCAATCCAGATAATGCTTATGGTGCATTAATGGTTTCTTCTGAAGGGGCTTGTGCCGCTTATTATCAATATCGTAGAGACTAAAATAAAAGGAATCATATGACAGATTTTATTACAATGGCACACGGTAATGGTGGTGCAGCCATGCAAAAATTGATTCAAGATTATTTCTTCGAAGCCTTTAATAATCCTATTCTTGCACAAGGCGAGGATCAGGCTCGTATTCCTTTAGATGAGCTTTCAAAGTGCGGTCAAAAATTAGCATTTTCTACAGATAGTTTTGTTATTGATCCTATCTTTTTCCCCGGTGGCAATATTGGTAAATTAGCTGTTTGTGGTACAGCTAATGATGTGGCAGTAAGCGGAGCAATACCAAAATATCTGTCTTGTGGTTTTATTTTAGAAGAAGGTCTTGCACTTTCTGAACTTAAAGAAATTATTCAAGCGATGGCAGATACTTGTAAAAAAGCAGGTATTCAGGTGGTGACTGGGGATACTAAAGTGGTACAAAAAGGTGCCGTGGATAAAGTCTTTATTAATACTAGTGGTATCGGAGTCATTCCATCGGAATTAGATTGGGGAGCACATAAAATTGAAGCTGGCGATAAAATTATTGTAAGCGGAACCTTAGGTGACCATGGTGCAACTATTTTGAATCTTCGTGAAAATTTAGGTATTAAAACTGATCTGCATAGTGACTGTGCTGTATTAACCCCATTAATTGAATTATTACGTCCAATAGAAGGGATTAAGGCAGTACGTGATGCTACTCGAGGCGGAGTCAATGCCGTATTACATGAGTATGCTCAAACACAGCAACTCGGTATGAAAATCAACGAAGATGATTTACCGCTTCGCACAGAAGTCCGTGGTATTTGTGAATTGCTGGGATTAGAGGCATTAAATTTTGCTAATGAAGGTAAATTAGTGATTATTGTTAAAGAAGATAAAGCTCAGCAAGTAATAGATACCTTACATACTCATGAATTAGGTAAAAATGCGGCTATTATTGGTGATGTCACTGAAGATAAAAAAGTTCGTTTAGTGGGCATCTTTGGTCAATCAAGATTACTGGATTTACCAACCAACGAACCCTTGCCAAGAATTTGTTGATCGCCATTTCTATTTTGTAAAGAGGGCTAGTTTAGCCCTTCTTTTCATTTATATTTCTGCTGCAATTATTGCCTGTCCTAAACTCAAACCACCATCGCCCATTGGAAATTGATGTGCACTCAGTACATTAAATTCAGCTAAATTTTCTTTGATGAGTTTACGCAATAATTGGTTATGCATTACTCCCCCTGAAAGCACAATAATTTTACATTGATATTGTAAAGCTTGCTGCCTTGCCATTTGTGCAAAACCAGAGGCAAGGGCAAAGTGAAAGACAAAGGCTTTGTCTGCTTTTGAAGCTGGGTAATCCAACCACGTTTGCCAAAAAGTCGCTAGGTCAAGTTTATTTTCTTTGATTGGCATTATCACAGGTAAAATTTTTGAAATTTCTACCGCACTTTGATGGGATAAATTGGATTGCATTGCTAGTACTTCAAGCTGACAAGCCGCTTCACCTTCCCAACTGAGTTTTTCAGGGCTAATATTTAGTCCATAAGCGATGGCATCAAATAAACGTCCAGCAGAAGAAATCGTGGGTGAATTAATACCTCGTTCAATCGCTTTTGCCAATAGTTGCCAATCGTAATTTGCACAGGTTTGTGAGGCAATAATTTGCCAGTTTGGCACAAATTGTTGTAAATGCGCTAGCCAGTTTCGCCAAGGTTGAGTCGCAGCTAAATCCCCCCCAGGAAGTGCCACTGAAGGCAGCCCACCTAAGTATTGATAAGTTTGACGATTGGCTAATAAGCATTCACCGCCCCATAACTGATTATTTTCTCCCATTCCAATACCATCTAAAGCGAGTCCAATAACATTTTCATCAAGATGATGCTCAGCCATAACGGAGACAATATGAGCATGATGGTGGAGAATCTCTATAATAGGCAAGTTGATTCGTTTTGCTAGTTTTTTACCCGTTGCGGAACTGAAATAACCTTGATGAGCATCCACCGCAATAAGTTCAGGTTTAAATTGGTAAATATGTTGGAATAGTTCAAGATTATTTTCTAATTGAGAGCGCACTTTTTCATTGGAGGTATCGCCAATATGCTGGCTCACTACAGCTTTATTTCCTTTTAATAAACAGAAGGTATTTTTTAAATCTGAGCCTATTGCTAAGATATTTTTCTTATTTTTGGTTGCTAATAAGGTTTCATCAGGCACATAGCCACGAGCACGGCGTAAGGTTTCCAAACCATCAAATGCGACTCGGACTAGGCTATCATCAGCACGTTGCAAAATATCTCGATTATGACAGAGATAGTAATCTGCTAAATTTCCTAAAAATTGTACTGCACTTTGATTATCTAAAACGGGCGGTTGACCGCTTGGATTAGCAGAGGTCATCACTAGTGGCTTATTGATGGCTCGTAACAATAAATGTTGCAAGGGATTACTTGGTAACATTACGCCAATTTCATTTAAATGAGGTGCAATAAGATCTACGACAGCTGGCACCTTATGTTTTTTCAGTAACACAATAGGAGCAGCAGTACTTTTCAAAATCTTGATTTCTTCTTGGCTAAGCTCAATTAAATGCTCAAGGCTTGGCACCATAATGGCTAATGGTTTGGTTGGACGATGTTTGCGTTCACGTAATAATTGTACTGATGCCGAATTTGTTGCATCGCAAGCTAAATGGAAGCCCCCAACTCCTTTTATAGCAACGATTTTTCCCTGCATAAGTAAATCGACAGTTTGGTTTAGGGCATTTTCATGAGTTGATAAAGTTTCAAAGGCAGTTTGTAACCAAATATGAGGTCCACAATCTGCACAGGCATTAGGCTGAGCATGGAAACGGCGATCCGCAGGATTCTTATATTCTTGTTCGCAATCAGCACAGAATGGAAAGCTTGCCATTGAGGTATTTTTGCGATCATAAGGAATTGCTTTAATAATGGTGAATCTTGGACCACAATGTGTGCAGTTAGTAAAAGGGTAGTGAAAGCGTCGATTGTTTGGATTAAAGAGATCTTCAATACAAGCGGGACAAGTCGCTGCATCTGGAACAATTTGGGTATCCATTGCATTATTTTCACTTTCACGAATCACAAATTCATCAAAGTGCGGTAGATTTTCCCAAAATTTTTCTGTTTGTTGAATCTCTGTAATCAGCGCTAGAGGTGGCAATTTAGTTTGTAAGTCGGTTAGGAAATGTGAAAGTGCGGCATTTTCAGGTTCTACAAAACGAATTAACACACCTTGTCCATCATTGTTAACATCTCCTTTTAATTGGTATTGATTTGCTAACAACCATACAAAAGGGCGAAAACCAACGCCTTGTACTTTACCTTTTATACGTAACTCAACTCCGTTCATATTTTCCCTTCAACATAACTAAAAAATAGCACTAATGTGTATTTATCTTAGCAGTTAAGCACTAAAAAGCTATCTTTTTTGCTGTATAAAATATATACAAAAATGAGAACTATTTTTATCTTAAACATAAATTAAACATTGATAACAATTTGTTAACCTATTGATATATAAGTATATTTTCTTTATAAAAAATTTAAAAATTTCATGATCTGAATCAATAAATTTTCAAGTGAACTATTTTTTCATATTTTTGAGAAGAGTATCCTTACAATCAGAGTGGTTATGAAGAAATAACTTTTTATTAATCGGGGGGAAAAAACTATGAACCGTTTTGTTATTGGTGATCCCAAAGACTGTATTGGTTGCAATACGTGCATGGCTGCATGTAGTGAAACCCACAAAGCCTTCGGATTACAACCTTTTCCACGTCTTCAAGTGATGCGTAATGATGATGTAACTGTACCGATTCTGTGCCGTCACTGTGATGATTCGCCTTGTGCAACTGTATGTCCAGTGCATGCTATTACACATCAGGCTGACACAATTCAACTCAATGAGAGTCTTTGTATTGGTTGCAAACTTTGTGGTATTGCTTGTCCATTTGGGACAATCACTCAACATGGTAGTACCGCAATTGATGCTCCAACTTACTATGAACATTTCACTTTCCAAGATGCAGTTGCTCGCGATATTCGTACTGCACCAAATAATACCAATGTACATAATATGTTGGCTTGGCAACCAGGTGTAAAAGCGATTGCGATTAAATGCGATCTTTGCTATTTCCGACCAGAAGGTCCAGCTTGTGTACAAACTTGTCCAACGAAAACGTTATTTTTGATTAGTGACGAAAGTATTGAACAAGCTAACCGAGAAAAACGTGAAAAAGCGATGATGAATTCACCTGTGGTATTTGGCTAGCTTAAAGTAGATTTTAAATAATCAATGGAGTGAAATTATGAGTTCAATCACCTTACTCATCACTGCCTTGTTGATTTATGTCGTCGGTGCGTTCATTTCTCTTTGCGTTAGCAAAAATGAACAGCTTTCAATCAATATATCTGGCGTGACCAGTGTACTTGGCGGAATATTAGGAATTATTTCCTGCGCCCCCGTTCTTATCAGCAATGAGACGGTCTATGACCTTTTCCAAACACCTTTTGAGTTTGCTCAATTCTCTATCCGAATTGATGGATTAGCGGCTTTCATGGTGTGTGTTATTTCTTTATTAGTTGTGATTACTGCAATTTATTCTTTCTCTTATGTCCAGGAGTATAAAGGGAAAGGGGCAGGTACAATGGGATTTTTTATGAATCTCTTTATCGCTTCTATGATTGCATTGGTCACTTCAGATAATGCATTTTATTTTCTTGTTTTCTTTGAGATGATGTCCTTATCATCTTATTTCCTCGTACTAACTGAACAAGATGAGAATGCGACTAAAGCTGGCTTGCTTTATTTCTTCATCGCTCATGCAGGTTCAGTTTTAATTATGATTGCTTTCTATATTTTCTACTGCCATGCAGGTAGTTTTGAATTTGAAGCATTCCGTCAAACACAATTATCCACACCATTGGCATTTACTGTATTTATGCTTGCCTTTTTAGGTTTTGGTGCAAAAGCCGGGATGATTCCATTACATGGTTGGTTACCTAAAGCTCACCCAGCGGCACCTTCTCATGCTTCTGCGTTAATGTCTGGTGTGATGGTTAAGATTGGTATCTTCGGAATTATTAAAGTAGGTATCGATTTACTTGGTGCCACTAATATTTGGTTTGGTGTGATTGTATTAGGTTTCGGTGCAGTATCTTCTGTACTCGGAGTACTTTATGCATTGGCAGAGCATGATATTAAACGCTTATTGGCTTACCATACCGTAGAAAACATTGGCATTATTATGATGGGCGTTGGTGTTGGTATGATTGGTATTGCAATTAAGCAACCGATTCTTGCTACAGTAGGTTTACTTGGTGGGTTATATCACTTACTTAACCATGCCGTCTTCAAAGGATTATTATTCCTTGGCGCAGGTTCCATTATGTATCGCTTAGATACCAAAGATATGGATTTAATGGGTGGTTTAAGTAAATTAATGCCATATACTGCATTAACCTTCTTAATTGGTACAATGGCAATTTCTGCATTGCCGCCATTTAATGGCTTTGTCAGTGAATGGTTTACTTACCAATCCCTCTTTACGTTAAGTCAAAATTCAGACATCGTTTTAAAAATTGCAGGTCCAGTTGCGATTATTATGTTGGCGTTAACAGGGGCATTAGCTGCACTTTGTTTCGTTAAAGTATATGGTATCAGTTTTGGTGGTGCTCCTCGTAGTGAAAGAGCCGCTAATGCGCGTGAAGTTCCAATGCCAATGATTGTTGCCATGGCAATATTGGCGATTCTTTGTATTTTATTAGGAATAGGAGCTTCAGAGGTATCACCAGTAATTACTCGTGTTGCCAATTCTTTAGCACAACTACAAAATACTTTCCCTATTGCTGAGAACGGTACAGTCGTAGCACATTCAGAACCTAATACGGCACTTTCTACGCCGATGGTTGCAATTATGTTAGTTGCCTTCTTCTTTATACCGTTTGTTTACTATGCAATGACTAAATCTAGTCGTTTATCAGACAGTGCAAAAGGTAATCCTTGGGCTTGTGGTTATGCTTATGAACCTGATATGGCATCTTCAGCGGGTGGTTTCACTCGTCCATTACGTACGATGTTTAAACCGCTTTATACTATTCGTAAAACTTTCGATCCTTCAACAATGACTTATAAAGCCATTGATGAAGTGATTAAAGGTTCAACGAAAGTAGAACCATTCTGGGAAGAAAAAGTCACTATGCCAATTGCTCATTTTATTCCATGGATTTCAAATAAAATCCGTTGGTTACAAGCTGGCGATTTCCGTGTGTATTGCATATATTTCGTCGTGGCTTTAGTTATGTTACTTGCTGTTGCAGCAACGATGTAGGAGGTGTGAGATGATTAATTTACCTTCAGAAATTGCAACATCAGTAGGTATGTTTGCTTTAGGTCTTGTTCAAGCGCTGATTCTCTTATTATTAGCACCATTATTCTCAGGAATTTCTCGCATGATTCGTGCGAGGGTTCAATCTCGCCGTGGACCTGGAATATTACAAGATTACCGTGATATTTTTAAATTAATGAAACGCCAAAACATTTTGCCAGATAATGCTGGGGCGGTATCAAAAACCATGCCTTACGTATTAATTAGCACAGTGTTAGTAATTGCAATGAGCTTACCAATGTTTACTCTAGCATCACCATTTGGTACAGCAGGGGATTTAATTACAGCAATTTATCTTTTTGCATTATTCCGTTTCTTCTTCTCTATTGCTGGATTGGATAGTAATAGTACTTTCTCAAGTTTAGGTGCAAGCCGCGAAGTGACATTAGGTGTACTTGTTGAACCTACCTTAATGCTTTCTTTATTAATTATTGCATTAATTGCTGGCTCAACAAATTTTGGTCTAATTAGTACCGCACTTGCTACAGAATCTTGGGTGGCTCCTGTTGCAACTATTGTGGCATTAATTGCCTGTGGTTTTGCTGTATTTATTGAAATGGGTAAAATTCCTTTCGATTTAGCAGAAGCAGAACAAGAGTTACAAGAAGGTCCATTAACTGAATATTCTGGCCCCGCTTTAGCGTTAATTAAAGTTGGCATAAGCTTAAAAGCCGTGGTTGTGGCTTCCATTTTTGTTGGTGTGTTATTGCCATTCGGTGCGGCACAAGAGCTAACCCTAAGTGCGGTCATTTTCGGCGCAATTTTTTTCTTTATCAAATTGTTGATTGTATTTGTACTTGCTTGTGTATTTGAAAATACCTTATCTCGTACACGTTTTATGATGACAGGTCGTATTACCGTGATAGGTTTTGGTATTTCAGTGTTAGCTTTTGTATTTTACTTAATCGGATTGTAAGGAGAAGAAAATGGAAAATTTAGCTCTAATTACAATCATCTTACCATTTGTTGGTGCATTTTTAGTTGGATTGATTAAAAATCAAAACACCTTTCCTAAACTGGCGACCTTTTTTGCTGCACTTGCCACTTTAGGTACGTTAGCTTTAGCACAACAATGGTATATGAGTGGCGAAGCAACCGTTACTTATGATGTTGTACGTTTTGGTGATACGACTATTTTTGGTATTACTTTAGATGCCGTAAGTACATTAATTGCCTTTGCTGTGGTTGGTTTAGGTTTTTTAATTAGCTTATATTCTTGCGGTTATTTAACTGATAAGAATAAAGAACATTCGCATCCACCTCTACCTCGTTTCTATGCCTTTTTGCTGATCTTTATCGGTGCGATGGCAGGTTTAGTACTGTCTTCAACTTTAGTAGGACAATTACTATTCTTCGAAATTACAGGGGCTTGTTCTTGGTCATTAATTAGCTATTACCAAACACCTAAAGCTCAGTCAGCGGCAATGAAAGCTTTAATTATTACTCATATTGGTTCATTAGGCTTATATGTGGCTGCTGCATATTTATTTAGTAAATCAGGGACTTTCTCTATTAGCGCATTAGACGCATTAGATCCGACTTCAAAAACCATTGTGCTCTTTGGGGTGATGTTCGCTGCATGGGGTAAATCAGCACAAATTCCAATGCAAATTTGGTTACCAAATGCGATGGAAGCACCAACACCAGTGAGTGCGTATTTGCATGCGGCATCAATGGTTAAAGTTGGCGTATACATTTTTGCAAGATCTGTTATGTCAGCAGGTGATATTCCTGAAATCGTTGGTGAAGTTGGTTTAATCATGGCAATGATTACCTTGATTTATGGCTTCTTAATGTACTTACCTCAAACGGATTTAAAACGTTTGTTGGCATACTCAACTATTACACAATTAGCTTATATTTTCATTGGGCTTTCATTAGCAGCCTTTGGCTCTAAACTTGCCTTTGTTGCGGCTATTTCTTATATCTTTAACCATGCTTTCGCGAAAAGTTTATTCTTCTTAGTAGCGGGTTCCTTAGCTTATTCAACAGGTACACGTTCAATGCCTCGCTTGAAAGGTATCATTAAAACTATGCCGTTAGTTGGTACTGGTTTTGGAGTTGGTGCATTAGCCATTGCAGGGGTTCCACCATTCAATGGTTTCTTCAGTAAATTCCCATTATTTGCAGCAGGCTTTGAATTAGGTGCTGAGCATCCTTGGATTACTACCTTGATGGTCATTGCTTTAATTGAAAGTGTCACAACCTTTGTGTGGTTACTCTATAAATTTGGGCAATGTGTCCTCGGAGAACCCACTGAAGAAGTTAAAAATGCACAACCTATTACCTTATCAATGAGTATTGTACTTGTTGTATTAATGGTGATGTCAGTTTGCTCAAGCTTTATTGCTGCATACTGGTTGAATATGTCGTGGTTAGGTTAGGAGGTCGTTATGTTAATGATTAATATCCTTGCAGGCTTGCTTATCCTAACTTCACTTCTTGTGATTATGGGAAAAACAGCAAGAAAATCTGCGTTATTTTATGCCTTGCAGTCATTAGTTTTAGTGGGATTATTTGTTTGCCTAGCAGGTGAGCTTAAATCACATTCATTATATATGTGGTCAATCAGTGCATTTATCACGAAAGTGATTTTAGTACCTGCAATTTTAATTTATGCCACTAAAAAAATTGATGAAAGTGCGGTACCAAAAAGTTTAAATTCTTCTTGGTTAATTCCAATTACCGCTATCATTGTGGTGGTATGTTATTTAGTCGTGAGTCCAATTAAACTTCCGTTAGAAGAACATTTGAACTTAGTGTTATCTGTATCATTAAGCCATTTCTTACTTGGTATTTTATGTATTGTGTCTCAACGCAATATTTTGAAACAAGTTTTTGGTTATTGCTTAATGGAAAATGGTTCACATCTAACACTTGCCTTACTTGCAAGTAATGCACCAGAGTTAGTTGAAATCGGTATTGCAACAGATGCGTTCTTTGCAGTGATCATTTTGGTTGTTTTAGTGAATAAAATTTACCGCACATTGAACACATTAGATGCAAAAGAATTAACGGAATTGAAGGGGTAATACGCTATGACAGAATGGATTTATGCGTTATTAATCGCACCTTTGGCAGTTTCCGTAGTGAGTTTTTTACTAGCAAAAAGTAAAAATCAAACATTAGTAACCGCACTTCATGTGACAGGTTTGGTTTTGATGTTTGTTTTCTCATTAAAAGTGATTGCTGAAGTTTTAGAACAAGGTTCTATTTTAGCATTAGATAATTGGATTTATGTGGATAGCTTATCAGCCATCTTCATTGGTTTAATTGGTATTGTCGGTGCTTTAGCAGGAATGTATTCAATTGGTTATATGAATACTGAATTGTCTGAAGGCCATATTGATTTCAAAACTTATACCTATTATCACGGCTTCTTACATTTGTTCTTCTTTACTATGTTAGTTTCAGTCACAACTAATAACCTCATTTTAATGTGGGTGGGTATTGAAGCAACAACATTAAGTTCCGCATTCTTAGTAGGAACCTATAAGCATAAAACTTCACTTGAAGCAGCTTGGAAGTACATCATTATTTGTTCTGTTGGAGTAGCCTTTGGTTTATACGGAACGATTTTGGTATTTAGCGGTGCAAGTTCAATGTTACAAGATCCAAGCCAAGCAATTTTCTGGTCTGCAGTGAATGCTCAAGCTCAAAATTTAGATCCTTCATTACTTTATATTGCATTTGCTTTTATCCTGGTTGGCTTTGGTACTAAATGTGGTTTATTCCCAATGCATACTTGGTTATCAGATGCACATAGTGAGGCACCAAGTCCAGTGAGTGCAATTTTATCAGCTGTATTATTAAATTGTGCAATGTTAGTGGTGCTACGTTATTACACCATTATTTCTAAAGCCATTGGTGCAGAATATTTACAAACCTTATTCCTATGGTTTGGTTTAATTTCAGTGGGTATTGCTGCCTTATTCATTATTGTTCAAGCAGATATTAAACGTTTACTTGCTTATTCAAGTATTGAAAATATGGGATTAATTACCTTTGCATTTGGTTTAGGTGGTCCATTAGGAATGTTTGCTGGTTTATTACACACCATTAACCACAGTTTGGCGAAAACCTTATTATTCTGTGCATCAGGTAATATTTTATTAAAGTATAAAACCAGAGATATGAACCAAGTACGTGGTTTATGGAAAGTTGCACCTGTTACTGCGGTATTATTTGCTGGCGGTGGTCTAGCATTAGGTGGTGTGCCTCCATTTAACGTATTTGTGAGTGAATTTAGTGTGGCAGTTGCTGGTATTACAGCGGGTAAAACTTGGCTAGTGATTATCTGTTTATTGCTTCTTACTGTTGTACTTGCTGGTCTTGCAATGATGTTATTAAAAACGGTTTTAGGTAAACCAACTGATAATATCGAAACAGGTGAAGTGAGTAAAATTTCAGTATTAGCAATGGCAGTCTTATTGTTGTTAATGTTGATGATGGGTTTACATATAGCAGATCCAATTATGCAACTTCTTAAAAATTCAGTGGGAATTATTCTTGGTCAAGATAATGTTTCCTTTGGTGATATGTTGTTATTGCCTTGGCAAAGCTTAGGTAAATAGGTCAACAGGAGGAATATATGGAATTAACAAAAAATACATCAGTGGATCAAGCAAAAGCGCGTGGTAAAAATTACCTTGAAGCGATTAATGCGAAATTTCCAAATACAATTCTTGATGAAGAATGGTCAACTGAAAATCAAGTGACCATCACCATTAAAACCAATATGCTACCTGATGTAGTTGAGTATTTATATTATCAACATTACGGTTGGCTACCTGTGGCATTTGCTAATGATGAACGTAGCATTAATGGTCATTATGCAGTTTATTATGTGCTGTCAATGGAAGGTGAAGTAAAAACCTTTGTCACTGTAAAAGCCTTAGTGGATGCCGTTTCACTTGAATTCCCATCCGTAACACCTCGAGTAAAAGCCGCGGTATGGGCAGAACGTGAAATGTACGATATGTATGGTCTGAAAGCCGTAGGGTTGCCAGATCAACGACGTTTAGTGTTACCAGATGACTGGCCAGATGAAGTATTTCCACTTCGTAAAGATGCTATGGACTATCGTTTACGTCCAGATCCAACAAGTGCGGTTGAGACTTATGAATTCATTAATGAAAAAGGTGAAGCTCGTATTGTGCCAATTGGTCCATTGCATATTACTTCTGATGAACCAGGACATTTCCGTTTATTTGTAGATGGTGAGGACATCGTCGATGCCGATTACCGTTTATTCTATGTTCATCGTGGTATGGAAAAGCTAGCAGAAACTCGCATGGATTATGACCAAGTAACATTCTTGGCTGACCGTGTATGTGGTATCTGTGGTTTTACCCATAGTGTCGCTTATTCAAATGCGGTAGAAAATGCATTGGGTATTCAAATTCCACAACGAGCGGAATGGATCCGTGCAATTTTACTTGAAGTTGAACGTTTACATAGTCATTTACTGAATTTAGGTTTGGCAAGTCACTTTACTGGCTTCGATACAGGCTTTATGCAATTCTTCCGTGTTCGTGAAAAATCCATGACTTTAGCGGAAGTTTTAACTGGTGCACGTAAAACTTATGGGATTAATCTAATTGGTGGTGTTCGCCGTGATATGTTGAAACACCAACGTGAACAATGCCGTAAGATTATTGCTGAAATGCGTGAAGAATTAATCACTTTAAGTGATATTTTAATGAACACACCTAATATGGAACAACGTACAGTGGGTGTCGGGATCTTAGATCGTCAAGTTGCTCGTGATTTCAGCCCAGTTGGTCCAATGGTTCGTGCCAGTGGCTTTGATCGTGATGTTCGTTCTGTTCATCCATTCTCAGGTTATGGAGACATTCCATTTAATATTCATGTAGAACAAAACGGCGATGTATTATCTCGTTTGAAAGTTCGTATTAATGAAGTTTTTGAATCCATGAATATTATTGATTATATGGTGGATAATTTACCAAAAGGTGAATTATTAGTTGAAGGTTTTAATTATACTCCAGGTCGTTTTGCATTAGGCATTACAGAAGCCCCTCGAGGCGAGGATATTCACTGGGCAATGCTAGGTAATAACCAAAAATTATTCCGTTGGCGTTGTCGTGCTGCAACCTATGCAAACTGGCCAACATTACGTTATATGCTTCGTGGAAATACCGTTTCTGATGCGGCATTAATCATTGGTAGCCTTGACCCATGTTATTCTTGTACTGACCGTGTTACGGTGGTAGATGTGAATAAACGTAAGGCTAAAAATGTAGCCTATAAAGAAATTGAACGTTATGGTATTGAGCGTAAAAACTCACCATTGAAATAAGGAAGTGGTCTATGTTTAAGTTATTAAAGACAGTTTTTAAAGCAGGGGATGTAACCACAAAATATCCCTTCAAACCTTATGAAGTGGATCCTGATTTTCGTGGTAGACCAGAATTAAATTCAGATCAATGTATTGTATGCGGTGCCTGTACAATTGCTTGTCCAGCCAATGCATTAACCTTGAATACTAATGCTGAACAAGGTGATCGTACATGGTCATTATTTTTAGGACGTTGTATTTTCTGTGGTCGATGTGAAGAAGTGTGTCCAACGAAAGCGATTCGCTTAACACAAGACTTCGAGCTTTCAGTGAAAAATAAGCAAGATTTATATCAAGAGACTACATTTAAAACAGCTAGTTGCCAACAATGTGGTACGCCATTTATTTCTTATAAAGAATTAAATTATGCGGTAGATCTTCTTAAACAACAAGCTTATGACCCTGAAGATGTCAATAAAAAGCTCGCTGTATTACATACTTGTCCAGATTGTAAACGCCAAAATAGTTTGAATAAAACGGCTAGAATGGAAGATAAAATGCAACTTCCATTGAGTGATTTCAGTATTGAAAAAATTGAAACCGTTGTAAAAGAGCTTGAATATGTTGGGGGAGAAATAAGATGAATACACAAATTCCTATGCCCGTAAATGGCGTATCTACGCCGTTTACGATAGATGAAAGCATTGCCAAAATGAAACAAACCTTACTCAAGGATATTCAACGTTCAGCTTATGTATATCGTGTAGACTGTGGTGGTTGTAATGGTTGTGAAATTGAAATTTTTGGCACTATTACTCCAGCATTTGACGCAGAGCGTTTTGGTATTAAAGTTGTCGCCTCTCCTCGCCATGCCGATATTTTGCTATTTACAGGCTCTGTGACTCGTGCAATGCGTACCCCTGCCATGCGTGCCTATCAAGCTGCACCAGATCCTAAAATTTGTATTTCTTATGGTGCTTGTGGTTGTGGTGGCGGTATTTTCCACGATCTTTACTGTGTATGGGGCGGAACAGATCAAATTGTTCCTGTTGATGTTTATATTCCAGGTTGTCCACCAACACCCGCAGCAACTATTTATGGTTTTGCGATGGCATTAGGCTTATTGGATCAAAAATTAAAAGGAAAACAAGAGATTGCAGATTCCACTGCGGCAGCAAAAGTTCGTTTTCCTAAGATTCCTCATGATCTTCGGATTACGCTTGAACGTGAAGCTCGTCGTTTAGCTGGTTATCGCCAAGGTGGAGATATTGCAGATAAATTTATGAGTATGATGTGCGAAAATCAAGAAGAGCCTTTTGCAGTCCGTCTTGGTGAATTTTTAGAGCGAGAATCCGATCCTCGTTTAAGTGAGATTGTGACAAGATTGCATCGAATTAGCCAACCATTTTCAGGTTAGCTCATAGAAAGTGCGGTCTATTTTGTAAAAATTTTATCAAAATGAACCGCACTTTTGATTAGCCAATAAGGATTATTCAATGACAACACAAGTTATCTTTTACCTTCTTAATCAACGATTTATGGAAAAAGAAGAGCGTGATGATATTCCAGAGGAAGCAAAGCAAGTCGTATATTACTCCTTAGCAATTGGGCATCATGTGGGAATTGTTGATTGCTTTAAGAAATTAATTGTTTGTGATTATGATGAATATCAAAAATTTGTAGAAAGTTTTCCAGAAGGGGAGGCACGACGTAAGTTTGCTGGATTAATTAAATTTGGTGAAATTGTTATTGATGTGAGTCATGTAAATTTATTAGCGAAAGCACTAGATGACAATAAGGCAAATTTCTCTCAGCTTCATCAACAATGGGCAGAAACTTTATTGGATACATTGGCATCAATACAACGTGAGCCAGTTATGTATATTATGGTTAAACGTCGAGATAACAAGGAATAGAAGCACCTATGACAACTGAAAATGTAATGCTTGCGGTAGGCAATTCAATGATGGGAGATGATGGTGCAGGTCCTTTACTTGCGGAAATGATGGAGGCGAATCCTATCCCTAATTGGACAGTGGTAGATGGCGGTTCGGCACCTGAAAATTATTCTCATACTGTACGAGCACTGCGCCCGAAACGTTTATTAATTGTTGATGCCTCAGATATGCAACAAGATATTGGATCCTTAAGAATTATTGATAAAGATTTGATTGCTGAAATGTTGTTTATGAGTACGCATAATATGCCACTTAACTATTTAATTGAGCAACTTGAAGAAGATATTGAAGAAATCATTTTTGTAGGAATTCAACCTGATTTAGTGTCGTTTGGTTTTCCTATGACAGAAAAAGTGAAAGCTGCTGTAGAGCACCTTTATTCGCTAATTAAAGATAATAGAATTAACGATATTCAGGCGTTATAACATTTCACTAAAATAAAGTGAAAATTAATAAAAAATATGTTTTAAATCAATAAATACTCATTTTTTATAGGGGATTGTTGATTAATTGAGCGTATTATAGAAGGGAACAAATTAACCATTCTGAGTGATTAGTTTGAGATTTATTATTAACTGAAGGACATTCATTATGAAAAAAGTGATTACTGTCTGTCCGTATTGCGCATCAGGTTGTAAGATCAATTTATTGGTTGAAAACAACAAAATTGTGGGTGCTGAAGGCGCAAACGGAAAAACCAATGAGGGAGAACTCTGCCTCAAAGGGTATTTTGGATGGGATTTCGTCCATGATACTCGTATCCTAACTCCTCGGCTTACTCAGCCAATGATTCGCTATAAAAGAGGCGAAGCATTCACGCCAGTAAGTTGGGATGAAGCCATTTCTTATACTGCAAGACGTCTTTCTGAAATTAAAGAAAAGTATGGTAATGAATCTATCATGGTAACGGGGTCATCTCGTGGTCCAGGTAATGAAGTTAACTATGTGATGCAAAAATTTGCACGTGCAGTATTACGAAACAACAATGTTGACTGTTGTGCGCGCGTTTGACACGGCCCTTCTGTAACAGGTCTGCTCAAATCGGTCGGAAACGGCGCAATGTCTAACTCAATCGTAGAGATTGAAGACACCAAATGTGTATTTATTTTTGGCTATAATGCATCAACATCTCACCCAATTGTGGCGAGACGAATTAATCATGCCAAAGCGAAGGGTGCAAAAATCATTGTTTGTGATCCTCGTAAAATCGAGACAGCACGTATCGCAGATATTTATGCACCATTAAATAATGCAAGTAATGTCGCATTTCTTAATGCGATGATGAACGTCATCCTAGAAGAAGGTCTGCAAGATCAAGCATTTATTGATGCTCATACAGAGAACTTTGAGCAATTCTATGAGATTGTCAAATCTTATACGCCAGAATCTACTCAACATATTACAGGTATTGAACCAGAAATGTTGCGTGAAATTGCTCGTACCTATGCCAAAGCGGAAACTGCAACCATTTTATGGGGTATGGGTGTTTGTCAATTTAGACAAGGGGTTGAAACTGTACGAGCTTTAGCAAGTTTAGCAATGCTTACAGGTAATCTTGGTAAACCAAATGTTGGGGTAAACCCTGTACGTGGTCAAAATAACGTACAAGGGGCTTGTGACATGGGGGCTTTATTTAATACCTTGCCAGGCTATCAACGTTTAAATGACCCTGTAGCCATGGCAAAATTTGCGAAAGCTTATGGCATTCCTGAAATGAATCCAAAACCAGGTGTACCATTAAGTGAAGTACCAGAAGCCATAATGGAAGATAAAATTAAAGCTTTCTACATTATGGGGGAAGATACTTTACAAACAGAACCAGATATCAATGCAGTTAAAAAAGCTTTTGAAAAAGTAGAATTTTTAATTGTTCAAGATATTTTTATGACACAAACTGCAGCAGAAGCTGATGTTTTATTACCAGCAACTTCTTGTGCTGAGCATGAAGGGGTGTATAGTGCGGCAGACCGTGGTTTCCAACGTTTTTACAAAGCAGTTGAACCGGTAGGTGATGTTAAAGATGACTGGCAAATTATTAGTGAAATTGCAACTGCAATGGGCTACCCAATGCATTACAATAACACTAAAGAAATTTGGGATGAATTACGTTCATTATGTGATCTTTACAAAGGTGCAACTTACGAAAAAATGGAAGGATTGGGTTATATTCAATGGCCTTGTACTGATGAAGGTCCTGAAGATCAAGGTACCAGCTATTTGTATAAAAACCAAGTCTTTGACCGTCCAAATGGTAAGGCAGAGTTCTTTGCTTGCGACTGGGAACCACCAATGGAAACATTGACAGAGGAATTCCCATTAGTCTTATCTACTGTACGTGAAGTTGGACATTATTCATGTCGTTCAATGACAGGTAACTGCCGAGCATTGGCAGCACTTGCAGACGAACCAGGATATGTTCAAATGAATGATGAAGATGCAAAAGCATTAGGCATTAAGAATAATGATCTTGTGTGGATTGCTTCACCTCGTGGTAAAGTTATTTCACGTGCGGATGTCAGCAGCCGTACCAATAAAGGTGCTTGCTACATGACATATCAATGGTGGATTGGTAAATGTAATGAACTTACAGCAGAACACTTAAATCCTGGTTCTAGAACGCCAGAATATAAGTATAGTGCAGTCCGTATTGATAAAATAGAAGATCAACGTTGGGCTGAGCATTATGTTGTAACGGAATACACTAAACTCAAACAACGTTTAAAAGATACCGCACTTGTGGCGTAATTATTGAAAATTTAATGGAAAAGGCACATTTAGTGCCTTTTTTATTGGCTTTTTTTAGTGATTTTAGGTTAATTAATAAACATATTTTTTCTTGACTCTAAAGTTACTTCATAGTTTAAGATGAGTATGAATTTTTAACATGGAGAGCTAAAAAATGAAAAAAACTACGTTATTTCTAACCGCACTTTTTGCTTTTTCTGCTAATGCACATAATATTTGGTTAGAGCCAGATACGGGAAATCACTTAGGATATGTGATGAAGTTTGGTCATGAAGAAACGGAAACTTATCCTGAACATAAAGTCAAAGAAATTAAGCTATTGAATCAGAAAGGGCAACTATCTGATGCAAAATATCATTTCGAGAAAGGTGAAGCTCATTTCTTAGCTGATAATGCTTCCATTGTATTTTTAAAATTTGATAACGGTGTTTGGTCTAAATTACCAAATGGTAAATATGTAGAAAAAACAAAAGCTCAAGAACCCACCGCAGAATCTACTTCTAACCCTGTAAAATTAGGTAAAGCTATTTTACATTGGGATGAACAAGCAATCAAAAATCATAATATGGAATATGAACTTATTCCTCAACAAAAACCTGAAGTAGGAACAGCGCTTCCAATCTTAGTTTTGCATCAAGGTAAGCCTGTTGAAGGTATTAAGGTAGGCATTGATGGTGATGATGCTTCTTTTAAAGCAACCAATCAGAAAGGAATTGTTGAATATACTCCAGTAAAAGGAACTAATAAAATAGTAGCTAAATTTGCTGAAAAAGTGGTGGGCAATCCAGATTATTCAGATCGTAAAATTTCATATATGTTAACATTTGATGCGAAATAATGAAAATATTCCAAATTCTTACCGCACTTTTTACTTTGGTTACAGGCTTGTTCTGTAGCCAAAGTTGCTTTGCGCATAGTCTTTATATTTTTGCCCAATATGATGGACAAGCCATTACTGGAAAATCTTATTATTCAGATATGACGCCAGCAGCTGAAACTTATGTAGAAGCTTTTCGAGAAGGTGAATCAAGCCCTGCGGTTTCAGGAAAAACAGATAAAAAAGGTTTATTTCATTTACCTATAACAGGCGAAGCAAATTTTAAAGTGGTAATTGAAGGTGAAGAAGGGCATCGTGCAACGGTGATGGCAGACAGAATTTCATCCTCGAATACTGATAATAGTGCATTAATGCTTATTCGAGAGGATATTAATCGTCTTAAAGATAAAATCTATCTTCATGATATTTTAGGTGGAATTGGATATATCTTTGGGATTATTGGGCTTCTCGCTTGGTTTAAAAATTATTCTAATCGCAAGAATAAAAGGGAGAATGTGTAGCCATGCATCTATCAGAAGGTGTATTGCATAGCCAAACGCTGATCGCTGGTGCAATATTTGCCGTAATAGGTTTAAGCATTGGCATTCGGAAAATGGATTATCAAAAATTACCCCTAACAGCACTTTTTGCCTCCGCTTTTTTTGTTGCAGGAACAATTCATGTGCCTGTGGGCATCAGTAGTGTACATTTGATCTTGAATGGAATGGCAGGTTTGTTTCTTGGCTGGGCAGTATTCCCTGCGTTTTGTATCGCATTATTATTGCAGGTGATTTTATTTTCTTTTGGTGGATTTGCCGTATTAGGTGTGAATTTATGTGTCATGGCATTACCCGCAGTGTTAATTCATTATCTGTTTCGTCATGTTTTACAAGAGCATTCTAGCGTATTGGTTAAAGTTTTAGTGGGAGCAAGTGCTGGTTTTTTAGGCGTTGGATTAGCCGCATTGTTTGCCTCACTTGTATTAGCTTTTGATGATGGAAGTCGTTATCAGGATCTGATTTTTCTGTTAGTCCTTAGCCATCTGCCCATTTTTATTGTAGATTCAGTGATCAGTGCGATTGTGATTGTCATTTTAGGTAAAATGTATCCTAGCTTATTGAATTTACGTACATGATGAAATTGGCTTTTTTTACCCCGCATGTCCGACTACTTTATGCTTTTGGTATAGGTCTTATCATTAGTGCGATCACGGATATTCCAATGTTAGCATGGCTAACATGCATCGCTTATACCGCTTTGTTGCTTTTTTTATATGTTAACCAGCAATCGATTGTCCCCTATATTAAACGTTGGTTATCTCTTAATATATTTACCTTATTATTATGGTTAACCTTAACTTGGCAAGTCAGTAATTCTGGGATTGATTTTTCTCCTCTAGGTATTCACACTGCATTGTTAATTACATTTAGAATGAACTTGATCTTTTGTAGTTTGTGTCTTTTATTGTATGGCATTAATGATGTACGCTTAGTACAGGCAATTAGCCAACTACCATTGCCAAATAAGTTTATTCAATTGTTTATTCTAACAGTGCGTTATATTAGTTTGTTAGCTGAAGAAAACCGACGCATCAGTATTGCTATGCAGGCGAGGGGATTTCAAGCTAAATGTAATTGGCGTACCTTTCAAGTGTTAGCTCAGCGAGTAGCATTATTATTAGTAAGAGCTTTGATTAAAGTGGAAGTGGTAGAAATGGCTCTTAGAGCAAGAGGATTTAAGTTTCAATCACAGTCTAGTTTATTAGAAAAAACATGGTGGAAATATGTGGAAATTTTTACCGCACTTTTGGCCATCGCATGGATAATTAAATGATGGTATTAGAGATTAAAGAACTTTCAGTATCACGCTACAGTAAACCCGTTTTACAAAATATTAGTTTTCAATTACATGAAGATGAACGTTTGTTTTTACAAGGAGAAATTGGTTGTGGTAAAACTACACTACTACATACCTTGCTAGGTTTTATACCATTCCAACAAGGAGATATACGATTATTTGGTCAATCTTGTCGTACTGAAAAGGATTTTATGCCATATCGTGGTCAAATTGGTCTATGTTTTCAGTCTCCTGATGATCAGCTTTTTGGTCCGACAGTCTTGGAGGATGTGGCATTTGGCTTAATTAATCAAGGTATTAATAATCAAACAGCAAAAGAAATGGCATTACAACAACTAGAAATACTTGGAGTAGAAGCATTAAAAGATCGTCCAATCCATGTGTTATCAGGGGGAGAGAAAAATATGGTGGCATTAGCTGGTGTGTTAGCTATGCAACCTAAACTGCTTTTCTTGGATGAGCCAACTAATGGGTTGGATCAAAAAAATATAAAAAAACTGACCGCACTTTTGAAAGCATTAAAACTCCCCATGCTGATTGCTTCCCATGATCTTGCATTTTCTCAACAAATGGCAGATTCTGTACTTTGGTTAGATAAATAATTCATCATGAAATTGTAATTATTTAGACAATATTTTACTCTACGGCAATCTCTTTAATTCTGAGTTCATCACCACTTTGACGTTGTAGATGAATGCTTCCACATTCTGGACACGCATCTTGATGTGCTTTAATTTCTACTAGCTTTTCACAATGCCAACAGTAAGCTTGTGCGGGAATAGCGATAAAGTGGAGCTTACAATTTTCCATTAGAGTATCTTTACTACAAACATCAAAACAAAATTCAATAGCATCAGGTTCAATACAAGATAGCGGACCAATCTCTAGCCAAAGATCTGTCACTTTAGATACATTATTCTTACGGCATTGTTCTTCAACAATTTCCATAATATTCTGAGTGAGCGACATTTCATGCATAATTTATCCTTAAAAGTGCGGTAGAAAAGTAGAAAATTTTGATAAAAAATTGGGTATCCTAAGATACCCAAATTTCATCAATTAAACTTTATGTTTCATTGCTGGGAATAGAATAACATCACGAATAGAAGGCGCGTTTGCATATAACATTGCCAAACGATCGATTCCTAGACCTTCACCCGCAGTTGGAGGAAGACCATGTTCAAGTGCGGTAACAAAATCATCGTCTTTGAACATAGCTTCATCATCACCAGCATCTTTTGCCGCAACTTGTGCATCAAAACGTTCTGCTTGGTCTTCAGCATCATTTAATTCTGAGAATCCGTTACCGATTTCACGACCGCCGATGAATAATTCAAAACGATCAGTTACTTCTGGATTTTCATCATTACGACGAGCTAATGGTGAAATTTCAGCAGGATGAGCCATTAAGAAGGTTGGTTGAATAAGATGGTGTTCAGCCACTTCTTCAAAAATTGCATTTACAAGAGAACCTAACCCCCAAGATTTTTGAATAGCAATACCTAATTTAGTAGCCACTGCCTTAGCACGCTCTAAATCATATAAATCTTCTTTAACGATGCCTTTTGCTGCACCATATTTAATAACGGCATCGTGCATAGTGATACGTTCGAATGGTTTACCAAAATCAAATTCATATTCACCATAAGGGACGATAGTAGTGCCTAAAATATCTAATGCTAATTTACGTAGCAATTCTTCAGTGTTATCCATTAAATCATGATAATCTGCATAAGCTTGATAGTATTCGATCATCGTAAATTCAGGATTGTGACGAACAGAAACCCCTTCGTTACGGAAGTTACGGTTTAATTCGAATACTCGTTCAAAACCGCCCACGACTAAACGTTTTAAGTAAAGTTCAGGAGCAATACGCAAGTACATATCGATGTCTAATGCATTATGATGAGTTACAAATGGACGAGCCGCCGCACCGCCTGGAATCACTTGTAGCATAGGTGTTTCAACTTCAATAAAACCTTTGCCAATAAAGTATTCTCGAATACCAGCAATAACTTTTGAACGGATTACAAATGTGCGACGTGATTCATCATTAGAAATTAAATCCAAATAACGTTGACGATAACGAATTTCCTGATCGCTTAAACCATGGAATTTATCTGGTAATGGACGAAGTGCTTTAGTTAATAATTGAACTTCATGAGCTTTAACTGTTAGTTCATTGGTTTTTGTTTTGAATAAGGTGCCTTTAATACCAACAATATCACCTAAATCCCAGCTTTTGACATCTTCTGCGTAAACACCTTCAGGTAAATTATCACGAGCAACATATAGTTGAATACGTCCACTCATATCTTGAATCGTGATGAAAGTTGCTTTACCCATGGTACGACGAGTCATAATACGACCAGCAACTGAAACTGAAATATTCTTTTCGTTTAATTCTTCACCTTCAAGAGCATCATATTGATGATGTAAATCTTCCGCTAATGCATCGCGGCGAAATGTATTTGGGAATGCGTTACCTTTGGCACGTAAAGCAGCAAGTTTTTCACGACGCACAGCCATTTCACCATGAAAATCTAATTCTGGGGTTTGTTGTTCTGACATTTTATTTTACCTTTATGTAGGGTGGGGATGTTTGCCCACCATGTAAACTTTCTATTTGATTTTTTAAATTTTAGAATGATGTTGATGGACTAGTCAGTCCAGGTTACAACTTACAAACCAGCTTTCAAGCTAGCTTCTATAAACTTATCTAAATCACCGTCTAATACGGCTTGTGTATTACGATTCTCCACGCCTGTACGCAAATCTTTAATGCGAGCATCATCTAGCACATAAGAGCGAATTTGACTGCCCCAACCAATATCAGATTTGGAATCTTCCAATGCTTGTTTATCCGCATTTTTCTTTTGTAATTCCATTTCATAGAGCTTCGCCTTCAACTGCTTCATACATTGATCTTTGTTTTTATGTTGAGAACGATCGTTTTGGCATTGCACCACAATTCCACTTGGAATATGGGTAATACGTACCGCACTTTCTGTACGGTTAACATGTTGACCACCAGCACCTGAGGCTCGATAAACATCGATACGCAGATCTGCTGGATTAATTTCGATATCAATATCATCATCAATTTCAGGATAAATGAATGCAGCTGCAAATGATGTATGGCGACGATTATTGCTATCAAAAGGGCTTTTACGCACTAAACGATGAATTCCAGTTTCTGTCCGTAACCAGCCGAAAGCATATTCACCAGAAACACGAATTGTTGCTGATTTTAAACCTGCAACATCACCATCAGAGACTTCCATGAGTTCCGTTTTAAAGCCTTTGCTTTCTGCCCAACGTAAATACATTCGAAGTAGCATTTCCGTCCAGTCTTGCGCTTCAGTACCGCCAGATCCTGCTTGCAGATCCACATAACAATCGCAAGCATCATGTTCACCACTAAACATACGACGAAATTCAAGAATTTCTAATTGTTTTTCTAAATCTTCTAGTTCAGCCACAGCTTCATTAAAGGTTTCTTCATCTTCACCTTCGATGGCTAATTCTAGTAAACCATCAACGTCTTCTAAACCTTGATCGAGTTTTTTAATGGTGTTCACTACAATTTCTAATGCAGAACGTTCTTTCCCTAATGCTTGTGCTTTTTCAGGGTTATTCCATACATTTGGCTGTTCAAGTTCAGCATTCACTTCTTCTAAACGTTCAAGTTTAGATTCAAAGTCAAAGATACCCCCTAAGGATATTGGTTCGTTCACTGAGATCTGAGATTTTATTTTTAATTGGATTAATTTCAAACATATAAAATAAGATAATTATTTACAATAAATAAAGTGTTAATTATAGGCTATTTTGATGATGTTGGATAGTGGGCTATTAGACGTGATAAAAAGAAATGTAGGTTTTTTATTGAGCAAATATTGTTATTATTTCTTGCACAATTTCTTAATCTTTTTATAATTCATCACTTATCCATTAATTTAGGAATTCTAAAAATGAAAAAAATGCTAACCGCACTTTCTTTAATGTTTATTACAACTGTTACTTTAGCTGATGATGCACAAATTAAAGCACAATTAAACAAATTAGGTGCAACTGACATTGAAGTAAAAGAATCTCCTATTAAAGGAATGAAAACTGTTGTGACAAATGAGGGAGTTTTGTATACAACAGAAGATGGAAAATATGCGATTCAAGGTAAGCTTTTTGAATTAACGGATAAAGGTGCGGTAGATGTGAGTGGCAAGGCGCTATATAGTACTTTAGAAAGTTATAAAGATGAAATGATAGTTTACCCTGCAAAAAATGAGAAATATGTGGTGACCATTTTCATGGATATTACTTGTGCATATTGTCAAAAATTACACAATGAAGCGAAAGAATATAATGATTTAGGCATTACTTTACGCTATTTGGCTTTTCCTCGTGGTGGATTAGATACTAATACAGCAAAACAAATGGAAAGCATCTTTACTGCACCAGATAAAGCTTTTGCATTGACAGAAGCACAAAATGGTCATTTACCAAAAGAATTGAAAACACCCAATATTGTTAAGAAACATTATAAGTTAGGTATTCAATACGGAGTCCGTGGTACGCCAAGTATTATTACGAGTTCTGGTGAATTAATAGGCGGTTATGTGCCTGCAAAAGATTTATTACGCATGTTAGAAGGATAGTCCTGTTAGCCTTAGAAGCTAAGGGGCCTCTGGCTTAAGTTAATATTGCTCTACAATATCTATTTTCTATTCAATAAATAATGAATAAACTTATTCAACGTCGTTCTGTTCCTTATGGTGCATCGGTTTGCGAGCACCCTTTGTTAGATCGTTTGTATCGTTCTCGTCATATCGAAAATTCTCAACAATTAGACCGCACTTTGCAAGCGATGTTGGCTCCTCAGCTTTTACAAGGTATTGATGATGCTGTAAATTTATTGCTTAAAGCACGAGATAAACAGCAAAATATCGTGATTGTTGGTGACTTTGATGCTGATGGTGCAACGAGTACTGCATTAGCTGTTACTGCATTACGCCAGCTAGGATTTAATTCTGTAAGTTATTTGATTCCTAATCGTTTTGATCAGGGCTATGGATTAAGTGTTGCGGTTGCTAAAATTGCCTGTGAACAGCAAGCCGAGTTGCTTATTACGGTGGATAATGGTGTGTCTTCTTTTGAAGGTGTCGCTTTTTTAAAAGAACATGGGGTAAATGTTTTAATTACCGATCATCATTTACCACCAGAAACATTGCCTAATGCAGATGCGATTGTTAATCCTAATTTGACTACATGCGAGTTTCCATCAAAAGCTTTAGCGGGTGTAGGTGTCATCTTTTATTTAATGCTGGCATTGCGTGCAAAATTACGTGAGCTAGGTATATTTGATGCTAAAACACAGCCTAATTTTACAGAATTATTAGATCTAGTTGCATTAGGTACGATTGCTGATGTGGTACCTCTTGATCAAAATAATCGAATACTAGCTTATCAGGGGCTTGCACGAATTCGTGCTGGGCGTTGTCGACATGGTATTCGCGCTTTAATAGAAGTTACGAATAAAGATATTCATCAATTAAGTGCCAGTGATCTTGGCTTCTCTATTGCCCCTCGTTTGAATGCCGCAGGCCGTTTAGATAGTATGTCAGTTGGAGTGGAGTTGCTTTTAGCTGATTCAATGGAAGTTGCTAGAGGACTTGCTTTAGAACTTGATAGTTTAAATCAAACACGTAAGGAGATTGAGCAAGGCATGAAAATGGAGGCATTAGAAATTTGCCGAAATTTGACCGCACTTAAATCTGATTTACCTATGGGAATTGCCCTTTATCAAGCTGACTGGCACCAAGGTGTGCTTGGTATTTTAGCTGCACGAATTAAAGATCAATTTCATCGTCCTGTAGTGGCGTTTACGCAGGATCAAGAGGGAATTTTAAAGGGCTCTGCCCGTTCTATTGAGGGATTGCATATACGTGATGTTTTAGCACATATGAATACCTTATATCCAAATATGATCTTAAAATTTGGTGGGCATGCAATGGCTGCAGGCTTAACCATTCATGAAGCATCATATGCTGAATTCCAATGCCTCTTTAACCAAGTGGTCTCTGAATGGCTTGATATAGATGGTTTACAGGGCATTGTGTGGACTGATGGAGAATTATCTTTAGATCTGATGACACTTGCTACAGCTGAATTATTGAAACAATCTGGACCCTGGGGACAGGCTTTTCCAGAGCCGATATTTGATGGCGAGTTTAAAATTTTACAACAACGTTTAGTAGGGGAACGCCATTTAAAAATGTTAGTGGAGCCTATAAAGGGCGGACCTCTTATGGATGCCATTGCTTTTAATATTGATACCCGCTATTATCCTGACTTATCTATTCGTACAGCAGTATTAGCGTATAAATTAGATATAAATGAATTTCGAGGTAATCGAGATATTCAATTATTAGTGGATTATATCCAACCTATTAGTTAATTTTTTATACAATTTTAAGTGTTTAGATGTAAAATTTAGCATCTGTTTATTTGGTTTTATGATAAGTATTGGTAATCAATGAAAATTTGTCGTTATCTACCTATGCTATTAGGTGTTCATTCTGTCTTTGCACAAGACAATTCGGTCACACCAAGTATGCCTCAAGATATCTCAGTAGCTGAAACTCGAGTTGCCGAGAATCAATTTGAGGATGGTCGAGATTATTTCTCTTATAATTCACCGATTAAAGGTGAAAATCCTATTGATCACAAAATTTTGATTCAATCTTTTTTTGATTATGATTGCCGTGTTTGTGTTAATACACAAGATATTTTAGAACTTTATAGCCGTATTAATCCTAATAAAGTAGTCATTGTTGAGCATCCTATTGCTACGAAAGAAACGCCTTATACTGCAAGAGTTTATTATAGCCTTAAACGCTTAAATCATTCTGATATTGCAGATGCCTTATTGTTTGAAACAGCAGATCCTGAACGTTATCAAGCTTTAACAAATTTAGAGAATTTGGTCGCTTATTTGCAAGAACAACAAGTTGATGGTCAAGCGTTTATGGATACTTATAATTCTACAGAGATTCAAAAACAGGTTAATGAAGCTATCTATCGAACAGAAAAATATGGCGTATTTACCTATCCTTTTGTGGTGATTCAAGGACGATATGTATTAACTAATAGTACGTTATATAATGATGATTATACTTTTGCTGTATTAGATTATTTAGTAGGCAAATTATCTAAAAATGAAAATTTACAATAAGGAAATTTTATGAAAATTGGTGTTGTTGGTGCCATGGCGCAGGAAGTTGAAATTTTAGCCAACTTAATGAAAGATAAAAAAATCACACAGATAGCAAGTAGTACTATCTATGAAGGTAATATTCATGGTAAACAAATTGTATTACTTCAATCGGGAATTGGTAAAGTAGCGGCTGCAGTTGGAACAACGTTGTTAATTCAGCTTACTAAACCTGATATGATATTAAATACTGGTTCAGCAGGTGGAGTCGCACAAGGACTAAAAGTAGGAGATATCGTAATTTCCACTGAAACGGCTTATCATGATGTTGATGTCACTGCATTTGGATATGTTAAAGGTCAACTTCCTGCTTGTCCTGCAACCTTTATTTCTGATAAAAAACTTACCGCACTTGCAGAACAAGTAGCCCGAGAGCAAGGTCATCATGTAAAGCATGGATTGATTTGTTCTGGTGATAGTTTTATTGCTGGTGGTGAGTCTTTAGCTCAAATTAAAGCGGATTTTCCACAAGTTACAGCAGTAGAAATGGAAGCAGCTGCGATTGCGCAAGTGTGTCACGTATTTAATATTCCTTTCCTCGTGGTACGTGCAATTTCTGATGCGGGGGACGGAGAAGCAAGTATGTCCTTTGAGGAATTTCTTCCGATTGCAGCAAAACAATCTTCACAAATGATTGTGGGAATGATTGATAAATTGTCATGAAAATTGATTGTAAATGAGAATATTTCAGGATAGATTCCTTATTCTTTCGATAATCAAAAATAATAAAATTTTTCTAAAAAAATGCCGCAGTTTTTATATCACTTATTCAAAACTACTCTCATTTCTAAAATTCTGATATGAGACAAAATAAAAAACCACAATTTAGGTTGTGGTTTTTTATTTTTAGTGCGTTAACGAATCAATTATTCTTCAAACATCGCAGAGATAGATTCTTCATTACTGATGCGGCGGATTGCTTCAGCAAGCATAGCTGATAAGGTTAGTGTACGTACTTTACCTAATGCTTTGATTTCTTTTGTGAGTGGGATAGTATCTGTGACAACCACTTCATCTAATGCAGGATTAGCAATATTTTGTAATGCTGAACCAGAGAATACAGCATGAGTTGCATAAGCAAATACTCGTTTTGCACCACGCTCTTTTAATGCTTCTGCGGCTTTTACTAAAGTACCACCAGTATCGATCATATCATCAACTAAGATACAATCACGATCTGCAACTTCACCAATAATATGCATGACTTGAGAGACATTCGCTTTAGGGCGGCGTTTATCAATGATAGCCATATCAGTATCATTTAATAATTTAGCAACTGCACGAGCACGAACAACCCCACCAATATCAGGTGAAACAACAATTGGATTATCGAGATCGGTTTTCTTCATAATATCATCTAGCAGTACAGGAGAACCAAACACGTTATCTACTGGAACATCGAAGAAACCTTGAATTTGTTCTGCGTGTAAGTCACATGTTAATACACGGTCAACGCCAACACTTGATAAAAAGTCAGCGACAACTTTTGCGGTGATTGGAACACGAGCTGAACGGACACGGCGGTCTTGGCGAGCATAACCAAAATAAGGAATGACAGCCGTAATACGACCTGCTGAAGCACGGCGTAAGGCATCAACCATTACAATCAACTCCATTAGGTTGTCATTGGTTGGTGCACAAGTTGATTGAATGATAAATACGTCACAACCACGTACATTTTCATTAATTTGAACTTGAATTTCGCCATCGCTAAAACGACCTACGGTAGCATCGCCTAGAGAAATATATAGGCGTTCTGAAATTCGTTTTGCTAATTCTGGCGTTGCATTACCAGCAAAGAGTTTAATGTCAGGCATTTTTAATAACCTCAGGTTTTAGATTGTAATTAAGGGTTTAGGAAATAAATTAATATTTACGGTTTTGTTATTATAGCTGTTTCAGCATTTGGTGTAATGGAGAAACGTTTAAGCCTTTAGCAACAAAACCAGAAAATTCTTTTGCTTTTAAATTCAATATCGCTTGTGCCGCTTGTTCGTTTTCAAATTCAGCAAATACACAAGCACCGCTCCCCGTCAATCTTGACGGTGAATATTGTACCAACCAGTTGAGAAGTTGTTCAACCTCTGGGTATTGTTTTCTTACAATTCTTTCACAGTCATTTTTGTATTCTTGTTGTAATAACTGTTGGAGTGATTTTTTCGGTGTATCACGTGTTAGTTCTGGTGCAGAGAAAACTTTTGCGGTCGAAATAGATACATTGGGTTTAATGACTAAATACCATTTTTCAGGAGCTTCACAATAAGTGATCTTTTCACCAACGCCTTCAGCAAAAGAGGCCTTGCCATGTATAAATATAGGTACATCTGCACCAAGTTGAAGCCCCAGTTCTGCCAGTTCTTCAATCGTTAAATTAGTTTTCCAAAGATAGTTTAAAGCAAGTAGTGTGGTCGCCGCATTAGATGAACCACCACCAACACCACCACCCATTGGTAATACTTTATCAAGATGCATTTCTGCGCCTAATTTACATTTTGTTTTTTGTTGTAATAAGCGGGCAGCTCGATAAATGAGATTATCTTGTATTTTTAAATTTGGAATAGTGGGAGTAAGTAATATTTGATCATCATTATGACGGACTTTGATAGTTAGCCAATCACCATAATCTAAAAATTGAAATAGCGTTTGTAATTCGTGGTAGCCATCAGCACGACGGCCATTAATATATAAGAATAAGTTGAGTTTTGCAGGGCAAGGGAAGCTGATAGCCTCGCCTTGCTTATAATCTGTTGAAAGTGCGGTAGAAAATTGATGATTTTTCATTGATTAGAATTTCCAATTATCTACGCGAATTTTTAAAGTTTGGTTGTCATTTTTAAGCAAGATATCTTTAGGTAATGCTGGTGTCTGATCTGCGTGATAATTTAAATAATCCGCAGTCCAAAGGGTTCCATCAACAGGATAAGTAAAACTTGCTAAATAATGGTTTTCACCTACTTGGTAATTGGCTTTTTCATCGGGTTGTCCTTTTAACCAGTAAGCAAATTGTTCGAGGGGAACATCCATTCCTACAATTTCACGTACTAACATTTTCGCATCAGCCTCAGAACGTTGATGACCTTTATTATCAGAAATTGTCATTCCAGTTTTGTGCATTTGCATTAATAAACTACTAGAACTCACAGTGGAATAGAGTTTTAAGGTGTAATTGGTGGCACTATTATAATTCCATTCAAAACGGCTAGAAAAACGTTCTTTATTGCTAATATAACCAATTTGACCTTGGTTACTATAATGTTGGATCTGTTTAATTTGTTTTAGGTGTTGTTGCCATTGTGCATCTGATTTATCAATAGTTTTGACATCAGTTGGGCGTGTATCACGAATATCAAGTGATGAGCACGCACTTAAAAATGTACTAACAAAGAGAACAGTAAGAAAAGATTTTAAGTTTTTCATATCAATGAGATGGGTTTTTAACTCATCAGTTTAAATGGATTATTGGGATTAGATTGTTCATCTTTAAAAACAAGGATATTGTACGAATTTATACAGAATTAGTAAAGCACTGTTGTTAAAGTGCGGTTAGTTTTGTAAAAATTTTGCAAATTAAGAAGGAACAAATTGTGCTAGAATTTCTGCTTTTTTAGCTTTGATTGCTAATGTTCTACGTCTGTTTAATTCCTCTCTGATCCCTTGTTTTTCAAAACCATCATCAATAACTTGTTGAACCTTCACCATTAATGCTGCTTGATAAAGTGCCCAAATGTAATCTTGTTGAGGATAAGTTTGCTGCTCAAAGCCTGTTCTACCACGTGTATCAGCAATACAGACTAGTATTAATTCTTGGAATCGTTGTGGTTTACGCCAAATATCTAATCGATTAAATAACTTCATTACTGTTGTTGGCTTCAATTCAAAAATTTTGTGAATATGAGAGTGGTATTCGCAACAGAATTCAGCCAGTTCTTTATAATAAGTCGGAACTTTTAAACGATTACATAAATTTCTTGTCGGCAGAATACCTCTTTGTTCGTGCTGATAATGGTGAGGCAAAATATCTTTAGGCGTTAATGCTTTACCTAAATCATGACAAATTGCAGCAAAGCGTACCGCAGTTTTATTAAAATGAGAATTTTCTGTGAGTTGTACAGCCTGCTGCAATACTAACATCGTATGTACAAAACTATCTATTTCTGGATGATATTGTGCGGGATTAGGTATGCCAGACAAGGCATCTATTTCAGGCAATAAAAAAGCTAATGCCCCGACTTTACGTAAGGTTTCAAAATAGACTTCAGGATTTTTTTCACTTAATGCCTTTTCGGTTTCGAGCCAAACACGTTCAGTGGTAAGGTGTTGTAATTCACCCGCTTGAGTAATTTGCAGCATTAATTCAAAGGTTTCATTTGCAATGCTAAAACCTAATTGATGATAACGAGCAGCAAATCTTGCGACACGTAACACTCGTAGAGGATCTTCAGCAAAAGCAGGGGAGATATGACGTAAAGTGCGGTTGTTTAAATCAGAAATTCCACCATAAGGATCATAAAGTTTACCAGTGTTATCTTGAGCGATAGCATTGATAGTAAGATCACGACGAATAAGATCTTGCTCTAAGGTAATGTCAGGAGAAAAATCACAAATAAAGCCTGTATAACCTGCACCTGATTTTCTTTCTGTACGAGCAAGAGCATATTCTTCTTTTGTGTGCGGATTGAGAAAAACAGGAAAGTCTCTACCCACTTGCTGATAGCCTTTAGCAATAAGTTGCTCTGGTGTTGAGCCTACAACAACCCAATCTCGATCTTTGACGGGAAGATTGAGAAGTTGATCACGGATAGCACCACCGACGAGGTAGATTTGCATATTCAATACACCTGTTCTATGACATAAAAAGGCGGATTTAATCCACCTTTTTATTTATTATGCCCAGCCGCTGTTACGACGACGTTTAGGTAAAATGAGTGGAATAATTAAGCCAAGTAATAAACCCACACCTAATACAGAACCACCGTAAATAAACCATTGAATTGCAATTTCGCGTTTGCCAGCATCCAGCATTGCCTCTAAATCACGATTTTTATTTTTAGTTATTTCTAATTCACGTTTAAGCTGTGAATTTTCTTCTAATAATTGGCTACTTTTTTGATCGGCATCTTTAGCACGACGTTGCATTTCTGTTGTTCGTTGTTGCCAGTCTGTATCTAAACGATTTAGTTTAGTGGTTAATTCTTGTACCTGTGCTTTTAAACGAGGGGTTTCTTCTTTGCTACTTGGCGTATTGGTTAATTCTGAATTTAAAATCCATGCTTCACGATTTTTTCCATCTCTAATCAAGGTATATTTTTCTTTGCGATCTAATACCGTAACGGCTTCACCAGCTTGAATGGCACCTGCAATTTTGAAATTATCACCCGCACCTTTACGTAAATAAGTATTTAAGTTTTCTGTTACATACTGTGTTTCAGCATGAACAACTTGGATGGATAATCCAAGAATTGTGCTTGAAAGGATGATATTAATAAATTTTTGCATAATTGAAACCTTGAATGTCATTGAAAAATAATTATTTTATGTAACAAAATATTATAAATAAAACTATTCTGAGATAACCATAAAGTGCGGGATAATTACCGCACTTTTTATTATATTTGATAGCTATCTAAAAATTGCATCTAAACAATAGTATATGATAATTGCAAAGAATGCTCCGGCAGGCAAGGTAACTACCCAAGAAACAACGATATTGCGAATAACATTTAGGTTTAGAGCGGCGATACCTCGTGCAAATCCAATACCTAAAACAGCACCGACTAATGTTTGAGTTGTTGATATTGGCAGACCTGTACCTGATGCTACCACAACAGTTGCTGCTGTGGCAAATTGTGCGGCAAACCCACGGCTAGGTGTTAAATCGGTGATACCTGTACCAATAGTAGCCATCACTTTATAACCCATTACAATCAAGCCCAATGCTATACCTGCGGCTCCTAGAGGCAGAACCCACCATGCATTAGGTGCAACAGCAGAAATATTACCACCATTTTCGATAATCGTAACCACTGAGGCTAGAGGACCAATTGCATTTGCTACGTCATTTGAACCATGAGCAAATGCCATAGCACAAGCTGTCATTAACATTAAAATGCTAAATATATGTTCTACACCACCAAAAGCACCCTTGCGCACTTTGTTAATAAAGTTTTTACTGCGAAAATAGAAATGGCTGATAATGCCTGAGATGATGCTTAAAGTTAAGGAAATGGCGAGAGTTTGTTGTAAGGTTAAGTTTAATCCAACGTGTTTTAACCCTTTAGATACAGTCACAATTGCTACAATAAATACAGTTAATCCCATAAAATAAGGACCATATTTTTGTGCGTTACGTAATGGAGATTCTGTATCAAAGATCAGTTTTTGAGTAATGTAGAAGATGAGATAGGCAAGAATACCTGCGATAAAAGGGGTAATAAACCAACTTCCTACAATACCTGTAATTGCTCCCCATTTTACAGCACCACCACCTGCGGTAATGCAAGCAAAACCAATAATAGCACCCACGATAGAATGGGTGGTTGATACTGGCCACCCCCAACGAGAGGCAATAAGTAACCAACAACCAGAAGCAAACAGAGAAGCCATCATGCCGAATACTAATGTGTCTGGTTCAGTGATAAAGTCAGTTGGATTAATAATTCCACTTTTTATCGTTTCAGTTACTTCTCCACCAGCAAGATAAGCACCAGAAGCTTCGAAAATTAAAGCAATAATAATTGCTTGTTTAGCTGTAATTGTCCCTGAGCCAACAGATGTTCCCATTGCATTTGAAACATCGTTAGCTCCCACTCCAAAAGCCATAAAAAAGGCGAAAACAGCAGTAATTACGATAAGTATTGTGCCGTAATTTTGTAATAATTCCATAGTCAATTCCCTATGTTATAGTTATTATGAACGAGCAAGCATCAACTCAATACGGGAGCCTACTCGTTGGGCTTGGTCAGCCAAGACGCCAATCCATTCAAAAATTTTATATAAGGACATCACATCAATTGGATTATATTGCCCTTCAATTTGGCGTAGCATTAAACGTAATTTTATTTGTATTTGATCTGTATCGTCCTCAATTTGATCTAATTCAGTAATCATATTATTTACTAAGATTAATTCACGCCCTTTAAATCCAGTTTCTAACAGAGAATCCATTTCTTCAATAACTCTATGAGCTTGAACTGTTGCATCTAAGCTACGGCAAACAAATTTCATAAACTCAGTTTGTAATGTTGGCGGAATAGTAAATTGACGACCAATTAGTCGTCCTGCAATATCCTTTGCATAGTTTGCTAATTTGTCTTGTTGCGTGACTAATTCAAGTAGATCACGACGATCAATTGGTAAAAATAGACCACGGGGAAGTTTCAAACGAATTTCACGTTTTATTGCATCAGCTTGACGTTCTGTTTCTGAAATTTGTAAACGAATTTGTTCTGCTAGTTTCCAATCGCTTTCAAAAACAGCTTCAACAAATGGCACTAATAGGCTACAAGCTTCCGTGACTTTATCTGAATGTCGTTGTAGAGGTTTTAAAGGCGAATGTGCAAATAATCCTAAGATATTGTTTATTGCCATAAATTAACTCCGAAAAAAATCAGTTGTTGATTAAAATTTTCAGCATATTACCCTATGTTAGGTAAAAATTCACGGTTTAAATTGAAAAAGATTTATAATCTGTTAAGAATATATGCTAAGTTAATCAATACAATAGATTAACAAATTGATAATCAAGGATTTTTATATGAGTAATGAAATAGAACTTAAATTGGCAGTGAATCAGCAATTTGCAGAAGTTTTTGCTCAAGAAATTACTAATTTTCATATCATTGAGCATAAAAAAGTTTTTTTAGGTAATTGCTATTATGATAGTTCCGATTGTTACTTTGCTCAGCGAAAAATGGGATTACGTGTTCGTACTGAAGATGATAAATTTACCATGACTTTAAAAACTGATGGTAAAGTCACTGGGGGATTACATATTCGTCCTGAGTACAATATTGAATTAGACTCAATGCAGCCAGATTTAACGAAATTGTCAGTATGTTGTGAAGAATTATTTGATTTACCTAAAGATCTTCAAGTACAACCCATTTTTAGTACGGATTTTGAACGACAATTTTGGTTAGTAGAATGCGGACATAATTCAGAAGTGGAGATTGCCTTAGATCTAGGCGAAATTAAAGCGGGTAAAAAGATTGAAGCAATTTCGGAAGTTGAATTTGAGCTTAAACATGGTGATATTTCAGAATTATTAACTTTGGTAAGTGGTTTAAGCTTAACTGATGGTATTCGCTTAAGTTCAGCAAGTAAAGCTAAACGTGGTTATCAATTAGCCAAACCATCTTCTATTAAGCTTGTTAATTGGTTGGAACAATGGCGTGATATTTTAAAATTAGAAGCTTCGGGTATGTCTGCAACAAATGAGTTAGCCATGTTATTTACCCATGAGCAACAATTAATTGAAGAAACCGTAGCACTTAGACCTGAATATTTTGCTTTAGATTTTATTAAAACCGTAGAACGTATCGGTTCATTTTTTAATTTATATCATCATTATGCTGAACAGACTTCATTATTTAATCATTTAATAAATGAAAAAGCGAATATCGATGAATCAATCCTTGCTGAACTTGCCGAAAGTAATACTTATCTTTATGAGCAAATTCGTAATTTAATTCGTTTTCATAGCGAAACCAAAGATAATTTACAAGCTATGCAAAAGCTCCATGCTTTACTGCATAGAGGCGAATATGTACGTCGTATGATTAATTTAATTCGTTTAACTCTTGATTAGGATAGTCCATGGCTAAAGCTCCCAAAACTGCTTATGTATGTAATGACTGTGGTGCAGAATATTCCCGTTGGCAAGGTCAATGTTCCGCTTGTAAAGCTTGGAATACTATTAGTGAAATTCGTTTAGTCTCTGCGAAACAAGCCCCAAACCGTAACGATCGGTTTAGCGGTTATGCAGGTGAAACTCAAGCTAAAATTCAGACCCTAGCAGAAATTAGTTTGCAGGAAACACCTCGTTTTTCTAGTGGTTTTAAAGAATTAGATCGTGTACTTGGTGGAGGTATTGTTCCTGGTAGTGCGATTCTTATTGGTGGTCACCCTGGGGCAGGTAAAAGTACCTTATTGTTACAAGTCATGTGTGGTTTAGCAAAAAATATGACCGCACTTTATGTGACAGGGGAAGAATCATTACAACAGGTTGCGATGCGTGCAAATCGTTTAGGACTTCCTACCGATCAACTTAAAATGTTGTCAGAAACTTCTGTGGAGCAAATTTGTCATTTAGCGGATCAACTTAAACCACAAATTATTGTTATTGATTCTATTCAAGTGATGCATCTTGCGGATATCCAATCTTCACCTGGTAGTGTTGCACAAGTACGAGAATGTGCCTCTTTTTTGACTCGTTATGCGAAAACTCGCCAAACAGCCATCATCATGGTGGGACATGTGACTAAAGATGGTACTTTAGCTGGTCCTAAAGTGTTAGAGCATGCTATTGATTGTTCCTTATTATTAGAAGGTGAGTCAGATTCTCGCTTCCGAACCTTACGCAGTCATAAAAATCGTTTTGGTGCTGTCAATGAACTTGGGGTATTTGGCATGACTGAACAAGGCTTGCGGGAAGTGAAAAATCCTTCAGCAATCTTTTTAAGTCGAGGTGAAGAACAAACCCCTGGTAGTTCTGTGATGGTGCTCTGGGAAGGAACTCGACCATTATTAGTAGAGATTCAGGCTTTAGTGGATCATTCAATGCTAGCGAATCCTCGTCGTGTTGCCGTCGGTTTAGAACAAAATCGTTTAGCTTTATTGCTCGCCGTTTTACACCGCCATGGTGGTTTACAAATGTCAGATCAAGATGTATTTGTGAATGTAGTTGGTGGGGTGAAAGTGACAGAAACCAGTGCAGATTTAGCCTTATTATTAGCTTTGATCTCTAGCTTTCGTAATCGTGCTTTACCGCAAGATCTGGTGGTTTTTGGTGAAGTTGGATTAGCGGGGGAAATTCGACCTGTACCAAGTGGTCAGGAACGAATTTCTGAGGCAGCAAAACATGGTTTTAAACGAGCTATTGTTCCTTATGGGAATAAGCCAAAAAGTGCGGTAGAAAATATGAAAGTTTTTACCGTAAAAAAATTATCAGATGCATTGGATATTTTAGATAGTTTGGATTAGTCATAATAAAAATCAATGTGCGGTGAAATTTTTAAAAATCTTACCGCACTTTTGATTAGATACATCCACCACAGCTACCACAACGCCAATCAGCTTTATTGACAGCTTGATAGAATAGACGCATATTTTCTTCTTCAATGGGAATATTATTCTCAATAAAGACATCAGTTAACCAATCGATATTTGCTAAAATCCAATCATCTTCAGCTAATCCTTCCAAATAGAGTTCATCTTCAGGATCGATAAAATTATAGATCCCTCTTGTTCCCATATCTTTTTCTGCTCGTTCTTGAGGAAGATTAATTGGTTGATTGTTAAAATTAATCAGCCAATGCCCTAAACATAATGTATTGCCATTAGTAGACCATTGTGCTGTAAAAGGGTTACTCATGATTTTTAATCTGTCCTAATTGTTAAAAAATTGTAAGTAATAATACGCTTTCCCTAAAAAACTAATATACAAAAAACAGGTGATTTTTAGAGATAAGTTTGAGAATTATAAGAAATATAGAAAATTATCATTGTTTATCGGGCGGTTAAGCGTAAAAAAACATATAACTGACTAAAAAATAGTGTAAAATTAAATTAATCTTCTATTTCTACAATGATGGTGAATTTTATGGATAAAAAATTGCCTAAAGGCTTTGATGCTATTGATATTAAAATCCTTAACGAACTCCAACGTAATGGCAAAATTTCTAATATTGACTTGTCTAAAAAAGTTGGATTATCTCCAACACCTTGTTTAGAGCGTGTTAAACGGCTTGAAAAACAGGGCGTAATTATGGGCTATAAAGCATTATTAAACCCTGAACTCTTAAATTCTCCATTATTGGTTATTGTTGAAATTACCCTTGTTCGTGGTAAACCAGACGTTTTTGAAGAATTTAATGCTGCGGTACAGGCTCTTGAGGAAATTCAAGAATGTCACCTTGTCTCTGGAGACTTTGATTATTTGCTCAAAACTCGTGTAGCGGATATGGCGGAATATCGTAAATTATTAGGAACCACCTTATTGCGTTTACCTGGAGTAAATGACACCCGTACTTATGTAGTAATGGAAGAAGTAAAACAAACTAATTTTTTACAATTAAAATAATAAATAGACATGATAAAAAAATTTTCAGTTGGCTTTACGCCAAAACATTATCTTGTGGAAATCTTGTTTGGATTGACCGCACTTTTAGGCTTTTATCTTATTATTGCCTGGTCAAGTTATAGTCCTATTGATAGTACTTGGTCTGTTTCAAGTTATCAAACTGAAATTATTAATAAGGCTGGTAAGTTTGGCGCCTGGATGGTGGATCTTTTCTTTGTCTTTTTTGGTTATGTTGGGCATTTATTACCTTTTCTACTATTAATTGCACCTATTTATTTTATTCGTACTAAACGTGTTGATAGTTTGACTTGGACTCGATTTAGTTTACGTATGTTTGGTTTTATCGTATTAATTTGTGGGCTCACTGCATTAGCTTCATTAAGTTTAAATAATACCAGTTATCATCTTGCAGGTGGCGTTTTAGGCGCAACTATAGTGAAAGCTTTTTATCCTTTATTGGGAAAATTCGGGCTACTTTGTTTTGCTTTCGTATTTTCTGTGATTGGATTTATTTTCTGTTCAGGGGCTTCATTAATTCGTTTACTAGTGCGTTTCTACAATTGGTTAACCGAAAAGAATGAAGAAAAACAACCCGAGATAGTTGAAAATGAAAATATTGAAGAATGGATTGAAACGGAGATTGATGAAGAGCGAGCCATGATACATGCTCAGCAAGAATTGCAACCGCATGTCAATAATCTTGATGAAAAACCATCCTCAATAAATATTGTCGGGCTTTCATCTCATCAAAATGTTTTAATGCTTCCTGAAGATCAGCTTAAACCTGAGAGTTTTGGGCAATATGCAGTAGATGAAAATAATGATTTACCTGAGGTAAGAATTTCTCCTTTAGAACAAGATAATATGATGCCTCAGGATTATCAATCTCCTGAGTTTTTAGATCCAGCTCGCAGTTCGGTAGTTTTATCTGAAGAAGAATTATCTGAAAATGAAAATTTTGCTCAAGTACATATTCCTGAAGTTAGTTTGACACCAGTCCGTCCTTTATCACCTATAGGCGAGGGAACGGCAGAGAAGTATTCTACAATATCAAATATTTCAGAAATTGACACTTCAACTGGATTTGATACCAGTGAGCTTGCTACACAGTTTGCTCAACAAGAAGCAGAACGTGAACGTATTCGTTTAGAAAAAGCTCAAGTTTTAGGTGTCACAGATATTCCAGAACCTTTAATTAATGAGCTTGCTAATCCAACAGTGAGTTTACAACCTCAATTAGACTTGTCCCCAGAACCTGAAGTAGAAAATAATAATGGTTTACGTACATTACCTATTGATAAAGTAATGGAGCTTTTTGGTAATAATAAGACAGTAGTAAAACCAACAACTGAGTTGCCAAGTTTAGACTTGTTAGATTATCGAGCTACACGTGTCCAAGAAGCCACTGAACAAGAAATCCAAGAAACTTCACAACGCATTGAACAGCAACTTCGTAATTTTAATGTGAAAGCTGTGGTTAAAGATGTATTGGTTGGCCCTGTTGTCACCCGTTATGAACTAGAATTACAACCTGGTGTAAAAGCATCGAAAGTAACTAGTATTGATACAGACTTAGCTCGTGCATTAATGTTTAAATCTATTCGTGTGGCAGAAACTATTCCAGGTAAGCCTTATATCGGTATTGAAACGCCAAACGCTCTTCGTCAAATTGTATCATTACGTGAAGTGTTGGATAGTGATGAGTTCCGTTATACTAAAGCACTATTGCCGATGGCATTAGGTAAGGATATTAGTGGTAAACCTATTATTATTGATTTAGCTAAAACCCCTCATTTATTAGTTGCGGGTTCCACGGGTTCAGGTAAATCGGTAGGGATTAATACCATGATTCTTAGCTTATTGTATAAGGTAAAACCTGAACAAGTAAAATTTATTATGATTGATCCTAAAGTGGTGGAATTGTCGGTTTATAATGATATTCCTCATTTGTTAACGGAAGTCGTGACGGATATGAAAAAAGCGGCGAATGCTCTGCGTTGGTGTGTAGATGAAATGGAACGTCGCTATCAATTATTAGCAAAATTACGTGTGCGTAATATTGAAGGCTTTAATGAACGCCTAGATGAATATCGAGCCGAAAACCTTGTGGTGCCAGATCCTTTATGGAGACCTGGTGATTCAATGGATGCTACTGCACCTATATTAGAAAAATTGAGTTATATTGTTTTAATTGTAGATGAGTTCGCTGACTTAATGATGGTTGCGGGTAAACAAATTGAAGAATTAATAGCTCGTTTAACGCAAAAAGCACGAGCAGTGGGCATTCACGTGATTTTAGCAACACAACGTCCTTCTGTAGATGTGATTACAGGGTTGATCAAGTCAAACATTCCAAGTCGTATTGCGTTCACTGTTGTGCAACGTAATGACTCTCGTACCATCTTAGATCAAAATGGTGCTGAAGCCTTATTAGGTCGTGGAGATATGTTATATTTAGGTAACGGAACCACAGATTTAATTCGTGTTCATGGCGCTTATATGTCAGATGATGAAGTTGTTCGAGTCGCAGATGATTGGCGTGCTCGAGGTAAACCGAACTATATTTCAGCAATTCTTGAAAGTTCTGATGAAGATTCTGTTGATGATGAGTTAGGTGGAGATGGAAATCCTGATGAATTAGATGATTTATTTGATGAAGTGGTGGAGTTTGTTAGCCGTACTGGTACAACATCAACCTCATCAATTCAACGTCGTTTCCGTGTTGGATTTAATCGTGCAGCGCGTATTATGGATCAGCTTGAAGAGCAAGGTATTGTATCGGAAATGCGAAATGGTAAACGTGAAATTTTGGTTCGTAATAATCAAGAATATTAATTTCACTTTTGAAAAGAAAAGGAAAGTAAATGAAAAAATTTATGCTAAAAATGACCGCACTTTTAGCGGTTTCATGCAGTTCTCTAGTTTGGGCTGATGCAACAAATGAATTACAACAGCGTTTAGCTCAAGTCAATTACTTTAGTGCCGATTTTACTCAGAATGTCAGTTCTGCAAATGGGAAAAATGTTCAAAACGGAAGTGGTAAATTACAGATTAAACGTCCTAATTTATTTCGCATGGATAATAAAGCACCGCAAGAAACTCAGATTATTTCTGATGGCAAAACATTATGGTTTTATGATCCTTTCGTAGATCAAGTAACCGCAAATTGGGTGAAAGATGCGGTAAATAATACTCCCTTTGTATTATTAACTAGTGATGATAAAGCTAACTGGAATCAATATACAGTTCAACAAAATGCGGATACTTTCGTATTAAAACCAAAAGCGAAAAACAGCAATATCAAACAATTTGATATTCGGATTGATAGTAATGGTGTGTTAAAAGGTTTTAGTACTATTGAAAAAGATGGTCAATCAAATCTTTATATCTTACGTAATATTACAAATAATCCATTAGCAGATAGTTTATTCCAATTCTCAGTGCCTAAAGGTGCAGAATTTGATGATCAACGTAAAAAGAAAAAATGATTAAGTTATACTAAACTAAAGGTGGGCAAGTAGGCCCACCATTTTTTTAACTATTTAAATTTGCTTACTTCAGGTAATGTATATGTCTAATTTTAGTTTCGATTTTACAGAAAATGATTTTAAACCCCTTGCTGCCAGAATGCGTCCGACCAATTTAGATGAATACTGTGGTCAGCAACATTTACTTGGTGTTGGTAAACCTTTACGTAAAGCGATTGAGGCAGGGCATGCTCATTCGATGATTTTCTGGGGGCCTCCAGGCACAGGGAAAACCACGTTAGCTGAAATTATTGCTCATCGAATCAATGCTGAAGTAGAACGTATTTCTGCGGTAACTAGCGGAATTAAAGAAATTCGAGAAGCTATTGAGCGAGCCAAACAAAATCGTTTAGCCGATCGGCGCACTATTTTATTTGTAGATGAAGTTCATCGTTTTAATAAAAGTCAGCAAGATGCTTTTTTACCACATATTGAAGATGGTACGATTATTTTTATTGGTGCAACTACAGAAAACCCGTCTTTTGAATTAAATAGTGCGTTGCTCTCCCGTGCTCGAGTTTATATTTTAAAATCATTAACAACAGAAGATGTTGTTCAGGTTTTAAAACAAGCTTTAAATAATAAAGAACATGGATTAGGCAATCAAAAACTGAATTTAGAAGAGGGAATTCTCGAAGTTTTGGCAGATTATGTGCATGGCGATGCTCGTTTATCATTAAACTGCCTAGAATTAATGGTCGATATGGCTGATGAAACAGAAAATGGTAAAAAAATCGACCGCACTTTATTAACTGAAGTTCTTGGAGAACGGCAAGCACGTTTTGATAAGCAAGGCGATCGCTTCTATGATCTCATTTCGGCAGTACATAAATCTATTCGAGGTTCAGCACCTGATGCAGCTTTATATTGGTATGCACGGATTATTACTGCTGGCGGTGATCCTTTGTATGTAGCACGCCGTTTATTAGCGATTGCCTCTGAAGATGTGGGCAATGCTGATCCTCGAGCAATGCAAGTCGCTATTGCTGCTTGGGATTGTTTTACTCGTGTTGGGGCGGCTGAGGGGGAACGAGCAATTGCACAAGCTATTGTGTATTTAGCGGTTGCCCCCAAAAGTAACGCCGTATATCGAGCGTTTAATCAAGCCAAACAACTTGCAAAAGAGAGTGCTGATTTTGATGTGCCACTTCATTTACGTAATGCACCAACCAATTTAATGAAAAATTTAGGTTATGGCACAGAATATCGTTATGCTCATGATGAACCAAATGCTTATGCCGCGGGAGAAAATTATTTTCCTATTGAGCTGAAAGATACTATCTTATATGAACCTACTGATCGTGGAATGGAAATAAAAATTAAAGAAAAATTAGATTGGTTAAAAGCACAAAATAAGCATAGTAATAAGCAACGTTATAAATAGTTTCTAAAGAGAATTATAAGCACTTGTTGATACTGTATTTTTCTTTTAAATAGAGATAGAATACTAGGAATCTTACTTGATAAATATAAAATAGGTACCAATATGATCGACCCGAATTTACTTCGTAATAATCTTACAGAAGTTGCAGAAACATTAAAATTAAAACGCAACTTTATTTTAGATACAGCAAAATTAGCTGAATTAGAAGAAGAACGTAAAGCATTGCAAGTGAAAACTGAAACTTTACAAGCGGAACGTAATTCACGTTCCAAAGCAATTGGTGCAGCAAAAGCACGTGGTGAAAACATTGAATCCTTATTAGCTGATGTTGAGCATATGGGAGAAGAGTTAAGTAATTTGAAAGCTCAATTGGATGCTGTACTTAATCAATTAAATGAAATTTCTTTAACTATTCCTAACTTACCAGCAGATGAAGTACCTTTAGGTAAAGATGATAGTGAAAATAAAGAAATTTCACGTTGGGGTACACCTCGTACATTTGATTTTGAAATTAAAGATCACGTAACTTTAGGTGAAGGTATCAATGGCGGTTTAGATTTTGCAGCTGGTGCTAAATTAAGTGGTGCACGTTTTGCTGTAATGAAAGGTCAGGTTGCCAAGATGCACCGTGCATTATCCCAATTTATGTTAGATTTACATACAGAAAAACATGGTTATACAGAAACTTATGTGCCTTATTTAGTCAATCATGACACTTTATATGGTACAGGACAATTGCCAAAATTTGGTGAGGATCTTTTCCATACCAAACCATTAGAAGGGGAAGTGCCTTACGCATTAATTCCAACGGCAGAAGTACCAGTGACAAACTTAGTTCGCAGTGAAATTGTAAATGCAGAAGACTTGCCGATTCGAATGACTGCACATACGCCTTGCTTCCGTTCAGAGGCTGGTTCTTATGGACGTGATACACGTGGATTAATTCGTATGCATCAATTTGATAAAGTAGAATTAGTTCAAATTGTTGAACCTGAAAAATCTATGGAAGCGTTGGAAGAATTAACGGGTCATGCAGAAAAAGTTCTACAACTTTTAGGTTTGCCATATCGTAAAGTTTTATTATGTACAGGTGATATGGGCTTTGGTTCTTGTAAAACTTATGACTTAGAAGTTTGGGTACCAGCACAAAATACTTACCGTGAAATTTCTTCTTGCTCAAATATGTGGGATTTCCAAGCTCGTCGTATGCAAGCTCGCTATAAAGCAAAAGGTGATAAGAAAACCACATTAGTACACACCTTAAATGGTTCTGGTTTAGCTGTAGGTCGTACATTAGTTGCAGTATTAGAAAACTATCAAAATGAAGATGGATCAGTAACAGTACCAGAGGTATTACGTCCTTATATGGGGGGACTAGAAGTTATTGGTAAATAGTCATATTTAAACAAACATATTTAGACAAACATAGAAAAGGACGCAATATGCGTCCTTTGTTTTTTCTATTAACGGCTAAAATAGGCACATTCCCCTCTAATTCGGCAGAAATTTTTGAAAATCTCACCGCACTTTTTCGGTGTTAGAGATGCTCGAAAGTGTGCATTATCTAGTAAATAAGTGATTATTTAATAGCTGTTCCTTTTAATAATTTTCGCATCCAACTTCTATTCGGATTAAGTGTATGAATAATATCTTCGCTAAGTGGTAAAGGTTCTGCATAAATTAATGAGGCTAATGTTTCCCCTAAAATTGGAGCAGAAGTAAGACCTCGAGAGCCTAAGGCACCCACCAAATAAAGATTCTTATAATTTGCAGCATTTGGAATAGCTTGTTTACGACGGCGTAAATTAAAAATATTTTTATATTCTTCTGCTTGTTGCTCAAAATTAGGCACATTTCCTACCATCGGAATACGATCACGCACAGCACAACGTACGCCTATACGAGCCAAATTATCACTAGTATCTACATCCTTTGTCCAATCTAATCCAAGGTTATGTTGAATCTTCAATTGGTTATCTTGTTGTTCTTGATGGCTGAATTCTCGATCTTCACAGTCTCGTACATGGCTTGCACCAATGCAATGATATTGTTTAGCCGCATCAGCAGGGGTAAGATAGCCATCATAGCAAACTACAGATTTCAATTTTAATAGTTTTTCTGATGTGGGAATTTGGCTCACCTGACCACGTACTGAATACACAGGAATATGGGATGTTTGTTCAAACTGATTAAGCTTATGCCCATTGGCAATAATGACCAAGTCATGATGAAATTGTTGACCTTGTTCATTAATTAATATCCAACCTGAATTATGTTGAGAAAGTGCGGCGATTTTTTCAGAATTTTTTAAAATCAGACCGCACTTTTGGGCAAAAGCAAAGCTATTTTGTACAAATTGGCGAGGAGCGAGCCAAGCACCTTTGGGAATAAATCCACCACCACAAGGCAGTGCCAATCCCACTTTTTCACTGAGCGCTTGTTGAGTTAAGGTTTGATATAAACTGAGCGGCCAATCATAGCTTGAAATTTTTGCTAATTTCACCGCACTTTTCTCATCATAAGCACAGAGTGCAACACCACAGAACTCATGCTCAAACGTAATGCCTTGTTGAATAGCCCATTGTAATTGTTGCTGACCATAAGCAAAGGCGTGAATATAAAAGCGGATGTTATGAATATCATCATCACTAAGTTGAGGATAGAAGGCACCTTGTTTATTGCCTGAGGCATTTAGTGCCATTTGTTGATCTTCACAATAGACTGTGACTTGTGCACCTCTCTGCATAAGTGAAAGTGCGGTAAATAATGAAGAAATTCCGCCACCAATAATCGCAATATTGGCTTTTTGAGGTAAATCGGCTGATTGAGAATAGTTCCACGGTTGATGGATTTTTGTTAAATATTCTGGTGAATGTTGAATAAAAGGTATGTCATCAGAAAATCGTTTTTCATGATTAATAGAAATATTATTAACTTTAATTCCATGAATACATTCCCGTTTTTTTCCAAAACCTTTCCTTTTGGTAATGTTGAAACCAACAGATTCTAATCCTTTTTTTACCGCACTTGCTGCCGTAAAAGTCGCAAATGTACCAGATAATTTTGTGTATCGAGAAATATGTTGATATAAATTTTCATTCCACATTTCTGGATTTTTACTGGGTGCAAAACCATCTAAGAACCAAGCATCAATTTTCTCAATCATATAATCGCCTAATTGAGGTAAATTCTCAGCAATATCGCCAAACCAAAGATCTAAAGTTGTTTCTTCGAAATGAAAACGATAACAACCTACAATAGGTTCAAGCCATAACCGTTGTAGCTGCGCTGCAATAGATTGAAATTCTGGATAAGCTTGATGTGCTAATTTTAATTCTGCTAAATTAATAGGAAATTTTTCAAAGGAAATAAAAAATAAGCGAGTTAGTGAACTATGAGGATACTGTTCACGAAATTGTCTAAATAATGTCGTTACTGCAAAAAAGTTTAAGCCAGTGCCAAAACCTGTTTCTGCAATAACAAAATGTTGCCCTTGATAGGCTTTCCAACGTTCCCATAGCTGATTGCCTTCCTGAAATACATAACGGCTTTCAGCAAGCCCATCTTGAGTTGAAAAGTAAATATCATCAAATTGTTCAGAAACAGGTGTGTTATCTTGATTAAAATGAATACTGGCAGGGCTAACTTTTAGCATATTTGATTATTTCCTTGGTATTTTTGTTATTTAGTTTTATATCATACGCTTAATTATAAATTTATTCCAAAAAGGAATGTTTCCCTACTGGTCGTATGTTAAAATTAACACTTGCAATATTTTATTTTCATAGTAAATTAGCTTTCAGCTAACAAATGTAAGTTGAAATGATTGAAAAGTTTCACTTAAAACGATAAGGAAAAAATAATGAAAAGAGCAGTTATTACTGGTTTCGGTGTAATTTCAAGTATAGGTAACAACAAAGAAGAAGTTTTAGCTTCTTTAAAAGCAGGTAAATCAGGTATTGAAACTGTACCAAGCTTTGTTGAAATGGGTATGCGTAGCCACATCGCAGGTACAATCAAAATCAATCCAGCAGAACACATCGACCGTAAAGTTTATCGTTTTATGGGAGATGCGGCTTCTTACGCTTATCTTGCAATGAAAGAAGCTATTGAAGATGCTAATTTATCTGAAGATCAAGTTTCTAATGATCGTACAGGTTTAGTTATTGGGGCGGGTACAGGATCAGCACATAGTCAATTAGTGGCTTGTGATGCGGTACGTGGTCCCCGTGGTGTCAAAGCAATTGGCCCTTATGCAGTGACAAAAACCATGGCATCAAGTGCATCAGCTTGTTTGGCAACACCATTTAAAATTCGTGGTGTGAACTACTCAATGAGTTCAGCTTGTGCAACATCAGCACATTGTATTGGTCATGCTTGGGAATTAATCCAATTAGGTAAACAAGATATTGTATTTGCAGGTGGTGCAGAAGAATTGTCTTGGGAATGTGCCACTGAATTCGATGCAATGGGCGCCCTTTCAACTAAATATAACGATACGCCAGAAAAAGCATCTCGTGCATATGATGCAAATCGTGATGGTTTTGTAATTGCAGGTGGTGGTGCTGTAGTTGTTGTTGAAGAATTAGAACATGCATTAGCACGTGGAGCAAAAATTTATGCTGAACTGATTGGCTATGGAGCAACTTCAGATGGTTATGATATGGTAGCTCCAAGCGGTGAAGGCGCAGAACGTTGTATGAAACAAGCCATGGCTAATATTGATACAGCAATTGATTACATCAATGTTCATGGTACATCAACTCCAGTAGGTGATGTAAAAGAATTAGCTGCAATTAAAGCTGTATTCGGTGATAAAGTGCCTGCGATTTCTTCAACTAAATCAATGACGGGTCACTCTTTAGGTGCAGCTGGTGCTCATGAAGCTATTTACACATTACTTATGTTAGAAAATGATTTTATTGCTCCAAGTATTAATATTGAAACATTAGATGAACAAGCCGAAGGTGTAAATATTGTTACTCAAACGAAAGAAAATGCAGGCTTACAAGTAGTAATGTCAAATAGTTTTGGTTTCGGTGGTACGAATGCTACCTTAGTATTTAAACGTTATACTAAATAATTAATTATTTTATCCATATTGAATAGAAAAGTGCGGTTTTTATACCGCACTTTTTTTGTGTAAGGTTTTGTCTATAGAGTAGTAATGAAAATATATTTGTTGAACTTTAGTGATTCTTTAGACATCTTTATTTACTCTAGAACAAGTGTGGTAGTAACAAAAAGTGAGTTACAAAAAGGTACATTATCAAGTACAAAAATGCACGGATTGAATGGAGTTAATTTGGAACAACGAAAAAGGCTAGAACCTTATAAATTCTAGCCTTGTGAATTTCTTTAAAATGTTATTGGAACATATCATTGGTGCTCTGGGCGAGACTTGAACTCGCACGGCCTACGGCCACCACCCCCTCAAGATGGCGTGTCTACCAATTCCACCACCAGAGCATTTTAGAATTTAATTTTTATTGAGGGATATCTGCGTTTTTATTTTCAACTGGTGCAGGTTTTGCAGGTTGTTGTAGCTGTTCTGCTGCTTGAGATAAATCCTCAAATGCGCCTTGTTTTACATTATTTTTATGTGAGTTCATATTGCCAAGAGCAATACTAATAATAAAGAAGATTGTAGCTAGAAGAGCTGTTGTACGCGATAAAAAGTTTGCAGAACCAGCTGAACCAAATACTGTACCTGAAGCACCACCACCGAAAGATGCCCCTGCATCAGCACCTTTACCTTGCTGAACCAGAATGAAACCAATTAAAGCGATTGAAACTAGTAAATAAATAATTAATAAAGCTTGATACATTATATTTTCTCTTCTTTGCAAATTGCAATTATATAAAACGTGCAAATACTAGCTGATTTTTGCTGTCATCGCAAGTCATTTTATGTAAATTGTGGCGGATTGTGTTAATTTTAGACATTTGTTTTATTTTCAATGTTTTTATTATTTTTCGTTTTCAATTTAAAAGATTTAGCTTGAGAATTATTGGTTACACTCGTTAATTTACGCAGTGCCGAATAATTAACATATTGTATGAGTTCAGGCAGTAAGTGAATCAAGGTTGACATAAATTGTTGGTAACTTGTTTGCTTACGACTAATGCTATCTAATTGGGATTCCCAATGTGCTGTCATATCAGGTTGAGTCGCAATATCAGGAAGTGCCTCAATTAAGATTCTACCTGCTTCAGTACTATGAATATTACGACCTTTTTTATATAAGAAACCTCGTTTGAATAGTAATTCAATAATACCCGCACGAGTCGCCTCTGTGCCTAACCCATCGGTTTCACGTAAGATCTTTTTTAATTCTTTATCTTGCACAAAGCGGGCTATGCCGGTCATTGCAGATAATAGGGTTGCATCTGTAAAAGGTTTAGGGGGTTGAGTTTTTTTACTTATAATTTCCCCTTTTTGACAATGTAGTACTTGCCCTTTTTTTACCACGGGTAATGGTGGCTCTAATTGTTCATCATCATCTTCTTTACCTAACAATTCTTTCCAGCCGGCTACTTGTAAATTGCGTGCTTGAGCAATAAATTTTCCTCCTGCAATAATAAAATCAATTTTACTTTTGCGATATTCTGCATCTGGGCAGAATTGCATTAAATATTGGCGAGCAATTAACGTATAAATATTGAGTTCATGTACGTTTAAACTTACAGGGCGGTTTTTTGCCGTCGGGATAATGGCGTGGTGTGCTTCCACTTTTTTATCATTCCAACAACGATTTTTTTGCTCAATATTGACCGCACTTGGCAGCTGTTGGTATTGGTTAGAATGCATTTGAATTACCGCGAGCACTTTTTCACGCTCAGCAAAATGTTCTTCAGGTAGATAACGACAATCTGAACGTGGATAAGTAATGAGTTTGTGCTTTTCATATAGATTTTGGCACGTATCTAAAACATCTTGTGCAGACATTCCAAAGCGTTTTGCCGCATCAATTTGCAAAGCCGAAAGTGAATAGGGTAAAGGTGCGGTTTCTTTTTCACGTTTGTCTACATATTCTGTCACTTCCGCAGGTTGATCTGTAATGCGTTTAACCACATTTTCTGCCAACCCTTTGGAAAGCACTCGACCATCTTCATCTTGATAATCTTCACAAGCTTTACTTGGCTGCCAAAGTGCGGTCAGTTTTTGCGGAATTTCTTCTTGAGTTTGGATATGGGCGAGCACTTCAAAGAAATCTTTGGGTTGAAAATTTTCAATTTCTAGGTCACGACGCACAATTAATCCTAATACGGGTGTTTGTACCCGTCCCACAGAAAGCACACCGTTATAGCCTGCTTGGCGACCGTGAATGGTATAGGCTCTGGTCATATTAATTCCATATAACCAGTCAGCACGAGCTCGAGCAAGCGCTGAAGTTGCTAAAGCGATAAAGTGTGTATTAGGCTGCAATTTTTTTACTGCTTTTTCTACCGCACTTGGATTGAGATCGCTGACTAAACAACGTTGAATAGCATTACGTTTATTAATAGATAATTTAGCATAATTGAAAACTTCATCTACTAATAATTGCCCTTCTCTATCAGGGTCTCCAGCATTGACTAATTGATCTGCTTGATGAATAAGATTTTCAACAGTTTTCAGTTGTTTCGCCACTTCTTTACGTGGAATGAGTTGCCATTTTTCAGGTACGATGGGTAGATGCTCAAGACGCCATTGTTTAAAAATAGGGTTGTAAGCATCAGGTTCTGCTTGCTCTAATAAATGCCCTACACACCAAGTTACGCAATCATTATTGCCACACTTAATGAAACCATCACCACGCTGATGTGGTTTAGGTAACACGTCAGCAATGGCTCTGGCTAAGCTAGGTTTTTCGGCTACAAATAATCGCATTTCATGTTGGTCTCTTAATTAAAAATTCGGGAAATTCTACCGCACTTTTTACTTCATTCAAATAAGCTTTCTAATATCGTGAGCTTCTGTTAGAGAATATTGCTGATGTTTAGGGAATATATTCGTAAATAAAATTAACAGAATTTATTTGATGTTAAAAAAACAGTAAAACTATTTTTATAAATGATATGGATCAAAAATTAAAGACATATTTTTTGTAGGCCATTTACAGTTGAAAATATTTTATGTCAATATGAAGTCATTTATTTTTGTTCTATTTTTTTTCTTTATTTTAGTGTTATTTGGGAGTGATTCGGTATGGCTAAATTCTTTCTTACCCCTGCGGATAACTATGATGTAAAAATTGGTCAATTAGTTGATAAGTTTGTCAATAAAGTTAGAAGTTTTCCTCCTGGTACTTGTCCTTTGGTTGTGCAATATGCCTCCTTACGTTCTTCAATGAGCCAAACCTGTGGCAAGTGTGTTCCTTGTCGTGATGGTATTCCTCATTTGTCTTTTTTATTGCGAGATATTTTAGCAGGAGAAGGCGATGATAATACGATGTATCAAATTCGTGAATTAGCAGAAATGATTCGTGATGGTTCAGATTGTGCGATTGGTTATCAACCTGCGATTGAAATTCTAGATAGTATTGAAGAGTTTAAAGAAGAATACGAGAGTCATATACATCATAAATCTTGCCAAAAGGTTATCGGTCAGAGAATTCCATGTATCAATATGTGTCCTGCCCACGTGGATATTCCTGGTTATATCGCTCATATTGGTGATGGAAATTATGCAGCGGCAATTAACTTAATCCGTCGAGATAATCCTTTACCTACGGCTTGTGGGCTGGTATGTGAACATCCTTGTGAAGAACGTTGTCGTCGCCGCTTAATTGATGATGCAATTAATATTCGTGGTTTAAAGAAATATGCGGTAGATCAAATTGCTGCGGATACAGTGAAAGTCCCTGAACCATTACCAGATACAGGTAAAAAGGTTGCGGTTATTGGCGGTGGACCCGCAGGATTAACTTGTGCTTATTTTTTAGCGCAAATGGGTCATCGAGTTACCATTTATGAGCGCCAAAAAGCTTTGGGTGGTATGTTGCGTTATGGCATTCCTAATTATCGTTTTCCTAAAGATCGTTTAGATCAAGATTTAAATGCAGTGTTGTCGGCAGGCAATATTGAAGTGAAATATGGGGTGATGGTAGGCGATGATATTTCTGTAGAAGAAATTCGTCGTAACCATGATGCGATGTTCGTGGGCATCGGTGCGCAAAAAGGCAAAATTTTGCGTATAGATGGTGCTGATGCGAATAATGTGTTCTCTGCGGTGCAAATGCTTGATGATATTGGCAATAATATTATTCCTGATTATACGGATAAAGTAGTTGTGGTGATTGGTGGAGGTAACGTTGCAATGGATGCGGCACGTTCTGCAGTGCGTTGTAAAGCCAAAGATGTGCGTATTGTTTACCGCAGAAGACAAGAAGACATGACTGCACTTCATACGGAAATTGAAGCGGCGATTATGGAAGGAATAGAACTGATTACCCTTGCCGCACCTGTGAAAATTGAAAAAGATGAATCAGGCAGTTGTAGAGGCTTAACGGTTCAACCACAGATGACGGGCCCTTATGATCATGGTGGTCGTCCAAGCCCAGTAAAAGCGAATAAACCTGAGTTTACTATCGATTGTGATGTAATTTTAATTGCAGTGGGACAAGATATTATTAGTATGCCATTTGAAGAATTTGGTATGCCAGCAGAGCGTGGTGTGTTTAAATCCGATCTGACAACGGCAGTACCTGATATGAATGGTGTATTTGTCGGCGGTGATTGTGCAACAGGGCCTTCAACTGCAATTAAAGCAATTGCCGCAGGAAAAGTAGCTGCTCATAATATTGATGAATATCTTGGTTATCATCATGAATTTCCTTGCGAGACAAAAGCACCGCCACCAAAACAAAATGTTCGCATACAGATTGGCCGTGCAAATATTACCGAAAGACCTGCCTATATTCGTAAATGTGATTTTGAGCATGTGGAAAATCCTTATACTTATGAAGAAGCTATGCAAGAAGCGGAACGCTGTTTACGTTGTGATCATTTCGGTTGTGGAGTTTTACAAGGGGGGCGTAACTTATGATTAATTTAAATATTGATGGAGTAAATGTTCAAGTTGCTGAAGGAACAACTATTCTTGATGCAGCAAAATCAATAGGTATCAATATTCCTACATTATGTTACTTAAAAAATGTGAGTGATATCGGTTCTTGTAGACTTTGTGTGGTTGATATTGAAGGATATGAAAAATTACCTACATCTTGTAATACGCTTGCACAAGATGGCATGATTATTCGAACTCAAACCGATAAAGTGGTGCGATCTCGCCGTATGGCATTGGATTTAATTTTATCTCATCATAATTTAATTTGTTTTTCTTGTCCTTCTAATGGTGCTTGTGAACTACAAAATGTCGCGCATCAATGCGGAATTAGTGAATCTAGTTTCCCTAATTTTCGGTTACCTGGAATTGAAGTACCTCATGTGGAAGATAATCCTTTTTTAGGATATCGACCAGATTTGTGTATTCATTGTCAACGTTGTATTAATACTTGTGCAAATGTTAGTGGTTGTAATTCTATTCAACTCACCTCAAGAGGCATTTTTAGGGCTATTGAAACCCCATTTGGTACAAATTGGAAAGAAACGAATTGTGAGTCTTGTGGTAATTGTGCCGAAGCTTGTCCAACAGGCGCTATTTATAAAAAAGAAGCCAAGGCATACCGCAGTTGGGAAATTCAACGAGTAAGAACCACATGTCCACATTGTGCAGTAGGTTGCCAATATAATTTATTAGTGAAAGATAATAAATTAGTGGGTGCTGAGGGGGTAGATGGCCCATCAAATAATAATCGTCTTTGTGTAAAAGGTCGTTTCGGTTCTTATAAATTTGTGATGTCTCAGGATCGGTTAACAGATCCATTAATTAAAGATCGTGGGACGGGAAAATTTAGAAAGGCTAGTTGGGATGAGGCTTTAGATCTTGTGGCTTCAAAATTTATGGCATTAAAACGTCAATATGGCCCAGATTCATTAGCTGGTTTTGCTTGTTCAAGATCACCAAATGAAGATATTTACATGGTTCAAAAAATGGTACGTGCATGTTTTGGTACGAATAATGTTGATAACTGTGCTCGTGTATGCCATTCAGCTTCTGTAGAAGGGTTAGCGAAAACCTTAGGTTCGGGGGCGATGACCAATACTATTTATGATATTACTCATGATGTGGATGTGATTTTATTGGTGGGTTCAAATCCTGAAGAGGCGCATCCTGTCATTGGTATGCAAATCCGTGAAGCGGTGCGTAATGGTACAAAACTGATTGTAGTAGATCCTCGTGATATAGGTTTAACCAAACAAGCTGATATTCATTTAAAATTACGTCCTGGTAGTAATATTGCTTTTGCCAATGGTATGTGTCATCTCTTTATTGAAGAAGGATTAATTGACGAGAAATTTATTGCCGAAAATACAGAAGGTTTTAAAGAACTTAAAAAAATCTTAAAGAGTTATACGCCAGAACGAGTTGCTAAGATTTGCAATATTGATCCTGATGATCTTCGAGCTGCTGCAAGAATGTATGCTACGGCAAAAAAAGCACCAATTATTTATTGTTTAGGCGTAACAGAACACTCAACAGGGACGGAAGGCGTCATGTCAATGTCTAATATGGCAATGATGGTAGGGAAATTAGGTCGTGAAGGTTGTGGTGTCAACCCATTACGTGGGCAAAATAATGTGCAAGGAGCTTGTGATATGGGCGCGATGCCAGATAAATATTCTGGTTATCAATTAGTCTCAGATCCTATTGTTAGGAATAAATTTGAAAAGGCTTGGGGAATTAAATTACCATCGCAAATGGGGATGCATGCTACGGATATTTTCCCAAGTGCAATTAAAGGAAATATTAAAGGATTATATATTTGTGGTGAAGATCCTGTCGTGACGGATCCCGATACAGCACATGTGATAAAAGCATTAAAATCATTAGACTTTTTAGTGGTTCAAGAGTTATTCATGACAGAAACTGCAATGTTAGCAGATGTAGTATTGCCAGGGCGTTCTTATGCTGAAAAAGATGGTACATTCACTAATACTGAGCGTCGTGTCCAGCGAGTCCGTAAAGCGGTCACATTACCTGGAAATAGTCGTTTAGATACGGATATTATCTGTGATTTAATGCGTCGTATGGGTTATAACCAACCGACTTTAAGTGCTTCAGAGATCTTTGATGAGATGGCATCTGTTACGCCATCATTCCATGGAATTAGTTATGCTCGTTTGGAAAATGAGCCAACTAAATCATTGCAATGGCCATGTACAGATAAATTTCATCCAGGTACGCCAATTATGCATGTAGGAAAATTTGTGCGAGGTTTAGGTTATTTTTATCCGACAGAATATAAACCAGCACAGGAATTACCTGATAAAGAATATCCAATGATGCTAACTACAGGGCGTATTTTGTATCATTATAATACTAGTGCTATGACAAAACGTACAGAAGGGTTAATGGAAATTGCAGGACACTCATTTGTAGAAATTAATACACAAGATGCTGAGCATTTAGGTATTAAAGATGGTGAACGTGTAACCGTATCTTCTCGTCGTGGTACGATAACATCAGAAGCACGAGTCTCCGATAAAACTAATCCAGGGGAATGTTGGATGCCATTTCATTTCCCTGATGGCAATAGTAACTGGCTTACTAATGCTGCATTAGATAAATATGCTCGAATACCAGAGTATAAAGTTTGCGCTTGTCGAATTGAGAAATTATCAAAAGAACAGGCTTATGATGGACGAGGTCGATACATTTCACAAAAAATCATTGCGACACAATGGCATAAAAGAATGGATAAGTCCCTAAGTCGGGTGATAATGAGATAAACAAAAGTGCGGTAAGAATTTTAAAAATTTATACCGCACTTTTTTATCTACAACTTAATGTTTTACTACTTTTAATGCATTACTGCTTTGACTAATCGGCATGATTTCAATGCGATTAATATTGACATGAGCGGGTTGTTGATAGATCCAAAGAATCGTATTGGCAATATCTTCTGGCTGGATTGACTCAGTATCTTTATAAAGATTAGCGGCTCGCTCATCATCCCCTTTAAAACGTACATTAGAAAATTCTGTTCCACCGCAAAGCCCAGGTTCAATATTAGTTACTCGTACTTTAGTACCAGATAAATCTGCACGCAAGTTTAAACTAAATTGTTTTACAAAGGCTTTCGTTGCACCATAAACATTACCACCAGGATATGGATAAGTACCTGCAATTGACCCGAGGTTAATAATATGGCCTTTATCACGTTCAACCATTTGTGGCAGAATTTTTCTTGTGAGATAAATAAGACCAATAATATTAGTATTCACCATAGTGAGCCAGTCTTCAATTTTCACTTGATGAGCAGGTTCTAAACCTAAGGCTAAACCAGCATTATTTACTAATAGTTCAATTTCAGACCATTGCTTAGGTAAGCTATCGATAGCTTTATCAATATCAACTGTGTTGGAAATATCCATTTGTAATGGATAGAAGTTATCACCTAGTTGTTGTTTTAATTCATTGAGTTTTTCTAAACGACGGGCTGCACCAATAACTTTATAGCCAGCTTTGACTAAGGTGATACAAGTTGATTTACCAAAACCTGCAGAGGCACCAGTTACTAAAATCGCCATATTGTTCTCCTTGGTTATAGATTAAAAGAAAGGTGGTATCTATCTTACTACGAATATAAAGAACTGTTACAGATTTTTTAGATAACCTTGACCTAAAGCATTCATTTGATGAATGATCCAAATTTGTTTTTTACGTACCACTAAACTTGGTTTATTCACTTTATAGATAATCGGGTTCGGTAAGACTGCAGCTAACATAGCTGCTTCTGATTGTGTCAAATTTTTAGCGGACTTTTTAAAATAATACTGACTAGCAGCTTCCACACCAAAAATGCCTTTGCCAAATTCAGCAATATTTAAATAAACCTCAAGAATACGTCGTTTAGACCATAATGTTTCCAACATTAGTGTTACAGGCACTTCTAAGCCTTTTCTTATCCAACTTTGACCATGCCATAAATAGAGATTTTTAGCCGTTTGTTGGGAAATCGTAGAGGCTCCTCGTATTCGTTTCGATTTTTGGTTATATTTCACCGCACTTTGAATCGCATTCCAGTCAAAACCATTATGATGAGGAAAGCTTTGATCTTCTGCCGCAATGACGGCTAATTGCATATGAGGCGAGATTTCATCAAGGCTTGTCCAATCATATTTAATATCATAATCAAAATCTAATATCGCTAAATGGGCAATTTTTTGTTCTGCCATATAAGCAGAAAAAGGAATAGGAACAATGCGAAAGAATACTGTAATCGCAATGGAGAAAATAAAAAAATAGAATAAAAAAGTACCGCATTTTGTATCAAAAATGCGGCAATTTTTATGTTTACAAAAATGAAACTTAAAGGTTATTTTTTTCATCAATTTGAGCTTTGACCCAATCCATAAATTCAGGTGGCATCAATTTCAACATATTAGAACCTCTGGTAATTGTTGCAGCACTGGTGCTAAGATTTTGTTGAATTTCACGCTGTGGAATTTTTTTATCAAGTAATTGAGCAACAATTTGTAATCGTAGCCCAATTGCATCTCGTTCATCAGGGGTGAGCAGAAGCGTTAATAGCTCTTGTTCTTTTCCTTTGTTAAATGCAGTTCGTAAAACCTCAATAAATGTTGTCCATTGTTTCATGTTACGACTAATATACATATCAAACTCCTTGATTATTTATACTATTAAACTAGTATAGCTTATTATATTCCTCTTTGGAAAATATTTGTTGTGGCTTGTTTTGTAAAATTTGGTAATAGGTATCATAAGCGAGAACATTTTGTACATAGCCCCGCGTTTCATAGAAGGGAATAGAAGCGACGAATTCAGCCATTGTGAGTTTACCATTAGATTTTGCTAACCATTGGTCAACACGATTTGCGCCTGCATTATATGCTGCAGCGATGAGAATTCGATTATCTCCATATTTATCGTATAATTCTTGTAAATGTGTTGTTCCAAGCATAATGTTATTAAATGGATCCAATAACTGATTTTCTTGATTATAAGGCAAATTATTGCGTTGAGCTGTTAATTTTGCCGTGCTAGGTAAAAGTTGCATCAAACCTTGAGCATTAGCACTTGAACTTACATAAGGCTTCCAAGCACTTTCTTGACGAGCAATCGCCATTGCAAAAGTGCGGGTGATTTTTTTATCTTTTAAAAATAAATCAAACCATTTTTCATAGGCGTTAGGCAAACGTAATTTTAAATAGTTCCAGGCTTTAGCCTGAATTGTCCCTTCCACTTGTAAATCATACCAGCAATGCTTTTCAGCAAACTTAATTAATGCAATTTGTTCATTGAAATTAGCTTGATTAAAAAGCTCCCGCCATTCTGTATTCATGTTATTGTGATCATTAAAATAACGAAGTTCTTCAATGCGGGCTAGTTCATTAGCATATTTATCCGCCACAGATGTTAAATCTGTTACTTTCTGTGTGGAAGATGGGCTTTGCAAATTAGAATGACTTGTTTCTTGTTGAGATGATGTTGTTTCAATCTCTTTTGTTTCTTGCACTTTTATTTGGTAAGGTATGCCAAGCTCTTGTGCAGCTAGCATAGCGTAAAATCCTCGTTGGCTAGAAATTGATTTTAGTATATTTTTAGATTTTTCGGCAGAAAATTGTGATGTTTTTGTAAGCCAATATTGCCATTCATCCATGGCTTTTTTTTCATCAGAAAGCAATGCTAACCAGGGGGTAATATCTTCTTTTTCACGAATAGCCATGCGAATACGGCGTTCTATCAGTTTATCTTCCTTAACGGTTTTTAATACTGTGTCACGCCATTGTTGCACGCTTATATTAGGGCTATCAAATAGTTGATTAATGATTAAGGTTTGCCAATTGTGAGTTTCTTCTGGTGTTAAGTTGAAAGCTATTGCCCAGTTATCCACTTTAGACAATAAGCTTTTAATATCCATTACATCCGTATCTTTAATGGTTTTGATAAAACTTGGAAAAATAGCCAGTAAAATACGCTTATTTTGTTCATTAATTTCTAGATTATCCGCATTTAGGGAAAAGTCTGGACTGGAGATTTTTTGTGCATAACGACGTAAATCAGCTAAATCTTTTAACCATGTTTGTAGGGTAGACTCTTGTGTCATGGAAGATAAATGCGTTAATAGCCCTACATTATTTTGCTCAAAGGCAAGTAATGCTCGTTGCTGAATTAGTGAATTGCTCAAACCGCCCATTTGATACCATTGCTCAAATAAAGGATCACAAACTTTCGGTAAACTATTGCCAGTTAGCCATAATTGTTCTAACTGTGATTCAGTCAACGTGCCCACGATAAATTGAGGTTGATTCACTAAATTTTTTTCTAAATTGACCGCACTTTTAGGCAAAATCATCTGCATGTTTTTTCCATTTATTGCAAGCTCAGCTTGTTGTATAGCACATTGCGTATAGGTATTTGTAGGTAGCTGCTGTTTGCTATCTAAAATAGTTTGCCAATGTTCCGCTTTTTGTTGTGCTTCTAGCCATTGTTTGCTCAGATTTTTAGATAAAGGAAAATTACTATGTTGCTTTTGATAAGTATCTATATCAGCAAAATTTAAATTGGCGAGATTGGCAGTGAATAATTGATATTCAGCGTAAGGATAAAGCGGGTAGTCTTTTATCTCTGCTACTAGTTGTGCTGCAATATTTTGAGTGGTATTAGATGATGAAATTGTCAATAATTGAGAAATCTTTTGATAGATTTCACGTTGTTGTTCTAATGGAGCTTCTGTAGCAAAAATAGAGAATGTGATACTTGATGTGAGTAACGTCAATATAGTACGAGAGAATTTCATGCTATGCTTCGCTCCTATTTTATATTTATAGCCTTTAAAAATAAAACCCGATAATAAATCGGGTTTTACTGTCTATTTTAGACCTTTTTATGTAAAAAAAGTGCGGTAATTTTTCAAAAAATTTTACGTTTATAGACCTTCTTGAAATTCTTCTTTTTCCACCACTTTGATTAACATATGCTCACGGTCTAAGCCGAAGTCAAAGGCTAAAGCAATTGCCACAAAGATAGAAGAGTAAGTACCAAAACCGATACCAATTAATAGTGCTAAAGAGAAGCTATAAATTGATGGGCCACCAAAGAACAATAATGAAAATACAACAAATAAGGTTGTAATAGAGGTCATTAAGGTTCTTGATAAGGTTTGGGTTAAGGAAATATTAATGACTTCTTCTGAGCTTAAACGACGAACTTTGCGGAAATTTTCACGTACACGGTCAAATACCACAATACTATCGTTTAATGAGTAACCTACTACTGTTAAAATAGCAGCAACAAAGGTCAGGTCAATTTCAATTTGTAGGAAAGAAAATACACCAATAGTAACGATGACATCGTGTGCGAGAGCTAAAATACCGCCTAATCCCAATCGCCATTCAAAACGCATTCCAACATAAGCCAATAACATAATTAAAGTTGCTAATGTGGCATAAATTGCACCTTGAGTTAATTCTTCACCCACATTTGGACCTACGAATTCCACTGCACGTATTTGAATATCTTTATCCAATGCAGTCATCATATCTTTGATATTATTACCAATATTTGAATCACTAGCTGATGCAGGTAAGCGAATAGCTACATCATTTGAACTCCCTGTGGTTTGTACTAGTGCGCTTTCAATCCCGTGATTTTTTAAGGTACTACGGACTTGTTCAAGATCAGCTGGTTGAGAGAAATGTGTATCAATGATCACCCCCCCAGTAAAATCTAGACCCCAGTTAAAGCCTTTAGTAAAAATTGAAAATAAGCTTAAAAAGATCACAATAATTGAAAATAGATATCCCAATTTACGAAATTTCATAAAATGAAATAAAGAAAATGGGAGACCAATACCTTTATATTCGTGTTTCTGTTTTAGATTTGTTGATACACTCATAATGATTCCGTCCTAAATTGATAATTTCTCAACACGTTTACCACCGTAAATCCAATTGACAAGCATGCGAGTACCCGTGATTGCGGTAAACATTGAGATTGCAACCCCTAATGCAAGGGTGACGGCAAAACCTTTTACAGGACCCGTACCTACGGAATAAAGAACAATTGATGTTAAGATGGTTGTTAAGTTGGCATCAAAAATAGATGTCCATGCGCCGTTATAACCTTCATGAATAGCTTGTTGAATAGGGCGTCCATTACGTAGTTCTTCTTTGATCCGCTCAAAAATCAGTACATTTGCATCCACTGACATCCCAACAGATAAAATAATCCCTGCAATACCAGGCATGGTGAGAGTTGCTCCAGGTAATAAAGACATCAATCCTACAACTAATACCATATTGGCACAGAGAGCAAGACTTGCCACTAAACCAAATAATTTGTAGTAAATTAAACAGAAGACAATGACAATGGCTAATCCCCAAAGACCAGCATTTAGTCCTTGTTCAACATTTTGAGCACCTAATGAAGGACCAACTGTACGTTCTTCAACAATTTGGATTGGGGCAGTTAATGCACCTGAACGTAATAAGACTGATAAATTTTGGGCTTCAGCAGGAGTATCAATACCTGTAATTTGGAATTGACTACCAAAACGACCTTGTATTGTTGCAATATTAATGACTTCTTCATGTTTAGCCAAAATGACTTTACCATTTTCATCTTTTGAACCACTGTCTTTATATTCTACATATAAAGTTGCCATAGGTTTCTTCAGATTCAAACGGGTAGTGTCAGACATGATTTCTCCACCTTCACTATCTAAAGTCACACTTACTTGAGGTAGAGAGGTATTTTTATCTACACCAGAATTTGCATTGGTAATGTGTTCACCACCCAATACTGCACGTTTAAATAATGCTACAGGCTGGCCATCTTTAGTTTGTTTGATTTCCGTATCAGATGGCACAATATTACGAGAAATTGCTTCAGGGCTCACATTTGGATTTACTAAGCGGAATTCTAGTGTGGCAGTCGCCCCTAAAATTTCTTTTGCACGAGCAGTATCTTGAATACCAGGCAATTCCACAACAATACGTTCTGCACCTTGACGTTGAATGACTGCTTCAGATACACCTAATTCTTCCACACGTTTACGTAAAATACCTAAGTTTTGTTCAACTGCATTTTCACGATATTCGGTTAATGCTTGTTCTGATAAATTTAACGCAATGCTATCAGAAGAGGATGATTTAATATTCAGAGTAGGGTGTTGTTTACGTAAGAATCGTTCTGCATCTGCTAATTGTTCTGGTTTAGCCAATGTCACCATTGTTCCAAAATTATCAGCATTTTTAATGCCTGAATATTGAATTTTTTCTTTACGTAATTCAGTACGTAAATTGTCTTGCAGCTGTTCTTGACGTTTTGCGAGAGCAGTATTCATATCTACTTCCATTAAGAAGCGAACACCACCACGTAAATCAAGTCCCCATTTCATAGGGTTGCCACCTAAACTACTTAACCAAGCGGGTGTAGAAGGTGCTAAGTTTAAGGCAATAGAATAAGACTGACCAAGTTTTTCAGTGATTTTATCTTTGGCAAGAAGTTGGTCATTTGTATTATTGAAACGGGCTAAAATTGAGCCATTTTCTAATTTGATAGATTTAGGATTGAGATGATTTGTATCTAATAAGTTTTGTACATCACTCAATGTAGTTTCGGAGGCCGTGTGACCACGGGTACCAGAAATTTGTACGGCAGGATCTTCACCGTAAATATTTGGAAGAGCGTATAAAACGCCAATGGCGATCACGAGGATCACCATTAGATTCTTCCATAAAGGGTAGCGATTTAACATAACTGTTTAATTTCCCTTGGAATCAAGATTAAAGTGATTTGATTGAGCCTTTTGGTAAAATCGCGACAATAAAATCACGTTTGATAGTTACTTCGTTAGTTTCATTTAATGCAATAACAATAGCATCGCTATCAGTAGGCACTTTTGTAATTTTACCAATTAAACCACCAGAAGTAAGCACTTCCGTACCTTTTGCCAATTCAGACATTAACTTACGATGTTCTTTGTTACGTTTTTGTTGTGGACGGTAAATCATGAAATAAAAGATTAAACCGAATAACACAAAAATAATTAACATTGACATTGGGCTACCTTGTTGTGCATCCATTTTATATTCCTTTTAAAAGTTAAGTTGATATTTAAAGAAAAAATCGTTGGCTAAAATACCACAAAATTGCTTGAAAGTGAAAATGATCTTAGCAAAGCAGAGAAAATTTCATAAAAATTTACCGCAGTTTTATTTCTTAATCAGAAGTTTTTGATAATCTTGCTTAGATTCTACTGAAATTAGCTGATAATTATATTTTTTACAGAGTAATTCAAAGTCTTTCGCTGCACTCGTGTAATTGACTAATATGATTAATTGATGCCCTTGGGGTAAGTTTTCAAGTGCCTGTTTTGTGAGTAAAACAGGCATTGGGCAAATATATTGCGTTAGATCTAATTGGTGTTGCATAGTAAATTATTTAACTTTACGGCGATCTGCCATAATTTTCCCCATTGCCACTAATTCATCCTCGGGAATATAGTGCTGACCTAATTCAAATAAAGGTTCTTCTAAAGCAATATGACGAGCATAAGCTGCTGTGTAATCATCTAGTAATTTTTGATCGATTTCGGAGCGTTGTTCATTAATCAATTCTTCTAATTGAACGGATAACTGAGCCCAAATACGATGAATGCTAATATGTTCAGATTCTAATTTATCAATATCAATTTGCGCTTGGGGTTGATATTTCAATAAGGCAGGGAAAAAATTTAATTCCTCATCTTCATGATGAAGAGGGGCAGCAATATTAAAGTAGGTGATTAATTGCTTAATATCGTTTTTCACTGCTTGATTTACCCCATTCTTGATAAGGTAATCAGGCAAAATTTTTAATTGTTGGCAAAAACGTTTTACACGACCATGGCAAGCATAAAGCATTTCAATAGGTTGAGCCCAAGTTGCAGAGCCTTGAGGTTGAATATTTATTATCATAGATTAACTCCCACAACGACGTTCACAAGGTTTTCCATCTCTATCGCCATCCATTTTCACATTGGGGCAATAACGATTAAAATATCTTGCCTCATCACAAGTTTTCATTTCTGCACAATATTGGCGACCATCACAGTGATATTGAGTATCGTTTTGTTGATTATGTTGTACTTGATTCGCTAGGCTTACTATAGGGAATGTTGGATATAATATTCCAAAGGCAAGTAGTAAGGTTAATTTTTTCATGATATTCCCTAAAATAAAGATAAAAAATGGGCCATATAGACCCATAATATACTAAATTTAACTTTTTTGTAATGGTGGAACTTCACGACCTTGACGAGCATAAAATTCAACTACAAATTCATCGAAACGATCTTCTTCAATGGCTTTGCGAATTTGTTCCATTAAGCGTTGATAGTAACGTAAATTGTGAATAGTATTTAAACGTGCACCTAAGATCTCACCACATTTATCTAGATGATATAAATAAGATTTCGTATAGTTTTTACAGGTATAACAATCACATTCAGGATCTAATGGGCTAGTATCATCTTTATATTTAGCATTACGAATTTTTACAATACCGTCTGTGACAAATAAATGACCATTACGTGCATTACGTGTTGGCATTACGCAATCGAACATATCGATACCACGACGAACACCCTCAACTAAGTCCTCAGGCTTACCAACCCCCATTAAGTAGCGAGGTTTATTGGTTGGAATTAGAGGCGTAATAGATTCTAAAATTCGGTGCATTTCTTCTTTGGGTTCACCTACGGCTAATCCCCCGACAGCATAGCCATCAAAACCAATATTGACTAATCCTTCAACAGAAATTTTACGCAATTCTTCAAATGTACCGCCTTGGATAATGCCAAATAAAGCATTTTTGTTTTCTAATTGATCAAAACGATCACGACTACGTTTTGCCCAACGTAATGACATCTCCATTGATTTCTTCGCATAATCAAATGTGGCAGGATAAGGTGTACATTCATCGAAGATCATTACAATATCAGAGCCAAGATCATATTGAATTTCCATAGACTTTTCAGGTGATAAGAAAATACGTTCACCATTAATTGGATTTTGGAATTTTACCCCTTCTTCAGTAATTTTACGTAATTTACCTAAGCTGAATACTTGGAAACCGCCAGAATCAGTCAGAATTGGACGATGCCATTGCATAAAATCATGTAAGTCACCATGTTTACGCATCACTTCTTGCCCTGGGCGTAGCCATAAGTGGAAAGTATTACCTAACAGAATTTCTGCACCAGTAGCACGCACTTCTTCAGGTGTCATTCCTTTTACTGTTCCATAAGTACCTACAGGCATAAAGGAAGGTGTTTGTACCGTAAATTCGCCTTTAGGACGATTGAAGGTGAGTTGACCACGACGAGCTGAGCCACTTGTGGTTTTAAGTTCAAATTTCATGAGTGTTCCTTTTGTTGAAAAAACAGTTCAACGGTTTGTTCGAATAACTAATTCGATATGATGAGTAATAATTTGTCTAAACTATACAATAAAAAAGGACACATTTAAGTGCCCTTTACTATTGTTGTAAAAGTGCGGTTGATTTTAGCAGAATTTTACTTTTTTTGAAAATATCTACCGCACTTTGTAGATATTGAAATGACGATTTAAGCCGCCACAAGAATTTCTGTGGCTACAATAACCACGACCATACCAACAATCATTGGTACAGAAATACGTTTTACCACCTCAAAAGGTGAAATTTTTGCCATACCTGATACAGCAACAACTACGCCTGATACTGGTGAGAGGCTACGACCGATATTTGATGCTTGTAACATCGGTGTGGTTAAGTAGGCAGGGTTTGCTCCCATTTGAGCTGATAATTTAGGAATAAGTTCAACGAAAGCATAAAAAGGTGCATTACCAGAACCTGTAGCAATTGCCGCTAATGCAGTAATTAATGCAAGGGCTAACATCATTAAGAATGCACCACTGCTTGCAGCTTGCACTGAATTGATTAATGCACTAATGAAACCAACGGTACTTAAGCCTTGTGCAAATACACCTGCCGCCACTAATAAAATCACTACGCTTGAGAAAGCATCTGCCATTCCTTGATAAGCCATATTCAAGTTTTCATAAACTTGTTTAGCATTAAATGAGCGTAGGAAGTCAATTACAGCGATAATCGCTAAGCAGATAACAATGATCGTAATAATATTTAATTCTGGTGCCCATTTACCATCAAAAATTAATACACCAATAATCGGTGTAAATGGAAAAATGGCATAGTATGCAGGCACTCGAGTAGTGATTTCATGAACTTCTAATTGTTCTGCATTAAAACCTTCTTTACGATCTAAATAACGTTGCCAGAAGTAATGTGAAATAGCAATTGAGATAATTGCAGTGATAGATATTGGTAAAGTTAAATCAAATGCATATTGTAATAATGGCATTTTAGAAACTTCAGCGGCTAACACAACATCGCCAGAGGTGGGTGAAAGAATAATAGCTGCAGGTGAAGCACAAATTGACGCGGCTGCACCACGTGAAATCCCCATATTAACCATCACAGGGAACAATGTCGCCATTAATAAAACCCCTAATCCAGTTGCAGATGGCACAGCAAGAGACATTAGACAAGCTAGGAAATAAGCTGCAACCATTAATATATAAGGAGATTTTATATATCTAAGTGGTCTAGAAGCTAATTTAACTACCATATCATTCGCCCCTAAGTGGGTCATATAAGCGGCAAATCCACATAACACCATAATTAACATACCGAGGTTTCCACCACGATTCATTAATAGATATTTAATATATTCAAAAACATCTAAGTAGGTATTCCCTGTGCTTTTAACACTTTCAGGTAAAATGCTTTTATCTAATAAAACACTAATTAATAAAAGTAAAACACCAACGGTCATTAACACACCTGTTGCAGAGTAACCTTTTATTACATAGTAACCGACTGCAATAATGGCAAGTAAGCCAATGATCAATTCCATATTGTTATCCTCACAATTAATAAAAGAATCTAATCTAATCCCTTAACATGATGATTCTTAGTAATAAACATAGCATCACCATAACTAAAGAAACGGTAAGCATTTTCTACCGCAATTTTATAAGCATTCATTGTATTTTTATAACCTGCAAAAGCAGAAACCAACATAATTAAGGTGCTTTCAGGTAAGTGAAAATTGGTAATTAAACAATCAATTACACGGAATTTTTTACCTGGATAAATAAAGATTGAAGTATCGGAGAAAAATGGCTCAATCAGTTGTGATGAAGCTTTTTGCTCGGCATTCAAAGCAGCACTTTCAATAGAACGAACAGAAGTTGTTCCTACCGCAATTACTCGTTTCCCATTAGCTTTCGTGGCGAGAATTGCATCCACTACTTCTTGAGATACTTCAACATATTCTGCATGCATATGATGATCTTCAATATTTTCTACTCGAACAGGTTGGAATGTCCCAGCTCCAACATGTAAAGTGACGAAAGCAAAATTGACTCCTTTGGATTTTAATTTATCGAGTAATGTATTATCGAAATGTAAACCCGCAGTAGGCGCGGCAACTGCACCAGGAACTTTATTGTAAACTGTTTGATAACGTTCTTGATCGCTATCTTCATCTGGACGGTCAATATAAGGCGGTAATGGCATATGACCGATCTTCTGCAATACATCTAAAAGTGCGGTGCCTTTTTCAGAAATTTCTAACTCAAAAAGCGCATCCTGGCGTCCAATCATTATTGCTTTAACGCCATTTCCTTCTCCTAATTTATCTTCACCGAGAATCAATTCCGCACCTTCTTTTGGCGCCTTTGAAGCACGAACGTGAGCAAGAAAACGAGTTTCCGTGAGTACACGTTCGATTAACACTTCAATTTTTCCTCCCGAGGACTTACGGCCATACATGCGAGCAGGAATCACACGAGTGTTATTAAAGATTAATAAATCCCCTTCATTAATCAGATCTAACACATCATTGAACACTCGATGGTTTAGTTCTCCGGTTTCACCATTTAGTTGGAGTAAACGACTTGAAGTGCGTTCTATTTTAGGGTAACGAGCGATCAGCTCATCAGGTAAATCAAAATAAAAATCAGAAAGTTGCATAATTATTAGGAAGGGATTCAATCCTTCTTTAGTAAAATTAATTAAGAATTAGTAGGCAATCAATATTACCCAATTAATGAAATGCCGCTTAGTCTATTGCGATTTTCTGTGAAGTACAAGTAAAAACCTTTATCTTTTAAGCTTTTTTCGATAAAATCTTCCAGTTATCCCTGTTATGAATGAAATCAAAGAAAATGTCAAAACAAGCTAAATTTTATGTGATCGAAAAAACTGCTATGCAGGGTGAGTTATCAGCTTCTGAAGCCTTGGCTTGTGATTTGGCAGCGGATGCTTGGCGTTTGGGTAAAAAAGTGCTTATCGCTTGCGAAACTGAACAACAAGCCTTAGATCTTGATGAAGCCTTGTGGCAACGTGATCCTGAGCAATTTGTACCGCACAATTTATCAGGCGAAATCACTCAATTTGCCACACCTATTGAAATTAGCTGGAAAGGCAAACGTAATGCTCAACGCCGAGATTTATTAATTTCACTACAACGAGAAATTCCTGATTTTATCGCCAGTTTTAACCAAGTGATTGATTTTGTATCGACTGATGAAGCCGAAAAGGCACAGGCAAGAGAACGGTATAAACAGTATCGACAAATGGGCTGGCAGCTGGCGACTGAGAATGCCTGATTTAGTAAATTATTTATAGAGAATGGAATTTTGTCTGATTTAATTTTAACTTTGGTTTCATTTATTACTATGATACTTGTTATATACATTTTAACAAGAGAATTTGATACTATAAAAATTAATAGTAGTTTCGTTATATTTATTTTATGTTTGACTATTATTTTACAAATTGTTTGTTATGTTCAACCTGTTTCTAACATAAAAGAATATTCAAGTGCGTTAGATGCTATAGAATTTTTTTTCTTTATCATTTCTGGTATAGCGTTAATATGTGTTATATATCTTTTATCTATATATCCTAGCTTGTCAGAAAAAATTAAAGTATTTTTGATATTATTATCTGCTTTTCAAGTAGCGATATTTATGACAGTCGTTTCATTAACGAGTGTTTCTATATTATTTAAGATTATATTTAATTCTTATTATTTGTTAATTCCTGCATTGGTATTGTATGAATTAAGTAAGAAAAGATAATACAAACAAAGAGAAAAATTAAATGACAAAACAATTCACAATGGAAGATCGTTTTAATCCTTCCACCGTAGAACAAGCCCTTTATAAACACTGGGAATCACAAGGTTATTTTAAACCATCTTATGATGCAGGTCGCCCAAGTTATTCCATCGCCATTCCTCCGCCCAATGTAACAGGTAGTTTACATATGGGGCATGCGTTCCAACAAACTTTAATGGATACGTTAATTCGTTTTAACCGTATGGAAGGTAACAATACCTTATGGCAGGCTGGAACTGACCACGCAGGAATTGCGACTCAAATGGTCGTAGAGCGTAAAATTGCTGCTGAAGAAGGCAAAACTCGTCATGATTATGGTCGTGAGGCATTTATTGAAAAAATCTGGGATTGGAAAGCTTTTTCTGGTGGCACGATTAGTCAACAAATGCGTCGTTTAGGCAACTCAATTGATTGGACTCGTGAACGTTTTACCATGGATGATGGTTTATCAGATGCCGTGAAAGAAGTGTTTGTCCGCTTACATGAAGAAGGGTTAATTTACCGAGGTAAACGCTTGGTAAACTGGGATCCTAAATTACAAACTGCGATTTCTGATTTGGAAGTTGAAAATAAAGAATCTAAAGGTAGTTTATGGCATTTCCGTTATCCATTAGCTAATGGTGCGAAAACGGCAGATGGTTTAGATTATTTAGTGGTCGCAACAACCCGACCTGAAACTGTATTAGGAGATACAGCGGTAGCTGTTCATCCTGAAGATGAGCGTTACCAATCATTAATTGGTAAAACAGTAGTGCTTCCATTAGCTAACCGTGAAATTCCAATTGTCGCAGATGAATATGTTGAGCGTGAATTTGGTACTGGTGTAGTAAAAATTACGCCAGCACATGATTTTAACGACTATGAAGTTGGCAAACGTCACCAATTACCAATGGTAAATGTGATGACATTGGATGGTAATATTCGTAAAACTGCAGAAGTAGTAGGATCAAATGGCAAACCATTAGATGGTTATGAAGCCGTTATTCCAGTAGATTACCAAGATTTAGAACGTTTTGCTGCTCGTAAAAAAGTGGTAGCAGATTTTGAAGCATTAGGTTTATTAGAAAAAATTCAACCACATGATCTGAAAGTACCTTATGGTGACCGTGGTGGCGTGCCAATTGAACCAATGTTAACAGACCAATGGTATGTAAGTGCAAAACCATTAGCAGAAGTTGCGGTGAAAGCAGTAGAAGATGGAGAAATCCAATTCGTGCCTAAACAGTACGAAAATCTTTATTTTTCTTGGATGCGTGATATTCAAGACTGGTGTATTTCTCGTCAATTGTGGTGGGGACATCGTATTCCAGCTTGGTATGATGAGCAAGGCAATGTGTATGTAGCACGTAGTGAAGAAGAAGCCCGTGAAAAACATGGTTTAGCTGCAGATGTTGTATTACGTCAAGATAATGATGTATTGGATACTTGGTTTTCATCGGCACTTTGGACATTCTCAACTTTAGGTTGGCCACAACAAACTAAAGAATTAGCAATGTTCCATCCAACTAATGTGTTAATTACTGGTTTCGATATTATTTTCTTCTGGGTGGCACGTATGATCATGATGACCATGCACTTCATTAAAGATGAAAATGGCAAACCGCAAGTGCCTTTCAAAACTGTGTATGTAACAGGTTTGATCCGTGATGAAAATGGACAAAAGATGTCAAAATCAAAAGGTAATGTTATTGATCCAATCGACATGATAGATGGTATTAGCCTTGAAGATTTATTAGCGAAACGTACAGGCAATATGATGCAACCTCAACTTGCAGAAAAGATTGCAAAAGCAACCCAAAAAGAATTTGCTGAAGGTATTGCGGCTCATGGTACAGATGCATTACGTTTCACCCTTGCTGCATTAGCTTCAAATGGTCGTGATATTAACTGGGATATGAAACGCTTAGAAGGTTATCGTAATTTCTGTAATAAATTATGGAATGCGAGCCGTTTCGTCTTAACTAACAGTAAATTAGATTTGAGTGAAGGGGAGCGTGAGTTTTCAGTAGCAGATAAATGGATCCAAGCAGAATTTAACAAAGCAGCTCGTAATTTCCGTACGGCATTAGGTCAATATCGATTTGACTTAACTGCAAATGAATTGTACGAATTTACATGGGATCAATTTTGTGACTGGTACTTAGAATTAACTAAACCTGTATTTGCCAATGGTACACCTGCACAAATTCGTGGCGCAAGCTATACATTAATTAATGTATTAGAAAAATTATTACGTTTAGCTCATCCAATTATTCCATTTATTACGGAAGAATTATGGCAAAAAGTGAAAGATTACGCAGGTGTTGAAGGTAATACCATTATGCTACAACCTTTCCCTCAAGCCGATGCTAGCCTAGATAATGACAAAGCCGTAGATCAAATCAACTGGATTAAAGATGTGATTACTGCTGTGCGTAATATCCGTGCTGAAAGTAACATTGCACCAAGTAAAGGCTTAGATTTATTGTTCCGTAATTTGGATCAGAAAAGTAAACAAACTTTAGATGAAAATTTTGCATTAATTCAAATTATGGCGAAATTGGATCATATTAAAGTGTTATCTGAAAGTGAAAATGCACCATTATCCGTCGCAAAATTAGTCGGTCAAATGGAGCTATTAGTACCAATGGCAGGCTTTATTAATAAAGATCTAGAACTTGCACGTTTAAACAAAGAAATCGATAAAATGATTGGTGAAGTAAAACGCATTGAAGGCAAACTTAACAATGAATCTTTTGTTGCTAAAGCGCCTGAAGCGGTTATCAATAAAGAACGTGAAAAAATGCAAGAGTACCAAGACAGTCTAGAAAAACTTCGAAATCAATTTAAAGAAATTGAATCGTTGTAGTTATTAAGTATAAAGGCGAACTAAGAGGTTCGCCTTTTTTATGGATAGAGATATGAATAAGCATCAACATTATGAATTATTAAATTTACTTGGTTATGGTCTAGCTAAATTTAATAATGAATTTGTTAAACAATTTGGCTTTAAAACTAAGCAAGATTTTTATAATTATTTTGTTCAGTTAAATATTGTTGATACGGCAAGTACAGTTAAAAATAGAATGGATTTATTTGATCCTTTTTTTGAAAACGGCAGGAAAGGGTGGTGGCAGAAAGGAAATGCTTATATTCATAGAAAGGAACTTATAGATAGCTTATTTGGTAATGAACATGTTGAAAATTATAGCAATATTATCAAGATGATTTTGCAAAATGAATTTCATGTAAAGAATTTAATTCAATCTTCTTTGATAAGTCCTATCACTCAATCAAGATTTAAATCTATGCAAGAAACAGGAATAGAAGCCGAATTATTCTTTATGAAAAACTATCAAATGATTGATATTTTTTCAACCGGGCATTTAGAAGATGCTCGTTTATATGGTGATGGATATGATTTTCAAATTACTACCTCTGATAATACTTATGTAGTAGAAGTTAAAGGTATTAGACAAAAACAAGGAAAAATTAGGCTAACTGAGAAAGAATATTTAAAAGCTGAAGCCTATAAAAATGATTATATTCTCGCTGTTATATTAAATTTATGTGATATGCCTAAGGTTAAAATAATTGAGAATCCAATAAAGAACCTTTCATTTAAAGAGAAAATAGTCAGGTCAAAATTGACTAAAGAATACCATCTTGAAACTGATATATATTAATTTGGTTAGCGAAAAGTTCGGATAAATTTTAACCGCAGATTTCATCATGCTAATACAATTTGGTTTTAATATGTATATTTTTTGTTAAAAATGTGATCTTGATCTGACTATCAAATTAATAGTTTTTAATAGCTATTATCTATGTTGTATTTTGACTTGAATCGTTTTAATCTAATTTTAACTCATATTGAGTTTAATATTTTTGTAACTTAACGATAACAAGGATTAAGATTATGATGAAAGATTTAAAGGTATTTGATAAACATTATGGCTTATTAATTAATGGTGAGTGGACTGATGGCTCAGAAGGTCAAAAATTAACTGCACATAATCCTGCAAATGGGGAAGCACTAGCAACTTTTATTGATGCAAGTGATGCGGATGTTGATGCAGCAGTTGCAGCCGCAAAAGAAGCGTTTAAAACTTGGAAATTAACAACAGTTACTGAACGTGCGGCAATTTTAAATAAAATTGCAGATATTATTGATGAAAATACTGAGTTATTTGCATTACAAGAAACATTAGATAATGGTAAACCAATTCGTGAAACTTGTGCGGCAGACGTACCTTTAGCGGCTGACCATTTCCGTTATTTTGCTGGTGTTATTCGTTCTGAAGAAGGAATTGCTAATCAGTTAGATGATGAAGATTTATCATTAATTTTACGTGAACCTATTGGAGTGGTTGGTCAAATTATTCCGTGGAACTTCCCATTCTTAATGGCCGCTTGGAAAATTGCACCTGCTTTAGCTGCGGGTTGTACTGTCGTGATTCATCCCTCCTCATCAACTTCACTTAGTTTATTATCGTTAGCTCAAAAAATTAATCACTTATTGCCAAAAGGCGTATTCAATGTGATTACAGGTAAAGGTTCTAAATCAGGTGAATATATGTTGCACCATAAAGGATTTAATAAATTAGCCTTTACAGGTTCAACAGAAATCGGCCGTAAAATTGGTATTGCAGCGGCTGAGATGTTGATTCCGTCAACACTTGAATTAGGTGGTAAATCGGCTAATATTTTCTTTGATGATATGCCATTTGATAAAGCGCTTGAAGGTGCACAAAAAGGGATTCTATTTAATCAAGGTCAAGTTTGTTGTGCAGGTTCTCGTATTTTCGTGCAAGAAGGTATTTACGATAAATTTATCAGCGCTTTAAAAGAAGAGTTCAAGAAAGTGAAAGTGGGTTTACCTTGGGAAGATGATACTCAAATGGGCGCTCAAGTGAATAGCAACCAAGTAAGTGTAATCAGTAAATATATTGATATAGCAAAACAAGAAGGTTGTGAAATTCTAACTGGTGGTTCTAAACCAACATCTACTGAACTAGCCCGTGGCGAATTTTTCCAACCAACTTTAATTTTAGCACCTGATAATGCTAAACGTGTTGCTCAAGAGGAGATTTTTGGACCTGTCGCTGTAGTGATCAAATTCAAAGACGAAGAAGATGTAATTCGTATGGCAAATGATAGTGAATACGGTCTTGGTGGCGCCGTGTGGTCAACTAATATCAATCGTGCATTACGTGTTTCTCGAGCTTTAGAAACAGGGCGTGTATGGGTCAACTGTTATAATCGTTTACCTGCGGGAGCACCATTTGGTGGTTATAAAACTTCAGGTATTGGTCGTGAAACTCATAAAATGATGTTGGCGGCTTATACTCAAGTGAAAAATATTTATATCAGCACAAGAGAAGAACGTGAAGGTATGTATTAATTTTCTTAGGCTTATAGTGGTTTAAGTTAACTAAAAGTGCGGTCAGAATTTTTAAAATTTTGACCGCACTTTCTTTTTACGACTTATATCATAACTAGTATTGGTTAATTAATATTCGATCAGTTCACTTTTAGTGATCTTTATCACATTTTTTATGAATAACTATTTGCAAAATTAGATTTTCAATATATTATGCTGAACACTTTTCTTGTGTCGGTATAATTTACTGCAAGTTTTATTAAATTGACTCGTTATATTTGCTTTTATATTAAAATATAGTTTTTTATTCTAATATAAAATAGCATTGTAATATATCATAAGTTAGTTAACGTTTGCGTAGAGTGATTTCTATAAATAACAATTCAAAATAGGGGATGAAGAGTTATTTATTGACTTATGCAAACTTTCCTTGAGTGAATTTGATGCATTTGTTGTGTAAACAATCTAATGGATTAGTAGTTAATGGACTAACGATGCATACATTAGAAAAGTATAGAACAGAAGGATATTGTTCTAGTAGATTTAGTGGATTATGCTTGTCACATAAAAAAGGAAATTTAGATTTGTGATCGAAATTTTATATTGCGAGTTATGCTAATAGGCTAAGTTTACAAAGTATCTCAATGACATTATTTTGAGAAAGGATTCATTTAATTAATAGTAATTTTATATATCAAGTTTAGTCATGATTCATTGATATAGAAAATTCATTGACAAGATAGGTAATGGAATATTATTTTGTCTGTTACTGTTAGGTATAATAATGTTATTAAGGTGCTCAGAATAACCAAGTTATACATTGGATGTTTAATCAGTTATTCAACCGACTAGGGAGTGATGATATCCAATGGAGTGGATATTTCCTCTTCTAGTCAACTATAACATTATGAAAAAGTAATTGAGAGTAACCGCACTTTATTAAATATGTGCGGTTTTTTTATTGCTAAAATATAAATATTTTTAATTTTGTACAAATAATCATTCAAACTTGCAGGACAATCATTATAATAAGACGTGGAGTGGGTTATCGAGATTAACCTGAATCAATGAACTACAATTTTAAAGGAAAGCTCATGCAAATTAATCAAATTGCTAACGTTGATTTGGTTAAACAAATGAACAGTGCAGTGGTTTATAAATTAATAGACCAAAAAGGTCCTATTTCTCGTATTCAGATTTCTGAATTGAGTCAATTAGCCCCTGCGAGTGTAACTAAAATTACACGTAATTTATTAGTTAGAGGCTTAATTAAAGAAGTTGAACAGCAAGAATCGACAGGTGGGCGTCGTGCAACGTCAATTATTGTTGAACAAAAAGCTTTTCATGCAGTGTTGGTGAGATTAGGAAAAACGCATGTTACTTTGGCTTTAATGGATCTTTCAACAAAACTTATAAAACGTGAGAAATTTGAGCTACCTAGAGAATTAGACATTATTGTGCTTGAAGGTTTCTTATTAGAAAAATTAAAGGATTTTATCCATAATTATCAAAAACGTTCTAGTGAAATTATTGCTATAGGGATTACTGTTCCTGGGTTTGTTAATATGAAAAAAAATATTATCGAACAATTACCTCATATAGAACTTAATGAGCCTTGGGATCTTGCTAACTATTTATCAGAAAATTTAGGCTTACCAGCGTATGTTGGACATGAAGTAAGAAGTCTCGCCTTGGCAGAACATTATTTAGGGGTAACTAAAGATTGCCATGATTCCTTATTATTACGCATTCATAATGGCGTTGGTGCAGGAATTGTGATTAATCATGAAGTTTTTTTAGGATCTAAACATAATGTTGGTGAAATAGGCCATATTCAGGTCGATCCTTTAGGTAAACGTTGTTTATGTGGTAATGTTGGTTGTCTAGAAACCATTGTTAGCAATACTGCAATTGAAGATAAAATGCAACAAATGCTAGAAGATGGCTATCATAGTAAGTGGCTAACCTTAGAAAGCCATGATATTGATGCTATTTGTAAAGCGACTAATAAACAAGATGCCGTCGCTACTGAATTGATTGAGCATGTTGGTGTACAGATTGGTCGGGTATTGGCAATGTCTGTCAATATGTTTAACCCAGAGAAAATTGTGCTTTCTGGGGAAATTACACAGGCTAAAAATGTATTATTTTCTTCCATTCGTCGAACCTTAGAAAATCATGCATTGCCAACATTTATTGAAAATACACCTTTAGTTGCATCAGAATTAATTAATGAAGATGTAATCGGTGCATTTGCTTTAGTTAAACATGCTATATTGGATGGTTCTTTACTTCAGCATTTATTGACAGAATAACTAAATAAAGAGAATGAGAAAATAGCTACTTAAATAAAGTAGCTATTTTTTTATATCATGAAAAATAAGGCAATTTCTAATGAGTTAATTATTTTTACTATAAATTTGGTTTGATTTTAAATCAAATTGTTTAATCTCTATTCGAACAAGACAAAAAAACGCATTTTTTTTAAAAAATAGTTGACGAAAGAGGCTTATCTTAGCATAATACGCCACGCAAAGCCGATGATGGTGACGCAAAATGGAAATGGCTACATAGCTCAGCTGGTTAGAGCACAACACTCATAATGTTGGGGTCGCAAGTTCGAATCTCGCTGTAGCCACCATAATGCGGGACTGGCGAAATTGGTAGACGCACCAGATTTAGGTTCTGGCGCCGCGAGGTGTGTGGGTTCAAGTCCCTCGTCCCGCACCATTCATTGCTTGCAAGTCTTTTAGTAGGTGGGGTATCGCCAAGCGGTAAGGCACTGGGTTTTGATCTCAGCATCCCTAGGTTCGAATCCTAGTACCCCAGCCATACTATCAAATAAAGTCTATTAAATCTTTTTTAAGATAATCTATTGGGGTATCGCCAAGCGGTAAGGCACTGGGTTTTGATCTCAGCATCCCTAGGTTCGAATCCTAGTACCCCAGCCATTTTATCAATATTATTTCCTTTCATATATTTATTTGGCAATTTTTTATTTGATTATTTTTTCTGTTTTATAATTAGTGCTAAATACTAATTACTAATTAACCAAGGATAGTTAACAATAATCTAAACTAGATATTGTTAATATAAAAACCTATATAGTTGTCAGTTATTTAGATAAGTTCGTATAAAGCAATAATTAATGGCATGGTAATCACACAAAGCATTGTGGTAACGCCATAAATTGCACTCGCTTTATTGGCATTTTTACCATAAAGCAAAGCCATTTGAGTAACTGTTGCTGCCGCTGGACTAATGGTTGCTAGGAAACTAATCATAGCAATCGTTTTACCATTTTCTACCCAAGTATCTACGCCAAAAACTTTAATAATAATAAGTAAGAAAATTGGAATCGCAATTAAACGCAAGAACGTGACTAAGTAAATGCGTTTAGATGAAAATATCGTTCTTAATGGAATGGATGCAATCAACATACCTGCAATTAACATCGCATTGGGACCGATAAATTGTCCTAGAGATTTTAATGTGCCCATGATTAGTGGTGGTAACTTAATTTGGAAAGCAAATAAAATAATCCCAACAATAATGGATAATATATTAATGTTTTTAAACATTTTTGAAATTGGTATCGTGCCTTTGCCACAGATGATGCTACGGCAATGGGTCCAAAATAGAACAGTCTGAACCACAATAAAACAAGTCGCATAAATCACCCATTCAGGACCAAACATTGACATGACAAGTGGAATAATTAAGTTACCAGAATTTGAATAAATTGTCGCTGCATGTTCAATGGGATCAAGTTTTAATGCTTTCTTCAATAATATGCCTATAATGATCAATATAATATGCAAAAAAATTGCCATACCTAAGGAAAGCATTAAACCTTTTAAAATTTGTGGCGTATAATCAATTTGAAAGGCTGTTGTCATTACTGCCGGGCTAATTAAATATAAGCCTATAATTGACAAGGGATAGCTATCTTGTGATTTGAGCAATTTGAATTTAACTAACGCATAGCCTAATAAGACAATAGCGGTTAATTCAATAATTTTACTCGCAAGTATGAGGGCAATTTCCATATAATCTTTAATTTATTTGATCTTTCTTCGCATTAGTAAGAATTTTAGAACTAATTTAAAGATAAAGAAATAAATAAAAAAACAAATTTGTTATAATTATTAGTCATTAATTATCAAAAAATTTTACTATTTTTTACCGCACTTTAAGGAACCTGCCGTGTCATTACAGATCAATTCAGTGGCTGTTATGCTTGTGGTTTTGATTATTCTTGGTTTATTAAGCCATAATAGTTCAATTACCATTTCCGCTTCAGTTTTATTAATTATGCAACAAACCTTTCTTGCAAAATATATTCCTTTGTTAGATAAATATGGTTTAAAGTGGGGAATTATTATTTTGACAATTGGTGTTTTGGCTCCTTTAGTATCTGGTAAAGTTGCCTTGCCACAGATGAAAGAATTGATTAATTTACAAATGATACTCGCTGTTATCGTGGGGATCGTTGTAGCATGGTTAGGTGGTAAAGGTGTCCCATTAATGTCGGCTGAACCTGTTGTGTTAACAGGATTGCTTATAGGAACGGTGATTGGCGTTGCGTTTTTGGGGGGAATACCTGTTGGTCCTTTGATTGCTGCCGGTATACTTGCGACAATTATGGGCAAATAAATTTTGCAAAGAAAAATGCCGTTAGTATTGAGCTATCGGCATTTTTGTGAATTAAAGAAAATTATTTTCCATCCCAAGCACGAATAGAATTGTTACGAATATCAATTTTATTTTTTACATCACCTTTATAGTAGTTTTTATCTAAACCACCTTCCCAGTCACCATAGTTAGGGTTTGGTAATACAATATATTTTGTACCAAATGCAGTTGCATTTTGGGTTACAAAATCGCGACGTTCTGAATTTGGTTTATGATAAGTGGCATCACCAAAGTCATTTAGGTTATCCCCTACATAAACCACAAGATCGTAGCCTTGGTCAGTAATCGCTTTAAAGCGAATTGATTTGGCTGATTTATCTTGTTTTAATAATAACGTTTGGTCAGTTACATTTGGGAAACCTAAACGTTTCATATCATCAATAGTGGCTTCACGTTCACCCTTTTCTAAGCGATTTGATACATAAAATACTGTGCCACCTTTACTGGTTACATATTTAGCAAAGTCAACTGCACCAGGAATAGCAGGTGTTTGACGTGCATTTACCCATTTTGTCCAACTTTCTTGAGAGAAATCTTGACCATTTTTAATTTGCCAACCTGCATAAGCACTGTTATCCATCATGGTTTCATCTAAGTCTACAACTACAGCTTTTTTCTTACCTTTAACTTTTTTCGCATGATCAAATGCTACTTTAGCTGTGTTAAATGCTTGGTGTGCTAAGGCTGCATATTCACCTGATTGTTGCATCCATACAATACCTAGTGTTGCTTGATTTTGTAATTTAAGCTGATCATGATTTTCTACAGCATGTTGATGAGTACAAGCTGATAAAACAGAGACCGCAGCTAGAGTAAAGATACTTAATTTTAGGGTTTTCATAAATTCTCCTTTTTTATTTTTTCGGAGTGAGTAATTTAGCATATAATGAGAGAAAATAGACTAAAAGAATTTTTGAATGTGATAAGGTTCACAAATTATTTTTTTAAATTATGAAAAAAACTATTCAAAAGCAAGTATTTAACCAATTACAAAAATCGCTATCCGCACAATTAAACGATATGATGATTATAGATCAACGTCGTTTATCTGCACGTATTAAAGGTCTCAGTAATATTAAGAATGAAAATTCACAACAAGTGGTTGGTGCTGAGATCCAAATGCAAATTCAACAGGCACAAGCCCGTTTAAATCAGCGGAAAAGTGCGGTTAAAAATCCAATTATTTTTCCTGATAATTTACCTGTAAGCCAACGTAAAACAGAAATTCAAAATTTGATTCAAAATAATCAAGTGGTCGTTATTGCAGGGGAAACGGGTTCGGGTAAAACAACCCAATTACCTAAAATGTGTCTTGAATTAGGTCTCGGACAAAAAGGTTTAATCGGCCATACTCAACCACGTCGTATTGCTGCTCGTTCTGTGGCCGCTCGTATTGCAGAAGAATTGCAAACAGAGCTTGGTTTTCTCGTAGGCTATAAAGTTCGTTTTAACGATCAAATTAGTGATGATAGCCAAATTAAATTAATGACCGATGGTATTTTACTTGCGGAAATTCAAACAGATCGTTATCTCAATCAATATGATACTTTGATTATTGATGAGGCTCATGAACGTAGCCTAAACAATGATTTTATTCTCGGTTATCTCAAACAATTATTGCCGCGTCGTCCCGATCTCAAGGTGATCATTACCTCTGCGACCATTGATGTAGCACGTTTTTCAAAACATTTTAATAATGCCCCAATTATTGAAGTATCAGGCAGAACTTATCCTGTAGAAGTACGCTATCGTCCTATGATTGAGGAAGAAGACCAAGATCAATTGCAAGGAATTCTAAATGCAGTAGATGAATTACAAGCAGAAGGTCGAGGTGATATTTTGATTTTTTTAAATGGCGAACGTGAAATACGTGATACAGCAGAAGCCCTGCAAAAGCAAGAATTACGCCATACAGAAATTTTGCCTTTATATGCTCGATTATCTGCACAGGAACAAAATAAAATTTTTCATCCAAGCAGTTTAAATCGTATTGTTCTAGCGACCAATGTGGCAGAAACATCGTTAACTGTGCCAGGTATTAAATATGTCATTGATCCAGGTACTGCAAGAATTTCTCGCTATAGTTACCGCACTAAAGTACAGCGTTTACCTATTGAGCCGATTTCACAAGCCTCTGCTAATCAACGTAAAGGTCGTTGTGGGCGTGTGAGTGATGGCATCTGTATTCGTCTTTATTCAGAAGAAGATTTTAATAACCGCCCCGAATTTACTGATCCAGAGATTTTACGTACTAATTTGGCTTCTGTTATTTTACAAATGACCTCATTAGGTTTAGATGATATTGAGGGTTTTCCATTTGTCGATGCACCTGATAAACGTCATATTCAAGATGGAATTAAATTATTAGAAGAATTACAAGCCTTTGAATTTAAACAAACGAAATTTGGAGAGCGTAGATTCTTAACTAAAGAAGGCAAGCAGTTAGCTCAACTCCCAGTGGATCCACGGCTTGCAAAAATGCTACTAAGTGCGGTGAATTTTGGTAGTATTTATGAAGTGATGATTATTGTCGCCGCTTTATCTATCCAGGATCCGAGAGAACGTCCACAGGATAAACAACAAGCAGCAGATGATAAACATCGCCGTTTTGTAGATAAAAAATCGGATTTTTTAGCTTTTGTAAATCTTTGGAATTACATTCAAAAACAACAAAAAGAACTGAGTAACAATCAATTTCGGCGTTTATGTCAGAAAGATTACTTGAATTATCTGCGTATCCGTGAATGGCAAGATATTTATCATCAGATTCGTTTAACCGTACGAGAAATGGGATTGCCGATTAATTCTGAACCTGCAGAATATCAACAAGTCCATAGCGCTTTATTAACAGGATTACTTTCTCATATCGGTTTGAAAGAAGCAGAAAAACAACAGTATCTAGGAGCAAGAAATACTCATTTTGCCATTTTCCCTAATTCAGTACTTTTCAAAAAACAACCGAAATGGGTGATGGCTGCAGAGCTGGTCGAAACCTCTAAATTATGGGGACGAATGGTCGCAGATATTGATGCCGAATGGATTGAACCCTTAGCGACCCATCTCACTAAAAAGTCTTATTCAGAACCACGCTGGTCGAAATCTCGTGGGCAAGTGATAGCTGATGAAAAAGTCAATTTATATGGGGTACCAATTGTTGCAAGTCGCCCAGTGAATTTTGGGGCTATTGAGCCACAAACTAGTCGTGAGATTTTTATTCAATCTGCGTTAGTGGAAGGTGACTGGAATACACGACATAAGTTTTTCTTTGATAATCAAAAACTCATTAGAGAAGTAGAAGATTTAGAACATAAATCTCGCCGTCGTGATATTTTAGTGGATGATCGCACCTTATTTGAATTCTATGATGCACGTATTGGTGCAGATGTTGTATCGCAAAAACATTTTGATAGTTGGTGGAAAAAGGCGAGTCAGAAAGATCCCGAATTATTAAATTTTGAAAAATCTTTTTTAATGAATGATGATGCTCAAAAAGTTAGTCAGCTAGATTTTCCTAATTTTTGGCATCAGGGTAATTTAAAGCTAAAACTTACTTATCAATTTGAGCCAGGCACTGAGGCTGATGGTGTCACTGTACATATTCCGTTGCCATTACTCAATCAAATTGAAATGACAGGGTTTGATTGGCAAATTCCAGGATTACGTCAGGAATTGATAGTATCATTAATTAAATCTTTACCGAAATCTTTACGCCGCAATTTTGTTCCCGCTCCTAATTATGCCGAGGCTTTTTTAGCTCGAGTGAGTGATACTGATAAGCCATTATTCCATACACTAAGTTATGAATTACGTCGCATGACTGGTGTAAATGTGGAAGAAGATGAATGGAATTTAGAGCAAATCCCATCGCACTTGAAAATGACTTTCCGAGTGATTGATGATAAAGGCAAAAAAATTATAGAAAGTATGAATTTAGATGAATTGAAATTTAGCTTAAAAGATCGTGTGCAACAAAGTATTTCTGCGGTGGCAGATGATGGTATTGAGCAAAGTGGAATTCATATTTGGAATTTTGAACATTTGCCTCAATGTTATGAACAGAAAAAGCAAGGTTTCACTGTCAAAGCTTTTCCAGCGATTACTGATGAAAAAGAAGCTGTAGGTATCAAATTATTTGAAACCGAATATGAACAATCTGTAGCAATGCAAAAGGGGCTACGTCGTTTAATTTTATTGAATGTGCCATCACCAATTAAATATTTGCATGAAAAACTACCTAATAAATCAAAGCTAGGGCTATATTTTACGCCCTTTGGCAAAGTATTGGAGCTGATTGATGACTGTATTGCTTGTGCAGTGGATAAACTGATTACTGATTTTGGTGGTTTTGTGTGGAATGAACAAGATTTCGACAGATTACGTGATTTTGTGCGTGAAAACCTAAATGAAATTACTGTGGACATTGCTCAACAAGTAGAACAGTTGCTGACCTTAACCTTTGAAATCAATAAACGTTTAAAAGGGAAAATGGATTTCACCATGGCATTTGCGTTATCAGATATAAAAACTCAATTGGCAGGCTTAATTTTTCCAGGGTTTGTTGAAAAAACTGGCTATGCACGTTTGCCAGATATTCATCGTTATCTACAAGCGATTGATAAACGTATAGATAAATTAGCTCAAGATATTAACCGTGATCGAGCTGCCATGTTACGTGTAGAGCAGGTGGAAAATGCTTATAAACAATTATTAGCAAAATTACCAAAATCTAAACCACACAGTAATGAAGTACTAGAAATTCGCTATATGATTGAAGAGTTGAGAGTAAGCTTATTTGCACAACAGCTAGGAACAAAATATCCTGTGTCAGATAAAAGGGTGTTGGCTGTGATTGCAGAACAGTAAAGTGCGGTGTTTTTTTTAAATTTTTATATAGTCATAATTCCTATAGGAATAAATGAAATTATTAAATGAGCTAAAACGTTAAGATATGACAGTGCAGAGGAATATTTTTCTGGTTGATTAATCAGATCTTTAAGAACTAGCCTTGGCAACACTGTAGCTGTGAGACTTTAGTGGATTGGTAATAGTTTTTTATTAATAATACTATAGCTAGAAAAGTTGTTGTCCTAATTTTCAATGAAAATAAATTATTTAATTAAGATTGATGATCGATTAATCAATTCTGGTTTTAAAATAATCTTTTTATAATCTGCATTTTTATTATTAATTCGTTCCAATAAGGTTTCTATGGCAAGTTTACCCAGTTCCTGTTTTGGTTGGCTAATGGTGGAAAGTGGGGGAGAGAGATAGCTAGCTAGCTCAATATCGTCATAACCAATAATAGAAATATCCTCAGGAATACGTAAACCTTTTTGCCAAATAGCACGATAGGCACCTACGGCAATGGTGTCGCTACAGGCAAATACTGCGGAAGGATAAGGTTTTTTATTAAGTAATTGATTCATTCCATTAAAGCCTCCTTCAAAATCAAAATGACTATCGATAATCCAGTTTGAATTAACAGCAATCTTGGCTTCTTCTAAGGCGTTGAGATAGCCTTTTAAACGATCTTGCGCAAGGGATTTTTTTAAGCCACCAGTAATAATGCCTATATGACGATGCCCAGCATCAATTAAAGCTTTTGTCGCAAGATAGCCACCTAATGCGGAATCTTCAAAGATTTTATCTGCATTAAGATCGGTATACCACCAATCCATAATAACCATTGGCAAAGGAATATTTAAATGTGAAGATGCTTGAAATCGAGTATCAGCACACATTAATAATAAGCCATCAACTTGTTTTTGGAGCATCATTTGTAGATGCCGTTGTAACCGTTCTTCATCTCCATCAGTAGTTGCTACAATAAGATTATATTGATGTTTTTCGCAATAATGTTCAACACCCGTCATAACTTCGCCAAAAAAAGGGTTATTTGTAGCTGTAACAAGCATGCCGATGGTTTTGGTTTCTTTTACTTTTAAACTGCGAGCTAGGGCAGAGGGGGTATAATTTAAATCGGCAACCACACGTAGTACTTTTTCTCGAATTTCATCACTAACAAAACGAGTATTATTCATAACATGAGATACTGTAGAGGTGGAAACTTTTGCTAATCTTGCAATGTCTTTCATGGTTGCCATATAAAAATTCCTATAAAACTCACCGCACTTTATTTTGGATTTTCTAGAAAACCTAAGGTTTCTTGTCGATTTGGAATTGAGGATTGAGCGCCTTGGCGAGTCACACTAATAGCCGCTGCAGCATGAGCAAAACGGATAGCTTCTTGTAAAGGTTTATCTTCCAATATAGCAGTAACCAATGCACCATTAAAGGTATCACCTGCTGCGGTAGTATCAACAGCATTAACGCAGAACCCAGGGACAATTTCACCTTTGCCATTTTGACTGACGAAAACACCTTTTGAACCTAAAGTAATTAACACGTTCTCAATGCCTTTTTGATGGAAAACTGAAGCCGCTTTTACGGCTGTTTCTTGATCAACAACCTTTACTCCAGTCAGAATTTCTGCTTCAGTTTCATTTGGTGTGATCATATATAATAAGCGAAGTAATTCATCAGGAAGAGCTCTTGCTGGTGCTGGATTTAACACAATTTCAGTTCCGTTATCTTTAGCAATTTGGGCAGCTAAAATAATTGCTGGGAGAGGTGTTTCTAATTGCATTAATAAACAATTTGCTTGTGCAATTTCATCTTCAAATTCAGTAACCGTACTTTCATCTAAATAAGCATTCGCTCCCGCAGAAATAACAATACTATTTTCTCCCGATTCAGCAACTTGAATCATGGCAATACCAGTCATTTCAGTTTTAATGGTTTTAATTGGTTGAGTATTAATATTGTCTTGTTCAAAAGCTGTTTTCATTGCTCGTCCAATATCATCATTACCGATACAACCAATAAAAGAGACATTTGCCCCTAAACGTGCGGCGGCAACTGCTTGATTTGCACCTTTACCACCATAAGCAATATGATAATGACTTCCTATTAATGTTTCTCCTGGTTTAGCAAAATAGGGAACAGAAATCACGTGATCAGCGTTAATGCTGCCGAGAACGGTGAGTTTTTTCATATTGTGTCCTTTATAAAATCAACCTATATATTAACACTTGTCTTGGACCAGTGAGTTTTAAATTAATGCGATAAGCACTCGCCTAAGACGAGTGCTTTTTAGATAAGATTATTTTGAAATTACTTTTAAATCTACAGGAATTTTTGCTTCAACTTTCTCACCTTTGAGTACTTTATCTGCGGTTTCAACACCAAGTGAACCGATAAGTTCAGGCTGTTGAGCTACAGTTGCAGCTAATTTTCCACCGTTGACCGCTTTGACACCATCATCTGTACCATCAAAGCCAACAATCATGACTTTTTTATTAGCAGCACTTACTGCACGTAATGCACCTAATGCCATTTCATCATTTTGTGCAAAAATAGCTTGTACATCATTTTTACTGGCTAATAAGTTTTCGGTGACATTTAAACCTTTTGTACGATCAAAATCTGCTGGTTGACTTGCTAATACATTAAATTTATGCGCTTCAACAGCTTGTTTAAAGCCTTCTCCACGTTCACGAGCGGCAGAGGTTCCTGCAATACCTTCTAGTTGAATAACTTTGGCTCCATCACCTAATTTTTGAGCAATGAAATCACCTGCCATTTTACCGCCCGCAACATTATCTGAAGCAATATGGCTGACTACATCACCTTTTTCAGCCCCACGGTCTAAGGTGATTACTGGAATTTTATTACGATTTGCGATAGCTACCGCATTACTTACTGCTTTCGAGTCTGTTGGGTTAATTAATAATACTTTTGCACCACGTACGGTTAAGTCTTCTACATTAGAAAGTTCTTTAGCTGGGTCATTTTGTGAATCTAGTACGACTAATTTATAACCTAATTCATCTGCTTTTTTCTGAGCCCCATCTTTAAGGCTTACAAAGAAAGGGTTGTCTAAAGTTGATACAGCCAAAGCAATAGTTTCTTTTGCTGAGGCTGTGCCTGCAATAGCAAAGGTAAGCATGATTGCTGAAGCTAAAGTGGTGAGTTTTTTCATACAAATCTCCTTAAAAATGATTAAACTTTTTTAGTACCTAAGTAATTATCAGCTAATACAGCAACCAAGATTACCAATGCTTTAGCTATCATCTGATAATACGAAGAAATGTCTAATAAATTGAGTGCATTATTTAAAAAGCCAATAATTAATGCACCCACTAAAGTACCCATTACACGCCCTTTACCGCCCATTAAACTTGTTCCTCCAACAACAACGGCAGCGATAGCATCTAACTCATATGATACTCCAGCAGTAGGTTGTGCTGATGAAAGGCGTGAAGTCACAATTAAGCCAGCAAGTGCAGATAAAAAACCACTCACGGCAAATACAAATATTTTGATTTTATTAACATTAATACCTGAAAGTTGTGTGGCTGATTCATTTCCACCCAAAGCATAGATATAACGTCCAATTGGGGTGTGTTTTAAAATATACCAAGCGATAGCAAATACAACAGCCATAATCCAAATAGGTACAGGAATACCGAATAAATAACCTGTACCAATGCTAGCAAATAAATCAGCTTGTTCTGAGAATCCAGTACTGATTGGTCTTCCATCTGTATAAACCATGGTAATACCACGTAATAAAGTCATTGTGACTAAGGTGGCGATAAAAGCTTGTACTTTACCTTTCGCCACAATCACACCACTGACACCACCGAAGATTGTTCCTAATAATAAAACCAATGGAATGACCAAGAAAATTGGCATTGTTGAACTTACTAATGAAGCCGCAACTGCACCCGTGAGTGCAAGGACTGAACCTACGGATAAATCAATTCCTGCAATCAAAATGACAAAGGTCATTCCCACTGCAATAATCGCATTTACAGAGGTTTGACGTAAGATATTAAGAATATTGTCAATACTGAAAAAATCAGGATTAATCATTGATACAATGATAATTAGAATGAATAACGCAACAAAAGAACGTTGTTCAATTAAAAATTTCCCTAACTGAAATTTATTTGTTTGAGTCGTCATAAAAATACCTTAATTTAATTCTGTGTTTTTGCCAATCGCGGCAGCCAGTAATTTCTCTTGGGTCGCTTGTTCACGAGAAAATTCGGCACTGATTTTTCCTTCATGCATGACTAAGATACGATCGCTCATACCAAGCACTTCTGGCATGTCTGATGAAACCATTAAAATGCTTAATCCATCCTTTTTAAACTCATTGATTAATTGATAGATTTCTTTTCTTGCACCGACATCAACTCCTCGAGTTGGTTCGTCTAGAATTAATACATTTGGACGTGTCATTAAGCCTTTTGCAATGGCTACTTTTTGTTGATTACCACCAGAGAGTAAGCCGATTTGTTGATCACGGCTTGGTGTTTTGATATTAAACATTGAAATAAAGTCATCAACGGCCATTGTTTCTGCTTCATGGCGAATAGTTCCTGCCTGAGAAAAATGGTCTAATGCTGTTAAAGACATATTTTCTTTAACTGACATACCTAAAATTAATCCATCACCTTTGCGATCTTCAGAAATATAGACAATACCATTATTTAAGCCATCTTGAGGACAAGTATTATGAATTGCCTTTCCGTTGAGCTCGATTGTTCCTGATGTTTTTGGTAATGCACCATAAAGCACCTTCATTAATTCAGTACGTCCTGCCCCCATTAGGCCTGAAATACCCACAATCTCCCCTTTATGCAATTGGAAGGATACGTCATTCACCCCTTGACCACTGAGATTTTTCACATTTAATAATAATTCACCACGATGCTGCTCTAAGTGTGGATATTGTTCTTCTAAACGACGTCCTACCATCATTTCAATCAGATGATCTTCATTAATTTCAGCAACTACACGTTCGCCAATAAATTGACCATCACGGAGTACCATAACATCATCGCAAATTTCAAAAATTTCTTTTAAACGGTGTGAAATATAAACAATACCTCGGTTTTCTGCTTTTAATTCATGAATCACATTAAATAATGCTTCTGTTTCAGCATCAGTTAGGGCATCAGTAGGCTCATCCATAATAATGACTTTAGATTCGAAGCTTAGTGCTTTGGCTATTTCTACCATTTGCTGTTCGCCAATGGATAATTCTGCACAAAGCTGGTGACTACTGTGCTTGACGCCTAAACGAGCTAGTAGTTTGTCCGCTTCTGTATACATTTTTTTCCAATCAATTGAGCCCCAAGCGGTTTTAAATTCACGCCCTAAAAAAATATTTTCGGCAATGGTTAAATTACCGACTAAATTTAATTCTTGGTGGATAATGCTAATGCCGGCCTCTTGTGAATGTTTAGGCCCTTTAAAAGAGACTTCTTTACCTAAATAAGTAATTGATCCTGAATCTTTGCTGTAAATACCTGTGAGTACCTTCATCAAAGTGGATTTACCCGCTCCATTTTCACCCATAAGAGCCATGACTCTTCCTGCATAAACCGATAAACATGCATTACTAAGAGCTTTTACACCAGGGAAAGATTTATCTATCCCGCTCATTTTTAATAAGGTTTCCATCACACCACCTTAAAATGGTACGCCTGAATATAAAATAATATTTGCATAAGGTGAGCATTCGCCAGTGCGTACAATAGCTTTACTCATGAGCGTTTGTTCTTTGAAGATTTCGTGATTGACATAATCAATTTGAATCGTATTGTTTTGTTTTTGTTCTAATTCAGTTAGTCGAGCTAAAAGTGCGGTTAAAATTTCTGGATTTTTTTGTTTTATTTCTTCAGCAATTCGTACACGCTCTATATATAATTCATCTACGATCACATCAAAGGTTTGTAAAAAAGAGGGAATTCCAGCAGTTAAAGCAAGATCGATACGTTCTACTGAATTTGGGATTGGTAATCCTGCATCACAAATTGTCAAGCTATCGGTGTGACCTAATGTTGCAAGACAGTGTGAAAGCTGAGCATTAAGGTTAGTGGTTTTTTTCATAGAAACTCCTTCATGTTATTTCATCGAAACGTTTCGATGGGCAGAGTAAAAGAAAATGGAATAAGAATAAATAGACAGATTTCAAAAATGTGAAGTAGATCAAATTTTTCGTCAAGTATGGAAAAAGGAACTAATATAAAAAGTGCGGTGTAAATTTTAAAAATTTATACCGCACTTTTGCATAGTATTTTAATAAGATTAGCCCACGGCTTGAGGTAAATAACCTAATTGAATCAGGAATGGGATAATCATGATAATAATACCAGCAATGAGGGCTATAACTAATGCACTATTTCCACCAATCACACGATAAGGTAAGTTTGGAAATTGTTGACGAGCCTTCCAAGCTAAGCCAATTGGTAAAATCATACCATAGAATGCGAAGAGTAAACCTGCATAACCTAGTGCGGTAATAAAACCATCAGGGTAGAAGAGCGCAAACATAATTGGCGGAATAAAGGTAACTGCGGTTAGCCAAATTCGATTTGATGGTAATCTTACCCGTTTTAATAAGTCATTAGCACATTCAAATATACCAAGTGAAACACCTAAAAAAGAGGTGATGAGTGCTAATACGGAGAATATGCGAACGGTTTCGCCTAATATAGTGCTCCCTGTAATTTGGCTGGTTGCGGTGACTAATCCATTTAAGGTTGGATCATTTTTCAAAATAGTGGTGAATTCATTTTGACTCAAGACGCCATGAGTCGACAATTGCCATAATAAATAAGCGGCTAATGGAATAGCTGTGCCAATATAAATAGCTTTACGAATTTTACCAATATCCGCATTTAAGTAAGTATTGATGCTTGCCATAATTACATGGAAGCCAAAAGAGGTAAAGAATATAGGAATAGATGAAATCACTAATAAATTATCTAATGGCACAGCAGTTAAGTTTTCTAATTTTGCTTTCGGTAACATCATGAGTAAAACCATAATGAAAGCAATAATTTTGCCAATAAATAATAAACGGGTTAGACCATCAACAGATTGAATTCCAACAACAACGAATGAACCGAGAATAACGGTAAAAATCAAAATACTGATTTTTAATGTTGTTTCTTTGTCTCCCATTTCAGGCATAATTCCAGCCAGCAATGAACCACCGCCAGTGATATAAGCTGAAAGTAGTGCATAGAGCAAAATCAATAAACTGATGGTTGCCAGCACCCGCCCGGCCATACCGAAATATTGTTCTGCTAGGCTTGCTACGCCGACATCTTGTCGTGGAGCAGTTTGATAAACTTCCATAAATAATAAACCTGTATAAGCTAATAACGCCCACAAGCTAATTAATAATAATGCCGTGACTCCAAATCCCATACCTGCTGAAATCAATGGCATTGCTAACATTCCAGCACCAATAGTGGTGCCAGCGATCATTAATGCACTTCCTAAAATTTTATTTTTCATTTTTATATATTTATTTGGTTGATAAAGATGTTTATTCTATCAGAAGTTCTAGCATTAGCCATAGAATCTGATATAAAAAGTGCGGTTAATTTTTTGAAAATTAAGACCGCACTTTTGGGCGTTAATTTTATTAGTTTTTCATGGATTGAACTGGCGCCGGGATACGTCCCCCACGGTTCACGAAGACTTCACATGAACCTTCTTTGATAGGCATAATTGGAGCATAACCAAGTAAGCCTCCAAATTCTACGCTTTCACCCACGCCTTTACCTATGACAGGAATGATACGAACAGCAGTCGTTTTGCTGTTGATCATTCCAATTGCGGCTTCATCTGCAATGATACCTGAAATAGTATGGGCAGGAGTATCACCTGGAACGGCAATCATATCTAAACCTACAGAACAAACTGCGGTCATGGCTTCAAGTTTTTCTAAGGTTAAAATTCCACTTTCAGCAGCTGCAATCATACCTTCATCTTCTGATACAGGAATGAAGGCTCCACTTAAGCCACCTACCGCACTAGAAGCCATCATACCGCCTTTTTTCACTGCATCATTGAGCAATGCTAATGCGGCTGTTGTACCATGCGTACCGCAGACGCTTAAGCCCATAGCTTCAAGAATACGAGCGACAGAATCACCAATGGCAGGGGTGGGTGCTAGAGATAAGTCTAAAATACCAAATGGAATATTGAGCATTTTAGAGGCTTCTTGACCAATTAATTCACCAACACGAGTAATTTTAAATGCTGTTTTCTTAACGACTTCAGCCACTTCTGTGAGTGTGGTTACATTAGCGTTTTCCAGTGCTTCTTTTACTACACCAGGGCCAGAAACACCGACGTTGATAACCGCATCGGCTTCTCCAGAACCATGGAAAGCTCCTGCCATAAATGGGTTATCTTCAACAGCATTACAGAAAACAACAATTTTGGCACAACCAAAACCTTCAGGTGTAATATCTGCAGTACGTTTTACCATCTCACCTACAAGTTTAACGGCATCCATATTGATACCAGCACGAGTAGAACCAATATTAATAGAACTGCAAACAATATCAGTGGTTTTCATGGCTTCAGGAATAGAACGAATTAAGACTTCATCAGAAGGTGACATACCTTTTTGTACCAATGCAGAGAAACCACCAATAAAAGAGACGCCAATAGCTTTTGCCGCACGATCTAAGGTTTGTGCGATTGATACATAAGAATCCGCTTTTGTTGCAGCCGCAATCTGTGCGATTGGTGTCACAGAAATCCGTTGATTGACGATAGGAACACCATATTTAGCAGAAAGGATATTCGCTGTTTTTACCAAGTCCTGACCAATACGAGTGATTTTGTCATAGATATTTTGATTTAGTTGGTGAATATTACTCGTGATACAGTCATGTAAATCAATACCTATAGTAATAGTTCGTACATCAAAATTTTGATCTGAAACCATTCGAATAGTTTCTAGAATTTCATCAGATTGAATTGTCATTATTCACCCCATTAGATACGGTGCATTGCTTTAAAAATTTCTTCATTTTGTAAACGAATATCTAATGCCAGATTCTTGCTTGCTTGAGTAAAGAAATCCGCTAATTCAGGAAAGGATTTTGGGCATTTAGAGGTATCAACTAGGATAATCATGGTGAAATAATCATCCATTAATTGTTGTGTGATATTGACGATATTAATTTGGTTTTCCGCAAGCATTTTTGATACATCATAAACAATACCTACGCGATCTTTGCCGATAACTGTAATAACTGAATTGTTGCTCATAGTTTGCACCTTTTGTCTTTTTATAGATAGTATCAGTATAACAGCTTTTTTCTACATTGGCTTTGTATATAATTTGTATACAAAAAGTGCGGTAAAATTTTTAAAAAAGTTACCGCACTTTTAGATTAAAGCCAGAATAGATAACCAATGGCAGAAATCACAAAAATACAAGTTAAGTTAATTTTATAAGAACGTAACATTTCTTTTTGTTTAACCATGCCTGTACTGAAAACAATAGCATTGGGAGGTGTACCTACAGGCATCATAAATGCACAAGATGCTCCTAAACCGATAATTAATGCAAAACCTAATGGAGACATATTGAGTGACTCTGCAATAGAAATAAAAATTGGTACTAATAATGCGGCACTTGCAGTGTTGGATGTGAATTCTGTGAGTAATATAATAAAAGCGGCAATAGTTAAACAAATAACATAATAACTTTGCCCTTCAATTAATGCGACTATTCCATCAGCCATAATTCGGCTTGCGCCAGTGTGAGTCAACACGGCACTGAGCGTTAAACCGCCACCGAATAGATATAATACTCCCCACTCAGTATTATTATGTAAGTCATTCCAGGTTACGACGTGGCTAACACATAATAACAATGCAGCAATTAAACCGACAATACTATCAAAATTTGCGATTTGACCTTTTAGACCAAGTAGCTCTGATAAAAAAGGATTGACTGTGCCACCAAATATCCAACAGATAACCACAATTAAGAAGATCGCAAGGGTAATGATACGATTACGATCCATACGGATTTTTTCAAAATTATATTCAAATTTTTGGTTAAATTTAGGTCGAAAATTGAAATAGAGAATAGCGACCATCATTGGAAAAAGCAGTAACATTATAGGTATGCCATATTTTAACCAACTAGCAAAGCTTAAATGTAGTTGTGAAGCGACAATTGCATTAGGTGGACTTCCTACTAAGGTTCCCATTCCTCCAATACTTGCACTATAAGCAATCCCTAAAAGTACAAAGGTATAAGTATTGTGTTCTTTTTCAGGATCCATATTACTTAGGATGCCCATTGCTAAAGGAATCATCATAGCCGCTGTTGCCGTATTACTCATCCACATAGAGAGGAATGCTGTAATAACAAAGAGGAAAAGCACCGCTCGAAATAAATTACCATTAGCTAATGCCATAATTTTATTTGCGATTAAGCGATCGATTTTTTGCATATGTAAGGCTGTAGCTAAAGCAAATCCACCAAAGAATAGGAAAATAGTAGGATCAGCAAAGGCAACTAAGGCTTCTTTTGAGGATACTAAACCTAATAAGATAGCAAGAACAGGCACAAATAGTGCAGTGACAGTTACATGAACAGCTTCTGTAAGCCAAAGCACTGCAACGAAAGCTAACAGCGCTAAGCCTTTAGAGGGCGCTGGCTCAAAAGGAAGAAATTTAATTAGTAAACAAAATAAAACGAAGTCAGCAAGAATAATAATCGTATTACGTTTATTTTTACTGACATCTTCAAAGTTACCACTCATGTCATCTCCTCATTGTGGTGTAATGCAATATGCATTAAATAATAGGCTTCCCGAGAATTTAAATATTCAGAAAAGTAGATAAATAAAAATTGCTATTGTAGTAAAATTAATGATTAAGCATCATCACTCCTATGTTTGTTATGGTCATTAACGAAACTATGATAATCGTTTGCGATAGGCTAAATTGCCATATAAAGAGAATAATCGCAATAGTGAATGGTAAAATGAACATTAAATTTTTGTAAGTATTACAAAAAGAAACAATATTGTTTAAGTATTGTTATTGGGGTGTTATTAATTTGTATGGTGAAATTTTCATAAATCCTTTTTATATAAGATAAAGCAGATCTTTTTACTTAAATAAACATAGTGTTTGTATATCGTAAATTCATATAAGTTTTGTTATGATGACAAAATATTTTCTCGTTATAGGAAAAAATTATGCATTGTCCATTTTGTTCAACTGAAGAAACCAAAGTGATAGATAGCCGTTTGGTTTCTGATGGTTATCAGGTTCGTCGTCGTCGTGAATGTACAAATTGTCATGAGCGTTTTACTACATTCGAGACCGCAGAATTAGTTGTACCTAAAATCATTAAAAATAATGGTATGCGTGAACCTTTTAATGAAGATAAATTACGACGTGGTATTCAGCATGCATTAGAAAAACGTCCTGTAAGTGCTGATGATGTGGAAAAGGCTATTAGCCATATTATTCACCAATTACAAGCAACTGGTGAACGTGAAGTGTTAAGCCAATTTGTTGGATCTTTAGTGATGGATGAATTAAAGAAATTGGATAAAGTTGCTTATATTCGTTTTGCTTCTGTTTATTTAAGTTTTGAAAATATTAATGAGTTTACAAAAGAAATTGAAAAATTAAAGGAATAGTTTTAGTGAGCCAATTTACTTCAGAAGATCAACACTTTATGCAATTAGCTATGGAACTTGCGGCTAAAGGACAATTTACCACCACGCCAAACCCAGCCGTTGGGTGTGTATTAGTAAAAAATGGCAATATCGTAGGTAAAGGATTTCATTTTAAAGCGGGGGAACCTCATGCTGAAGTAATGGCTATGCGAGAAGCGGGCGAAAAGGCAAAAGGTGCGACTGCTTATGTTACCTTAGAACCTTGTTCTCATTTTGGGAGAACGCCTCCTTGTGCCAAAGGCTTAATTGAAGCGGGCATTGCCAAAGTAATTGTCGCCATGCAAGATCCTAATCCTTCCGTCGCTGGTAAAGGTTTAAAAATGTTGATGAATGCGGGTATTGAAACCTCAGTAGGTTTATTGCAAGAGCAAGCAGAAGCATTAAATAAAGGTTTTCTTAAGCGCATGCGTACAGGAATGCCTTATATCCAGTTAAAAATGGCGATGAGTATTGATGGACGTACAGCAACCGCAGAAGGAGAAAGTAAATGGATTACTGGAGAACAGGCTAGGGCAGATGTACAGCTTCAACGGGCAAAGGCTTCAGCAATTCTCTCTGCAAGCAACACTGTATTGAAAGATAATCCTAATTTAAATGTGCGTTGGGAACAATTTCCTTCAGAATTACAATTACAATATAAAAAAGAACAACTCCGCCAGCCTATACGAGTGATTATTGATTCTAAACATCGGGTTTTACCTAGTTTAAATCTATTTAAAATCAATTCTCCCATATGGTTAGTGGGAACTAGTACTCGAGATATATCAATGTATCCAGAGTATTGTCATTCATTAGAATTACAACCCGAACCTAATCAAACCATGTTGCAAGCACTCATGATGGCTTTAGGCAAACAGCAAATAAACTCTATTTGGGTAGAAGCAGGGGCGGAGCTTGCGGGCTCATTAATAGCAGAAAACTTAGTGGATGAACTGATTATTTATATGGCACCTAAATTATTGGGCGATCAAGCTCGAGGCTTATGTCATTTACCTGCATTAACAAAATTAGTAGATGCCCCATTATGGAAATTGCAGTCCATCGAAAAGCTCGGTGACGATGTTAAAATGATCTATACAAAGGATTAGTCTAAAATGTTAAAAAAAATTATCCAAGCCGCAATTATTGGCCTTGCTTGTGCGGGGTTGGTATTAGCTTTCTTGCCTAAACTTTCTTCTAATCATTTAGGCTTTTCCTTATATGTAAATGAAGATTCTGTATTATCATTTAAAAACGCAGTACGTATTGCTTCTCCTGCAGTTGTCAATGTTTATAATCAATCTTTTTCCTCTTCTAATGCCGATGAACGATTACAGGTTAATAGTTTAGGATCGGGTGTAATCATGTCAAAAGATGGTTATATTTTGACAAATATGCATGTGATTCAAAATGCCGATCAAATTGTAGTCGCTTTACAAAATGGCATAATTTCCGAAGCTGCACTTATCGGTTCAGATAAATTGACAGATTTGGCGGTATTAAAAATTCGAGCAGAGAATTTGCCTACTATACCTCAAAATCCTAGTCGGCAAATTCATGTTGGAGATGTAGTGCTTGCAATTGGTAATCCCTATAATTTAGGGCAAAGTGTCTCTCAAGGAATTATTAGTGCCACGGGGCGAAATACGGTAGGCGATTCAGTAGGGCGCCAGAATTTTATTCAAACAGATGCTTCAATAAATCGAGGTAATTCTGGAGGAGCATTAATTAATTCCTTAGGTGAATTGGTTGGTATTAGTACATTAAGTTTTGGTAAAGATGCTTCTGATATTGCAGAAGGATTAAATTTTGCTATACCTATGAATATTGCTAACGATGTACTTAATAAAATTATTCGTGATGGACGAGTGATCCGAGGTTTTTTCGGCGTACAAAGTAATATTATTTTTAATGAGAATACAGATTCTCAAGCAGGTGTAAAAGTGGGAAGTGTTGTTGAAGATGGTCCAGCAGCTAAAGCAGGTATTCAACCTAATGATATTATTCTTGAATTTAATAATGAGCCAGCAACCTCACCTGCACAGATGATGCAAGTTATTAGTAATGTTAGACCAGGTAGTGTGGTAAATGTCCTTATTGAAAGAGAGGGGAGAAAATTAACTATTCCTGTACAAATAGAAGAATTTCCAGAGTCTATACCTGAGAACAATCAATAAATTCTGTAGAAAAGCGACCTTATGTCGCTTTTTTATTTTTATTCATATAGTCATAATTCTGTCATATATCTTTTTTATATTATAGCCAGTCAGGTAACCTTCTACTTATAACTGGAGAATATATGAAAAAATATGCATTAATCCCTTTTATTCTAGTCGCTTTCCCTTTTTATTCATCAGCAAATACGATTTATCCTTTAGATCGGGCAACGATGATGGTTGATGGTAAATTTGATTTTAAAGTTGAATTTGATGAAGTTATTCAACCTCAACAAGTAAGTATTTTGATTAATGGTAAAGATTTCAAAGATGTTTTAGGCAGTAAACAAGTTGAATTTATTGAAAAAGAAGATGGTAATAATGTTTCAGCATTATGGTTACGTAATGTAAGTATCCAGAGTGCAGGCAATTATAAAGTACAAGCAAAAGTAAATGATAAAACTACAGAAGTTAATTGGACAGTTTATAAAACACCAGATGTAGCAAAAGCTAAAAATGTCATTTTCTTCTTAGGTGATGGTATGTCTGTTGCTCATAGAACTGGTGCGAGAATTTTATCGAAGGGTATTTATGAAGGTAAAGCAAAAGGTAAATTAGCAATGGATAGTTTGCCTATTAGTGGTTTTATTGGAACTTATAGTACAGATGCGATTACCGCAGATAGTGCAAATACTATGAGTGCTTATATGACTGGGCATAAATCAGCAATTAATGCTTTAGGGGTTTATGTAAGTCGTTCTAAAGATAATTTAAATCATCCTAAACAAGAAACTTTAGGCGAAGTCATTCGTCGTAAAACAAATAAAAGCTTAGGTATCGTAAGTGATGCCGAAGTAGAAGATGCAACGCCTGCTGCCGTGGTTTCTCATACACGTCGGCGTGCAGATAAAGATAAAATTGTTGGTATGTTTTATGATGTTAAGCCAGATGTATTGTTAGGCGGTGGATCAGCTTATTTTCTCCCTAAATCAATAGTTGGTTCTAAACGTAAAGATGATATTAACTATATAGAAAAATTCAAACAAGATGGTTATACATTAGTTACTAATAATACAGAATTAACAACAATTGATAAAAATACCAATAAACTTTTAGGATTATTCCACACGGGGAATATGGACGGTGTTTTAGATCGTCGTTTCTTAAAAAATAATGTAACTAAAAAATTCCCTGACCAACCTGATTTAACCACCATGACTAAAACTGCTTTAGATGTGTTATCTAAAAATCCAGAAGGATTTGTGTTAGTAGTTGAATCAGCATTAATAGATAAAGCATCACATCCACTAGATTGGGAACGCGCATTAACAAATACGATAATGTTAGATCAATCAGTTGATATCGCAAAAAAATTTGCAGAAAAACATCCAGATACATTAATTATTGTAACTGGGGATCATACTCATGGTATTTCGATCATTGGTACGGTAGATGATGAAAAAGAAGGTCATGATATGCGTGAAAAGGTTGGAGTATATGAAAAAGCAGGATATCCAAATTATGAAGATAAAAATAAGGACGGCTATCCTGATGATATTAATGTTTCAAAACGTTTAGCCGTATTCTTTAATAACTTTCCTGATTACTATGAAACATTCCGCCCTAAGTTAGATAATCCATTTACTCCAGCTATCAAAAATGAGAAAGGTGAATATGTGGCTAATGAAATATACAAAGATATTCCTGGGGCAGTATTAAGAACAGGTATTTTGCCTCGTGCAGAATCTCAAGGTGTTCATTCTGTTGACGATATCGTAATTCAAGCACAAGGACCAGGTTCAGAAGATATCAAAGGTTACATGGAAAACTCAGATATTTTCAAAGTGTTAATGGATAGTTTAGCAATTAATGGGATAAAAAAATAAAAGCACATGTTGAAAATTAATACTAAAAAAGAAGTTTCTTCCATTTTGTTTAAACAATTCAAACAATGTGTTTATGCCATTGTTCTATCACTTCTATGCTCATCTGTACAGGCTAAGAATGAATTATTATTTGATGAACTTTATGGGAAAATTTCTTCATTAGGTATGGAATTTTCTGACAAGGTAAAGCAGTTTGATGGGAAAACTGTCACCATGAAAGGATTTATGGCGCCGCCATTAAAAGCAGATGCTAAATTTTTTGTACTCACAAAAATGCCAATGGCATTATGTCCATTTTGTTCATCTGATGCAGATTGGCCTGAAGATATTGTTGTGGTCTATCTAGATAAGCACCAAAAATTTGTTCAAAATAACACACGAATTGAAGTAGAAGGCATATTAGAATTTGGTTCTTGGACAGATCCAGATACAGGATTTTTGAGTTTACTGCGTTTAGTCGATGCGAGCTTTCATACGTTATAAATAATATTAACAAAATATTATGAGTGAGGTTTTATGGCTAATTTATCTATTCGGAATTTAGAAATGCGAGTTTCTTGCTTTCCGAATCCTATTTTACAACTTGAAAAGTTAAAGATTCTTGCTGGAGAACAAGTCGCTATTATAGGTCCTTCTGGGTGTGGCAAAAGCACCCTATTAAATTTAGTTAGTGGTTTATTAAAACCTACTTCGGGGGAAATCGAATGGGATAAAAATAATATTGCGAGTTTATCACCCGCTGAACAAGATAAATGGCGATTTCAGCATGTTGGTATGATTATGCAGGACTTTTATTTAACGCCTGGATTAAGTGCAATTGAAAATGTTTTACTTCCAATCTCATTTCTTTATTGGACAGTATCTAATGAGTATTATCAAAAAGCTAAAGATTTATTACTATCATTAAACATGCCCAATGTAGATACTAATGTAGAACATTTATCTCGTGGTGAAAAACAACGTGTTGCTATAGCACGAGCTTTGATTATGAATCCTAAAATTCTTATTGCTGATGAACCTACTGCAAGTCTAGATGTGGAAAATGGTCATAAAATTTCTGAATTATTGACCGCACTTTGTAAAGATCAAAATATTACTTTACTGGTTGCGACTCATGATCCTTATTTGATTGGTTTGATGAAACGTTGCATTCGTTTAGAAAATGGTCGAATTGCTTCTGATAAGCAGGATGGTCTTCTCTATGTTTAAATTATTACTTTTAGATTTTAAACAAAGTAAATTAGGTAGCTTGCTAATTATTTTATTAATTGCATTATCTAGTGCGTTAAGTATTGCTATTAATCTACAAGAACGGGCAGTAAGAGAAGGTAGTACTCAGGCAGCTGAAAGATTTGATTTAATAATTGGTGCACCAGGAAGTGAAACTCAGCTAGTTCTAAGTTCAGTATTTTTACAACCTGCATTTTTGAGTCTAATAGATTATAAAATTTACCAAGATCTTGAAAAAAATGACAAGGTAGACTGGGCTGCGCCTTTAGCTTTTGGTGATTTTTATCAAGATTCTACGATTGTTGGAACGAATACTAATTTAGTAACTGATGGCGGTAAGCGAAAAATTATTGGCCGTGTTTTTAATCATTTAAATGAAGCTGTTGTTGGGCAAAATACAGGACTTAAAATTGGAGATCATTTTTCACCTATTCATGGTCAAGTTGGTGATGTTAATCGTCATGTGCATAAAGAACAATCTTACGTTGTTGTAGGGATTGTACCAACAGAAGGAAATCGTTGGGATCATGCTATTTATGTACCTATTGAATCAGTTTGGAAAGTTCATGCTAATCATCATGATCAACATCCTTTACTGAATATTAATGAGAGAAAAAAACGTAATCTTCATCATGAAAAATATGACGATTCAGAATATATTCAGCCATTGGGAGCATCTGCAATTGTTGTGAAACCTAAAAGTTTTTCTGGAGCATATCAATTAAGAAATCGATATAAAAATGAATCAACTCAAGCAGTATTTCCAGCTGAAGTCTTAGTTAAAGTACATTCCTTATTAGGTGATAGTAAACAAGTATTATTGTGGATTTCTATTGTTACGCAAATTTTAATGGCGTTAGCACTATTGATGATTATTGTGTTGTATCTTAAAAATCGTCGTCAACAAATTGCTGTATGGCGTATTTTTGGTGCACCACGAAATAAAATATTTTTACTAGTATGGTTAGCTTTAGTTATTGTAATTGCGCTTGCAATGCTATTAGGAATCTTGATTGGCTGGATATTTGCACTAATTATTTCATATTATTTGAGCATTGAAAGTGGTTTCCAATTACCAGTGTATTTAAGTGATGAAGATGGATATTTTGTGTTATTTAACTTTATATTTGCTATTTTAGTTGCTTTGATTCCGTCATTATTATTCTATCGACAATCACCAATTCAGATTTTACAAAATCGTTATAATTGATGATCTTATGAAATTTGTCAATTTTAACCGCACTTTATAGATTGCCATAATAAAAGAGGACATTTGCAATGTCCTCTTTGCTTGTATGTCAGTTGATTATTTTATGCAAGTGCCGCAAAGGCTTTATCTGCTGCTTTTAATGTATACTCAATGTCCTCATCTGTGTGCGCTAATGACATGAAACCAGCCTCAAATGCAGATGGTGCAAGATAAATACCTTCATTGAGCATTTTATGAAAGAATATTTTAAATTTTTCAGTATCACAATCCATTACATCTTGATAGCAAGTGACTTTTGGTTTGTCTGTAAAGAATAAACCAAACATTCCACCTACGTAGTTGACTGTGAATGGAACATGATGTTTTTCGGCAAGGGCTTTTAAACCTAATGCTAATTTTTCTGTTAATTCAGCAAGGTGTTTTTCATTACCTGCTTTTTGTAATTCAGTTAAACAAGCAAGGCCTGCTGACATGGCAATCGGGTTACCTGATAATGTACCTGCTTGATATACTGGGCCAGTTGGAGCAATATATTCCATAATTTCTTTTTTACCGCCAAAGGCACCTACAGGCATGCCGCCACCAATGACTTTACCTAAACAAGTTAAATCGGGTTTTACATTATAATAAGATTGAGCCCCACTTAATGCCACACGAAAACCTGTCATTACTTCATCAATAATAAATACCGCACCATATTGGTCACAAAGCTCACGTAAGCCTTGTAAGAAGTTATTTTTAGGTGGTACACAGTTCATATTTCCAGCAACAGGTTCAACAATTACACAGGCAATTTGTTCTGGATATTGCTGAAATGCTTGTTTAACTGAGTCAATATCATTATAAGTACAGGTTAATGTATGTTTGGCAAAATCAGCAGGGACTCCAGGAGAATTTGGTTGACCTAAAGTTAAAGCGCCAGAGCCTGCTTTTACTAAGAGTGAATCGGCATGACCATGATAACAACCCTCAAATTTAATAATTTTATCACGGTTGGTATATCCTCTAGCTAAACGAATCGCAGACATGGTTGCTTCAGTCCCTGAACTTACCATACGTACCATTTCAATGGATGGAATTAATTTACAGACTAATTCCGCTAAATCTATTTCAATTGATGTAGGCGCGCCAAAACTTAATCCATTTTCAGCCGTTTTCATTACTGCATTTAAGATAGCAGGGTGGTTATGACCTAAAATCATTGGGCCCCATGAACCTACATAGTCCACATATCGCTTACCATCGGTATCCCAAATATAAGCACCTTTTGCTTTTTGAATAAATACGGGTGTCCCGCCAACGCCTCTAAATGCTCGTACTGGCGAATTTACACCACCTGGGATAACTTTTTGCGCTCGTGAGAAGAGAGTATTGGAATCTGTCATAATGAGTTTCCTTGTTTATTTGTAATAAAATCTGATAAAACGGATATATTGTACTTTAAATATCATAAATATTTTCTTTTTTATAAAAATATTTATGTAGTAAATATCCCTTTATGGTATTCTTTACCATCTAAAATTGTCATTTAAGAGCATTTATGAAGGTATAAATTAGATGTTATGGCTTAGTTTGATTCTTACATTTATCGTTTCATTTTTAACGATTATTATTGCAAAGCCGATTGCGATTAAAGTTGGGTTGGTTGATAAACCTAATTATCGTAAACGTCATCAAGGTGCAATTCCATTATTGGGTGGTATTTCTTTATTTATGGGAAACCTTTGTTTCTATTTATTGCAATGGGATTCAACTCGTTTACCTTATTTATATCTCTTTTGTGTCTTAGTTTTATTGATCATAGGGTTGCTAGATGACCGATTTGATTTAAGTGCTGCATTACGAGCGGGTATTCAAGCCGTGTTATCTGTATTAATGATTTATTTTGGTCATTTATCTTTAGAACATTTAGGGCAAATTATTGGTCCATTCCAAATTACCTTGGGTCCTGTCGGTTTTATTATTACTGTATTTGCAACCATTGCAATAATTAATGCCTTTAATATGATTGATGGTATCGATGGTTTATTAGGTGGTTTATCTAGCGTTAGTTTTTCAGCCATTGCGATTTTAATGCTATTAGATGGGCAGTATGATTTAGCCGTATGGTGCTTTGCATTGATTATAGCTTTAATACCTTATGTGATGTTTAATTTAACTATCTTTGGTAAAGAACGCAAAATTTTTATGGGAGATAGTGGCAGTACATTAATTGGCTTCACAATGATTTGGATTCTTTTACTGAGTACTCAAGGAAAAGGACACCCAATGAATCCTGTGACCGCATTATGGGTGATTGCTATTCCAATTATTGATATGATCGCTGTTATTTATCGTCGTTTACGTAAAGGTAAAAGCCCATTTAAACCAGATCGTTTACATGTACATCACTTAATGGTTCGAGCTGGTTTAACATCACGTCAAGCACTTTTAGTGATTACCTTATTTTCTGCGCTTTGTGCTGGATTTGGTATTTTAGGTGAAGTTTATTACATTAATGAATGGATAATGTTTATTTTATTTATTGGATTATTCTTCTTATACCTATATTCGATTACTAAAGCATGGAAAGTAACTCGTTTTATTCGTCGTATGAAACGTAGAGCGCAACGCCGTTTGAATCAAAAAAAAGCATAATTTTATTATTTGGGGTTAACTATGTCAGAAAATAATTCAACTAATTCAAGTTCAGGATTTAAATTATTACTCATTACTCTCTTATCCACAGCTGTATTTGCAGGGGCAGGTTATGGTTCTAGCTATTTAATGAAAGAACAATGGACTTCAGATGTTTCTCTTGAAAAACCCTCAACCGCAGAATTAGGTAATTATTACTCATTATTTTCCACATATAATTTAGTTAATGAAAAGAAAGTCGATACTGAAGCCGATATGGTGGTATTTAATAGTTTTAAACAATTAGCGACTTCTTATGATCATGCAAAAACATTCTGGGAAAATACAGATTATTATAAGCAACAGCTTACGGATAACCCTCAACATGATTCTGAATTATTAGACAAGTTAATTAAAAAAATTAATCTTGTAGAAAATGGTAGTGATAAGGCTAGACTAACTTTAGAACTTGAAAATCCTAAAAGAGCTAATGAGTTGCTATCTTCTTATATGGACTATACTAATAATTTGAATAAACAATCTGTTTATAATGATCTTATTGTTAAATGGAAAAGTTTATTTGATCAAGTTAAATCCGCTAGTGAAGTTAATTTAGATTCTAACGGTAAACAAAACTGGGAAGCTAAATTAAAAATGATGCGTTCAGTCACAGGATTAGATGATAATTTATCTAGCTATCATTTTCTTAAAAAACCAGGACAAGCGGCATTATCAGGTCCAGATCGTCTATTATGGGCCGGTGCTGGTGCAGGCGTTGGGTTTATCTTAGGATTATTAATTTCGTTATTCATGCGTAGAAAATAGTTAATCAACTAAATAAAAAAGCCTAAATAATTTAGGCTTTTTTATTATAGTTAATACAGCAAAAGTGCGGTCATTTTCCTAGAAATTTGAATAACAAGGGATGAAACTTCAAATTTTTCTTTGTTTACAGTGATTAAATTAGAGTAAATTACTTAAGAAAATGACAATAATAATCACTGGAACAACATATTTAACATAGTTAAACCAAATATTAGTAAATGTTGAATTAGGCGAGTCAGAAAGTTCCTCTTTAGCTTTATCTTTTAATACAAAACCTACGAAAATTGCACAGCCTAACGCAGTGAGTAAGAATAAAATATTACCACTCACAAAATCGAATGCATCAAAAATACTTTTCCCAGATAGTCTAATACTGCTCCAAATGTTATCACCTAAAATAGATGGAATATTTCCAAATACAAAGATGAAACCTAAAGTTAGAGCAATTGCTTTGCTACGACGCATTTTTAATTTTTCTTGTAGAGCAGTAATGATAACTTCATAGATAGTAAGTGAAGTAGTTAATGCTGCAATTAATAATAAAGAGAAGAAAATAATTGCAAAGAAAGTACCTGCCCATAAGTGTGAAAAGACAATAGGTAAACTTTGGAAAACTAATGTTGGCCCTGCGTTAGGTGCAATTCCAAAACTAAATAAGGATGGAAAGATCATAAAACCAGCAAGTACCGCAATAATAGTATTAGTGAAACCAGTAATAATTGCAGTTTGAACCAGGTTTTCTTCTTTGCTTAAATAACTAGAGAGCGTAATTAATACACCAAACCCAAGGCTTAAAGCAAAGAAAACTTGACCTAATACCATAATAAAGAGTTTAGCCGTAATTTTTGAAAAATCGGGTTTTAAATAATAAATTATGCCTTCCATTGCACCTGGTAATGTGACATTACGAATAACCATGCCAATGAGAAAAATGAATAGTAAAGGCATGAGGTATTTTACTGAGCGTTCAATTCCACCAATAATGCCTTTTGCTAAAATAAAATAGTTAATGGCAACAAAGCTAAATGTATAAAGGGCAATTTGCATTGGGCTATTACCAATGCTTGAATCATAGAATGCTTTGGCGGTATCTTTAGTAATTGGCATTGAAATATCAAGTGTGCCAGTCAGCAAGCTAATAATATAATTTATTACCCAGCCACCTAATACCATGTAATAAGCCATAATACCAAAGGCACCGAGTAAGCCCATGTAACCTATAATTTTCCAATATTTAGAAATATTTTTATCTTGTAATTTATCACCAAAAGCATCAATAGAGTTGACACGTAAGCGACGACCAATAACATTTTCAACTAATATCATGGGAATGCCAATTAAGATCATGGCAACACAGAATAACAAAACATAAGCTCCACCACCATTTTCACCGACTAAATAAGGAAAACGCCAAGTGGCACCAAAGCCAACCGTTGCTCCAGCAACAGTCATGATATAGGTGAGTTTGCTCGACCATGTTTGTCTTTCAGTTGTTTTTGTTGTCATTGTTGGTTCCATGTTTGTATAAATCAATTCGATTTTATAAATGACTTTAAGTTTAAGAAAGGGGCTTAAAATCTAGATTAAGTACTCGATAAATATCGAAAAAGGGGATTATTCTATCTTATTTTTTTATTTTTTTGTAGATGAATAAAAAATAATAGAGAAAAAATTTAATAAATATTTATATTTACTATATTACATATAAAAAAAGATGCGGTTAGACATCTTTTATTTAATTAAATATCAGTTTTATTTTTGTATTCACAGAGATCTTCAATGAGACAAGAACCACATCGGGGCTTACGAGCAATACAAGTATAACGACCAAATAAAATTAACCAGTGATGAACATCCATTTTAAATTCATCAGGAACCACTTTATTAAGTTTTTCTTCTACTTCTAATACATCTTTACCTGGTGCAAAACCAGTACGATTGGACACACGGAAAATATGTGTATCAACTGCGATAGTAGGATGCCCGAAAGCAGTATTTAATACCACATTAGCCGTTTTACGCCCAACTCCAGCAAGCGCCTCCAAGGCTTCACGATTTTCAGGTACTTGGCTGTGATGTTTTTCAATTAAAGTGCGGCATGTTTTAATAATATTTTCTGCTTTAGCGTTATAAAGCCCAATAGTTTTAATATATTCTTTCAATCCATCTACGCCTAAAGCTAAAATATCCTCAGGAGTATTCGCTACTGAAAATAATTTATCGGTGGCTTTATTAACACCTTTATCTGTTGCTTGTGCGGATAAAATAACAGCAACTAACAACTCAAAAGGTGAACTATAGTTGAGTTCTGTAGTTGGCTTTGCGTTTTCTGCTCTTAAACGAGTAAGAATTTCAATTCGTTTGGCTTGGTTCATTTTTTACGATTCTCTATCATATTTTTTAAGGCTAACATTAATGCTAAGCCAAGAAATGCTCCAGGCGGAAGAATAGCTAAAAGTAAGTTATTATCATTTTGGAAGAATTCAATGCGTAATGATTTAGCCCAACTGCCAAATAATTGATCGAGACCATCAAATAAGGTTCCATTACCTAAAATCTCACGTAATGAACCTAATACAAATAAACTTAATGTCATCCCTAACCCCATAGAAAATCCATCAAATATAGAATGTAATAATGAGTTTTTGGAAGCAAAAGCTTCTGCCCGCCCAATAACGATACAATTTGTGACAATGAGTGGAATGAAAATTCCTAAAGATTGATAAAGAGTATAGGTATAAGCATTCATTAATAGTTGCACTACAGTGACGGTAGTTGCAATGATCATCACATAAATAGGAATTCGAATTTCATGTGGAATTTGTTTACGGAAAATAGAAATCATTGCATTGGTACAAATCAATACAAACATTGTTGCTAAACCTAGCCCTAAAGCATTAGTCGCACTGCTTGATACAGCTAATAGCGGGCACAAGCCTAATAACTGAACTAATGTTGGGTTATTATTCCAAATGCCTTGTTTGAATAGATTCGCCCATAGCCCTTTTTCTTCTGTTTTGACTACCGCAGTTTTAGTTTCTGAGGTTTCCAAAGTGCGGTCAATTTGTTGAGAATTTTCTGTCATTTTGATCTCTTTGAAAAACTAATTGCATGTTGGATATTGTTCAAAATTACTGCTTTTTAACATTAATAATGCTGAACGTTTTACTTGATTTATCAATGCGCGAGGAGTAATCGTTGCTCCTGCAAATTGATCAAATTTACCACCATCTTTTTTTACTGCCCATTCAGCTTGATTATTTTCAGTAATATGTTGATTCGTTAAGCTTAAAATCCAATTGGAAATACGTAAATCAATTTTATCACCAAGACCTGGGGTTTCATGATGTTCAATTGTTCGCACGCCTAAAACTTCACCTGAAGGAGTCAAACCCACTAAAATACGAATATCACCAGAATATCCATCATGAGCAACGGTTTCAAATGCATAAGCCGTAATTTGTTGATTTTTTTTGGCTAAATAAATTTTATGAATATCAGGCAACGCAGATTTTATACAACTTTGCACTAAATTATTATCAAAGTAATTTTGGGGAATTACTTCTAATAATAATTTTCGTTGATTTTCACTGATTACTGAATCAATTTTATCTTTAGTAACGAAATATACGCCTGCAGATACTAAGGTACAAATCACTGCAACCAGTGCTAGAAGAAGACCATATCGAAAGGTTACAACAGCTATTTTCATGATGTTTCCTTATTTTCTATTAAAATGGCCAGATACACGAGGGCGAGTATATTGGTCGATTAATGGCACACAAATATTGGCTAATAAAATAGCAAATGCTACACCATCAGGATATCCGCCGTAAAAACGGATAAGGCAGAGGAGTAAACCCACTAATACGCCAAAGATTAATTTACCTCTATGGGTAATGGAGGCTGTAACAGGATCAGTCGCAATAAAGAATGCACAGAACATGGTTGCTCCACTAAATAATTGCCATAAGGGTGATGGCATATTATGACCAAATACCCAAGTACAACCAGAGAAAATGAGCACTGTCGCCAATAACGCTACAGGAATATGCCAATGAATAATTTTTTTCCAAATAAGGAATAAACCACCTAGTAAGAATGCCAAATTCACTTGGAACCAACCTAAACCAGCGAAAACAGATTGAGTAAATAATGGTGATTGGTTAATTTCCGTTAAACTTTGATGCGATTTTAAACCTGTTTTCACCGTGTCTAATGGCGTGGCTGAGGTAATGCCATCAATAGAAGCAGCCAGTTGATGCAAACTAAAACCATCTGAACTTACTTGAGTAAAAATCAAAGAATAAGCATCAATAATTGTGGGTGGCTCTTGTAATAATGATACAGGAGGCATCCAATTTGTCATTTGTACAGGGAAGGATATTAATAGTACTACATAGCCTACCATAGCAGGATTAAATAGATTTTGACCTAATCCTCCATACACATGTTTACCAAGAATAACAGCACAAAATACCCCAATCAAAATAACCCAATAAGGCGCATAAGGAGGGATTGCCATAGCCAAAATAAGGGCCGTTAAAGTGACACTAAAATCCGATACATAAAATAACTTTGACTTTTTGCGGAGAAGGGTAACAATAAATTCAAGTAAAAGTGCAAAGCTGATAGCTAATGTTGCTTGGATAAGCACACCAAAGCCGAAGTAGTGAATTTGCATAAATAATGCTGGAAGCATAGCTAAGATTACCCAAAGCATAATACGTGCTGTGAGTTTCCCTGAATGACTATGTGGAGAACTTGCTATTTTAAACATATTGATAGCACCTTAAATTATTCTGTTTTATTTGCTTGTTGTTGAGCTAATTTTTTCGCTTTTGCTCGAGCAATCGCAGCAGCAATTGCCGCTTTTTTAGGATCCGTTTCTGTTGATTCAGAAGCAGTAGAAATTTCTGTATTTTGTGCCGCAGTTTGGGAGGCTTCTGATTGCTCACTAGCTCCTTGAACCGCCTGTTTTTTGGCTTTAGCACGTGCAATGGCAGCGGCAATCGCTGCTTTTTTAGGATCCGTTTCTGTTGATTCAGTAGCCGTAGAAATTTCTGTATTTTGTACCGCAGTTTGGGAGACTTCTGATTGCTCATTAGTTCCTTGAGCCGCCTGCTTTTTGGCTTTAGCTCGAGCCAATGCTGCTACAATCGCTGCTTTTTTATCATCGCCCGTGGAATTTTCTGTATTAATTGAGTTGATTTCTGAACCAATATTTTCTGCTTTTTCAGCTTGTTGACGAGCTAAACGACGAGCTTTGCGTAACGCCATTATCTCTGAGTTATCAGGTAAGATTTCACCTTTTTCAGAGACAATCGTTTTCATGCTAGAAATTGTTGGTTTAGTCGTAATATCAGCTTTTTTGGCTTTTAATCTTTCAAGTGCTGCTTGTACTGGATCGATACCTTTTTGATTAGCCAATTCTTCTCGGCGAGCTTCAGCAGCTCGTTTTGAACGTTCTTGTCGTTCTTGTAATTCGCGTTCCATTCGGGCTTGTTTTGCTTCAAAACGAAGTTTAGCTTCTTCTGCTTTTTTAGCTTTCTCTTTAATTTCCCAAATTTTTGCTTTTTCTTGGCGGAAATATTGAATTAATGGAATATGGCTAGGGCAAACGTAGGCACATAATCCACATTCGATACAATCTTTTAAATGATATTCTTCAGATTTTTCATGTTCTTCTGAACGAGCATACCAATAGAGCTGCTGAGGCATTAAATGTACTGGGCAGGCATCAGAACAAGCAGAACAGCGAATACAAGCTTGTTCTTCAGCTTTGTGATCATATTCAAAATGATCTGGTGCTAAAACACAGTTACCCAATTTTGTGATAGGTGCATCAAGGTTAGATAAGCTTAAGCCCATCATTGGCCCACCGAGGAAAACTGGTAGGCGTTCATCGTATTCGTAACCTACATTTTTTAGTAAGAATGAAATAGGCGTACCAAAGCGAACCCACTGGTTACCTTTATTGGGAATTTTATCACCAGTGAAAGTAACAACACGTTCAATTAACGGCTCATCATCAATGATAGCACGTTTAATAGCAAAGGCGGTTCCAACATTCTGCATCAATACACCAATACTTGAAGAACGTTGACCACTAGGCACTTCCATACCTGTTAATACTTGGATCAATTGTTTTGCGGCACCTGAAGGATATTTTGTTGGAATGACTCGGATTTCCATATCATTAGCCCCATGTAATGCATTTTTAAGTGCAACTACAGCTTCTGGTTTGTTATCTTCAATAGCAATAACCACTTTTTCTGGGCGCAAGATATAACGTAGAATACGAACCCCTTCAATGATTTCCTCAGGGTTATCTCGCATTAAACGATCATCACAGGTAATATAAGGTTCGCACTCAGCGCCGTTAATAATCAGTAATTTAACTTGTTTTTGGGCAGAGTCTATTTTTGCTGCGGTCGGAAATACAGCGCCACCAAGCCCTGCAATCCCTGCTTGATAAATAGTTTCAATTAAAGTTTCAGGCGTTTGTGTGAGGAAATCTTCAATTGGATTTTGCTCACGCCATTGATCCTTACCATCAGCATGGATATGCACGGCTAATTCAGATAAACCAGATGGATGTGCAGCAATATAAGGCGCAATATCGATTACCGTTCCTGAAGTTGGTGCATGAATAGGTAATACTCGTAAACCATCACCTTGGGTGAGAGGCTGACCTTTAAGTACTTTATCACCTGGTTTAACTAATAAATTACCGGCAGAACCAGCATGTTGTTTTACAGGTACATAAAAATCTTCAGCTAATGGGGCTTGAATAATTGGGGTTTGGTTAGATTGTGATTTCATTTCAGGAGGATGAATGCCTCCATCAAAATCCCAAAGTTTACCAGAGTTAAATCTTGTTAATACATCGGCCATCTGTTATTTCCCCACCACTAATTTTTTATTACCATCTGTGGTATTTAGAACAGGAATAACGAGATCTGGATTAATTTTCCAATCCCAGCTATCAACAGTTTTTTCAACTTTTATCATCACAATACAATCCGTTGGGCAAGGGGCGACACAAAGTTCACAACCTGTACAAAGGTCAGGAATAATAGTGTGTAAAGATTTATTGGTGCCAATGATGGCATCAACTGGGCAAGCTTGAATACATTTAGTACAGCCAATACACATATCTTCATTGATAAAAGCAACTTTAGGGCTGTTATCTTCAGCAAATTCAGCATCAGGTACATCAACGCCAAGTAATTCAGCGATTTTGACGACAGTCTCTTGACCGCCAGGAACACATTTAGTGATTTGATCACCATTAGCAATAGCTTCTGCATAAGGTCGACAACCAGGATAGCCACATTGTCCACATTGACTTTGTGGAAGAATCGCATCGATTTTATCGACAATCGGATCGGCATCAACTTTTAATTTTATCGATGCAAAACCTAAAATAGCACCGAATATAAGTGCTAACACTGCAATGGCAATAAGAACGTAGTAGAAAGTTGTCATTAGCTTTGTTGCCTTAGAGTCTAATAAGACCCGTGAAACCCATAAACGCTAATGACATTAGCCCTGCTGTCACTAAGGCGATTGATGCACCTCTAAATGGAACAGGAACATCCGCAGCAACCAGTCTTTCTCGTAAAGAAGCAAATAAAATTAGTACTAAAGCAAAACCCAGAGATGCTCCAAACCCATAGATAACAGATTGAGTAAGATTATGTGCTAAGTTTATGTTTAATAATGCCACACCAAGAACCGCACAGTTTGTTGTAATCAATGGTAAGAAAATACCTAATAAGCGATATAAGGTAGGGCTAGTTTTATTAATCACCATTTCGGTGAATTGAACCACAACAGCAATCACTAAAATGAAAACTAGCGTACGTAAAAAGGTTGCATTTAGTGGTGCTAAAATATAGGTATCCACGAGATACGAACAAAGTGAAGCAACAGTTAATACAAAGGTGGTTGCGAGTCCCATTCCAATAGCTGTTTCAACTTTTTTGGATACTCCCATAAATGGACAAAGCCCTAAGAATTTAACTAGGACAAAGTTGTTTATTAGAGCTGTACCAATAATTAATAAAATATAGTCTGTCATATCAGTGTAATTCGTTTGAGTAAGCGAGTTATTATCCTCGTTTTAAGATTTTAGAACAATAAGAATTTTAACAGCTAAATATAACAGATTTTCAAGATAATTTTTATCCCTAAATAGAGGTTTATTATGGGGTATTTTGAGTCGGAGAAGGTAAAGGTTCAGGTGTACCTAAAAAGTGCGGTTCTTTTTCAGTAAAAATTTCCCAAAGCATTAAGGCACGAGCAAAGATTTCTCTAAAGCGAACCATTGGGTAGTCTTTAGGGTATTCTGCACTATAGCAGATAGCATCAATGTGATTGAATTTGGCGATAAATAAAGCTCTTTCACAATGAAATTTTTGGGTAATAATTGTCATTGGTGTGGCGTGGAAAATTTCTTTTGCTCGGATAATCGAATCTAGCGTTCTAAATCCTGCAAAATCCATATGTAGATATTCTTCTTCAATGCCTTTTTGTCGGAGATCTTTAAACATTGTTCGAGGTTCATTGTATTGCAAAGTACGATTATCACCACTTAGTAATAAGTGATTAACTTTACCTGATTTAAATAAATTTTCTGCAGCCTCTAAACGATAAACATAGAATAAGTTTGGTGTATTTTTAGCAAAATATTTTGATGTGCCTAAAAGTAACCCATAAGGACGATAAGGTAGTTTATTTATATCAGTATAAACGTCATGGCGGACATAATATGCAATGCCCTGGTCAATAGCGATTAAGCTAAGAATACTGATAGCAAATAGAACAGAACAAATTTTAATAAGAAGCTTCAAAGGGGCTAGAAAAGAAACAATGTTTGATTGTATTCCTTTATATCCTGACATTTAAACATCTCTCACTTGATTAATCCTTAAGTGGAGATTAATCAAAAATTCTTTTAAGTTCAAGTGCAATTTTTGATAAATAAATTTTGGACGTCTAAACGTCTAAAATTTCTTGACAATATTTATGCTTAGAGATAGTTTATATTGAACTCTGCAAAGACAGAGAAGTATTTTTTAATTTATGGGTTATTTAATGTCAGTAAAAATAGTTAAGCTCTTTACCGAAAACACTTTAAAACTCACTTTAGGCGGTCAACTAGAAAATGTTGAAGTAGCTTATCAAACCTATGGTAGATTAAATGAGAATAAAAGTAATGTTGTGTTAATTTGCCATGCATTAACAGGTGATGCTGAACCTTATTTATCTAAAAATGAACAGCATGCTGAAGGCTGGTGGCAGAGTTTTATGGGGGATGGGCTGGCATTAGATACGGCTAAATATTTCTTTATTTGCTCAAATGTATTAGGAGGTTGTAAAGGTACAACGGGGCCAGCCTCTATTAATCCCGTTACTCAAAAGCCTTATGGTAGCCAATTTCCTAATATTACTGTTCAAGATATTGTTCACGTACAAAAAGCTTTACTTAATTATTTAAATATTTCTCAATTACATGCTGTCATTGGCGGATCTTTTGGTGGAATGCAGGCAACACAGTGGGCAATAGAATATCCAAATGATGTTGCACGAGTGATAAATCTTTGTTCTTCTTTAACATTTAGTGCAGAAGCAATAGGTTTTAATCATGTGATGCGTCAGGCAATTATTAATGATCCTAATTTTAATCATGGGGATTATTATGATGGGAATCCACCAGATAAAGGCTTGTCTATTGCTCGTATGATAGGCATGTTAACTTATCGAACTGATCTTCAATTAGCCAAAGCATTTGGACGTGCAATTAAAACAGAAGGTGAGTTTTGGGGAGATTTTTTCCAAGTTGAATCTTATTTGAGCTATCAAGGCAAAAAATTCTTAGCTCGTTTTGATGCTAATAGTTATTTGCACTTATTGAGAGCTTTAGATTTATATGATCCAAGTATTGGCTTTGAAAATATAAAACAGGCATTATCTCGTATTAAAGCAAAATATACTTTAGTTTCAGTGACCAATGACCAATTATTTAAAGTGGCAGATTTACATAAAAGTAAAACTTTACTTGAGCAAGCGAATGTCAATTTACATTATTATGAGTTTATGTCGGACTATGGACATGATGCTTTTTTAGTGGACTATGATATTTTTGAACAAAAAATTAGAAATGGATTAGTGTAGATGCTAACTGATTTAATCATATAAAGAAAAATGCATTCCTCTGACTGCATTTTTCTCTTTATATTTTAATTGGTTATGAATAAATACTCAGTTAGTAACTCTATGTAGACTGACATGTTGGACTAGATTCATCCTAATATACTTTTAATGACTAAGCTGTAATGTATTTTCTAATTAGAAGTATTATTTGTCATTAAGGATAATCATTTGATGTGATTTGAAGTTTTCCATTAAATGCATCAGTGTTTGCTGATTAGGTAGCACTAGAGTAGGTGCTATTTCATATAATGGCACAATAACAAATTCTCGATTATTCATGTCATAGTGAGGAACCGTAAGCCTTTCAGAACTAATCACTTGATTATCATATAGCAAAATATCTAAATCTAAGGTCCTTTCTCCCCAACGGCGCAATCTTACTCGGCCTTGTTCATTTTCAATATGTTGTAAAGAATCTAATAAGGTTAATGCTGATAAGTTTGTTTTTATCTGCGCAACAGCATTGACATAATCAGGCTGATCTTGAGGTCCAAGCGGTTTGCTTTGATAAAACGAGCTAACTTTTACTAATTTGGTTTCAGTTAGCTCATCAATAGCCTTTAATGCTGATTTGAGTTGTTCTACGGGGGTATTAAGATTACTGCCGAGAGCAATAAAAGCATCTTTCATCATAGATGATTATTTACCATAGGTTTGTTTTTTGGTTTACGCTTACGTGAGCGATAGAATTTTTTCTTCGGTTTAGGATGATTCTTATCTTGCTCTTTTACTAACATATTGCGTTGTTCGCCATTACTCAATTGATACTCATGCCACCATGCAGATAATTCAATGGTTTCACCGCCTTCAATTTCGGCTCTCATCGCAATTAAATCAAATGCAGCACGGAATTTAGGATGTCCCATTGTTTTTTCAGGTGCATTACCATGACGTTTTAATAGTTGTAATTGCAGAAACCAAATATCTCTGATTACGCTAGTGTGACGTCGTGGAGCAGCTAATGCAGCACAGAATAAATCTAGAATTTCATTACTAGCTAAAGCATAAGCATCATGGTTATTTAATCCACCTTCATTTTTCAAGATTTCCACTTTTTCTCGTAATGGATACCAAAAGAAAGCTGCAAATAAAAACGCAGGATTAATCCGTAATTTGTCAGCTATGCGTTCATCTGTTGAAGCTAATGCAATCGTAATCATACGTTCAGCAAAACTGTCTTCACGTTCAGTAAAATATGGCATCAATGCAGGGAATAATTGTTCGAATAAATGATATTCACGTAATAATTTATATGTTTTTACCCCAAAACCACATTGTAAAAGCTTTAAACTTTCATCAAATAAACGTGCTGGTGGAATATTTTTTAATAAATATGCTAACTCACGAATTGGCTTTTCACTTGATTTATCTAAGAACATATCCAATTTTGCCATAAAACGAATAGCACGTAGCATACGTACTGGATCTTCTTGATAACGAGTAACGGGATCACCAATTAAACGTAATTTCCCAGATTTTAAATCTTCAATACCATTGAAGTAATCAAAAATAAGATTATCTTTAGGGCTATAGTAAAGTGCATTAACAGTGAAGTCTCGGCGTTCTGCATCTTGCTCTAATGTACCATACACATTATCACGTAATAGCATGCCTTCGTCACTTTGCTTAGAGGCATTTTCATTTGCAATATTGGTATGATTTGCTCGGAATGTCGCAACCTCAATGATGTCACGTCCAAACATAATGTGAGCTAAACGAAAACGACGGCCTACAAGACGGCATTGACGTTGGAAAATTGCTTGAATTTGTTCGGGACGTGCATTCGTCGCCACATCAAAATCTTTAGGATTTTTATTTAAAAGTAGGTCTCTTAAACATCCGCCAACAACATAAGCTTCATAGCCATTACGATTAAGTTTTTCCACCACAGTTAGCGCATTTTTACTAATCATTCTTGGATTAATGCCTAATTGTGTTGCTTTAATCGCATGTTTATTTTGCAGACGTTGTGCATTCTGCATATTTTTAGCAACTTTTTTTGGAGTATGTTTTTTAGGCTGCTCGAGTTTATTTTCTACTCGTTCAGTTTTAGTCGTTGTTTGACTGAGATGATGTGCCTGTTTATTTATTTTTTTATTAAACAGGTTTTTAATATAACTTAAAATAATTTGCCTCGTTTATTGATCTAAAATTAGAAACTCGTTTCGCTTGATATGAAAAAAATGGAGCGAATCATAATTCTAGAAATTGCTCTCTTATAAATATACCTATACCTCCTAAATAGGAGGTATATAAGAGATAGTGAAGAGATTAGTTTTTTAAATTAGTGTCCCATTTGTTTTTCACGTACTTCAGCAAGGGTTTTGCAGTCGATGCAAAGATCTGCGGTTGGACGAGCTTCTAAGCGACGAATACCAATTTCAACACCACAAGAATCGCAGTAACCGAAGTCTTCTGTTTCTAATTTTTTTAATGTACTTTCGATTTTTTTCATAAGTTTACGTTCACGATCCCTTGTACGTAATTCTAAACTAAATTCTTCTTCTTGAGTTGCACGGTCTGCGGGATCTGGGAAATTTGCAGCTTCATCTTGCATATGATTAACCGTACGGTTAGTTTCTTCAATAATTTGGCTGCGCCAAGCTTCTAAGATTTTTTTGAAATGAAGTAATTGTGCTTCATTCATATATTCTTCGCCTACTTTTTCTTTATAAGGCTCTACGCCCGCTAAAGCTAAAAGGCTTAAAGATGCTTTGTTTGTATTTGCAGTCATTTTGATCTCCTAATATAAATCATCCATTTAATTTAACTGCACTTTATTGGTATTTGCTTAAGTGATCAGAAAAATTAAACTCAAAAATACAAAAACTAACTTAATAGGTATTTTGAAAGGCGTTATAAATAGCAGAACTTTTCTCATTTGGCAAACAAATTTACCTGAACTGATAAAAATTTTAATTAATTTGTTTTTTTTGTGATCTTTCCCTCAAAAATGAAAATAAAATTTGCTGGTTAACATCATTTCTTTCTAACTTTAGATTGGTATTGGAATTTTTTTATTCATGGATTGAATATGGGTTACTTTAAGTTGGAAGTAGTTTGTCTGTTTATTATCATTAATTGTTTGTTATTACTCTATTTACCTGTAAATTTGTTAATCACAACAAAGGCTTTTCTAATTATTTTTAGTTGCTTTACATTTCTGATTATTATCGTTTTTAAGCATCAATTTTGGCGACAGATTGTTTTATATTTATTCATCGCGCTAGGGATTATTTTTTATATTCATTCCAAACCATTATCATTAATTCATCAGGCTGATGGGGTACAAAATTTTTCACAAAAAATGAATGTGAAGTTTACAGTTAATGAAATTGTGCATCAGCAAAATTATCAAACTTTGATTATTACCACGAGATTATCTCCAGAATATCCAGAACAGCGTATTTATGCTAATTGGCGTGTTAATGAACCCGTAAAAGTAGGAGAGACTTGGCAAGGTGAATTACGCTTACGGGCAATTTCCTCCAGGTTAAATCAAGGTGGTTTTGATAAGCAGAAATGGTACTATTCACATGGTATAACTGCTTGGGCAAGTATTAAAAGTGCGGTCAAAATTGAAGAAAATTTATCTCTTCGGCAAAGATTGTTTAACCATTATTTTAAACAGACTCAAAATTTATCTCATCAAGGTTTATTGATGGCATTATCTTTTGGTGAGCGAGCTTGGCTAGAGCCCAATGTCTGGCAAGTTTATCAACAAACGAATACGGCTCATTTGATTGCAATTTCAGGCTTGCATATTGGTTTAGCGATGTTTATTGGTGTGATGCTAGGGAAGGGGATTCAGTTTTTACTTCCTACACATTTGATTAAACCTCAGTTCCCGCTTATTGTCGGATTAGTTTTATCTTTTATTTATGCTGGATTGGCAGGTTTTGCTATTCCGACATTACGGGCATTTATTGCCTTGCTAGTTGTTAGCAGTTTGAAATTATTGCGATTTCATTATAATCCGTGGCAACTGTTTATTCGGGTTATTGCGGTTTTATTATCGTTTGATCCTTTAATGGTTTTATCTAGTAGCTTTTGGCTTTCCGTTGGTGCTGTTTTTTGCCTTATCCTATGGTATCAAGTTTTCCCTCTGAGTTTAATTGAATGGAAGGGGCAACCGATAAAAGGAATATGGCGTTGGTTTTTAGGATTAATTCACTTACAAATTGGGTTACTCTGGTTATTTACACCTATTCAATTATTTATATTTAATGGTATTTCTTTAACTGCATTTTGGGCAAATTTACTTATTGTGCCATTATTCAGCTTGTTATTAGTACCATTGATACTTTTTGCTTTATTCACAAATGGCGCATTAGCGAGCTGGTGGATCGCTAATCAATTAATAGATTATTTCACCGCATTATTAAGTTTTTTTCAAAATTATTGGATCAATATTAGCCATTCCATAGCTTACTGGGTTTCTGTCATTCTATGCGGTTTATTTGTCTTGCTAATGTATTGGGTTTATCAGAGAAAACATCAACCTCGAGATGTATATGATTACTTAAAACCTAAAAGATTTTCCTTAAAATCCGACCGCAGTTTATCTCCCATCTTATATTGGAATATTTGTTTTATTGCATTATTAGGTGTTATTTCAGCTTCTATTGGATTTGCTCTACAGTTATTGAATAAACCTAATTGGCAATTTGAAACTTTAGATATAGGTCAAGGTCTTGCTAATCTGTTAATTAAAGATGGACATGCTATTTTATATGATACAGGCGCAGGCTGGAAAGAAAGTAATATGGCAGAAATTGAAGTGATTCCCTATCTAAAAAGGCAAGGTTTGCAATTGGACTGGTTGATTCTAAGCCATGATGATAATGATCATTCAGGTGGTGCGAGTGCTGTGTTACAAGCTTATCCTGAAGTGAAGCTAATGATGTCATCACAACAAAATTATGGCAAAACTGACCGCACTTTTTGCCAACAAGGTATTGAATTTCAATGGCAAGGTTTACAAATTAAGGCATTAGCACCAAAACAAATAGTACAAAGAGCAAAAAATACACATTCTTGCGTATTATTGGTTGATGATGGTTATCATAAACTGTTATTAACAGGAGATGCTGATATAGCAGAAGAAACTCAATTTATTCCTCAATTAGATAAAATTGATGTTCTACAGGTTGGTCATCATGGTAGTAAAACATCAACTAGCAAAGCCTTGTTAGATAAATCCCATCCTAGAATTGCGATTATTTCTGCAGGACGTTGGAATCAATGGCATTTTCCTCATAAGATAGTCACAGAACGATTAAAACAGTATCAAAGTGCGGTCTATAATACGGCAATATTGGGGCAAATATCCTTACTATTTTATCCAGATAGAATAGAATTAGATTCTGCTAGAAATCCTTATTCCCCTTGGTTTGAACAAGTTGTAGGCAAGATCCCAGATTGATATTTGGATCATTGTCTAATATAGGGTACAATGCGCCAAATTATATCATTCGGACATTGAGAATTTATGCAAGAAATGGAAAAAAAAGATCTGTCAACAAGTCAGACATTTAAACGTTTATGGCCAACTATTGCACCTTTCAAATTAGGCTTAATTGTTGCAGGTATAGCATTAATATTTAATGCCTTGGCAGATTCAGGTCTCATTTATTTGCTTAAACCTTTACTAGATGATGGCTTTGGTCAAGCAGATCATACATTTCTGAGAATTATGGCATTTGCTGTAGTTGCTATTATCTTTGCTCGAGGATTGACAAACTTTGTGGCATCTTACTGCATTAGCTGGGTATCAGGCAAAGTAGTGATGACAATTCGTCGTCGAATGTTTAAACATTTAATGTTTATGCCTGTTGCGTTCTTTGATCAAAATTCTGCGGGTAAATTACTTTCTCGAATTACCTATGATTCTGAAATGGTTGCTAATTCCTCTTCTAGCTCATTAATTACCATTGTTCGTGAAGGTGCTTATGTGCTTTCATTGCTAGTGGTTATGTTTTATACCAGTGTCAAATTAACCCTCGTCCTTTTTGTTATCGGTCCAATTATTGCGGTTTTAGTGCGCATGGTTTCTAAGATATTCCGTAAGTTAAGTAAAAACATGCAAGACTCTATGGGGGAGTTAACTTCTGCGACTGAACAAATGCTAAGAGGCCATAAAGAAGTTTTATCTTTCGGTGGGCAAGCTATCGAAGAAGAACGTTTTAATCATGTAAGTAATGATATGCGTCGTAAAGGTATGAAAATGGTCACAGCAGATGCAATTTCTGATGGTGTTGTGCAAGTCATCGCTTCATTAGCATTAGCGGCTGTGTTATATCTTGCAACCTTACCAACCATTATGGATGATAATTTGACTGCGGGATCCTTTACGGTTGTGTTCTCATCAATGCTTGCGATGTTACGCCCAATTAAATCTTTAACCAATGTAAATGCTCAGTTTCAACGTGGTATGGCTGCTTGCCAAACTTTGTTTGGTTTACTTGATTTAGAAATTGAAAAGGATACGGGAACTTATAAAGCAGAGCCTGCTAAAGGTGAAGTCGAATTTAAAAATGTCAGTTTTGCTTATGCAGATAAAGATGAATTAGCATTAAAAAATATTTCCTTTACCTTGCCTGTAGGCAAAACTTTTGCATTAGTTGGACGTTCAGGTTCAGGTAAATCAACTATTGCGAATTTGATGACACGTTTTTATGATGTTTCACAGGGTGAAATTTTGTTAGATGGCGTTAATATTAAAGATTATCAATTAGCTAATTTACGTGAAAACTGTGCAGTGGTATCCCAACAAGTGCATTTATTTAATGATACTATTGCTAACAATATTGCTTATGCGGCAAAAGATAAATATAGCCGTGAAGAAATTATTAAGGCAGCAAAAGCCGCTTATGCTTATGAATTTATCGAACAGTTACCACAAGGTTTTGATACTGTCATTGGCGAGAATGGGGCAAGTTTATCTGGTGGTCAACGTCAACGATTAGCTATTGCACGTGCGTTATTACGTAATTCACCAGTATTGATTTTAGATGAAGCAACTTCAGCTTTAGATACAGAATCAGAACGTGCAATTCAAGCCGCACTTGAAGTGTTACAAAAAGATCGAACTGTATTGGTCATTGCACACCGTTTATCAACTATTGAAAAAGCCGATGAAATTTTAGTAATTGACCATGGTGAAATTTGTGAACGTGGTAATCATACTGAATTGCTCGCTTTAAATGGTGCTTATAAACAGTTGCATAACATGCAGTTTAACGGTTAATTATTATATATAATGGTGCAAGCCTTTAGGTATTTGAGCTTGTGCCTTTTAAATTAAATCATCTATTGAAGAGAAGTTACAATGAATTTTTGGTATTCAAAATCCTGGATCGCCTATTTATTATTACCATTCTCTTGTCTATTTTGGCTAGTGAGCAGTTGTCGCCGCTGGCTTTTTCAATCTGGTATTTCTAAATCCTATAAAGCCCCTGTTCCTGTTGTAATTGTTGGTAATTTATCTGTGGGAGGCAATGGCAAAACCCCCGTGGTGATTTGGCTAGTTAAAGCGTTACAAGCTGAAGGATTAAAGGTAGGTGTGATTTCTCGAGGGTATGGTAGCCAGGCAGAGGTTTATCCATTACTTGTCACCAGTGAAACAGATCCTGTAAAAGGAGGCGATGAACCAGTTCTTATTGCCAAACGTACAGAAGTACCCGTTTGTATTTCCCCGAATCGTCAACAAGCGATAGAATTATTATTATCAAAATTTCCTTGTGATGTTATTGTCAGTGATGATGGTTTACAACACTATAAACTTCAACGTGATTTTGAAATTGTAGTAATGGATGCGGTGCGGGGTTTAGGTAATGGTTTTCTATTGCCAGCAGGCCCGTTACGAGAATTATCAAGTCGTTTGGATTCAGTAGATTTAATTATCGCTAATGGTCAAGCAAATCAATATAGCCAAGCAATAATGAATTTAGTGCCTCAATATGCGATTAATTTACTGACAAATGAAAAACGTTCTTTAACTGAATTTAAATCAGGTTCTGCCTTTGCTGGAATTGGTAATCCGCAACGTTTCTTTTTAATGTTACAAAATTTAGGTATTCAATTAAATAACACCTATGAGTTTCAAGATCACCAGAAATTTAGTGCTGAATTATTCGAAAAATTTGTTAAAAATGAACCGCACTTTATGACTGAAAAAGATGCTGTTAAATGCCTTCCTTTTGCTCAAGAAAACTGGTGGTATGTGCCTGTCGAGGCTGAAATTAAGGGAGAAAGTGCGGTAGAATTTATTAAAAAAATTACGCAGAAGGTTAATGATGGACGGTAGATTACTGGAAATTATTGCTTGCCCAATTTGCCAAGGTCGATTGCAATATGATAAACCCCATGAGCGTTTAATTTGCCGCTTTGATCATGTCGCCTATTCAATTAAAGAGGGTATTCCTGTTTTACTGCCTGAAACAGCGGTTATGCTTAATGAAGATAATCATATCTCTAAGGATATAAAATGACAAAATTTACTGTAATTATTCCTGCCCGTTTTGCATCAAGTCGTTTACCTGGTAAACCACTTGCAGATATTGCAGGCAGACCAATGATTATTCATGTGCTTGAGAAAGCTAAATTATCAGGCGCTAGCAGAGTTATTGTTGCTACAGATAATGAAGATGTGAAAAAAGTAGTAGAACAATTTGGTGGTGAAGTTTGTATGACTTCTGAAAAACATAATTCTGGAACTGAGCGTTTAGCTGAAGTGGTGGATAAATTAAATATTCCAGATGATGAGATTATCGTGAATATTCAAGGGGATGAACCTTTGATTCCACCAGTAATTGTTTCTCAGGTAGCAGAGAACTTATGTAAATTTAATGTAAATATGGCAACTTTGGGAGTTAAAATTCATGAGTCTGAAGAACTTTTCAATCCCAATGCCGTCAAAGTGTTGGCCGATAAAGATGGGTACGTTTTATATTTCTCTCGTGCAGTGATTCCTTGGGATCGAGATCAATTTGCGAAGTTACAATCAGGACAAATTGAGATGGCACAATTAAAATTATCAGATCATTATTTACGTCATATAGGCATCTATGCTTATCGTGCGGGTTTCATTAAACAATATGTGCAATGGCAACCTAGCGCATTAGAGCAAATAGAAAGCCTAGAACAATTGCGTGTACTTTGGTATGGTGAAAAGATTCATGTAGAATTAGCTAAAGAAGTCCCCGCAGTAGGTGTTGATACACCAGAAGATCTTGAGAAAGTCAGAGCTATTTTAGCTTAATCCTAAAGTTTATCTCTATTAAGGAACATCTATCATGTTAGAAAAAATTATTGGTGCGGTAATTAGTAATGCATTAGGCGGTAATTCAAATAATGGTCAAAATTCATCATTAATAACCAATGTATTAGGTTCATTACTACAATCACAAGGTGGTATGGAAGGTATTTTCAATCAATTACAAAAAGGTGGGTTAGGTGATGTATTAGAATCTTGGATTGGCACAGAACGTAATCAACCAATGCATTCAAATCAGGTATCAGAAGTATTTGGTGAGGATACTATTTCACATGTGGCTAAACAAGCGGGTGTAGATAAATCACAAGCACAAGATATTTTATCTCAAGTATTACCACAAATTATTGATATGTTAACACCTAATGGTCGTGAAGGTGGTGTTCAAACTGATAGTCTTGCTCAAGCAACTCAACGTGCACAACAAGAAGATGGTTTCGGTTTAGATGATTTACTTGGAGGGGTACTAGGTAGTGTATTAGGTGGTGGCATGAGCCAACAACCTCAACAACCTCAACAACAAATGCAACAAGCTACAGAAGGCGGTTTAGGTGATCTATTAAATCAAGTATTAAACCAACAAACTCGCACAAGCCAAACTCGTGCACCAAGTTCAAATAGTGAATTAGCACAAGATATAGGTTCAATCTTAAATGGTTTCTTTGGTAATCGTTCCTAATTAATAACTTGATTTTAGTAAGGCACGTACATTTCTGTTCGTGCCTTATTTATTTCTATGATAGTATCTTAGGAAGTAAAAATTTTTAGAATATAAAGTAATGTTTGATTTCAAAACATTTTTAGCAAATGTAACTCATGATCCTGGTGTATACCGTATGTTTGATAACAAAGATACGGTCATTTATGTGGGAAAAGCGAAGGATCTTAAAAAACGTTTATCTAGCTATTTTAGAGCCAATCTAAGTAGTAAAAAAACAGAAGCATTGGTAGCCTCTATCCATCATATAGAAACCACCATAACGACTTCTGAAACAGAAGCGCTATTGCTTGAACATAATTATATTAAAACTTTTCAACCTCGTTATAACGTACTATTGCGAGATGATAAGTCCTATCCTTATATTTTATTAACCAAAGAACAACATCCTCGTATTACTTCTCATCGTGGTAGTAAAAAAGTGCAAGGAGAGTATTTTGGACCTTATCCTCATGCAGGTGCGGTGCGAGAAACTTTATCCTTATTGCAAAAACTATTTCCTATTCGTCAATGTGAAAATTCTGTTTATCGAAATCGATCACGCCCTTGCTTGCAATATCAGATTGGACGCTGCCTTGCACCTTGTGTAGAAGGTTATACGACTGATCAAGAATATAATCAACAAGTTAATTATGCACGTTTATTTTTACAAGGTAAGGATCAACAAGTATTGGATCACCTGATTAGTAAAATGGAAACAGCGAGTCAAGAGTTAAACTTTGAAGAGGCTGCTCAATATCGTGATCAAATTCAAGCGGTACGTTCTGTGATTGAAAAACAATTTGTTTCTAATGAACGCTTAGATGACATGGATATTATTTCTATTGCCTATAAATTGGGCATTGCATGTGTGCATGTGTTGTTTATTCGTCAAGGTAAAATTTTGGGTAATCGCAGTTACTTTCCGAAAGTGCCGGCCAATACAGCATTAAATGAATTAACGGAAACTTTCGTAGGGCAATTTTATTTACAAGGACATCAAGGTAGAACTATTCCTAATAGTATTATTGTGGATCATAAACTTGCAGAGAAAATAGAATTAGAAGAGTTATTGTCTGATCAAGCAGGTCGAAAAGTCTCTATTCAAGATACGACGAAAGGTAGCAAGAGTAAATATTTGTATTTAGCACAAATGAATGCACAAGCTGCTTTAGCATTGCAGTTAAAGCAATCTTCTCTTATTCATGAGCGTTATGAAGAACTACAACAGCTACTCAATATTGGCAAAATTCATCGTATGGAATGTTTTGATATTAGCCATACAATGGGTGAGCAAACGATAGCTTCTTGTGTAGTTTTCAATGAAGAGGGACCTCTAAAATCCGATTATCGTCGTTTTAATATTGAAGGTATTACGGGGGGGGATGACTATGCAGCGATGGAACAAGCACTCAAAAAACGCTATGACCGTGATTTAGAATCTGAAAAAATTCCAGATATTATATTTATTGATGGGGGAAAAGGTCAGCTAAATCGTGCTTTAAAAGTCTTTAGTGAACTGAACGTGAAATGGGATAAAAATCGACCGCACTTAATTGGAGTCGCTAAAGGTGTAGATCGAAAAGCTGGTTTAGAAACCTTAATTATCAGTAAACAAGAGCGTGAAATTAACTTGCCTGCTGATAGTCTAGCTTTGCACTTGATTCAGCACATTCGTGATGAAAGTCATCATCATGCTATTACAGGTCATCGTAAAAAACGTCAAAAAGCATTTACTCAAAGTGGCTTGGAAACTATTGAAGGGATTGGTGCAAAACGTCGCCAAGCATTATTAAAATATCTAGGGGGAATGCAAGGTGTTAAAAATGCCACGCTAGATGAAATTGCTTCTGTGCCAGGTATCTCAGAATCTCTAGCTGAGAAAATTTATGAGGCATTACGCCATTAAAAGTGCGGTCTGATTAGAAAAAATTTTCACGATAAAAGTATACTCAAATTCAGTCTATTTTATTTAAAATATAAATGTTAATTGCTTATTGCGGTTTAGCGTTGAAAGAGTAAAAATTTAGATATAAAAAAAGCCGCATTAAGCGACTATATTTTTGAATTTATTGCTTTTTTAAAATGGTGCCCGGGGACGGACTTGAACCGTCACGCTTCGGAAAGCGAGGGATTTTAAATCCCTTGTGTCTACCGATTCCACCACCCGGGCAGATTTTAAATTGGAGCGGGAAACGAGGCTCGAACTCGCGACCCCAACCTTGGCAAGGTTGTGCTCTACCAACTGAGCTATTCCCGCATTGATTTAAATAACAACGTATCGTTAATCAACGAGAGTGAATTTTACGGATTTCTGAGGGGATGTCAAACGGTATTTATCAGTTTTTACTAAATTTAATATTGTTTGAGTAAAAATGAAGCAACTTGAATTAAGTTATTTATTTAAAACAATTAATTTGTTTTGATAAATTAAATTAATTTAGAAATTGACATCATCAAGTAAATGGCCTTTGGCTGCTTTTAAATATTGCATCATTGACCATGCAGTTAAAATCATTGCAATATAAAGTAAAACAATACCTAATATTTCCATCCAAGGTTGGGCTCGCCACAATAATCCGCCTAAAGCAAGCATTTGAGATGTTGTTTTAATTTTACCTAAATGAGATACAGCAACAGTAGTACGGCTACCAATTTCAGCCATCCATTCACGTAAAGCAGAAATAATAATTTCTCGTGCAATCATGACAATGGCAGGGATTGTAATCCAAAAGGCATGATAATATTCCACAATTAGAACTAAAGCGGTTGCCACGATAACTTTATCGGCTACAGGATCAAGAAACGCACCAAAACGAGTAGTTTGCTTCCATTTTCGAGCTAAATATCCATCTAACCAATCGGTTACTGAAGCAATAAAAAAGATGATTGTTGCTAAGAATGGTGCCCATGTAAATGGCAGATAGAAAGCAATAATCAGGAAGGGGATCAATGCAACTCTGAATAATGTTAGAAATGTTGGAAAATTTAATTTCATAGTTTTATAAGCATGATAGAGTAAGCGATGACATCATTCTAAAACATATTTTGGAGTTTGAAAAATGGAATTTTGAATATTTAGATAGATTTACAAAAGAAAGCCCTTAATCTATTTATTGCTTTTTGATTAAGGGCTTAAGAGTTTAATTGTAATAAATTATTCTACATAAATAGCATTATAGAGTTTACTTTCAAATTGTACTAATGGAGCACGCTTAGTTTTGTTTTCTAATTCACCTGTAGAATAGCCATTAATAAACTGTACAAATGCTACTTTTTCACCTCTTGCATTTGTCATAAAGCCCGCTAGATTATAAACACCTTTAAGAGAACCTGTTTTGGCTAAAATATTTTTTACTAATGGAGGATTAATAAGTGATCCACGACCACTAATCGTGCCATCGACTCCAGCAATAGGGAATGTTTCCATTAGATGTAAAGTATTTTCGTTTTCAGCAATATAATGCAATGCTTGAAGCATTGTGTTCGGATCAATTAAATTATGTCTAGAAAGACCAGAGCCATCAGCTATGATCGTATGACCAAACTTAATTTTAGCTTGTGAACTTAAAATCCGTTTTATTGCCAATGTGCCTAGTTGAAAAGAGGCTGGACGATTAAAAGTTTTATAGGCAATTGTCCGAAATAGAGCATCTGCAATTTGATTATCTGATTTTTTCATCATTTTTTTTAGTAAATCAGGTAAGGGATTCGATAAGTGTTGTGCTAACATTGTTCCCGTTTGCGGTTGGTGAGGCTGTTGAATTTTGCCATTAAATTCAATTCCAACTTGTTTTAATTGGCGTTGAATAATTGCAGCAGCATAGGCATCTGTGTCTTGTACGGCAAAACTTAATCCAAAGGGCTGAGTTTGGCGAGTAATACAGCCTTTAATTTGATAGCGATTATTATCATGAACCACAGCATCTAATTGGCAGTAAGGTGCTTCATCTAAGCCAACAACTCGTACTTGCCCAAAAACTTGAATTGGATATTGAGTTGGAACATTAAATTGTGCGAGTTCACCAACAGCTTTATTAGCATCAATATTTACTGAAAAACAGTTGCTATCCAAATTAACTGCGGCTGGAGGCGAATTGAAACACATGGTTAAATCATTCCAAATCCAACCAGAACCGCGGTCATGGCTAGCAAATACAGAAGTATCTAAAATTAAATTTCCAGTAATTTTATTTATGCCTTGTTTTTTAAGCTGAGCAAATAGTTGATAGAGCTGACCTGTTGTGAGATCAGGATCTCCTGTAAATTTTGCGATTAGATCGCCTTCTAATTGATTATTTTGAATTTTACCCGTAGTTTGCAAGCTAGTTTCAAATTGAAATTGGTCACCAAGTGCTAATTTTGCCGCTAATGCGGTAAATACCTTTTGTGTACTAGCGGGTAACATAAAAGTTGAGCCATTATAATTGGCGATAATTTTATTTTGGTTGATATTTTCAGCCATAAATCCGAGGCTGGCGCCTGGTGGAAGTTCTTGACTGATTGATTGAATATCAACTTGAGCAAAAGCAGAACTAGCAAAAAAGAGGCTAGTTATAAGAAATTTTCGAGTGAATTTTGGCATATTAATACAGATAAAATTGCGTTATTGTTGCTATTTTTTTTTAGACGAACAATAATAGAACTCGAATAACATTGAGTAAATGATTTTTTCTCATAAATAGCAAATTTTTAATTTAACTACAATATTGCTTAACAATATTGTGGTTTTGTTTTACTAAAAAAGGATAACTATGAATCAAATCCCAATGACTGTGCGTGGTGCAGATTTATTAAAGCAAGAGTTAGATTTTTTAAAAAATACGCGTCGTCCTGAGATTATTAAAGCTATTGCCGAGGCTCGTGAGCATGGCGATTTAAAAGAAAATGCAGAATATCATGCTGCTCGTGAGCAGCAAGGTTTTTGTGAGGGACGTATTCAAGAAATTGAAAGTAAATTATCAAATTGCCAGATTATTGATATCACTAAAATTCCTAATAATGGCAAAGTGATTTTCGGTGCGACAGTAGTATTAGTGAATACGGAGACTGATGAAGAAGTTACTTACCAAATTGTCGGAGATGATGAAGCGGATATTAAGTCAGGGCTAATTTCAGTGAATTCACCTATTGCTCGAGGGCTAATTGGCAAGGAAGTGGATGATACGGTGAATATAGCCGTACCAAGTGGTACCGTGGAATTTGATATTGTAGAAGTGAATTATCTTTAATTTTTGAATTAAATTTAATCAATAAAAACTGGCACCAATTGAGGTGCCAGTAACATGTATAGTATAAATTATTTTTTAGGAAGAATAATTTTATTATTCTCACTTTGACGATAAAGTATCAGTACATGGCCGATAAGTTGCACGGTGGTAGATTGAGTTTCTCGCACAATGGCATCAACGATCAATTGTTTTGTGTCACGATCAGAGCCTGAAATTTTTACTTTAATTAATTCATGATGAGCTAATGCATTGTCAATTTCAGCCAATACACCTTCGGTTAAACCATTGCCCCCGAGCATAACAACTGGATTTAAATGATGAGCAAGGCTCTTAAGAAATTGTTTTTGTTTAGTTGATAATGTAATTGACATATTTAATCCTAAAATAATAAAAAAGTGCGGTAGAAAAATGAAAAATTTCTAATTTAAGCACTTGAACTTATGAATTTTAACCTTATATTCAAGAAACACCAAAAGATTTATAAAAATTATGGGAAAAAAACGTTCGGCAAGTTCAAGCCGTTGGTTAAATGAACATTTTAAAGATCCTTTCGTACAAAAAGCACATAAGCAGAAATTACGTTCTCGTGCTTATTTTAAATTAGACGAAATTCAGCAAACTGATCGTCTATTTAAACATGGCATGACCGTGGTGGATCTTGGTGCTGCGCCAGGAGGATGGTCGCAATATGTGGTCACCCAAATTGGAGATAAAGGAAGGGTAATTGCCTGTGATATTTTAGATATGGATCCAATTGTTGGTGTAGATTTTTTACAAGGTGATTTCCGTGATGAAAATGTACTTGCCGCATTGCTAGAGCGTGTTGGTGATGAACAAGTGGATGTCGTGATGTCAGATATGGCGCCTAATTTCAGTGGTACACCTTCTGTGGATATTCCAAGAGCAATGTATCTTGTGGAATTAGCTTTAGATATGTGTAAGCAAGTTTTAGCACAAAAGGGAAGTTTTGTAGTCAAAGTTTTCCAAGGAGAAGGCTTTGATGAATATTTAAAAGAGATTCGTTCTTTATTTACTACGGTAAAAGTACGTAAGCCAGAAGCTTCTCGAGATCGTTCTCGTGAAGTCTATATTGTGGCAACTGGTTATCGCGGTTAACTATGATAGCCATTAATTTAAACTATTTTAGATTTTTTAAGTCTGACTATTTTACTAATAGTTTTATGTAATTATAAAATTATAGTAAGCTACATACTAATACTAATTTATTAACGAGAAAACGAGGTCGAACCTTGAACGATATGGTCAAAAACATAATACTTTGGGTTGTTATTGCAGTTGTCATGATGACGGCATACCAAGGTTTTAGTTCTAGTGCAAATGGCAATGCTACAGATTATACTACTTTCGTAACGGATGTCGGTAACAATCAAGTGGCACAAGCACGTTTTGAAGATTCTGAAATTATTGTCACTAAGACAGATGGTACGAAATACTCAACCGTAATGCCTCTTTACGATGATAAAATTTTAAATGATCTTTTAAATAAGAAAGTCAAAGTAGAAGGCACTATGCCAGAAAAAAGAGGTTTATTATCACAGATCTTAATTTCTTGGTTTCCAATGCTCTTTTTAATTGGTGTATGGATATTTTTCATGCGTCAAATGCAAGGCGGTGGTGGCAAGGCAATGAGCTTTGGTAAAAGCCGAGCTAAAATGCTGACAAAAGAACAAATTAAAACCACATTTGCAGATGTCGCAGGTTGTGATGAAGCGAAGGAAGAAGTGGGCGAAATTGTTGATTTCTTACGTGATCCTAGTAAGTTTCAAAAATTAGGCGGTAAAATTCCTAAAGGTATTTTAATGGTTGGGCCTCCAGGAACAGGGAAAACTTTAATTGCTAAAGCTATTGCTGGCGAAGCAAAAGTACCATTTTTTAGTATCTCAGGTTCTGACTTTGTTGAAATGTTTGTTGGGGTTGGTGCATCTCGTGTGCGTGATATGTTTGAACAAGCTAAGAAAAATGCCCCATGCTTAATTTTTATTGATGAAATTGATGCAGTAGGTCGTCAACGTGGTGCAGGTCTTGGTGGTGGTCATGATGAGCGTGAACAAACTTTGAACCAAATGCTTGTTGAAATGGATGGTTTCGAAGGTAATGAAGGTGTGATTGTAATTGCCGCAACTAACCGTCCTGATGTATTAGACCCTGCACTGACTCGACCTGGACGTTTCGACCGCCAAGTTGTTGTTGGGCTACCAGATGTACGAGGTCGAGAACAAATTCTAAAAGTGCATATGCGTAAGGTGCCTATTGCTTCTGATGTTGATGCTATGACATTAGCTCGTGGGACACCTGGTTATTCTGGTGCTGATTTAGCCAATTTAGTCAATGAAGCTGCATTATTTGCAGCTCGTACCAACAAACGAGTTGTTACAATGCTTGAGTTTGAAAAGGCGAAAGATAAGATTAATATGGGACCTGAACGTCGTACAATGATTATGACGGATAAACAAAAAGAGTCTACAGCTTATCATGAGGCAGGACATGCGATTGTCGGTTATTTAGTGCCAGAACATGATCCTGTACATAAAGTGACTATTATCCCTCGTGGTCGAGCACTCGGTGTTACTTTCTTCTTACCAGAAGGCGATCAAATTAGCGTTAGTCAGAAACAGTTAGAAAGTAAATTATCTACTCTCTATGCTGGACGTTTAGCTGAAGATTTAATTTATGGTGAAGAAAATATATCTACAGGGGCATCAAATGATATTAAAGTAGCAACTAATATTGCACGTAATATGGTGACCCAATGGGGATTCTCAGATAAATTAGGTCCGATTCTATACACTGAAGATGATGGCGAAGTTTTCTTAGGACGTTCAATGGCTAAAGCACAACATATGTCCGATGAAACTGCTCATATTATTGATGAAGAAGTTCGTGAAATTGTATCTCGTAACTATGGTCGTGCAAGACAGATATTAATAGATAATATGGATATTTTACATGCAATGAAAGATGCATTAGTAAAATATGAAACCATTGAAGAAACGCAGATTAAACAATTAATGAATCGTGAACCCGTTACACCTCCTTCAGGTTGGGAAGATCATTCAGCTACTAATTCATCAACGAAGAGTGAAAATTCTTCTGAAGAAAATAAATTTGAAGAAACGCAAACTTCAGATAATTCTTCTGTACAATAAGTATGTGTCAACGAAGCCTTTTTAGTGAATAACTAAAAAGGCTTTTTTATTTTTATTTATATTTTGATTATAATAAACAGACTTTTTATGGCCTACTTATTGGAATCATTTATTCATGAAACTTTATGCAAATAATAAAGTATTAGATTTATCCACTCCCCAAATTATGGGTATATTGAATTTTACCCCAGATTCATTTTCTGATAGTGGAAAGTTTTATCAATTAGATAAGGCTATGGAACAGACGGAAAAAATGCTAAAAGCGGGAGCTTCTATTATTGATGTGGGTGGTGAATCAACCAGACCGAATGCCGAGGAAGTTAGCTTAGAACAAGAGTTAGAGCGTGTTGTTCCTGTAGTAGAAGCTATTGCTCAGAGATTTGATTGTTGGATATCTGTGGATACCTCTAAACCACAGGTTATGAAAGAAAGTGCAAAAGTAGGAATGGATATGATTAATGATATTCGTGCGTTACAAGAACCTCATGCACTTGAAGTGGCAGTCGAATTAGGATTGCCTACCTGCATTATGCACATGCAGGGGCAGCCAAGAACAATGCAACAAAATCCTCAATATGATGATGTGGTCACTGAGGTATTAAATTTTTTACAAAATCGTACCGCAGTTTGTCTACAGGCAGGCATGAAATCAGAAAATATCATTTGGGATATGGGATTTGGATTTGGAAAATCAGTCCAACACAATTATAAACTACTACAACAACTTGCTCGTTTTGCGGTTCATGGATATCCCGTGCTGGCAGGACTTTCACGGAAGTCTATGCTTGGTGCGATATTAAACAAAACAGTTACAGAACGTACAGTAGGTAGTGCAACAGCAGCATTAATTTCTGCAATGAATGGTGCAACAATTTTGCGTGTTCACGATGTAGATGAAACTGCTGATGCATTGAAAATTTGGCAAGCAACATTACAAGCCTAGAATTAAATAAGGAATGATAAATGGCAGAACGTAAATATTTTGGTACTGATGGTGTTCGAGGAAAAGTAGGTACTTTTCCTATTACACCAGATTTTGCATTAAAACTTGGTTGGGCAGCAGGTAAAGTGCTTGCTTCACAAGGTTCTCGACAAGTATTAATTGGTAAAGACACTCGTATTTCGGGTTATATGTTGGAATCAGCACTTGAAGCGGGACTTGCAGCAGCAGGGTTATCGGCAGCCTTTATTGGTCCAATGCCAACCCCAGCAGTTGCCTATTTAACTCGAACTTTCCGTGCAGAAGCTGGCATCGTTATTTCTGCTTCACACAATCCTTATTATGATAATGGTATTAAGTTTTTTTCTGCTCAGGGCACAAAATTACCAGATGAAGTAGAAGAAGCTATAGAGGCGATGTTAGAGCAGCCTATTGATTGTGTTGAGTCTGCTGAGTTAGGTCGAGCAAGTCGTATTAATGATGCAGCAGGGCGTTATATTGAATTTTGTAAAGGGACATTCCCGACACATCTAAGCTTATCTGGATATAAAATTGTCGTAGATTGTGCAAATGGTGCAACTTACCAAATTGCACCTAATGTCATGCGTGAATTAGGGGCAGAAGTCATTGAGATTGGAACTTCTCCAAATGGAATGAATATTAACGATAAATGTGGTGCAACAGATGTAAGTGCATTAAGAGCTAAAGTACTAGAAACTAAAGCTGATTTAGGACTTGCATATGATGGTGATGGTGACCGTATTATGATGATTGATCATTTAGGTCATACTGTTGATGGCGATCAAATTTTATTTATTATTGCTCGTGAAGCGTTACGTGCTGGGAAATTAAAAGGCGGTGTTGTTGGTACATTGATGAGTAATATGAGTTTAGAATTATCACTGAAGACCTTAGGTATCCCATTCATTCGTGCCAATGTGGGAGATCGATATGTTCTAGAAAAAATGCAAGAAAATAATTGGACATTAGGCGGCGAAAATTCTGGTCATATTATCATTGCTGAAAAAAATACTACAGGGGATGGTATCATTGCTTCTTTAGCTGTATTAACAGCGATGGCAACCCATAAGTTATCATTGAATGAATTAGCTAGTGCAGTAAAATTATTCCCACAAGTTTTAATAAATGTTCGTTTTAGTGGTGGTAAAAACCCATTGGAAAGTGAAGCTGTAAAAACCGTTGCGGCAAGTGTTGAAAAGCGTTTAGCTGGAATAGGTCGGATTTTATTACGTAAATCAGGAACAGAGCCTCTAATTCGTGTTATGGTAGAATGTTCTGATGGTAATTTGGCTCAGCAGTATGCAGAGGAAATTGCAGAAGTAGTAAAGAATAATTAATTCTTTCCACTGATTACCTAAAGCCGAAAATTTATTTCGGCTTTAGTTTTATAAGAAAGTGCGGTTAATTTTAAAAAAATTTTCTAGTGAGAATAGTGATTTTTATAAAAAATCCCAAGTTGTATAACTTGGGATGAAATGGTGCGACTAGCTGGACTCGAACCAGTGACCCCCACCATGTCAAGGTGGTGCTCTAACCAACTGAGCTATAGTCGCAAATTGGTTCTAATAATATAGATTTTTAGAAGTGACGACAAGGTATTTTTTATCTTTTATATGAGGTTGCGTGTTTTTTAAACGAATTATTTGTCCGCATATTTAATTTGTTCAATGATGCCTATTTCTGTGTCCCATTCAATTTGAGCAATAGTCGATGTCTGGTAATTAATGGGATTTTTTTGGCAAAGCTCAGTAACAATTTCCCCAACTAATGGTAAGTGAGAAATAATGAGTAAAGATTCAATTGAGTGTTGTTCATATAAAGCGAGTAAATAATCAGAAACGATTTCTGCATCACCATAAGGTGTAATACCATCCCAAATTTCAGTTTTATTTGCCAGCTGCCCTTCATAAATTTTATCAATTTGCTCTAAGGTTTGTAGTGCTCGACTATATGGGCTAACAATCACGTAATCAAGCGTTGGAAAATTATCTTTTAACCATTGACCTTGTTGTAAGGATTGTTGGCGACCTTTCTCTGTTAATTCTCGAGCTTTATCTGATTTGGCTAGCATTTCAGCTTCACCATGACGCATTACAAAAATTTTCATGTTTGCTCCTTAAAGAAATAGGCTCTTATCTAATAAGATTTCGTAAAAAAAGTCAAAGAAAAATTTATTACTTTGTAAGCTCGCTTTAAATTGAAATTCAGCGTATAATATCCGCCAGTTTTTTCTCTGTGGCTAATTTTTATAGCTAAATCGGAGTAAAAAGATTATTTTAAAATCAAACGGTATAAATATTTACGGAGTAATTAATGTCCAGAAAATTAAGAAGAACCAAAATCGTATGTACAATGGGTCCTGCAACAGATAAAGGCAATAACCTAGAAAAAATTATTGCAGCAGGCGCTAATGTTGTGCGTATGAATTTTTCTCATGGTTCTCCAGAAGATCATATTCAACGTGCTGAAAAAGTGCGTGAAATTGCTAAAAAATTAGGCAAGCATGTAGCAATTTTAGGTGATTTACAAGGTCCAAAAATCCGTGTTTCTACTTTTAAAGAAGGCAAAATTTTCTTAAGTATCGGCGATAAATTTATTTTAGATGCAGATCTACCTAAAGGCGAAGGTAATCAAGACGCAGTAGGTTTAGATTATAAAAAATTACCACAAGACGTTGTTCCTGGCGATATCCTATTATTAGATGATGGACGTGTACAATTAAAAGTATTATCGGCTGAAGGCGCTAAAGTTTTCACTGAAGTAACTGTAGGTGGACCTTTATCTAATAATAAAGGAATCAATAAGTTAGGCGGTGGTTTATCAGCTGATGCATTAACTGAAAAAGATAAAGCAGATATTATTACTGCTGCACGTATTGGTGTTGACTATTTAGCTGTCTCATTCCCACGTTCAAGTGCAGATTTAAACTATGCTCGACAATTAGCTCGTGATGCAGGCTTAAAAGCACAAATCGTTGCTAAAGTAGAACGTGCAGAAACTGTTCAAACACCAGAAGCGATGGATGATATTATTTTAGCCTCTGATGTTATTATGGTTGCTCGTGGTGACTTAGGTGTTGAAATCGGTGATGCAGAATTGGTTGGTGTTCAGAAGAAATTGATCCGTCGTTCACGTCAATTAAATCGTGTTGTGATTACAGCTACACAAATGATGGAATCTATGATTAGTAATCCAATGCCAACTCGTGCAGAAGTTATGGATGTTGCTAACGCCGTTTTAGATGGTACTGATGCAGTAATGCTTTCTGCTGAAACCGCTGCTGGACAATATCCTTCTGAAACAGTTGCTGCCATGGCAAAAGTTGCATTAGGTGCTGAAAGAATGCCAAGTATTAATGTTTCTCGTCACCGTATGGATGTTAAATTCCAAACGATTGAAGAATCTGTTGCTTTATCTGCAATGTATTCAGCTAACCATATGGAAGGGGTTGCCGCTATTATTGCGTTAACTAGTACTGGTAGTACAGCTCGTTTAATGTCTCGTATTAGTTCTGGATTACCAATTTTTGCCTTATCACGTAATGAATCAACATTAAATGCATGTGCCTTATATCGTGGTGTAACACCAGTACGTTTTGATGGTCAGACACGTAATTCACAAGGTGCTAAAGATGCAATTAATCTTTTAAAAGAAAAAGGTTACTTAATTGCTGGCGATTTAGTGCTTCTTACTCAAGGCGATCCATTAAATGGTGGTGCAACTAATACCTGCCGTACATTAGTTGTTGAGTAATCATTAATATTATTTAAATAGAAAGCGATGCATTATTTAATGCATCGCTTTTTTTGTGTAAACCATAGAATATCTTGCACAATAAAGTGCGGTATAAAATAAAAAAATTAAATCGTTATCAAAGAGACATTTACTTATATTGAATTATTTCAGTTTTTCTAGATGAGTTAGCAAATTTTCATCTGATTGAGATTGAATTTTGTGCATTCGATAATATAACAGAATGGCGGCTATAGTTAGACTTACAACAAAGGCTATCCAAAATCCCATTGGGCCGATATGGGTTATTATCAAATCTGTGCGAGCTAATGCATAGCCAATAGGCATTCCAACTCCCCAATAGCAGAATAATGTAATGTATAAAATTGCTTTAGTATCTTTATAGCCTCTTAGTGCTCCACCTATGACCGCTTGTACCGCATCTGAAAATTGATATAAGGCATTGAGTAATAATAAAGATGCGGCTAAGGCAATGACTTCATGATCTTTAACGAAAATGCCAGCAATTTCATAACGCAGTATAACAGTAATAAAAGCGGTAATAGTTGCAGTTGCTAACCCTACAAAAAGAGCAACATAACTAATATGTTTAGCTTTTAATGGCGATTTTTCACCGAGACTTTGTCCAACAAGAATGGTTGTCGCTATACCAAGAGACATGGGTAACATAAAAATAAAAGAACTTGTATTGAGTGCAATTTGATGGCTTGCAACTGCATTTGTACCTAAAGGTGATAGGAGTAATGATGTTAAAGCAAAAAGCGCCACTTCACTGCATAAGGCTATAGCAATGGGTAAGCCAAGTTTGAGAAGTTTTTTTAAAGTTATTACATTAGGTTTTTCAATAATTTTCTCAAATATTTTAAGATCTCGTTGATTTTGTGCAGACTTGCTATAACCGATCATCATTATACACATTACCCAATTAACAATGGCTGTAGCAATTCCACAACCAACGGCTCCAAAAGCTGGTAATCCTAATTTTCCATAGATAAAAATATAGTTAAGAGGAATATTTAATAATAAGCCAAAGAAGGTAATGATCATTGCGGGTTTAGTTTTTGCTAGACCATCATTCAAACAACGAAAGTTTACGAGTAATAAATAAGCAGGTAGGCCAAATAACATTGCATGTAAATATTCGATAGTAATTTTTGCTAAGTGCTTTTCCATACCCATGCGATTAATAATAATATCACTATGATAAATTAATAATGCAAGAGGAATAATAGATAATGCAATAATCCAAATCCCTTGGCGGACTTGGTGAGCGATACGATAGCGTTGATTTGAGCCATTTAAATAAGAAATTGTTGGCGGTAATGCTAATAATAAGCCTTGTCCAAATAACACTAATGGCATCCAAATAGAAGCGCCGATTGAAATGGCTGCCATATCCGCAGCGCTCACACGGCCTGACATAATCGTATCCACTAGCCCCATAGAGTTTTGTGCAATTTGTGCGAACAAAATTGGAAGAGATAGTTTAATTAATGTGTTTGCTTCTTGCTTATATTCTTGCCAGTGGGTAATTTTTTGCATAAAAATGGGTAATTATAATTTATAATAGTAAAAATGATTTTATAGATATTGAAATTTACACATTTATCGGAGAGAAATATGTTTACAGGAATTGTACAGGGTACTGCTCAAATCCAATCTATTGTATCAAAAAAAGATTTTAGAACACAGACAATTAAAATGCCACAGGAATTATTAGATGGATTAGAAATTGGTGCATCTGTAGCAAATAATGGGGTTTGTTTAACGGTTACTTCTATTGAAGATGATTTAGTCAGTTTTGATTTAATGATGGAAACATTAAATATCACTAATCTTGGGCAATTAAAAGCTGGAGACTTTGTTAATATTGAACGAGCTATGAAAATGGGCACTGAAATTGGAGGACATATTCTTTCAGGTCATGTGTATTGTATGGCTGAGGTGGTAGAAAAGGTTTCTTCTGAGAATAATTTAAGATTGTGGTTTAAATTATTAAATACCGAAGCGATGAAATATATTTTAACTAAAGGTTTTATTGCTATAGATGGTATTAGTTTAACCGTTGTCGAAGTAGAGCAGAATACTTTTTGTGTTAATTTAATTCCAGAAACGATCCAACGTACTTTGATAGGTGAACGAATAGTGGGTTCAAAAGTAAATATTGAAGTTGATTCTCAAACACAAGCTATTGTAGACACGGTTGAAAGATATTTAGCAGTCAGAATTTAATTATTAAAATGATAAAAGTGCGGTCTATTTATTAAAAATATACCGCACTTTTTCATCTACTCCGCAGGTTTTGCTTCTTCAACTGTGGCACCTTGATCACTATGCTTAATAGATGGATTTTCTTGTTGTGGTATAGAAGGCACCAAAGATAAACCCGACGGTTGAGCATCTACGATTGGCGCAGGTTTAGGTGAATAATTACAGAAGTTTTGATCTTTATTTATCCAAACTGGAATGGTTTTTGTTGGAGTATAGCAATCCCAACTTCCATAGCTATTAATGCCAACAAATTTGATAGATTTAGGCTTATCCAGTCTTAAACTAGTAATTGGAGTACGTTTCAAATAATCTTTATAAACATATAACGCACCACTTGAACCTGTTAAATCTGTTTCACCATTATCATCACGTCCAACCCAAACAGTCACTAAATGTTTGCCATCAATTCCAACATACCATGTATCTCTTGCATCATTAGTTGTTCCTGTTTTACCTGCAAGATGATATTGAGGGAAATCATTCATTAAGCTACGAGCAGTCCCTCTGTCTACAACTTCTTGCATAGCATAGAGAGTTTGATAAGCTGCTTCGGCAGGGACAACTTGTTCTGGTTGTGTTGAATGTTGATATAAAATCTCTCCTTGACGATCAGTAATGCTATCTATAGTTGTTAATTGAATTTTTCCACCATTATTCGCAATAGTTTGAAATAATCTCGTAACATCATAAGGTGATACTTGTAAAGAACCTAATAACATTGAAGGAACTTTAGGAATGTTTACCTTATCCCATCCCATGGCTTTTTGAGTTTCTATAACTTTGCTTAATCCCGTTTTCATTCCTAGATTTACGGTAGGTATATTTAAAGAACGAGACAATGCATCAATTACCATCACAGAACCACTGAACTTTTTATCATAGTTACGAGGTGACCAAGGTTGGCTTCCTTTGATTGTGATAGTAATAGGATGATTATTTAATGGCGTATTAAGACGGAATTTTTCGGGATCAGATAAAGCCGCCAAATAAACAGAAGGTTTTACTAATGAACCAATTTGGCGTTTTGCCATAGAGGCACGGTTAAACCCTGCATATTGAATTTGTGTCCCTCCTACCAGCGCTCGAATTTCACCATGCTTGTAATCAGCTACGATCATCGCAGATTCTAATGCAGGATTTTTGGTTTTAAGTTGTAGTTCAGAAGTCGCATTAACTACCGCTTGTTCCGCATAGCTTTGTTGTTTCGGATCAAGAGTGGTAAAAATACGTGCTCCCATCAGTTTTGATTCACGATCTTCACCGAAGGTATCCCGTAGCTCTGTTTGTAAAGTCTGAATAAAAGCAGGGTAATTACGAGCAATTTTACCTTTTTCTTGAACATTTAGAGGACGTTTAATTAGCATTTCATAAAGTTCATTACCAATAACTTTATGATCTAATAATAATTTTAATACTACATTGCGACGTTCTAACGCATAAGTGGGATTACGCCATGGATTATAAAGAGAAGGACCTTTTACCATGCCGACTAATAATGCAATTTGATCAAGGCTTGCTTCCCTTATTGGTAGCCCGAAATAGAAATGACTGGCTAATTCAAAACCATGAATTTGTGTATCACCATTTTGACCTAAATAGATTTCATTTAAATAGGTTTCTAAAATGGTATTTTTATCATAGCGAAGATCCAATAGCACAGCCATTAGTGCTTCATTGATTTTACGAGAAATAGAACGCTTGTTACTAAGAAATAAATTTTTCACTAGTTGCTGAGTTAATGTACTTCCCCCTTGTACAGTATGACCTGCACGAATATTTGTGATCATGGCACGAGCTATTCCAAGTGGGCTAATTCCTTCGTGTTCATAAAAATTTCTATCTTCTGTCAAGAGGAGTGCATCAATAAGTAAACGAGGGTAGTTTTGTAATGGGATAGCAAGACGTTCTTCATTTTCAGACTGAAGCATCCCAATTAATCTTGGAGCAATCTTGAATTCATCAATTGCTTTTAAATTAATGAGATCCTCAATGACATCAAGCTTATTGTCCACAAAACGTAAACGGAAGACTCGTTGAGCTTCAGGTTGTTCAGGAAAGGGAAAGGCACGACGAATAAGTACCATGGTATTGTCTTCAATTTTGAAATCACCAGGTGCCGCAACCATCGTGGTTTGGCGGTAATCATTTTCTAATAAGGTTTGTTTGATTTTTTCTAAAGAGAAATGATCTTCTAAGCGTATTTTTTCGATACGGCTATAGACTTCAGCGGGCAAACGCCAAATTTGTCCATCCATTTTAGAACGAATTTGTCCATCTAAATAAATGCCATAAGCGGTAATTAGACAAGCAGCAGTAAATCCAACTTTTGCGATAAAAAGTGTAAAACGTTTTTTTCTACTTTTTTTTACATCTTCTTGCTCAATATCATCTTGCTGTGCTAAATCATCTTGATCTTGTTCTTTTGACATTATTTATTGACCTAATTCTCATAAAATCACAGAAGAAATTCTATCATAGAATTTGTAAAGAACCTTAAAAATATATGTAAATTAACGAAAAAGTAACCGCACTTTGAGTAGGATATCGCTCAAAGTGCGGTTCATTCTGGAAAAATTTTATGCGCTAGGAAATTAGCTACATACTATTTTAATTGCTAAGCCACCTTGTGAGGTTTCACGATATTTTGCATTCATATCCTTACCAGTTTCATACATAGTTTCGATGACTTTATCTAGGCTTACACGAGGGTTTGTACTACGACGCACAGCCATGCGAGCCGCATTAATTGCTTTTACTGAGGCAATTGCATTACGCTCAATGCAAGGCACTTGTACTTGACCTCCGACAGGATCACAAGTTAATCCTAAATTATGTTCCATTGCAATTTCAGCCGCAATACAGACCTGTTCTGGAGTACCACCAAGAATTTCAGTTAATCCAGCAGCTGCCATGGAACAAGCAACACCAACTTCGCCTTGACAACCTACTTCCGCTCCAGAGATTGATGCATTCATTTTATAAAGCGAACCAATAAAACTACAAGTTAATAAATAACGTTGAACGGTTTCAGGAGTTAAAGGTGAAATAAATTTTTCATAATAAGACAATACCGCAGGAACAATGCCACAGGCACCATTGGTTGGTGCTGTAACAACTCGTCCTCCTGCAGCATTTTCTTCATTCACCGCCAGTGCATACATATTAATCCAATCTATTACTTGCATTGGATCATTATTTAAATTGCTATTCGCTTGCAATAAACGGTGTAAAGCTGGTGCTCTGCGAGAGACTTTTAAAGGCCCTGGTAATAGACCTTCTGTTTTCAAGCCATGAGCAATACAATCTTGCATGGTTTGCCATACCCAGGCTAAATGATGTTCAAGATCTTCTTGACTATGTAATGCAATTTCATTTTTGTAGATAACTGTAGAAATTGGTAAGCCAGAATCATTACAATGTTGAAGAATATCTGCAGCATTTTTATAAGGATAAGGAATGCTTATACTTTCTTCTTGAACTTCACCAAAATGTGCTTCATCAACAATAAAACCACCACCAATTGAATAATAGGTTTGGTTATAAATGGCGGTATCTCCATTAAACGCAGTTAATGTCATACCATTCTCATGTAAAGAAAGAAAAGTATTATGGAAAACCATATCTTTATCAAAATCAAATTCAACTAAAGCTTTTCCCTCTGCGATAGGTAAATGTGCTGTTTGTTTTACTTGAGAGATAAAATCTGGAATATTATCAATATCCACATTATGAGGAAGATAACCAGCTAACCCCATAATAATCGCAATATCAGTACTATGACCTCGTCCCGTCATAGAAAGTGAACCATACACATCTGCACGAATATGGGTTGTTTTTTCTAGATTTCCCTGTGCAATTAAATCGTCGATAAATTGTTTACCTGCTTTCATTGGCCCAACAGTATGCGAGCTTGATGGACCAATGCCCACTTTAAACATGTCAAATACACTAATCATATTATTATTCTCATATGTATAATCCCCTTTAACTATGTTTATTAAAGGGGATTTTTATTTTTATAAGTTGAGAGATTTTAGACTAATTTTTAAAAGAGTCCATAGACAACTGCAGAAATCGCAATTAATCCCATAATAGTTACGAAAACGTTGCTGAATTTACCTTGATAACGTTTCATTGCTGGAACATTACGGATAGCATACATTGGCATAATAAATAGGATCATCGCAATAATTGGACCACCAAGTGATTCGATTAAACCTAAAATACTTGGGTTGATAATAGCCACTCCCCATAATGTGAATAAGAAGAAAATTGCTGCACCATAATTAAGTTTTTTACGATTAATAGATTTTGCATTTTCACCTTGTAATTTAATGTATAAACCTTCTAAGCCTTCACGTGCACCTAAGTAATGACCAAAGAATGAACTGGTAATTGCTAAGAATGCAACCAATGGACCAAGATAAGAAATATAAGGATTATCAAATTTATTTGCTAAAAAGGATAAAATACTAATATTTTGTGCTTTAGCGGCTACAAGTTCTTCTGGTGTTAAGGTAAGTACACAACTGAAAACAAAGAACATCACAAATACTAATAATATAGTTGCAGCTCCTTTTAAGGTTTTACTTGCATGTTTTTCTGCTAATTCAGGATCTTGATATTCTCGTTGTTGTGATTGAGAGAATGCAGAAATAGCAGGAGAGTGATTGAAGGAAAAGACTAATACTGGAATAGTGATCCACAATGTCTTGATAAAATCTCCTGTAGTTGGAAGTTGGCTAAGCATTGAGGTATTCCATTCAGGAATCAAATAAATTGATAAAGCAAAAAGAATGAATACTAATGGGTAAACCAAAAGCTCAGTTAATTTCAACATCACTTTCTCATTCATTAACATAACAGAAATTAATGATGCAATTAAAACGAAAGAAAGAATAACACGATTGGGTGAAGGTAAACCAAGTTGATTCACAATAAATGAATCAATAGTATTCGTGATACCATTACCATAAATTAATAGGATTGGGAAAATAGCAAAGAAGTATAATAAAGTAATAAGTTTTCCTGCTGTTTTACCAAAGTGTTCTTCTACAACTTCGGTAATATCACTTCCTGGTTTTGATGATGAAAGTACAAAGCGTGAAAGCCCTTGGTGAGCTAAATAGGTCATAGGACCTACAAATATTGCCATTAATACAAGCGGCCAGAATCCTCCCATTCCTGCATTAATTGGCAGAAACAATACACCCGCACCAACGGCTGTACCGAATAAGTTTAACATCCAAGTAATATCGAACTTGCTCCATTTTTTAGAATTATTGTCTAATGACATAATATCCCCTTAGTATTTTATTTTGAAATTTAATGTGAAATCGTGGCAGCTATACTAGGAGAATGAAATAAAAATTTCAAAAAGGGAAATGTAAAAATGTGATCTACATATAAAAATTTTTTTAGAATGGATACTTTTTAATCGTTAAATGTGCGAAAAGGAAAATCATTGATTAATATTTATGCTTAATTATGTTCTTAATGGAAAAGGAGTTAAGTGCGGTGTTAAATTGAGAAATTTTATCTAGAACACATCGTATGATTCTTTTGAAGTATATTTAAGTCGAAGAGGGCATGTCCATAAATTCGAGATAAGAGAGAAGAAATCTTTCAAAGTCTTCTAATCCACAGAAAGCAATACTTTCTTCATTATAGTAATTAAAATCTTGTTCCATCTCTTGTTCATTACTGTCAGCAATATCAAGGTTATTGGCTTTGATTAATACTTCATCGGAGTGAATAAATACACTATATTCGGCACCAATTAATCGAATTTCTTGATGTTGTGGTAAGCCTATTTTAGCTTGTTTAAGAGCAATAAGTGCGGTATGAATTTTCTGAAAATCACACCGCACTTCTGTATTGAACCAGTTAGCTACTGCTTCATGTCCCATGGAACATTTGGCAATAACAGAACCTAAATCATAGGTAAATCTAAAATCCATATGACCATATTAAATGCTGAATGATGAGCCACAACCACAAGTTGTTGTTGCATTAGGATTGTGCACAATGAAACGTGAACCTTCTAATCCTTCAGTATAATCCACGGTTCCACCAATTAAGTATTGTAAACTCATTGGATCAATTACTAATTGAACACCTGCATTTTCGATAGTTAAATCTCCATCATTAACTTTTTCATCAAAAGTAAAACCATATTGGAAGCCACTGCAACCACCACCAGTAATATATACTCTTAATTTTAATTCTGGATTTTCTTCTTCTGAAATTAGGTTTTTTACTTTATTAGCTGCTGCATCAGTAAATGTTAGAGGCACTGCTATATCTGTCATAATCTATATCCCACATTTCTAATCTAAATGTTCCGAAAAATAATTTTATATTATCGTATAACCGACTAAATCGTTCAACAAAAAATCTTCAGATATTAGTAATTTTTAGAATGTGGAGCATGTAAATAAAAAGTGTTATCATATACGAACGATTTTTAATATAGAAGACAACGTCTAACCGATTTTATAAGAGAGATAAAAATGGCTATTCCATTAAGAACAGAGGCAGAATTAGAAAAAATTCGTATTGCCTGTAAATTAGCATCTGATATTTTAGTAATGATTGAACCTCATATTAAAGAAGGAATTTCTACTGGAGAGCTCGACCGTATTTGTCATGAATATATTGAGCAAGTTCAAGGGGGTATCCCTGCAAATGTTGGCTATCATGGTTTTCCTAAAGCAACCTGTATTTCATTAAATGATGTGGTGTGCCATGGCATTCCAAGTGAAGATAAGATCTTAAAAAAGGGCGATATCTTAAACTTAGATGTTACGGTAATCAAAGATGGTTACTACGGAGATAACTCCAAAATGTATATTGTGGGTGAAACGAGTGTAAGAAGTAAATTATTATGCGATGTTACACAAGAAGCATTATATGTAGGTATCCGTGCAGTGAAAGCAGGAGTTCGTTTGAACACTATTGGTAAAGCTATTCAACAGTATGTTGAAAAACAAGGTTTTTCTGTAGTGCGTGAATATTGTGGACATGGGATTGGTGATGAATATCATACGGAACCTCAAGTGTTGCATTATTTTGGTGACGATGGTGGTGTGATCTTAAAACCAGGTATGGTATTTACGATTGAACCTATGGTTAATGCAGGTAAAAAAGAAGTTCGTTTAATGGGCGATGGTTGGACAGTAAAAACTAAAGACCGTAGCCATTCAGCGCAATATGAACATGAGTTAGTGGTGACAGAACAGGGTTGTGAAGTGATGACCATCCGTGATGAAGAAGAGCGAGAAGGTCGCATTACTCGTATTATGATTAATAGCTAATCAGCTGTATTTTTTAATGCCCCGTTTTACACGGGGCTTTTTTTGGCTAAATATTTTCCTTTAGTGAATTTAGGTTCTTCGCCATAATATTTACGTACTTTCTATTAATGTAATGATTTAGGTAAGGCTATGTCTGAATTTTTTAATATGCCGTTGACAGTTGATAATGTGAAACAACAGAAGGCACAACTTAAGCAAATAGAATTAGAAAATTTTGCTCAATCGGATATAAATTTTCTAATTTCTAACCGCACTTTAGCCTACGATAAGTTGCTGGTTGAATTATGGACGCAATTTGGTTTTGAACAAATTCAAGATTTAGCTTTAATTGCGGTTGGTGGGTATGGACGTAAAGAGATGTTTCCCTTGTCAGATATTGATTTTCTGATTTTAAGCAAGCATACATTACCCTCGGTTTTAGCTGAAAAAATAAGTGAATATATTCAATTTTTATGGGATTGTGGATTTGAAGTAGGAGCAAGTGTCAGAACATTAGCTGAGTGTGATGTTGAAGGACGTAATGAAATAACCATTGCGACTAATTTACTAGAGAGCCGTTTCTTATGTGGTAATGAATCATTGCATTGTGAGTTAAATAATTTATTGCAAGCGCCTGATTTTTGGACGAAAGAAGATTTTTATAATGCGAAGATACAAGAGAAAATTGAGCGTTATCAACGTTATAACAACACTAGTTATAATCTAGAACCTGATATTAAATATAGCCCAGGCGGTTTACGAGATCTTCATCTTATTTATTGGATCGCTTTGCGTCATTTCAATGTTTTAAACTTAGAAGATATTTTTCAAACAGGTTTTATTTATCCAGAAGAATTTGAAGAACTAGAAAAACATCAACAATTTTTATTTAAAGTGCGTTTTGCATTACATTTAATTATCAAACGTTATGACAATCGTTTGTTATTTGAATTTCAAGTAAAAGTAAGCCAATTACTTGGTTATCAAGGTGAGGGTAATCAAGGCGTGGAAGCCATGATGAAAGATTTTTTCCAATCCCTTCAAGCTATTTCATTAGCCAGTGATATTCTAGCAAAACATTATAAAGAGCATTTTTTACAACCGATGATAACACATCAGCGTGATGTATTAGATGAACATTTTGAAATAGTGAATAATAGCTTATATTTACATAATCAAACTTGTTTTATGCAAAAACCTGAAAGCATTTTGGATCTTTTTGCTCATTTGATTGAACATCCTAAAATTGATATTCATTCTAATACATTACGTCAATTACATTTAGCATTAGGGCAATTAACGGGTTATCTTTGTGAAATCCCCGCTGCACGTGAAAAGTTTTTAACAATACTTACCAAGCCAAAAGCGGTAGAAAGAGCTTTAATCCCGATGCATAAATATGGCGTTTTAACAGCTTATATTCCAGCTTGGAAAGGTATAGAAGGGCTGATGCAATTTGATTTATTCCATATTTATACGGTGGATGAACATACTATACGTTTATTGTCAAAACTAGAAAGTTTTGTTGATGATAGTAGCATGGAATCTCATCCTATTTGTGCTTATACCTTTCCAAAATTACCCGATCGCAGTTTAATTTATATCGCAGCATTATTTCATGATATTGCCAAAGGAAGAGGTGGTGATCATGCAGAATTAGGGGCGTTAGAGGTTGCACAATTTGCTGTGCAGCATGGTTTTAATGGACGTGAAATTGATACCATGAAATGGTTGGTAAAAAAACATTTATTAATGTCCATAACCGCTCAGCGTCGTGATATTCATGATCCAGAAGTGATTATGCGTTTTGCAGAAGATGTAAAGAATCAAGTGCGATTAGATTATTTAATTTGTCTCACTGTAGCGGATATTTGTGCTACAAATGTGGCATTATGGAATAGTTGGAAACGTTCATTGTTTACTAGTTTGTATCATTATACAAAAGAGCAATTTAAACAAGGGATGGATAGTTTGCGGGATAGTAAAGAGCATGCTCAATATAATGCTAAACTTGCATTGGAAATATTACATAATCAAGGCATTAATGAAAATATTCAAGAATTATGGGCTCGTTGCCCAGAAGAATATTTTTTGAGAAATACTCCACAAGAATTAGCTTGGCATGCAAATTTATTGTTAGGTGTTGATTCTCAAATCGTAGTTAAAGTGAGTAATCGTTTTTCTTCTGGCGGTACAGGCATTTTTATTTACTGTAAAGATCAACGGAGTCTTTTTTATAAAGTAGCTTGTGTGATTAGTAATAAAAAATTGAGTATTCATGATGCGCAAATTATGACAAGTTTAGATGGTTATGCATTTGATACTTTTATTGTGACAGAAATAGATGGTTCGTTACTTGATTTTGACAGAAGAAGAAAACTCGAAAAGTCAATTATTGAAGTATTAAAATCGAATGACTTGCCAAAGTTACAGGGTATAAATAATCATCGGTTGCAACATTTCTATGTGAGTACTGAGGTTCGCTTTTTAAATACAATAAAAACTACGCATACAGAGATGGAATTGTATGCTTTAGATAAAACAGGATTACTTGCAGATGTCAGTCGTATTTTTAGTGAACATAATCTGAATATACAAAATGCGAAAATTACCACGGTTGGTGAAAAAGCAGAAGACTTTTTTATTTTAACGAATGCTGAGAATAAAGCGCTCACAGAGCAACAACGTTCTTTGCTTAGTCAACAACTGAAAGCTGAATTGAGTTAAATAGATGTGTTACATTTGGAAAAATTAAATTAGCAATTGTAAATAAAAATAATAGGAAATTTAATATGTATGTTTTAGAACTTAGCCAAGATGATCATAAAATTGAGTTAGGTATTTTTAACAGTATTTCAGAAGGCAGAGAGTTTATTTCTCAAATAGCCGCTTATAGCTACGATGAAGAAGATAATGAGTTATATGAATATCTCTGTCCCGATAAATTACCCGATTATTTTGAAATTAATTTTAATGGGAATATTGTTCCTATTACTCGATTTATGTTTTTTGAAAAAACAAGGATTGAGATTATTTGGAAAGAAATGCCTGTTTTATCAGCGCAAGGAACGGGCATCGTGGAAGGAACTACAAAAGTAGATGCTTATATTATCGATAATAAGGATGTTAAAGAATATATTTTACATAGAGAAAAGACTTATAGAATAATTAAACAACATCTAGAAGAGCAAGGATTTAAGGTTGAAAGACAATATTTAGGTTCAGAAGATGGGGAAGCAATTATGGTCTGTAAGGATAATGGTGACTGGCAGTTAATTTGTCATTTGGATCCTTATATATGTGAAGATCCAGATATAATAAAAACGATTGATGAAATAATATCTGATTTAATTTAGCACAATGATAGTAGGCATGTGAAAGAGGAAACATGCCTCTAAATTATAAAAGATAAAATTTTTTTAATTCTGACCGCACTTTTATAAGATATAAGAAGCATTATCTTCTAAAATTCACAATTGCCACTGATATGAGTATGATTAAACCACCAATAATCATTCTTATATTCGGTACTTGATCTAGCCATAACCATGCAATTAAGATGGCATAAACGGGTTCTAATGAAATGATCATTGCTGCGGTACGAGCCTTAATAATATTCAGACTAGAAACGAATATTGTATAAGCAAGGCTAGTACATAATAATCCTAAACAACCAATCCAAAACCAATCTATAGCTGTAACTTTTGGTAATTCAGTGAGGCAATATGGCATAAGTACAAGTGCTCCAGCGAGATATTGCCACCAGCTAGCTTGCGTACCTGAGAGTTTTTCAGCATTATAGCGATTGAAAATAGCTAAAGCGGCATAAATAGCACCTGAGAAAATCCCCCACAATAAACCTTGAGTAGCTTGATTACCAAATTCATACTTAGGTGTAATTAAGGCTAATCCTAAGGTGATTGCCACTAATAAAATAATTTCACGTCGTTTAATACTTTCTTTAAGGATTAAAACTTCAAATAATGCGACAAAGGCTGGAAAGCTCGCAAAACCTAACGTACCAACGGCAACACCACCGACTTTGATCGCAATATAAAAGGTAATCCAATGAGAAATCAGCATGGTGCCTAATATAGCTTGTATTAGCATATCTTTAGTTGATAATTTAATTATTCTTTGGGATTTCACTAATAAGAAGAAGCTAAGGGCTACAAATGCAATGAGTACTCGACCAAAGACTAATACTTCAGAACTGCTTTGAATGATAGCCCCTAAAACACCGGTTAAACCGAATAAAACCGCAGTACAGTGAACTTTAAAAAGTGCAAGATTATATTGAGTAAGCATTAAATATCCTAGTTAGCAACGCATTTAGGGCAAGTCAAGCCTTCAATAATTGGACAATGTTCAGAACCATCACCAGGGCATTGATTAGCAAGATCTAATAATTGATTTTTCATTTGTTGTAGTTTTTCAATTTGCTCATTAATTGCCTCAATACGAGCTAAGGTTTTTTCTTTTACATCTGCGCTACGCCGATGAGGGTTATTATAGAATTCGATTAATTCTTTACATTCAGGTAAAGAAAATCCTACTAGACGGGCTTGATGAATAAGATTTAATTCATTGATATGTTGTTGGCTATATTGACGATAGCCATTGGCTGCACGTTGTGGTGAGGTGATTAATCCTTTTTCTTCATAAAAACGAATGGATTTGGCAGTGAGATTAGTTTGTTTAGCAATTTCATTAATATTCATTTTATTTTTTATTGAATTATTTTTAATCATTTTTGTAATTTACGCTTGACCTTCCCCTTATGTCAAGCTTTATTCTTATATCGTCAAAAACTAGTTAAAAATAAAGGAGTTCATTATGGCAAATATTATTTTAGCATTAGGTGATCTTTCATGTGGTCATTGTATTAAATCTGTTACTAAAGCAATTGAAGCAATTAGTGGTCCAGAAACGGCTGAAGTGACTTTAAATTTTGCAAAAATTAATAGCGATAAAGATCCACAAGAATTTATTCATGCCATTGTTGATGCAGGTTTTCAAGCAAAAGTAGCTACACCAAGTTTTGAATTAGATTTAGCTGGTTTAAATTGCGGTCATTGCATTAAATCTGTAACCAAAGCATTAAATTCTGTTGAAAATGTAGAAGCAGTAAATGTAGAACTTACTCATGCTAAAGTTTATGGTTCAGCAGATCCTGAAGCTGCAATCAAAGCAGTCGTTGATGCCGATTTTCAAGCGAGCTTAGCCAGGAAATAATCCTCTACCTGAAATTGTTGAAATTCCTCAACCTGTAAAAAAAATTGAAGCTAAAACTGAGAAAAATATTAAGGTAGATGAGAATACACAGCAAACGACCTTAATATTAGAAGGGTTAAGTTGTGCTGCTTGTGTTAGTAAAGTGGAAAAAGCTTTATTACATATTCCAGAGGTAGCAAAAGCTCAAGTTAATTTAGCAGAACGTACCGCACTTGTGTATGGTAAGGTTGACCCTAAAACTATGATAGAAGCTATTGTAGAGGCTGGCTATGGAGCGGAACTCGTAGAAGATGAAAATCTTCGACGTGAAAAGCAAAATGCACAGGCAGAATATGAAATTACACAACGTAAGTGGCAAGCAATTGTTGCATTAATTGTTGGTTTTGGTTTGTTCTTTTGGGGGATTTTCAGTGGGACTATGGTTGCAACCACAGAAAATCATTGGAATTGGGTTGTTGTTGGCGTAGTTGTATTAGTAGCTATGTTATGGACGGGGTGGCATTTTTTTGAGCGTGCATGGCGTAATTTACTGAAAGGAAATGCCACAATGGATACCCTTGTAGCTTTAGGAACGGGAGTAGCTTGGTTGTTCTCTATGTTTATCTCATTGAAACCTGATTTTTTCCCTGAGGGTTCAAGACATCTTTATTTTGAATCAAGTGTAATGATTATTGGGTTAATCAATGTGGGTAAAATGCTAGAAGCCAAAGCGAAACAAAGATCATCACAAGCTTTAGAACGATTGTTAGATTTGACGCCGAAAACCACACGAATTATTGATCAACAGGGCGAGCATGAGATACCAATTAGAAATGTACAAGAAGGTATGGTTATCCGTTTACAAACTGGTGATCGTGTTTCTGTGGATGGTATGGTATTGCAAGGGGCGGCTTGGATTGATGAGAGTATGCTTACTGGTGAACCGATACCCGTACAAAAACAAGTGGGCGATAAAGTCAGTGCAGGAACATTAGTCACAGACGGGACCTTGCAGTTTATAGCAGAACAAGTAGGTAACAAAACTACTTTAGCTAATATTATTCGTTTAGTTCGCCAAGCACAAAGTAGTAAACCTGAAATTGGTCAACTTGCGGATAAAATTGCAGGTATTTTTGTGCCTGTGGTAATTAGCATTGCAATTATTGCTGCATTGATTTGGTATTTTTGGGGGCCTGAACCTCAAATTTCTTATTCATTAGTAGTACTTACCACCATATTAATTATTGCTTGTCCTTGTGCTTTAGGTCTAGCAACACCAATGTCTATTATTGGTGGCGTGGGACGAGCGGCAGAATTAGGTGTGTTAGTTCGTAATGCCGATGCATTACAAAAATCCTCGAATATAGATACTGTGGTTTTTGATAAAACTGGTACTTTAACTAAAGGAGAACCTAAGGTTACGGTAATGGCAAGTTTTAATGAGTTTAATGATACTCAAGCAATTGAATATGCTGCAATGTTAGAGCAAGGTGCAAATCACCCATTAGCAAAAGCCATTTTAGATTTTGCTAAGGATAGCCAGGTCACAGTAAATCAAGAAATGACAGATTTCTGTACCTTAAAAGGCCTTGGCGTAACTGCAAATCTGGGAACACAAAAAATTTTGTTAGGGAACCGCACTTTATTACAACAGTATAATGTGCAAACTGAATTAGCAGAATCGTTCTTTCAATCAGAAAGTGCTAAAGGTTCGACAGTAGTATTCTTATCAGTGAATCACCAACTTGCAGCAGTATTTGCCATTAGAGATCCGTTGCGTGATGATTCTGTTGGAGCCTTAAAACGTTTGCATAAACAAGGCTACCACCTAATTATGTTAACTGGTGATCAAGAAAAAACTGCACAAGCAATTGCTAAAGAGTTAGGGATTGACCAAGTCATTGCGGGCGTATTACCTGAAGGTAAAGCTCAAGTGATTCAAGATTTGCAAAAGCAAGGTCATAAAGTTGTAATGGTTGGGGATGGTATCAATGATGCACCAGCGTTAGCCCAAGCAGATGTGAGCATTGCTATTGGTAGTGGTAGTGACATTGCCATTGAAACTGCTGAATTGACTTTAATGCGTCATAGTATTCATGCTGTTGCAGATGCGCTTTCATTGGCTAAAGCTACACTACATAATATGAAACAGAATCTGTTCTTTGCTTTCGTGTATAACATCATTTGCATTCCTGTTGCAGCAGGTGTGCTATATCCAGTCTTTGGTTTTCTATTGAATCCAATGTTTGGTGGAGCGGCTATGGCCTGCTCATCGATCACTGTGGCAACTAATGCAAATCGACTCTTAAGATTTGAACCTAAAGACTAATCAAATATCAGGCGCTAATAATTAGCGCCTTTCTTTTTCCCTTTTATAGCTAAAACTGCTAAAATCTTTCTACTTTTTTTATTATATAAACCTATTCGAGATAAAAATGGCATTAATTAGTTTAACTAACGGTTATCTTTCTTTTAGCGATCACCCTCTATTAGATCATGCAGACTTACATATTGAACCTAATGAACGGGTTTGTTTAGTGGGAAGAAATGGGGCTGGAAAATCCACGTTGCTAAAAATTATAGCAGGTGAAGTAATGATGGATGATGGTCGAGTACAATATGAAAAAGATTTAATCGTTTCTCGTTTAGAGCAGGATCCTCCACGTCATGCAGAAGGCAATATTTTTGATTATGTGGCTGAGGGCATTGAACATCTAGCTGATCTATTAAAAGAATATCATCATATTTCTAATCAATTAGAAACCAATTATAGCGAAGCCTTATTAAGTCAATTATCTCAAGTGCAAAGCCGTTTAGAACATGAGAATGGCTGGCAGTTTGAAAATAAAATTAATGAAGTCTTGGTTAAGTTAGAATTAAATCCAAATACCTTATTATCTGAATTATCTGGTGGTTGGTTACGCAAAGCCGCACTAGCACGTGCGTTAGTATGTAATCCAGATGTATTATTATTGGATGAACCTACTAACCATTTAGATGTTGATGCTATTGAGTGGTTAGAAGAATTCTTAATGACTTTCAGTGGAAGCATTGTTTTCATTTCTCACGATCGTTCATTTATTCGTAAAATGGCGACTAGAATAGTAGATTTAGATCGCGGTAAATTAGTATCTTACCCAGGTAATTATGATTTGTATTTGACAACTAAAGAAGAAAACTTACGTGTTGAAGCGCTTCAAAATGATTTGTTTGATAAAAAACTAGCTCAAGAGGAAGTTTGGATCCGCCAAGGTATCAAGGCTCGTCGTACAAGAAATGAGGGGCGAGTCCGTGCATTAAAAGCATTGCGTGAAGAACGTCGTCAACGTCGTGATGTGTTAGGTACTGTCAAATTGCAATTAGATACTTCAAGCCGTTCAGGCAAAATTGTTTTTGAAGTAGAAAATGCAAGCTATATAGTTGCAGGTAAGCAATTATTATCTAATTTTAACACCACAATATTACGTGGTGATAAAATTGCCTTAGTTGGACCAAATGGCTGTGGCAAAACGACTTTTATTAAATTACTGCTTAATGAACTTCAACCAACCCAAGGAAGCATTCGTTGTGGTACTAAATTAGAGATTGCTTACTTCGATCAATATCGAGCTGATCTCGATCTTGAAAAAACAGTAATGGATAATGTTGCAGATGGTAAACAGGATATTGAAGTAAATGGGGTAAAACGCCATGTATTAGGCTATTTACAGGATTTCTTATTTCCACCTAAACGTGCAATGACACCAGTTAAAGCATTGTCTGGGGGGGAACGTAACCGTTTATTATTGGCAAAATTGCTATTAAAACAAAACAATTTATTGATTCTCGACGAACCTACCAATGATCTTGATGTAGAAACCTTAGAGTTATTAGAAGAAATTCTTGCGAATTATCAAGGTACATTATTAATTGTTAGCCATGATCGTCAATTTATTGATAATGTGGCAACGGAATGCTATATCTTTGAAGGTAATGGTCAATTAAGCCAATATATTGGTGGCTACTTTGATGCAAAACAGCAGCAAGCCAATGTGTTTGCTACTCGAGCTGAAGTTGAAAAGCATAAAGTGAAAAAAGTGATAACTGAGAGTGCGGTAGAAAAATCAAAAATTTCTGAGAAAGTACAAAATAAACCTAAACCAATAAAGCTATCCTATAAAGAACAACTTGAATTAGAAAAGCTACCACAATTATTAGAAGAATTAGAAGAAGCTATATCTTTACTACAAGAAGAAGTAGCTAATCCAGAATTTTTTCAACAACCTCACCAATATACTGCAGCAAAATTACAAGAATTAGCTGATAAAGAGATGGAGTTAGAGAATGCATTTCTGAGATGGGAAGAATTAGAAGAGAAGAAAAATGGAGGAGTTAATTAAAAATCAAACAAAATAATCGTAAAAACTACTCAATTTGTATATTTTGCATTCTAACAATAAAAATTTTAAAAAAAAGACTAGACAAGCATTGCTTAACCCATTAATATACGCCCCGCAACGACGCGATGAGCGCTCGTAGCTCAGTTGGATAGAGCGTTGGCCTCCGGAGCCAAAGGTCGCAAGTTCAAATCTTGTCGAGCGCGCCAGGTCAGCGTAATTGCAACTGATTTAAACAGTGGTGGCTATAGCTCAGTTGGTAGAGCCCTGGATTGTGATTCCAGTTGTCGTGAGTTCGAGCCTCATTAGCCACCCCAATTTTCTACCGTAAGGTAAGTGTCGGCGAGTAGCGCAGCTTGGTAGCGCAACTGGTTTGGGACCAGTGGGTCGTAGGTTCAAATCCTATCTCGCCGACCAATTTATTTTTTGCTCTTTAACAATTTATCAGACAATCTGTGTGGGCACTTGTAAGATTTGGTTTTGAAAAAAATAAAGTCTTAAGGTGCTGAACAAAGTTAATTTAATTAGCGATTAAAGTCAGTATTTTGAGCGATTAAACTTTTTTAAATTGAAGAGTTTGATCATGGCTCAGATTGAACGCTGGCGGCAGGCTTAACACATGCAAGTCGAACGGTAGCACAGGGGAGCTTGCTCCCTGGGTGACGAGTGGCGGACGGGTGAGTAATG